>DASQMX010000027.1:0-5946 GCA_035645275.1 Anoxybacillus sp.
ATTGCAGGCGAAGAGCCGCTTGAGATCCGTTTTCGATGCACGAAAGGACACTTTTTGCCCGCGGAGCATAGAGGTTCCTCCTTTCATCGAATGTGTGACAAGAATATTATAGCACGTATGTTCGGTTTTAGAAAGAAAAAAACTTCCGATTCATCTCCCACCTCTAAGCGAAGTGTAGGTGGGAGAGGTTCATAGGCAATTAGGACGAGATATCTGTTTACGAATAAAGATGTTCGTTTGGTTGCTCACAGTGCCTGGACACAACCTACAATGGAAATGTTTTTTTAAAAGATTAGGTTCCTAGTGTCACGCCTCGGATGTACCTAAAGTAAAAATTGAACAAATGTCACACATGGTTTAATAGGTATTTTTTTATAAAAATAAGTATTTTGAATGAAACATGTTGTATTTATAGAAACATTTAGCGTCATAATTATAAATCTAATAAAAGGATTATTTTTACTATTTATTGAAATATCTTAATGTTAATTTCATAAATTCAGGTGATGGACTTTACCGGTTGTTTTATTTTTTGGATGGAAACAGCAAAGCCTTATTAAGAACTTAAGATAATACACTATAAAGCGGAGGAAAGGGAAAATGATTAAAGCGATTGTCTTTGATTTTGATGGATTAATTGTCGATACAGAGTCAGTTTGGTTTGATGTGTTTAAAGAAGTAATGGTCGAGTACGATTGTGATTTGAAGATCGAAGACTTTGCGATTTCTATCGGAACAACAGACGATGTATTGTTTGAACGACTTGCCAAAATTGCGCGAAAGCCCATTAATCGTATTGAAATTAAACGAAAAACTAATGAACGATATCAACATAAAATGAGTCAATTGCAGCTTCGTGAAGGAGTATTGGATTACTTAAAAGCGGCAAAGGAGTGTGGTTTGAAAATTGCCCTTGCGTCAAGCTCTAGTAGAAGATGGGTTGAAGGGTTTTTGGAGAAGTTTGGAATAAAGGAATTTTTCGAAGTTATGAAAACATCAGATGATGTAAAGAGAGTAAAGCCTGATCCAGAGCTTTATTTGCGTGCGATACAGGATCTGGGAGTTGAAGCATATGAGGCTTTAGCGTTTGAAGACTCGAAAAACGGTCTCACCGCAGCCATTAAGGCGGGTCTGCATTGTGTGATTGTACCGAATCCTGTTACTAGCTTTCTAGATTTTTCTGGACACGTACACCGTCTATCATCAATGGCAGAAATACAATTACAGGACTTGTTGGCCCTAGTAGAAGCAAAACTAGTGAAATAGAACCTGAGAAGTTCAATTAACATTAGAAAGATGGAGGAGAGAGCCTAATGCTATAGGGAAAATGTTCTTCAAATGAGAAATACCTTCTATTTCGCCGGATTCCAATAGACATTGTGAGTCGAGCTATAAAGACACCTCTTCTGATGAAGTATCACTGGATGAAAGAAATCTAGAAATTGAGAAGACCGCTCCCGTTATTTAGAAGCGGTCTTTTCTACGGTGTTATCATTTCGTTTCTCATCTTTTTTCGTTTCGTCAGAGCATCATATAATAATCGGTGTTAATAGCATTCAATTAGTTTATTGTATTTTTTTAATGGCCCCAGCGACATCATAGTCAAAAGGGTCTAGTTCTGTTGGTTTTCCGAGCACAAGCTTTGCCAGTTCAGAACCTAAGTAAGGACCCGCTGTAAGTCCTGATGCGCCTAATCCGTTGGCGACATAGATGCCTTTAAAACCAGGCAGCGCTCCAAAGACCGGAAGAAACCCAGGTGTGTATGGACGAAAACCAACTCTTGTTTCAAGATGAGTACAATTTGTCAGTCCTGGAGCTACGGTTAAAGCTTTGTCTAATACTTCGTGCAATCCACCGGCCGTTACTCTGTAGTCGAAGCCAACCCCATCTTCATGAGTAGCCCCGACAACGATACGGCCATCTTTAAAGGCAAGGAGATATTGGTTATTGGGCGGCATGACAACGGGCCAGTTGTCTGTATCTCCTTCTGGCCTTTCGAGATGAACGATTTGTGCTCTTTGCGGTACCACTAAAAATTCAATGCCTAACGGTAGAAGCAGCTCTTTTGACCACGCTCCGGCCGTTGCAATGACGGCATCTCCAACATATTGTCTTCCTTCTACTTCGATACCGATGACTTGAGAACCTTCGTGAATAAGTTTTGCGTTTCCTCTGATATAAGTAGCCCCAAGCTTTTGCGCTACCCGAATTAAGGAATCGCGAAGTGCTCTTCCATTGACGCGAGCGGCACCACTGACGTGAATGGAGCTATATTCCTCTGCCAATGGCGGAAATAATGCTTTTGTTTCCTCCGGAGACAGTCGCGTAATTTCGCCTATTTCTGGTGCGTCTTCACGACGTAGTAATACTCTTTCCTCGATCTTTTGAAGCTTCTCTTCATCTGTATGGAGACAGATGGCTCCTATACGCTCATATCCTGTTTCCGTTTCACCATAGGATTTAAGTTCTTCGATTAAAGTAGGATAAAATCTCGCTCCACCTTTCGCTAAGCGATACCAAATTTTATTGCGACGCTGGGAAACCCATGGACAAACAATCCCAGCTGCAGCATCCGTTGCTTGTCCTTTGTCACCTCTATCTACTAATGTTACCTTTGCTCCTTCTTTTGCTAAGTGATAAGCGGTAGATGCTCCTAAAATTCCGCCTCCAACGACTATGTATGATTTCATGCCAAACACCTTTTCTCTTTTTTCTTTTTTCATCATTAGAATAGCACATCATTAAGCATTTGCGAAAAGAAACAAGAGTTCATTTTTAAGGAGATGATGTATAGTCAATACCTTCTTTTACAAATGACGCCTCTTCATCGATCTTTTAGAACAGATGGAGCTTCTTCGAAATAAAGAAACGTGTTACAAAACGCATAATGGATGCAAAAAAGGACAAAAAATCCACCCGTCCAGTGACCAAAAAACCAGTTTCAATCTCATCATTTGCAATTTTATCAGCCAACATGCCCTGTCTAACAAAATGTATCCTCTTTATTTCAGTACAGCGACCAACTTTCTTTGCCAGAAGTCCCCTATGTGACAGGGTGATCACCAATTTCGAAACAATTATTGTTAAAATGTCTCTTTTTAAAAGACTATTTTCTAAAAGATTGTTGTTATCAGTCATAGAGGAAAGGTATATCGTTTCCATTCCTTATCTTTTTATTTCTTTCTTACAACGTCTCCTTCTTTCTCCTGTTTTTTACCTCATATCTTTCCTTTTTAATAATAATCGGGGTATAAAATCATTGTTATACGCTAAACTATCCTTACAGATATTACAAGGATTTAATCATTGGAGGTAAACAATATTGAATGGAAACTCTTCTCGATTAACTTCTTCTGAAATTGCAAGTTTATGGATGCAATATTTGCAGGAAACTTCATCGGTTTGTGCCTGTAAATATATACTAGCAACAATTAAAGACCCTGAAATTCGTTCCGTTTATCAATTATCGCTTGATTTGTCAGAAAAGCATGTGAATGAACTCAAGTCTTTTTTTCAAAAAGAAGATTTTCCGATACCCATTGGTTTTACAGACGAAGATGTAAATTTAAATGCTCCTCCATTGTTTACAGATAATTTTTGGTTGGAATATCTTTTTAATATGACGCTTCATGGATTAACTGGACATAATTTGTCTTTTAGTGTTTCCATTCGGAAAGACATTCGTGATTTTTATTATCAATGTAATCTTGATGCGATGAATGTTTATAATCAATCGATTGAGGTTCTTTTATCTAAAAGACTGTACGATAAACCACCTGGTTTTTCGCCTGCGCATAAAATTGAATTCATTACAGATATAAGTTATGCAATTGATGTAATCGGCAAACGAAGAAAGTTAAATGTCATTGAATGCGGAAACATTTATTTTAATTTAAAGAAAAGTATTTTGGCAAAAGCTATCTTACTTGGTTTTATGCAAGTAACTAAGAATAAAGAAGTGCGTGATTTTATGGAAAAAGGTGTAAAATTAGCGAACAAACACATTCGCATCTTTTCATCTATCTTACATGAAGAAAATTTGCATTCTCCTCCTTTATTAGATAATCAACTGACAAATTCTTTAATTTCACCTTTTTCAGATAAATTTATGATGACACATAGCGGACTTTTATTCGGAGCGGCAATGTCTTATTATGGCACCGCATTATCTACCAGTATGAGAGCAGATATAATCGGTCATTGCGAGGCAGCCATTTTGAGAGATTTAAAAATAAGTGCTATTTGGGGAAACATTATGATTAAAAACGGATGGCTAGAAAAACCACCAGAAGCTAGCAGTCGACAACAATTACCTCTTTGAGAGGCTGTCTCATAAGGGTCTGACCTCACGTGCGTTTAACAATATACAGATTATTTATCTAACATTATGTTCTATATATTGTGTTGTGGGGTCTGACCCTTGGCTTTTGAGACAGCCATGTTGATAATTTCGAATGTACATTCAATGGATGATTTGCATGATATAAAATTTTGAAATGCGTGAAAGATATGCGAATCGTTCAGCGGTACGATGATTAAATTTTTGGGGAAGAAATTTAAAGTTCGGTTATGTTACACATTTAGCACCATGGATAGAGAAGCAGAGAGTATCAAAAAAAGTCATTATACAAATTAAGAAGAAAGATAGGATTATCATACACGACGCTGTTTCGATTGTCGAAAGAGCGGTTTATAAAAGTGGCATGAATGAGGATATTTCGCCCATAGTTTTTGTACCGCTTCGCTTAGTAAAGATGTACCGCTGTCAATTGTACGTCAAAAAAATGGGGCATAGCAGCATTGCGACAACAAATATTTACTTAGAGAGACTAAGGGAATCTTTTTTATTTCACCAATTCATCCTCGAAATAGTGAAGCAAGAAAAGATGCCTATGGTTCTGTGATGTACCTCGTTTTTGAAAATAGAATAAGGAAAGTGGTTGTTTTATTTTCGCAACACAAGTGAACAGACATTCGATTTGTTGTGACGGCACATGATAGGGATGTATACGATGATTCGTTAGCTTCTTTTATCGGTAACGTCATAGGGAAACGGACATGAACAGTAATATAGTGGGAAATACGACTAACTGGTATTGTCACTATTCAGTGCAGATAGAAAATTACATTTAAACGTCGTGCGCGAATGAAGGGAACGATGTTTTTATATTTATTTTACAGATAGTACCAATTGACACGTTGTGTAGAATGATATAGTATTGATAACACAGTCACGCAGTTCACATTATCAATTGAAGTGATACATTGAAAAATGTCGATTATGAGTAATCAAGTGAAAAAACAAAAATGACTGTTGACAAAATTGAAAGTAAAAGATATAATTAAAATCCTCGCTGTTAAGCGAGGGGGGAATAAAAAAGTTGTTGACAAAACAAAATCAAATTGATATATTAAAAAAGTCGCGTGTGAGCGATAGAAACAAATGTTCTTTGAAAACTGAACAAAACGAAGCGTCCACAAAGAAAAGCGGAAGCGCCGTGGTTAGCTCTCGAAGCCAAATGTTCTTCACCTGTAGAAGTGCTTGCACTTCGAGGGGGAAGGTTATTTGGCAGAAGAGAGCTAGGCGCTGAAGCTAGACAATAAGAAAAGCGGAAGCGAGCGTTTAGCGCCGGAAGGAAAATGTTCTTCCGACGAGACATGCTTGTATGTCGACGGAGGAAGGTTATTTTCCACGAGGCGCTGCGAGCTGAAGCTAGACAGAAGCTAGACAACTCTTTTTTGGAGAGTTTGATCCTGGCTCAGGACGAACGCTGGCGGCGTGCCTAATACATGCAAGTCGAGCGAACCAAAGGGAGCTTGCTCCCTGAGGTTAGCGGCGGACGGGTGAGTAACACGTGGGCAACCTGCCCTGCAGACTGGGATAACTTCGGGAAACCGGAGCTAATACCGGATAACACTAAGAACCGCATGGTTCTTGGTTGAAAG
>DASQMX010000028.1:0-1684 GCA_035645275.1 Anoxybacillus sp.
TCTTCCCTTGGCGTTTCCAATATCTCGCCAAACTCTTCACAGTCAACGTCGGGAAGTTCTTCTAAAAGTCGATCGGACATTCAGCCTCCTACCTAATCAAAATCCCAATCTTTATGCTGTCCAAACTCGCGCAGTCTCTAGTCTGAACTCACACATTTTGTCCGTCAAATAAAGTTGACAATCTGTTCCTAAATTTGTGGTTTATTCTCTGGTGGCGTTTCCTCATCTTTTTTTCGTTCATAGGGAGCGATGACTTCTTTTTTATTGCGATTGGGTGCGTTGTTAAACAAACCTATAGCCTTTGTCAGAAAGATGAGGTATCATGTTACTAACACTCACTCGTGAGGATAAAACAGAGAATATCCGCTGAAATGAACTAGAATTACATGGTTCAGTAAAGCAACGCGAAAGCGATACCACACATAATAGCATTTTTTTTGAAAGCACGATCTGCTTGACTCACAACACGTTTACTTGTACCAAACTTCATACATTAAAAATGAAAGCTTATTCGATTGATTTTAGGCAAAAAATCCTTGATACTTATCATGCTGAACCCATTTCACAAAAAGCACTAGCTAAGCGTTTTTCTGTAGCCTTGAGCTTTGTACAAAAATTACTTAAACAATATCGTGAAACAAAAAATATTACTCCGAGAACTGACCGATGTGGAGTCAAAGGCAAATTGAATGCAGAGCAACTACTCATCTTGGCAGAATTGGTTGAAACAAATAATGATGCGACTCTTGAAGAGCTCCGTTATTTACTTTATAGGAGAATTGGATTTTCCGTTAGTAGAGCAACAATAGGAAGAATGATAAAACTCTTAGATATTACTGTCAAAAAAAACTCTTTTCCCTTCAGGTAAAGGCACAGAGCGAGTTCAACTCCTGCGATGTGAGTTCTGGAAAACAATTAAAGAGATTAATTTGAAAGACTTAATATTCCTTGACGAATCGGGAGTTAATTTGGCAATGGTTAGGTTATATGCTAGGTCTTTAAAAGGTGAAAGAGCCAGGGGGCAAAAACCAACTAAACCTGGCAAAAATGTCTCAATAATTGGAGCAATGTCAGTTAATGAGATTTTGACATCGGTTAATCTAATAGGCGGAACTGATGCAATTACATTTGAAGCTTTTATGATCAGAAAGCTTGTGCCAAAACTATGGAAAGGCGCTTGTGTAGTGATGGATAATTGTCCCATTCACTTGGGAGAAGAAGTGAAAAAAGCGATTGAAAAAACCGGGGCAAAATTAATATACTTATCACCTTATTCACCAGATTTTTCACCAATTGAAAATCTGTGGTCAAAACTTAAAATCCTTCTCCGTTCTATCAAGACTACTAATTATCAAGAATTAGGAACAGCCATAGAGTTTGCCTTCGGGCAAGTTACACCGTCAAATATTTTTAATTGGTTTACACACTGCTGTTATTGTACCTCATCTTTTTGAGAAAGGCTATAATTGAATGGAAACAGTGACTCTTCATGGCACCATTGCTCATATTGAGGGCAAGGACTCCCCACTCGCTGGGGAAACTAATTGAATGGAAAGTTATCTAACCAGGAGTTGCATACGAGGGCGGTAGTATACACACTCCCCACTCGTTGGGGAAACTAATTGAATAGAAACATCCAAAGCTGATTGTCGGCGCCGGGACTGCACAGATTAGACATCTCCCC
>DASQMX010000029.1:0-52163 GCA_035645275.1 Anoxybacillus sp.
CTACGATGATGGGTTCCTCGGCGCAAGCCTGCAGAGAAGTGAAAACAAAGTAGATGGCTTGGTGACGATGGCGGAGAGGTCACACCCGTTCCCATCCCGAACACGGAAGTTAAGCTCTCCAGCGCCGATGGTAGTTGGGGCCAGCGCCCCTGCGAGAGTAGGACGTTGCCAGGCGAATGAAGAACAGAGGTTAAAACGATTTCGTTTTAACCTCTGTTTTTTTGTTCCACTCGTAAGCTTTCCCTGGAAAGGCAGAGATAATGGAGAATAAAAGTGCTATTCGTTTCATTAATAATTATTTTACTTCTTATAAAAATGGGCAAACACGAACATCAAATCGAAAACATATTTTATGAGTATATAAACTTAAAAATTTGGAAAATATGATGAGTGGGAGGTGGAGAAATGCATTCGTCTACAACTAATCAATTTATTGAAGAGACATGCATCATATGTGAGCAGCCGAAATTAAAAGGGATTCATTTATATACAAAATTTATTTGTTCGGACTGTGAAAAAGATATAATACAAACGGATACAGATAACCCCAAATACCGCTTTTATTTGCAGCAACTAAAAAAAATTCGAAACAAAGAGATATATTCATGAAGCATAAGGTCCTGCCATTAAGGACCTTTTTATTTTAATATATTAATTGAAAAATGAAAAAAGGATGAGAAAATATGAATAGACAACAACAAACACCTTTATACACAGCTTTAAAGCATCACTCTTTATCAAATCCTGTTTCGTTTCATGTTCCAGGCCATAAGTATGGAACAGTGTTTACAGACATGGGGAAAGAAGACTACAAATACTTATTACATATAGATGTAACTGAGCTGAGCGGTTTAGATGATTTGCATCAACCAGAATCCGTTATTGCCGAAGCGCAAATGTTAGCCGCTGAGTTTTTTGGAGTACAAAAAACATTTTTTTTAGTGAATGGTTCAACTTCTGGAAATTTGACAATGATTTTTGCGGCTTGTGAAGAAAATAAAAAAGTAATTGTCCAGCGAAATTGTCATAAATCCATTATTAATGGGTTGCAGCTAGTTGGTGCAGAACCTATTTTTATTTCTCCAGAATTTGATCGAGATGTTTGTGTCGCTTCGTATGTTTCTTATAATACTGTTAAAGAAACAATAGAACGTCACCCAGATGCTGTTGCTTTAATTTTAACGAATCCTAATTATTATGGAATGGCTATCGATCTAACGGAAATTGTCAAATTAGCCCACTCTTATCGTATACCTGTTCTCGTTGATGAGGCACATGGGGCTCACTTTGCTTTAGGAACTCCTTTTCCGAAAACAGCGGTTGCGTGCGGTGCTGATCTAGTCGTTCAGTCGGCACATAAAACATTGCCGGCGATGACAATGGGTTCTTATTTGCATTTTAACAGTCAACTAGTAGATGAAGAGAAGGTAAAGTATTTTTTGCAAGTTTTCCAATCTAGCAGCCCTTCATATCCGATTATGGCCTCACTTGATTTAGCGAGAAACTATTTAGCTAACTTATCGCAGGAGGATATCAACCAAATTAGTGAGCAAATTCAGCATTTTAAAGGATTGTTAAAAGAGATAGATTGTATTACAGTAGTAGAATCAACCGACCCGGTTATTACAACAGATTTATTGAAAATAACCGTGCAGACAAGAAGCGCTTTATCTGGTTATCAATTACAGTCATTGTTAGAAAAAGAGGGAATATTTACGGAATTAGCTGATCCTTTTAATGTGCTCTTTGTTTATCCTTTGGCGTTATTAAAAAATTTTAAAGAGATAAGTAAAAAAATAAAACATGCTTTACGAGGAATTCAATATGATCCATCTTATATAAATTTATTGTTACCGTATACTTTGCCACTAGTTTCTCAGTCATATTCCTATAAAAAGTTGAAAAACTTACCTAAAAAAGTAGTTTCTTTAGAAAACGCAGAAGGATTGATAGCTGCGGAAATGCTTATTCCTTACCCACCGGGGATTCCGATTTTATTTATAGGAGAAATGATTACGAAAGAACATATTGAGTTAATTAACTATCTAAAACATAGTGGCTCCCGATTCCAAGGGGGAAAGCTTTTGTCGTTTAATCAATTAGAAGTATTCGAAATGTGAAAGTATTGCTAGTTTAGAACTGAAGGGAGATTTACAATCATGACAGGCCACTTTTTCTCATTTGAAGGACCGGATGGAGCGGGGAAAACGACAATTATCAAATTAGTAGAGAAATTTTTAACGGAACAAGGCTTTGAAGTTATTTCAACTCGTGAACCGGGAGGAATTGAAATTGCTGAGAAGATCCGTGCTGTTATTTTAAATCCTGAACATAAAAGCATGGATGCGCGCACAGAGGCACTGCTTTATGCTGCGGCGAGAAGACAGCATTTAGTCGAGAGAGTTGTACCAGCGCTTAACGAGGGGAAAATTGTTTTATGTGACCGTTTCATTGATAGCTCTCTTGCTTATCAAGGATTTGCAAGGGGGTTAGGGATCGATGAGGTGTTAGCGATTAATGAATTTGCGATTAACGGATGTATGCCTTCGTTAACCATTTATTTTGATTTGGATCCAAAAATCGGTTTAGAGCGGATTAATAAAAACAAATTACGTGAAATCAATCGTCTTGATATGGAAAGTTTTTCATTTCATTATAAAGTCCGTGAAGGGTATTTGCAGTTAGTAAAACGGTTTAAAGATAGAATTATTCAAGTTGATGCTAATCGAACGATTCATGAAGTATTTGAAGAAACAGCAAAGATTATTATGCAAAGAATTCAATCATAGTTATAGGAAGATGCAAGAGGTTCTTCCATTAAACATAAAATGATGAGCAAATGAAAACGTGTTAAAATAAACAATAAATGATAAGAGAGTGATGACAGTGTCGATTGTATGGGAGCAACTTGAACAATATCAGCCTACGGTGTTAAAAATGATTGCAAAGAGCCTTCAAAAAGGACGGGTTGCTCACGCTTATTTATTTGAAGGACAACGCGGTACCGGAAAGAAAGATGTCAGCATTTTATTTGCAAAGAGTTTATTTTGTATAAATCGCAACGGATACAAGCCTTGCAATAACTGTATCAACTGCCGAAGAATTGACTCTGGGAACCATCCGGATGTTCATGTAATTGAGCCGGATGGTCAATCGATTAAGAAAGCACAAATTGAAGCTTTACAAGCAGAGTTTTCAAAGACAGGCGTCGAATCTAACCGAAAGCTTTATATTATTGAACATGCTGATCGGATGACTGTTAATGCAGCGAATAGCTTATTGAAGTTTTTAGAGGAACCTAACTCCCAAACAGTGGCTATTCTATTAACCGAACAGTATCATCGGATGTTGAACACCATTGTTTCGCGATGCCAAGTTTTATCTTTCAAACCACTCCCACCAAACGCCATTGCCGATTACTTGAAAGAGCAACATATTCCATCTCATTTTGCACTCCTTGCTGCCTATGTCACAAACAATCGAGAACATGCTCTCGAATTAAGTCGAGATGATTGGTTTGCGCAAGCACGAAAAATAGTGTTACAATTATATGAAGCATTGCACAAAAATTATTTACAAGCCCTTTTTATTGTTCAGGAACAATGGATTCAACATTTTGCGGAAAAGCAACAAATCGATTTGGGGTTAGATTTGTTATTATATCTTTATAAAGATTTAATATATATTCAATTAGGGGAAACGGAAAAAGTAGTTTACAAAGACCAGATCAGTTATTTAAATCAATTAGCTCTTACTTTGTCACAGAAGCGGATTGCAGAAAATATGACAGCTATTTTACAAGCAAAAGCACGTTTAAATACAAATATGAACCCACAGCTTTTGATGGAGCAATTAGTGCTAAAGTTGCAGGAGGGATTAACGTTTGTATGATGTAGTCGGTGTCCGCTTCAAAAAGGCGGGGAAAATTTATTATTTTGATCCAGGGGATTTAACGATTCCTACGGGTGAGTATGTTATTGTCGAAACGGTTCGAGGAATTGAATACGGCAAGGTCGTTATTAATAAAAAGCAAGTTGATGAAAATGATGTTGTTTTGCCGTTAAAAAAAGTCATTCGTATTGCTGAGCCGAAAGACAAGCTGATTGTTGAAGAGAATAAAAAAGCAGCTCAAGAAGCGTATGAAATTTGTTTAAAAAAGGTTGAAGAACACGGTCTTGATATGAAGCTTGTCGATGTAGAATATACATTTGACCGCAATAAAGTTATTTTTTATTTCACCGCTGATGGTCGGGTTGATTTTAGGGAGTTAGTTAAAGATTTAGCGGCTATTTTCCGTACTCGTATTGAATTACGGCAAATTGGTGTGCGCGATGAGGCAAAAATGTTAGGCGGCATAGGTCCATGCGGGCGAATATTATGCTGTTCGACGTTTTTAGGAGATTTTGATCCTGTATCGATAAAAATGGCAAAGGATCAAAATTTATCGCTAAATCCAACAAAAATTTCTGGTCTTTGCGGTCGTTTAATGTGTTGTTTAAAATATGAAAATGATGAGTACGAAACGGCAAAAGAACAGCTTCCAGATCTCGGTGAATATATTGAAACTCCGCATGGGCTTGGAAGAGTAGTTGGTTTGAATATTTTAGAGAGAGTTTTACAAGTAGAATTAACAGAGCGTGAGCGTGTGGTTGAATATACAATTGATGAATTAATTAAAGAAGGAGTCCTATCGATTCAAGCCACAGATTAATGAGGTGGATTACGTGGATAAGAAAGAGTTATTTCAATCGGTAGCAAGTATGGAAGAACAAATTAGCCATTTATATCGCCAGCTTGGTGAGCTGAAAGAACATCTTGCCCAGCTGCTGGAGGAGAATCAACATTTAAAAATGGAAAATGAGCATTTACGCCGTCGGCTTGAACAAACTTCAGGGGAAACGAAGGCATCAAAAAGAAAAGGAAAAAATAGCAAAAATAAGAAGGAAAGAAAGCAAGTAGATATTGGAGAAGGATACGATAATTTGGCACGCCTTTATCAGGAAGGATTTCACATTTGTCATATTCATTACGGAAGTGTAAGAAAAGAAGGAGATTGTTTGTTTTGTTTATCTTTTTTAAATAAAAATAATTAACAGTTTTTATAGCCTTTCCAAAGCGGGAGAGGCTCTTTTCTTGAGTGTAGAATTTAAGCAGAGAGGTTATCGGAAATGGTTGAATTGTATCATGATGAGCGATTGGATTATCTTTTAGGTGAGGACTTACGTATTATTCAAAGTCCGTCCGTGTTTGCTTTTTCACTAGATGCTGTGCTTTTGGCTAAATTCGCTTATATGCCGATTCAAAAAGGAAACATTGTTGATTTATGTACGGGAAATGGAGTTATTCCGCTGTTGCTGAGCAAGAGGACAAAGGGCAATATTATTGGTATCGAAATTCAAGAGCGAATTTATAGTATGGCAAAAAGAAGTGTCGAATATAACAAGCTTGAAAAACAAATTGAAATTATTCATGGAGATATAAAGGATGCACCTAGTCAATTAGGCTATAGTAAATACGATGTCGTAACTTGTAATCCACCATATTTTCCAACGCCGAGCGCAGATGAAATTAACAAAAATGAACATTTGGCCATTGCACGCCATGAGATTTACTGTACATTAGAAGATGTAATTAGAGTTAGTAGTCAATTGTTGAAGCAAGGAGGGAAAGCGGCGTTTGTCCATCGTCCGGGGCGTTTGCTTGATATTGTTACATTAATGCGGCAATATCGATTAGAGCCAAAGCGTCTCCGGTTCGTTTATCCGAAATTAGGAAAAGAAGCCAATACGATTTTAATTGAAGGGATAAAAGATGGTAACCCGGATTTAAAAGTCTTGCCGCCGCTTATTGTGTATAATGACAATAATGAATATACGGAGGAAACAAAGCGAATTCTTTATGGAGAATGATCACTATTTTTACGTTGTCGAATGTTCTGATGGCAGTTACTATGCGGGATATATCAATAACTTATCAGCACGTATTCGCAGGCATAACGAAGGAAAGGGCGCTAAATATACAAGAAGTCGCACGCCAGTAAAGTTGATATTTTCTAGGAAATATCCAACAAAGCGAGAGGCATTGCAAGCAGAGTATCGGTTTAAACAATTATCGCGAAAAGAAAAGGAACAATTTATTATAAAGGAGCAAAAAGATGTTTTCACAGCAGAAAAGCTTTGAGGAAAATCATGTTACTGGGAAGCTTTACATTGTTCCCACTCCAATTGGAAATTTAGAAGATATTACATTTCGCGCTTTACGCGTGCTGAAAGAAGTTGATGTAATCGCAGCCGAAGATACAAGACAGACAAAAAAATTATTGAATCACTTTGAAATTGCAACCCCTGTTGTCAGCTATCATGAACATAACAAAATGACAAGCGGAAAAAAAATTATAGAGTGGTTGCTTGAAGGGAAAAATGTTGCACTGGTAAGCGATGCGGGGACACCAGCTATTTCTGACCCCGGCTATGAGCTAGTTGTTGATGCAATAAGAGAAAACTGTATCGTCATTCCTCTTCCAGGAGCTAATGCTGCATTAACTGCGTTGATTGCTTCTGGATTGCCAACAGAGCACTTTTACTTTTTTGGTTTTCTTGCCCGTAATAAAAAAGAAAAAAGAAAGCAGTTAGAGTCGTTAATACACATTCATGATACAATGATTTTTTACGAAGCGCCTCACCGTTTACAAGAAACATTGGAAATGATGTATGAAGTTTTAGGAAATAGACGCGCGGTTTTATCTCGCGAGTTAACAAAACGATTTGAAGAGTTCGTTCGCGGCGATATAGAGAACATTTTACAATGGGCAAAGGAAAACGAAATTCGCGGCGAATTTTGTATCCTTGTCGAAGGAACAAAAGAAGAAAATCAAAGTAAAGAAGAATGGTGGCAAAACTTTTCGCTTATTGAGCATGTAAATTACTATATAAACGAAAAACAATTAACGCCGAAGGAAGCGATTAAACAAACTGCGAAAGACAGAAACATGAATAAGCGCGAAGTATATCAAGAATATCATAGAAAATAAAAAAGTTTCTCTAGAAAATCTAGAGAAACTTTTTTTATTTTGTTGATTGTAAATGAGCTTGAATTTCTTTAAGAAGCTGTTCAGCACCTTCACGGCTTAAAATGATTTTGCCGTCAGCGAGCTTAAGGTTGTCTTCAGACACTTCACCAGTTACTTGACATGCCATATTTGGTTTATATTTCTTTAAAATAATAAGTTCATCATCAACATAAATTTCTAAAGCATCTTTTTCAGCGATACCTAATGTGCGACGTAACTCAATAGGAATAACAACGCGGCCTAATTCGTCAACTTTCCGAACAATACCTGTAGATTTCATATAATAATCTCCTCTCCATGTAATTTATATCATTTTTTCGTCAATATTCGACAAAACTCTATGGATTAATCATATCAATCTTTCCATTAAACGTCAATCCTTTTATATGTAAAATTTAAAAAAAATGTATATTGGTATTTGAAAATTATTGATATAAAAGGATTTCTACTTAAGCACTCTGTAAAAATGGTTTATACAAACTTTAACTTTTGTTTTCAAACCGATATAAGTATTATAGTGATAATTCGACAAAATTCAACTAAATTTCGACATGTTTTGTGTTTTCCTAAATATTCCTTTATAATATTCGTAAAAAAATTAAGCATTATGTCGTAAAAGAAACAAATTAACTGCAGAAATTATTTTTATGTATATTTTGTTGAAATAAAAGAAATAGATGTTTTTATTAGACGAAAAAAATATGTAAAATAGTAATATAATCGCTCTCGTCCTTTGGGCGAGGGCTTTTCTTCTAATATTAAAATAGAGGAGGGAAAATCATGGGAAAACAAACAAAAACGTTTTATATTACCACACCTATTTATTATCCGAGTGGAAAATTACATATTGGTCACGCATACACGACAGTAGCTGGTGATGCAATGGCCCGCTATAAGCGTCTTCGTGGTTATGATGTCATGTATTTGACAGGAACGGATGAGCATGGTCAAAAAATTCAAAGAAAAGCAGAGGAAAAAGGCGTTACTCCGCAACAGTATGTTGACGAGATTGTCGCTGGCATTCAAGAGTTATGGAAAAAGCTCGATATTTCTTATGACGATTTTATTCGCACAACGCAAGAGCGGCATAAAGAAGTTGTCGAAAAAATTTTCGCGCGACTCCTTGAGCAAGGTGATATTTATTTAGATGAGTATGAAGGATGGTATTGCACACCGTGTGAATCTTTCTATACGGAAAGACAGCTTGTCGATGGCAACTGTCCTGATTGCGGCCGTCCTGTTGAAAAAGTAAAAGAAGAATCTTACTTTTTCCGAATGGGCAAATATGTTGACCGTTTGCTCCAATATTACGAAGAGAATCCGGAGTTCATTCAACCGGAATCCCGCAAAAATGAAATGATTAATAACTTTATAAAACCTGGATTAGAAGATTTAGCCGTGTCTCGTACAACATTCGACTGGGGGATTAAAGTTCCAGGAGATCCGAAACATGTTATTTATGTATGGATTGATGCTTTAACGAACTATATTACAGCATTAGGATATGGCACAGAAAATGATGAAAAATACTTGAAATATTGGCCGGCAGATGTGCATTTGGTCGGAAAAGAAATTGTTCGCTTCCATACGATTTATTGGCCGATTATGTTAATGGCTTTAGGTCTACCACTTCCGAAAAAGGTATTTGCTCATGGCTGGTTGTTAATGAAAGACGGTAAAATGTCGAAATCAAAGGGAAATGTTGTCGATCCAGTAACTTTAATTGACCGCTACGGTTTAGATGCGTTACGTTACTACTTGCTTCGCGAAGTTCCGTTCGGTTCCGACGGTGTTTTTACTCCTGAAGGTTTTGTGGAACGGATTAATTATGATTTAGCGAATGATTTAGGAAATCTTCTAAACCGGACAGTAGCGATGATTGAAAAATATTTTGCAGGTGTCATTCCAATTTATGAAGGAAGTAAAACAGAGTTTGACGATCAGCTTGTCGAAATGGCGAAGAAAACCGTTAAAGATTATGAAGAAGCAATGGAAAAGATGGAGTTTTCTGTTGCCTTGACAGCTGTATGGCAATTAATCAGCCGGACAAATAAATATATTGATGAGACACAACCTTGGGTGTTAGCGAAAGATGAAACACAGAAAGACCAATTAGCATCTGTGATGGTTCATTTAGCGGAATCGCTTCGATATATTGCGATTCTTTTACAGCCATTTTTAACACGAACTCCAGAAAAAATCTTTGCGCAACTCGGTATTACAGAAAATGAGTTAAAACAATGGGATAGTTTGTACGAATTTGGTCTTATCAAAGAAGGAACAAAAGTGGTAAAAGGTGAACCGTTATTCCCGCGCTTAGATATGTCTGAAGAAATTGAATATATTAAAGCACAAATGCAAGGAACAGCACCAAAACAAGAAGAGAAAAAAGAAACTCCAAAAGTTGATGAAATTACGATTGATGATTTCATGAAAGTCGATTTACGTGTTGCCCAAGTTCTTCATGCTGAGCCGGTAAAAAATGCTGACAAGCTGCTAAAATTACAGCTTGACCTTGGTTATGAAAAGAGACAAGTTGTGTCGGGAATTGCGAAATTTTACAAACCGGAAGAGTTGATTGGAAAAAAAGTCATTTGTGTAACAAATTTAAAACCTGTTAAACTTCGCGGTGAATTATCGCAAGGAATGATTTTGGCAGGTGAAGAAAACGGCGTTCTTTCTTTAGCAACTGTTGATGAAACATTGCCAAATGGGGCAAAAGTAAAATAACAGTTAAATACAAGAGGTGAAGAGGTTGACCTAAAAGTCAAGTGTCAGACACTTATGGGTCAGCCCCGACACCTCTTTGTTGCTGTTTTGTAATGTAATTGTTAAGATTCTGTGACATATGTCATGATTTTATGTGTTACACTTACCATCAGACTGGAAAAGGAGTATGGTTATGTTATTTGATACGCATGCTCATTTAAATGCAATACAATACAACGATGATTTGCAAGAAGTGATTGATCGAGCTCTTGAAGAAGGAGTTTCTAATATAGTTGTTGTTGGTTTTGACCGGCCAACGATTTCCCGCGCGATTGAATTAGCGGAACAATATCCATTTATTTATGCTGCGGTTGGTTGGCACCCAGTTGATGCCATTGATATGACAGAAGACGATTTACAAATGATTGAACAACTTGCAGCACATCCGAAAGTAGTTGCTCTTGGAGAAATGGGGTTGGATTATTATTGGGATAAATCGCCTAAAGAAGTGCAAAAAGAAGTATTCCGTAAACAAATTGCCTTAGCTAAAAAGGTCAAATTGCCAATTATTATCCATAACCGTGAGGCGACAGCGGACATTATTGAAATTTTAAAAGAAGAAAATGCCGCTGAAGTTGGCGGGATTATGCATTGTTTTACCGGCAGCGTAGAAGTGGCCAAACAATGTATTGACATGAACTTTTATATTTCGTTTGGCGGCCCAGTTACGTTTAAAAACGCAAAAAAGCCAAAAGAGGTAGCAAAAGAAATTCCGTTAGAGCATTTATTAATTGAAACCGATTGTCCTTATTTAACGCCTCATCCTTTTCGTGGCAAAAGAAATGAGCCAAGTTACGTCAAGTATGTT
Organism: Anoxybacillus sp.; assembly: GCA_035645275.1. GTDB lineage: Bacteria > Bacillota > Bacilli > Bacillales > Anoxybacillaceae > Paranoxybacillus. The sequence continues at coordinate 10,647 of DASQMX010000029.1, forward strand.
GCGGAAGCGATTGCTGAACTAAAAGGGATCTCATTTGAAGAAGTGGCACAAAAAACGTTCGACAATGCAAAAAAAATATTCGGCATCACTCGATAAAAAACGTGTCGCTTTTTTAGGAAGCTTGTCTGACAAAATCTTAAAAAGAAAAAGTTCTACAATTTCAGCAATGAACATAGTATAGACTTGTCGACAAGTCTTCCTTTCCTTTTAACAGAATTTTCTGCATAATAGAGTGTACGTTGAGCGTAAAAGTCAAGTAGGGAGGGAAGGTTGATAGCTAAAAGAGAGCTCTATGCAATTCTCTGCAGATAAAGGAGGCGTTTTTCATCATGTTGAATAACATGAAAGAATTGTTTTCCGGGGCATTGAAAAAAAATTTAGCTGTAACGGCTGGTAGTTTAATAGCTTTGTCAACAACGACTGGTGTTGCCGCGTATGAATTAACAAAAGAGAGCGTAACGCTCACATTAAATGGGAAAAAACAAGAAATTCGCACGCATGCTGATACGGTAGCTGACGTTCTAGCTGAGCGCGATATTCAAGTACGTTCTGAAGATTATTTGTTCCCCTCGAAAAACACACCTGTTACTGACGATTTAAAGATTGTTTGGGAAGCAAGTAAACCTGTAAAACTTACTGTAAATGGAACAACAAAAAAGGTATGGACGACTGCAAAAACAGTAAGAGATTTGCTTATGACTCAACAAATTACCGTCAATGAACACGACCGAGTTTCTCCATCTCTGGATGCGAAAATACAAAAAGGCATGGACATTACGTTTGATAAGGCTTTCCACGTCAAATTGAATGTCGGCGGTCAAGAGCAACAAGTGTGGGCAACTTCGACTACTGTCGCTGACTTTTTAAAACAACAGAAAATCACGTTAAATGAACTAGATCGAATTGAGCCATCATTAAATGAGATGGTGAACGAGAATACTGTTGTTAAAGTTACAAGAGTTGAAAAAGTCACCGATGTAGTGGAAGAACCCGTCAATTTTGCAGTTGTTACAAAGAAAGACTCTCAGTTACCAAAAGGAGAACAGAGAGTGCTTAGCCCAGGAGAACAAGGACTGGTATCTAAACATTACGAAGTTATTTTAGAAAATGGAAAAGAAGTTTCACGTAAACTAGTAAAAACGGAAACGATTAAACAAAGTAAAGATCGGATAGTCGCTGTCGGTACAAAAGTAAACAGTCCACAAATTGTCTCGCGCGGCAATGAAACAGTTTCACAGGAATTTTATGTTACAGCAACGGCTTATACAGCTAATTGTAGTGGCTGTTCCGGACGAACGAGCACTGGTATTAATTTGCGCTCCAATCCTAATATGAAAGTTATCGCAGTTGACCCGAGAATTATTCCGCTTGGTTCAAAGGTATATATCGAAGGTTATGGATATGCCGTTGCCGCAGACACTGGTTCAGCAATTCGCGGCTATAAAATTGACGTATTTTTCCCAGAGAAATCATCAGCTTTTCGCTGGGGAAGAAAAAGAGTTAAAGTAAAAATTATTAAATAATGCAAAGTGACAGAGGATTTCCCTATCCTCTGTTTTTTTCGTTATAATGGAGAAAGATTTTCTACCTACATATAGACGTAGGAATGGTAAAAAAGTTTCAACTTTTTGGAGGCTGTTATGAAAATCAAAGAAATTATTGTTGTAGAAGGAAGAGATGACACAATAGCGATTCAGCGGGCTGTTGAAGCGGATACAATTGAAACAAATGGTTCAGCTATTAACGATGAAATATTAGAACGCATTAAAATTGCAAAAGAAAAGCGAGGAGTGATAATTTTTACAGACCCAGACTTTCCAGGAGAAAAAATTCGCAAAACCATTTCCGCGCGTATCCCTGGATGTAAACATGCCTTTTTGCCAAAGGAAGAAGCGCTTGAAAAGAACGGCAAAGGCGTGGGGGTAGAGCATGCTTCTGTTGAAGCCATTCGTAAAGCGCTTGAGAATGTATATGAGGAGACAATTGAGCTTAAAGAAGAAATTACTTTTGATGATTTGATTGATGCCGGCTTAATCGGCGGTTCTTTAGCAAAAGCGCGCCGCAATCGTTTAGGGAAGCTGCTTAAAATAGGATATACAAATGGAAAGCAACTTCATAAACGTTTGCAAATGTTCCAAATTTCAAAAGAAGCGTTTATGAACGCTTTAGAGCAAGTGCTTCAGGAGGAAGAGCAAAATGTATAAAGATATTGCTACGCCTAATCGTACAAAGGAAATTTTAGAGAAATACGGCTTTTCATTTAAAAAAAGCCTTGGACAAAATTTTTTAATCGATACCAATATCCTTCGCCGCATTGTCGATTTTGCTGAGCTTTCTGCTGAAACAGGAGTGATCGAAATCGGGCCAGGAATAGGGGCGTTAACAGAACAGCTTGCCCGGCGTGCTAAAAAAGTAGTCGCATTTGAAATTGACCAACGCCTTTTGCCAATTTTAGCGGAAACGTTATCCCCTTATCCAAATGTACGTATCATCCATCAAGATGTTTTAAAAGCAGATGTGCGAAAAGTCATCGATGAAGAATTTGCCGGAATTAAAGATATTATGGTCGTTGCGAACCTGCCTTACTATGTAACGACACCGATTATTATGAAGCTGTTAACAGACAATTTGCCGCTTCGGGGAATCGTTGTTATGCTGCAAAAGGAAGTGGCTGAGCGGATTGCTGCTACACCAGGCACAAAAGATTACGGCTCATTATCGATTGCCGTTCAATATTATACAAAAGCGGAAACGGTCATGACGGTACCAAGGACTGTATTCGTACCTCAGCCAAATGTTGATTCTGCCGTTATTCGTTTGACAAAATTACCTCAGCCTGCCGTTTTTGTTGAGAATGAAGCATTTTTCTTTGAAGTGGTTCGCGCAAGCTTTGGGCAACGGCGGAAAACAATTTTGAATAATTTAACAAGCAATTTATCGAATGGGAAAATGTTTAAAGAAACGATTGAACAAGTGTTGCAAGAAGTGAATATTGACCCGCGCCGCAGAGGAGAGACATTAACGATTGCTGAATTTGCTATTCTTAGCGACCGATTGTTTCAAGTATTTCAAAAAAGCTGATTAATAAGAGCTGGATTCTCTCTGTCATCACAATAATGATGATATTAAAGAGAATCTAGCTCTTTTATTTTTAGGAGGATTTTCTACATCGATTGGAGTTCTTGATTTTGGGAAAATAATTATTGTTTTCACGTATTCGAGATATATGCATATTTTACATAATAAACAACTGTTATAGTCTTGGAGTTGATTGTATGGATATTAAGATTGGCGATATTGTTGGGCGTAAATCCTATAAGTGTGATTTATTGTTTCGCGTTATTGATATTAAGGAGAAAAATGGAGAAAAAGAAGTGATTCTCCACGGAGAGGATGTGCGGTTAATTGCCGATGCTCCTTTTGATGATTTAGTTATTATTGATGAAAGGGAACAGCAAAAACGCCAGAAGAAAGAAAAGGAATTAATTGAACAATCTTACAAGCTGTTAAGGCAGGATTATAATCTAATAAAGCAAAAAAATGAGTACAATGCAACAGGGGGATATAGAACAGAACAGGACTTTTTTCAAATTCCAGGGCGCGTCCTCCACTTGGACGGTGATCCTCTGTATTTACGAAAATGTTTAGATTTATACGAAAAAATTGGAGTGCCTGTTTACGGAGTTCATTGCAATGAAAAAGAAATGCCAGAAAAAGTTGGAAGCTTAATTGAACAAATTCGTCCTGATATTCTAGTCATTACTGGTCATGATTCCTATTCAAAGGCAAAAGGAAAAGTTACAGATATTAAAGCATATCGTCATTCCAAATATTTTGTGCAAACAGTACGAGAGGCGAGAAGAAAAATTCCCCACTTAGATCAGCTCGTTATTTTTGCCGGCGCATGTCAATCTCATTTCGAGTCGTTAATTCGCGCCGGCGCTAATTTTGCCAGCTCTCCAGCACGGGTCAACATTCATGCACTGGACCCCGTATATCTTGTGTCGAGAATTAGTTTTACACCGTTTATGGAAAGAGTAAATGTATGGGATGTATTAAGAAATACACTTACAGGAGAGAAGGGGCTCGGTGGTGTGGAAACAAAAGGTGTATTACGTACAGGTATGCCTTTTCTTACAATCGTTGATTTTATAAGAGACCGCTAATGATAAATTTTCATTAGGCGGTTTTGTTTATACATAATTTTACATTTAATACGCATAATACGTTATAGCGATAAAAAATATGTAAAAAAAATAAATATTGACATTTATTGTGTTGTGTTGGTAAAATATTTGTTTTTTGACTTTTGATAAAAATGTTGTTACAATTATGTTAGTGAGGTGGATAGCGAATGGCAAAAACACTGGCCGACATTAAAAAAGCGTTGGATTCAAATCTTGGCAGGCGACTAACGTTAAAAGCAAATGGTGGAAGAAGAAAAACGATTGAGCGATGCGGCATTTTAGCAGAAACATATCCTTCTGTGTTTGTTATTGAACTTGACCAAGAGGAAAATGCTTTTGAACGTGTGTCTTACAGTTATGCAGATGTTCTTACAGAGACTGTACAGCTAACCTTCTTAGATGATGACAATATGGCAATTAGCGGGCAGTAGACATTTGTTTGCTGCTTTTTATTTTATGGCTTTTTAGAAACATAAATCTCCCCTTTTCTTACAATAATAAGATTGTCGCGGTTGTCGAAAGGAGTTGCTTGCGTTTGGGAAGACGTCGAGGTATTATGTCAGAACGCTTTAAAGAAGAACTTGCTAAAGAGCTAGGATTTTACGATGTTGTGCAAAAAGAAGGATGGGGAGCCATTCGTGCACGCGATGCAGGAAATATGGTCAAATTAGCGATACAAATGGCGGAGCAACATTTAGCAGAAAGAACGAGGTAACTCAATATCATATCATATGGACCGCGACAGACAGCTGTCTCAAAAAAGGATTCGACTCCTGAATTACAATGCTTATGGACAAACGCCCATAAACGATTGTAAACAGTTGAAGGGAGTCAGTCCTATGAGACAGCTGCTTTTTTACATAATTGAATGATGTAACTTTATTAAAGTATACAATGGTTTTCTTTATTTGATAATATGTCGAAATATAGGATAATTGTAAATGACTTTTATGTTAAAATGTTAATATAGGTTTGAAGTCGTAAAAGTAGGTGGAAAGTTTGAAATTGTTAGTAAAAGCTCCAGCAAAAATTAATTTATCTTTAGATGTATTACATAAACGCCCTGATGGTTATCATGAAGTAAAAATGGTTATGACAACCATTGATCTTGCTGATCGAATTGAATTAACCCCGCTACCTTCTGACACGATTCGAATCGTGTCTTATAACCGTTTTGTTCCCGATGATCACCGGAATCTTGCTTATCAGGCAGCAAAACTGTTAAAAGAACGATTTAATGTTCGTAGTGGCGTTGCTATTTCTATTACTAAAACGATTCCGGTGGCAGCGGGATTAGCGGGGGGAAGCAGCGATGCAGCTGCGACATTGCGCGGTTTAAATAAACTTTGGAATTTAGGTTTGACGCTTGATGAATTAGCGGAGCTTGGAGCGGAAATTGGTTCAGACGTATCGTTTTGTGTATATGGAGGAACAGCACTCGCAACAGGACGCGGTGAAAAAATTGAGCATATCCCTGCTCCTCCTCCATGTTGGGTCATTCTTGCTAAGCCGACAATCGGTGTTTCAACAGCCGAAGTTTATCGTAATCTAAATTTAGCTTCTATCGTTCATCCAGATGTTGATGCAATGGTAAAAGCTATAAAGGAACAAGATTACGATGGAATTTGCTCTCTTGTAGGAAACGTTTTAGAGGAAGTTACATTGAAGATGCATCCGGAAGTGGCTCAGATTAAAGAGCAAATGAAACGCTTTGGAGCAGATGCCGTATTGATGAGCGGAAGCGGTCCAACCGTTTTTGGATTGGTGCGTCACGATTCGCGATTGCATCGAATTTACAACGGTTTGCGTGGTTTTTGTGACCAAGTATTTGCGGTACGGCTATTAGGAGAGCGGAATTCGCTTGATTAAACCCGTATATTAGTGTTATATTTATCTTAAAACATTCGGGTTTAGGAGGTCTTTTATGAAATTAAGGCGAAGTAGCCGTTTAGTTGATATGACGCACTATCTCCTTGAACATCCTCATCAATTAGTTCCGCTCACTTTTTTTGCTGAACGTTATGAATCCGCTAAATCATCCATTAGTGAAGATTTAGCGATTATTAAACAAACATTTGAACAACAGGGAATCGGGACGTTACAAACTCTTCCGGGGGCTGCGGGAGGCGTTCAATACATTCCTAAGATTTCTCATGAAGAAGCGAAGGAAACGATTGATTATTTATGTAAAATGTTAGCCAATCCTGAACGGTTATTGCCGGGTGGATATTTATACATGACCGATATTCTTGGCGATCCTCGGATTGTCAATAAAATTGGACGATTATATGCTTCCGTTTTTGCTGATCGGAAAGTCGATGTCGTCATGACAGTCGCTACGAAAGGAATTCCATTAGCTTATGCGGTCGCTAATTTCTTAAATGTTCCGGTTGTCATTGTACGTCGTGACAACAAAGTAACGGAAGGTTCAATGGTGAGCATTAATTATGTTTCTGGTTCCTCGAAGCGGATTCAAACGATGGTGCTTGCGAAGCGCAGCTTAGCAGAAGGGTCAAACGTCTTGATTATTGATGATTTTATGAAAGCGGGCGGAACGGTTAACGGAATGATTAGCTTATTAGAGGAATTCAATGCAAATGTAATGGGGATTGGCGTGCTTGTTGAATCTGAAGAGACAGAAGAACGGCTTGTTGATGAGTATATTTCTCTTGTAAAATTATCTTCAGTAAATGTAAAAGAAAAACAAATTACTGTTAAGGAAGGAAATTACTTCAAATTTATCAATTAACAGTATGCAGGACTTGAAAGGAGAACAGAAACGATGAGAAAAGTGGAAACAAAAAAAGCACCGCAGGCAATTGGTCCATATTCACAGGGGATTATTGTCAATAATATGTTTTATAGTTCCGGACAAATCGCTTTAACACCTGAAGGAGAAATGGTTCAAGGCGATGTAAAAGCGCAAACCCACCAAGTGTTTAAAAATTTACAAGCTGTTTTAGAAGCAGCTGGAGCGTCTTTAGACACAGTTGTCAAAGCAACTGTATTTATTAAAAATATGGATGATTTTGCAGCCGTTAACGAAGTGTACGGAGAGTATTTTAAAGAACATAAACCAGCACGCTCTTTAGTTGAAGTAGCCCGCTTGCCAAAAGATGCGCTTGTCGAAATTGAAGTTGTTGCCCTTGTAAAATAACAATTAAAATGAAGGCTTCCATTTGTCCACCAAATTTTCAAAATTTTTTTGGAAACAAGAAGGAAAATGATAAAAAATGTGGAATAAATTTAGTTAAGTTCTTATATAGGGAAAAGGTGGTGAACAGAATGGAAGTAACTGACGTAAGATTACGCCGCGTGAATACCGAAGGACGTATGAGAGCGATTGCTTCTATTACGTTGGATAACGAATTCGTTGTTCATGATATCCGCGTAATTGAAGGCAATAATGGCTTGTTTGTTGCCATGCCAAGTAAGCGTACTCCTGACGGGGAATTCCGTGATATTGCGCATCCAATTAACTCGACAACCCGTGGGAAAATTCAAGATGCAATATTAGCAGAGTATCACCGTTTAGGTGAACTTGAAGAAGAATTTGAAGAAGCTGGTGCTTCATAAAAAAATAAATGTTAGAAAAGGATCTGTTCCAATATTTGGACAGGTCCTTTTTCGTTTTTTGCAATAACTGGATTTATATTGGAAAATGAACTGTATGGTCCTAAATATTTGGTAAAATAGAATGTTTCCTTGAAATGCATAGTTAATTGAGATATATTCAATATGGATAAAAAGGTAATTGGAGGCCCTGTTATGAAACGATATGCAATAATATTGGCTGCGGGACAGGGAACACGGATGAAATCAAAACTATACAAAGTTTTGCACCCTGTTTGCGGCAAGCCAATGGTTGAGCATGTAGTCGATCAAGTATCAAAGCTTAATCTTGAAAAGCTTGTAACAATTGTTGGATTTGGTGCTGAACAGGTGAAAGCACAAATTGGTGAAAAAAGTGAATTTGCTCTTCAAGAAGAGCAGCTTGGAACAGCACACGCCGTCATGCAAGCAGCGTCTCATTTAGGAGATAAAGAAGGAGTAACTCTTGTTATTTGCGGGGATACTCCGTTAATTACCGCAGACACAATGAAAGCGCTCTTAGAGCATCATTCAAAAACAAATGCAAAAGCTACCATTTTAACGGCTATTGCGGAAGATCCAACAGGTTACGGTAGAATTATCCGCAATGATGAAGGGCATGTTGAAAAAATCGTCGAACATAAAGATGCGACAGAAGAGGAGCGGAAGGTTAAGGAAATTAATACAGGGACGTATTGCTTTGATAACAAGTTATTGTTTGAAGCGCTTACAAAAGTTTCAAACGACAATGCACAAGGTGAATACTATTTGCCAGATGTGATTGAAATTTTGAAAAAGCAGGGAGAAATTGTTTCTGCTTATCAAACAGATGCGTTTGAAGAAACATTAGGTGTAAATGACCGCGTTGCTCTTTCTCAAGCGGAAAAAATTATGCGTGCGCGCATTAACCATACACATACGATGAATGGTGTGACAATTATTGATCCTGAGCATACGTATATTTCGGCTGATGCGGAAATCGGACGAGATACGGTCATTTATCCAGGGACAATCATCGAAGGGAAAACAGTAATTGGGGAAGATTGTATCATTGGACCTAATTCAGAAATTAAAAATTGTGTCATTGGAAATCGTACATCGATTCGTCACTCCGTTGCTCATGATAGCGAAATTGGCAACGATGTTACAATCGGTCCTTTTGCACATATTCGTCCTTTGTCAAAGATTAGCGATGATGTTCGAATTGGCAACTTTGTTGAGGTGAAGAAATCAACATTTGGAAAAGGAAGCAAAGCCTCTCACTTAAGCTATATTGGTGATGCTGAAGTTGGTGCGAATGTTAATTTAGGATGCGGCTCCATTACCGTTAATTATGATGGGAAACATAAACACTTAACAAAAATTGAGGATGGCGCTTTTATTGGCTGTAATGCAAACTTAATTGCCCCTGTAACAATCGGGAAAGGAGCTTATGTTGCAGCTGGTTCTACCATTACAGAAGATGTCCCAGGAAACGCTTTATCGATAGCCCGAGCTCGTCAAGTAAACAAAGAAAATTATGTTGAACGTATGAATGTTAAGAAAAATTCTTAATGGAGGTTTACCATGTCTCAATATCTTGATTCTAACTTAAAGTTATTTGCTTTAAATTCCAATATGGAGTTAGCTCAGGAAATTGCAAAAGTAATCGGTGTCGAGTTAGGAAAGTGCTCCGTTTCTCGCTTTAGCGATGGCGAAATTCAAATTAACATTGAAGAAAGCATCCGCGGTGGCGATGTGTTTGTTATTCAATCTACAAGTGCACCAGTAAACGAGCATTTAATGGAATTATTAATCATGATTGATGCGTTAAAACGCGCTTCCGCAAAAACGATTAATATTGTTATGCCTTATTATGGATATGCCCGTCAAGACCGTAAAGCCCGCTCTCGTGAACCGATTACTGCGAAGTTAGTGGCAAACCTTTTAGAAACAGCTGGAGCTTCCCGTGTAATCATGCTTGATTTGCACGCTCCGCAAATCCAAGGGTTCTTCGATATTCCGATCGATCATTTAATGGGAGTGCCAATTTTAGCTGACTATTTTAAAAACAAGAATCTTGAGGATATTGTTATTGTATCTCCTGACCATGGCGGTGTAACACGCGCGCGCAAAATGGCAGATCGTTTAAAAGCGCCAATTGCCATCATTGATAAACGCCGTCCGAAGCCGAACGTGGCAGAAGTAATGAACATCGTTGGTCAAGTAGAAGGAAAAACGGCGATCTTAATTGATGATATTATTGACACGGCAGGAACGATTACACTTGCAGCCAATGCGCTCATTGAAAATGGGGCTATTGAAGTATATGCATGCTGTACGCATCCTGTCTTATCTGGACCAGCGATTGAACGTATTCAAAATTCAAAAATTAAAGAGCTTGTTGTTACAAATACAATTGCATTACCTGAAGAAAAGAAAATTGATAAAATTGTTCAATTGTCTGTCGCTCCGCTTATTGGTGAAGCAATTATTCGCGTTTATGAAGAACAATCCATCAGCGCGTTATTTGATTAATTGAAAAAGATGTTTAGTCCTTTCTGTTTTAGGAGAAATTAATCCATAGATTCTAAAACAGGAAGGTGAACTTTGTGGCTTTATTACAAGCTCAAGAACGCGCAGTAGGAGAACATTCTACGATTCGTCAAATTCGCGAAGAAGGCAATATTCCGGCTGTCCTATACGGAAAAAATGTCAAAAGCAAAGCCATTTTTGTTAACGCTGCTGATTTTATGAAGACCATTCGTGAGAACGGGCGGAATGGTCTTATTAAGATGAAAGTAAATGGTGAAGAACATTCTGTTATGCTTCATGATATTCAAAAAGATCCGCTTCGCAATGAAATTATTCATGCCGATTTTCAAGTTGTTGACATGAAAACAGAAGTGGAAGTGGACGTAAATGTTCATTTAGTCGGCGAAGCGCCAGGCGTAAAAGATGGCGGGGTTTTACAACAACCATTGCATCAATTATCGATTCGCGTATTGCCAACTAATATACCACCGTCTATTGAAGTAGATATCTCCAATTTACAAGTTGGACAAACGATTACCGTAGGAGATATTCAAACCAATGGCGAATATGAGATTAATCATGAGCCGACAGAAGTGATTGCGTCTATTTTACCGCCGAAGCAAGAAGAAGAAATTCATAGCGGTGAACAGCAAGAACCTGGACAACCCGAAGCAATGGAAGGCCGCGAAACAACTCCAGAATAATTGATTAGACGTAGCCGTTTTGGTTACGTCTTATTTGTAATACTGATTGTTGAATTTGAGCAACCATTTTTGAACTTGAAAAATGTTATGTGGTGGGAAAACTGTGTTTATTGGCAAAATTCCCTTGTTCATTTTTCAACAAATACAAATGATGCAAAATAGATGAGAGGAGTTATACCATTGAAGTTATTTATTGGGTTAGGCAATCCTGGAAAAGAATACGAAAATACAAGGCATAACATTGGTTTCATGGTTATTGATGAATTAGCAAAACAGTTAAATATTACGTTAGATAAAGCAAAATTTAATGGAATTTTTGGAATGGGAGTTATATCAGGAGAAAAAGTAATATTATGTAAACCTTTAACATATATGAATTTATCAGGGGAATGCGTGCGCCCTCTTATTGACTACTATAATATCGACATAGAGGACTTAATTGTTGTTTATGATGATCTAGACCTTCCTACCGGAAAAGTTCGTCTACGCATGAAAGGGAGTGCGGGTGGACATAACGGGATTAAATCTTTAATTCAACATTTAGGCACGCAAGAGTTTAAGCGAATTCGTGTCGGCATTGACCGCCCCAAAAATGGAATGAAAGTGACGGATTATGTATTAGGGCGTTTTACTGAAGATGAAAAGCTGTTTATTAACGAAGCCATCTTAAAATCAGCGGAAGCTTGTAAGAAATGGATCTCTACTCCGTTTTTGCAAGTGATGAATGAGTTCAATCAGTAGTAATTTTTCATGAATATTTCCCTTCTAAATGGTCGAAAATGTATGTGATAAGACCATTAGGAGGTTTTTTCAATGGCGTTGCACTATTATTGTCGGCATTGTGGAATAAAAGTAGGGACGATTGATAGAATGTCATTATATAGCGAACAGCTTGGCTTTCATCATTTGACTGATGAGGAACGGTTAGAGATGATTTCATATCTCCCGAATGGAGATATTCATGTAAAAACGATTTGTGAAGATTGCCAAGAAGCGCTCGAACGAAATCCGGAATATCATTTGTATGAAAAATTTATACAATAATACGCTTTGGTTATGCCAAAGCATTTTTGTATTTATTTTACAGGAATGAGAGGAGGGGGATAACGTGCTATCCTTACATCGTTATTTTATTGAAAATCAGGATATACGTTCGATTATTGATGGTGTGGAAGCGGGACTGAAAGAACAACTTGTTGCCGGATTATCTGGTTCGGCGCGTTCTGTTTTTCTTGCTTCTCTTTATAAAGAGACGGGAAAGTCGCTATTAATTGTGACACATAACTTATTCCAAGCACAAAAAGTGTATGATGACCTTGTACAGCTTTTAGGGATGGATGAGGTGTTTTTGTATCCTGTTAACGAGCTTATCGCAGCGGAGTTAGCTATCGCCAGCCCAGAGCTAAAAGGACAACGTCTTGAAGTAATGAATCACTGGAGCCAAGACAAAAAGGGGATTGTTGTTGCTCCTATTGCCGGATTGCGGAGACTTTTACCGCCAAAAGCGTTATGGAAGCAAAATCAGCTTTTATTGAAAGTGAACGAGGACATTGATGTTGATGCATATATTAGCCAATTAGTAAAAATGGGATATGAACGTGTCTCCATGGTTTCTACTCCGGGTGAGTTTAGTGTTCGCGGTGGGATTATCGATATATACCCACTGACAGCCGAGCTTCCTTACCGAATCGAATTGTTCGATACAGAAGTGGAATCGATTCGCACTTTTACCATTGATGATCAACGTTCCCGAGAAGAAATAAAGGAAGTTGTTATTGGTCCGGCAGATGAAATGATTGTATATGGAGAGCATTTAGAGCGGGGAATTAAGCAGATTGAAAAAGGATTATCTGCCAGCTTAAAAAAGATAAAAGATGATAAAGCAAAGGAGCTGCTCCTTGAACATATTTCGTTTGAGTTGGAAAAACTAAAAAATGGACAACAAATTGATGGAAAATATAAATATTTAGCTTTATTTTATGAGAATCCTGCTAGTTTGCTAGACTATATGCCAGAAAACGGCCTTCTACTCCTTGATGAAATGAGCAGAGTGCAGGAAATGGCAGAAAGCCTGGATAAAGAGGAAGCAGAATGGTACACGAGTTTGTTAGGTGAAGGAAAAATTATTCATGATGTTCCTATTTCACACAAATATCCTGACCTGTTACAAAAAAATAAAAGACCAATTATCTATTTATCACTGTTTTTACGTCATGTCCCGCATACTCATCCGCAAAATATTGTCAATATATCATGCAAACAAATGCAAAACTTTCATGGACAGATGCATCTTTTAAAAGCGGAGTTAGAGCGGTGGAAAAAAGCGAAGTACGCGGTTGCATTTTTAGCGCCAAATGCAGAAAGAGTAAAAAAGTTGCAAAGTGTTTTAGAAGACTATGAAATTGATGCCCTTCCGTTAGATGATCACGTTATGTTGATGCATGAGAAGTTTCAAATTATCCAGGGAGATTTAAATACTGGATTCGAACTTCCAATGCAAAAGCTAGCGGTCATTACGGAAGAGGAGTTATTTAAAAAACGTGTGAAAAAGCCGATTCGCCGGCAAAAATTATCAAATGCTGAACGCATCAAAAGTTATTCAGAACTACAAGTCGGTGACTATGTTGTCCATGTCAATCATGGAATCGGCAAGTATTTAGGCATTGTCACATTAGAAATTAACGGAATTCATAAAGACTACATCCATATTCAGTATCAAGGAAGCGACACATTATACGTTCCTGTCGAACAAATTGATCAAGTTCAAAAATATGTAGGTTCTGAAGGAAAAGAACCGAAAATCTACAAACTTGGCGGTTCCGAATGGAAAAAAGTGAAGAAAAAGGTTGAATCTTCTGTTCAAGATATTGCGGAAGAGTTAATCAAGCTTTATGCCGAGCGTGAGGCAAGCAAAGGCTACGCTTTTTCTCCGGATGGAGAAATGCAACGCGAATTTGAAGCGGCATTTCCTTATCAAGAAACGGAAGATCAGCTTCGCTCTATTAATGAAATTAAGCGGGACATGGAGAGCGAACGGCCAATGGACCGACTTCTCTGCGGTGATGTTGGTTACGGTAAAACAGAAGTGGCGATTCGTGCCGCATTTAAAGCGATTATGGATGGAAAACAGGTTGCTTTCCTTGTGCCGACAACTATTTTAGCTCAGCAACATTACCAAACGATTCGTGAGCGTTTTCAAGGTTATCCAATCAACATAGGGTTATTAAGCAGATTTCGGACGCGAAAGGAGCAAGCCGAAACGATTAAAGGATTAAAGGATGGAACTATTGATATTGTTATTGGTACACACCGCCTGCTTTCTAAGGACGTTTCTTTTAAAGATTTAGGATTATTAATTATCGATGAAGAGCAGCGTTTTGGTGTCACCCATAAAGAAAAAATTAAACAAATGAAAACAAACATTGATGTCCTTACATTGACGGCTACACCGATTCCGCGAACGTTGCATATGTCCATGATTGGGGTGCGCGACTTATCGGTGATTGAAACACCTCCGGAAAACCGTTTCCCAGTTCAAACATATGTAATGGAATATAGTCCAGAGCTGGTACGTGAAGCGATTGAACGGGAATTAGCCCGCGATGGACAAGTGTTTTTCCTTTATAACCGTGTTGAAGATATCGACCTTAAAGCGGAAGAAATCTCGATGCTTGTTCCGGATGCCCGTGTGACATACGCTCACGGAAAGATGTCAGAGAATGAACTGGAATCAGTCATGCTTTCATTTTTAGAGGGACAATACGATGTGTTAGTGAGCACAACGATTATTGAAACAGGTGTCGATATACCGAATGTGAATACACTTATTGTATATGATGCTGACCGTATGGGCCTTTCGCAATTGTACCAATTAAGAGGGCGTGTCGGCCGCTCGAATCGTGTGGCATATGCCTATTTTACGTATCGGAAAGATAAAGTATTAAATGAAGTGGCGGAAAAACGTCTGCAGGCTATTAAGGAATTTACAGAGCTTGGTTCGGGATTTAAAATCGCTATGCGCGATTTATCGATCCGCGGAGCAGGTAATTTATTAGGTGCTGAACAGCACGGATTTATTGATTCTGTTGGTTTTGATTTATACTCACAAATGCTGAAAGAGGCGATTGAAAAACGAAAAGGAATCAAGCAAGTGGAGGAAAAATTTGAAGTAGAAATCGACCTTGAAGTGGATGCCTATATTCCTGATGCCTATATTTCTGATGGACGCTTAAAAATTGACATGTATAAGCGTTTTAAAGCGATTGATACAATGGAAGATGTAGAAGAGCTTCAAGAAGAAATGCTCGACCGCTTTGGAGAATATCCAGATGAAGTTGCTTATTTATTCCAAATTGCAGAAATAAAAGTATATGCAAAACAAAACTGTGTCGAATCGATTAAGCAAAATAAACAACAAGTGGATATTTTATTTAATGAAGCTGCTTCAAAAGATGTCCAAATTCAACGTTTGGCAAAATTAGGTGATAAGTATGGACGTGTTTATGGCTTTGGCATGGAAGGGGAGAAATTAAAAATCGTTCTTTATATTAAAGGACTTAAATCACAGGAGTGGCTAATGATTTTACTGGAAACGCTAAAAGAACTAAGCAATGCAAAAAAAGATGAGAAATCGGTAACCGCCTAGCATTGCAACGTTTAAGTTTAAACATGATTGTCTATAATGATGCTGGGGAAATTTCTCTTTCATTGAAAAAATCACTTTCATCATGCATAGAAGTTATGTTGTGAAGGATACTAATCACAACAATGGTGAATTCTTCATTACAGAATTCAGCCATTATTCTTCAATCACCAGATGAAAGTGAGGGGCATCTATAGATGAAAGCAACAGGTATCGTTCGGCGGATTGATGATTTAGGAAGAGTAGTCATTCCAAAAGAAATTCGAAGAACATTGCGCATTCGTGAAGGCGATCCACTTGAAATATTTGTAGATCGTGATGGAGAGGTCATTTTAAAAAAATATTCACCCATTAGTGAGTTAGGTGATTTTGCGAAAGAGTATGCAGAAGCATTGTTTGACAGCTTAGGCCATCCGGTTTTAATCTGTGACCGCGATGTCTTTATTGCAGTAGCAGGGGTATCAAAAAAAGAATATTTGAATAAAAACGTTAGTTCGTTCATTGAAAAAACGATGGAAGAGCGTAACTCTGTGCTTCAGACAGAGGAAAGCGATATTGAAATTGTTGAGGGGAACACGGAAAGACTCAAATCATATACAGTCGGTCCGATTGTTGCCAATGGTGACCCAATTGGTGCAGTTGTAATTTTGTCGAAGGACAAGACGTTAGGCGAAGTAGAGCATAAAGCTGTTGAGACAGCTGCCGGATTTTTAGCAAGACAAATGGAGCAATAAAGAAAAGCGGAAGCGCCCTGTTTAGCCGCGATGGGCAAATGTTCTTCCGGAGCAAGAAGTCACTTTTTGACTTCGCTCCGGAAGGTTATTTGACCCCGAGCTGCTTAAAGCATCACTTTTCAAGTCATGCTTTGCGCAAGTTTTGCACGGATGTACACTCAAGAAGGAAACTGGCTGGGCGCTGAAGCTAGACATCACTGAAAAGCGGAGGAAACAGATACTTTTGTAAAAAGGTAGCTTTGTGCTGCCTTTTTCTTTTGCCGAAAAATGCCGATAAAGGAGTTTGTGATATAATGTGAACGTTAATTTATAGTGGAAGGTGAAAAAAATGGCTCTTGAACCAGAGTCACGCACAAAAGGAATATGGCGAGGAGCGCTTGCTCTTACGATTGCCGCTTTTGTAACGAAAATATTAAGTGCATTTTATCGCATTCCTTATCAAAACATTGCGGGTGATATCGGATTTTATATTTATCAGCAAGTCTACCCTTTTTACGGAATCGTTATTGCACTTGCCACTTATGGTTACCCAGTCGTCATTTCAAAAATGATTGCCGAGCGCGATGTTCAGCAAGATGACGAGGGAGTAACATACATTTTAAAAATCTCTTTGTATTTTTTGTTAATAATAGGTATGATTGGATTTAGTATTTTGTATATTGGTGCGGATTGGATTGCCCAGTTGATGGGGGACAAAGAGTTAGCTTTACTTATCCAAATTATTTCGTTTTCTTATTTGCTTTTCCCTTTTATCTCCGTATTAAGAGGGTATTTTCAAGGAAAAAACGACATGGTACCGACAGCTGTTTCTCAAATAGCCGAGCAGTTTGTTCGTGTAGCAACGATTTTGCTTTCCGTGTATGTGCTGCTAAAAAGCGGGCGCACCATATACGAAGCAGGAGCCGGGGCTATTTTCGGTTCTCTGACAGGCGGATTTGCCGCGTTGCTTTTCTTAACCGCTTATTGGCTTAAAAGTGATATAAAGCGGAAGAAAATAAGTATAAAAAAGACGAATATAGAGGCCAAAAAAATCATTTTCACTTTGTTTGTTCAAGGTTTTACCATTTGTATGGCAAACATGATGCTCATATTGATACAGTTTGTTGATGCGCTTTCACTTTTTTCATTGTTAGTATCAACAGGTATCGAAGAACAGATGGCAAAAGTATTAAAAGGAATATATGACCGGGGACAACCGCTTATTCAACTTGGAACGGTCATTGCTACTGCCTTTTCTTTAACACTTGTTCCGTTAATTTCCGGAGCGAAGCAGCGGGGAGAGGAACGGTTTATTGAGGAGAAAATTAACCTTTCTTTTCGTGTTGGTATTGTCATTGGATTAGGTGCGGCAGTAGGACTTGCTTGCATTATTAAACCAACAAATATTATGTTATTTAAAGATGATTCCGGCTCCTTTGAACTAGCGATTTTAAGCGGCTCCATTTTATTTACGTCACTGGCTTTAACAATAGTCGCGATTTTGCAAGGATTAGGATATCAATGGGCTCCTGTTTTTGCGGTGTTAATCGGAGTGCTTATGAAGTGGCTGCTTAATCTATGGCTTGTACCACTGTACCAAATCGTTGGTGCTGCCATAGCAACACTTATTTCTTACATGACGATTTTTGTTCTTTTATACTATACATTAAGGAAAAATATAAAGAGTTCTTTAATAAGTAAAGAGATGACTCTTCGAATTTTGCTTGCATCGTTAGCAATGGTGGTTTTATTACAATTTTATTTATGGACAAGCAGTAATTTCGCTTTTGGTTGGCAGGGAACTCGCTTATTTGCCTCTGTGCAGGCGTTATTTGGTGTTGTCATTGGCGGCTGTTTTTACATCATGGCCGTTTTGAAAGGAAGCGTGTTTTCAAAGCAAGAACTGTCCCTTCTCCCATTTGGAGAGAAGGCAATGAAGTTTTTATTTAAAAATGATAGGTGATGAATGATGAATACTATTTTCGTATTAGGTTTAGGTGCTGGTGATTTAGAACAGTTACCACTTGGAATTTATCGCAAATTACAAAAAGCATCGCCGCTTTTTTTGCGAACGAAGGAACATCCTGCTGTATATGGATTAATAGAAGAAGGAATTCAGTTCCAATCATTTGATGATATATATGAAAAGCATGATTCTTTTGAAAAGGTTTATGAAGAAATTGTCGACATTTTATTGGAACAAGCAAAAACATCGAATGTGTTTTATGCGGTTCCTGGTCATCCTCTTGTTGCGGAACGGACGGTACAGTTACTTTTAGAGGCAGAGAACAAAAATTTATGCAAAGTGGTGATAGAAGGCGGGCAAAGCTTTTTAGATGCTTTGTTTGCGTCATTAAAAATTGACCCGATTGAAGGATTTCAATTCATTGATGCAACCCATTTTCGCAGCGATGAACTACAACTAACACAACATATGATTTTTTGCCAAGTATATGACCAATTTATTGCTTCTGACGTAAAGCTTTCCTTGATGGAAGAGCTGCCTGATGAATATGAAGTATATGTGGTGACAGCTGCCGGAAGCAAAAATGAAAAAATTAAGAAAGTTCCTTTATATGAATTGGATCGGGTAACGGAACTGAATAATTTAACAAGTGTCTATGTGCCGCCGGTTAGAGATGAAGTGTTGCTTTATCATCGTTTTGGAACATTGCGCCGCGTTATTGCCACGTTGAGAGGACCGAACGGCTGCCCATGGGACCGCAAACAGACACATGAATCATTGAAAAAATACTTAATTGAAGAAACGTACGAACTTTTAGATGCCATCGACCGACAAGATGATGACAACATGATTGAAGAATTAGGAGATGTGCTTTTGCAAGTTATGTTGCATGCACAAATTGGCGAAGATGAGGGAATGTTTTCGATTAACGATGTTATTCATAGCATTACTGAAAAAATGATTCGCCGTCATCCTCACGTATTTGGCGATGTAGCTGTCGAAAACGCTGATGAAGTTGTTCGTAACTGGGAAAATATTAAAGCTAAGGAAAAAGAGGAGAAAACGGTCTTTTTACTTGATGAGGTGGCGAAAAGTTTACCAGGCTTATTAAAAGCATATGAATTTCAAGCCAAAGCAGCGAAAGTTGGTTTTGATTGGCCGGATATTCAACCGATGTGGGAGAAAGTAAACGAAGAAATAGCTGAATTTCAACAAGAGGCTGCAGAAGGTAAGCATCGTCAAAAGTTGATTAGCGAGTTTGGCGATTTACTATTTGCACTTGTCAATATTGCAAGATACTACAAAATCAATCCAGAAGAAGCATTAGCTATGACAAACGAAAAATTTTATCGTCGTTTTACTTATATAGAAGAGCAAGTAAAAGCACGTGGTTGGGATATGACATCATTAACATTGGAACAATTAGATAAGTTTTGGGAAGAAGCGAAAGAAAAAGGTTTATAAGGGGGAAATGGAATGCGGCTAGATAAATTTTTAAAAGTCTCACGTTTAATTAAACGCCGTACTCTAGCAAAAGAGGTCGCTGATCAAGGGCGGATTAAAATTAATGGTATGACAGCAAAAGCAAGCTCAAATGTAAAAATAGGAGACGAATTAACGATTCAGTTCGGACAAAAGTTAGTCACTGTAAAAATTACAAATCTACAGGAAACAGCTCGGAAAGAAGATGCAGCAACTCTTTATGAAGTGATCAAAGAAGAAAGAATTGAATCAGAGATATGACGATATAGCTCTTGTTCTAAAAATCTCCCCGCATTCATACATATGGTACAAACATGAGAGGGATAAGCTCTCTTAGTTTAAATGTGAATGCGGGGGAATGGTATGAATCAACATTATGAATTCGGTTCTAACAATAAGGGGCCTATTCAGGACCATGACTTAATTATGCGCGGAAGGCGTCTCCTTGACATTACTGGGGTCAAACAGGTGGAGAGTTTCGATAATGAGGAATTTCTGTTAGAAACTGTAATGGGTTTTTTAGCGATTCGCGGCCAAAACTTGCAAATGAAAAATTTAGACGTGGATAAAGGAGTCGTCTCGATTAAAGGAAGAATTTTTGAAATTGTATATTTAGATGATCAACATCCGGAGAAAGCTAAAGGTTTCTTTAGCAAGTTGTTCAAATGAGTTTAACGACCCAGTTTCTAACCATGCTGTCAATGATTGGCATGGGGAGTTATCTTGGAGCGGCTGTTGACACTTATGGTCGCTTTTTGAAGAGGCAGAAACGAGCACATTGGGTTGTTTTTATTAATGATATTCTTTTCTGGGTGATTCAAGGCCTCATTGTATTCTATGTGTTATGGTCTGTAAATGAAGGGGAGCTTCGATTTTATATTTTTTTAGCGTTATTATGCGGTTATGCTGCTTATCAAAGTTTATTTCGCACCGTTTACTTAAAGATTCTCGAATTCGTTATTCAGACATGCGTAACTATGTACCGCTTTGTTGTAAGGACATGCTATTATGTAATTGTCCGTCCTCTTCAATTCATGTTTCAACTTTTGCTTACCTTGTTAATAGCGGGTGGAAGAATGTTGTTTATGATAGCCCGCATGTTATATAAACTTATTAAAATGATATTGCGAATTATTTTTATCCCAATCAAATGGCCTTTCCGCTTATTATGGCGGTTTGTTCCAGCCAATTGGCGAATCAACGTAGAAAAGTTTTTTCAAAAATTTGCAGGAGTTATTGCTAAAGGAAAGAATATAAACATTATTGTACAAAAATGGTGGGGTAAACTCCGAAAGTAAGATGGAGGTAGAAAGATGAGTGTATTACATGAAAACAAAGTGACAAAAATTCGGTCATCTTATGTGCTAGAACAGGAAAAAAAAGAAAAAAGAGCTATGCGGAGACGACGTATGGCTGTTATTCGCTTTACATTGCTCAGCGGCATTCTTTTAGCGATATCTTCTGTTCTTTTGTATACACTCATCTCTCAATCAGCCAATATTGAGGCGAAAATAGAAGAAAAACAGAAGCTGGAACAACAGCTGGAAAAACTTAAAAAAGAAGAACGGCAATTAAAAGAAGAAATTAAAAAGCTTAACGATGATGAATATATTGCTGAACTTGCTCGTAAAAATTATTTCCTTTCTAAAGAGGGAGAAATTATTTTTACCATTCCTGAAGAATGAATGGGCATTCAGCTTATTGACACTTGTTTTTTTCATTATGTATAATGAAGAAAATTGATTTTGAGATTTTAAGGAGGAGCACTTTTTTTATGTCAATGGAAGTAGGCAGCAAGTTACAAGGCAAAGTAACGGGCATTACGAAATTTGGAGCGTTTGTGGAGCTGCCAGAAGGCTCAACAGGTTTAGTTCACATTAGCGAAGTAGCGGATAACTATGTGAAGGATATTAACGACCACCTCAAAGTAGGCGATGTAGTTGAGGTAAAGGTAATTAATGTTGAGAAAGATGGCAAAATCGGCTTATCGATTAAAAAAGCAAAAGAACAGGCTTCAGCACAACGCTCGCGTAATAAAGCAAGCGATCGTTCTTCCAAAGAAAGTTTTGAACAAAAAATTAGTCGCTTTTTAAAGGAAAGCGAAGATCGTTTAGCATCCCTTAAACGTCACACTGAATCAAAGCGAGGAGGTCGTGGCGCAAGACGCGGGTAACTTGCTGCTGAACAATATAGATGGCAGGTTAGGTAAAGAGCGTTTTTACTAGCATCCATTCTAATGGGTGCTTTTTCATTTGAAAAAAATGAATAAAAAGTGTTGACGAACTGTGAAGAATGTATTAATATAATAAATGTCTTTGCGTGGCGGCGTAGCTCAGCTGGCTAGAGCGTACGGTTCATACCCGTGAGGTCGGGGGTTCGATTCCCTCCGCCGCTACCATTACAAATGGCCCGTTGGTCAAGTGGTTAAGACACCGCCCTTTCACGGCGGTAACACGGGTTCGAATCCCGTACGGGTCATCGATATAAAAACACCGATTTCGTGAAGAAATCGGTGTTTTTTGTTTTTTTATCTCATGTTACGGTGAATTTCGTCGAAGGTTTTTTTTTATCCTCCTCTTGTTTTGACAAAATTTTGATAATTATAACTATATAATAGGATTAATATAAAAACGGAGGAGTGAATTGACTATGGATAGAGTGGCAAGAAATTTAATGAATCAATTTTCGGACATGCCGCTAGAGCAAACTCAGACAGTATTTTTTCGTTGGGCTCGTCGTCTTAGATTAAGAATGGAGCATCTTTTTCTACACAAAGGGTTTATTTTGCTTATTATTGGCTTTTTGCTGGGACGGGCTCTTATCTTATCAAAAATTACTCCATTTGCTTTGCCTTTTTTTGCTGCGGTTTATATGATGCAACGTGATAAAGCTGGCTTAGCGTTTATCGCTTTAACGGCAGGGACTTTAACATTATCATTTGAAGCAACTTTGTTCATTTTCACAAGTATGTTCGGATTTCTTATTTTCAATCATATCACCAAAAAATTTATTAATGGTTCAATTAAAGTTATGCCTTTCATTGTTTTTTTTACATCTTTTTCAATTAAATTAGCAATGATTTATTTTATCTCAAATAATTGGACGGTATATGAAATCGTTATGGCGTTAGTTGAATCAGGGCTTGGATTTATTTTAGCTCTCATCTTTTTACAAAGTGTTCCACTGCTGACAGTGCATAAGAGAAAACAATTATTAAAGCCAGAGGAAATGATTTCAATCATTATACTTCTTGCTTCCATGTTAACGGGAACAATTGGCTGGTCATTTTACGATTTATCTTTAGAACATATTATGTCACGCTATCTTGTATTATTACTCGCTTTTGTAGCCGGAGCGACGATTGGTTCTACGGTAGGAGTAGTCACGGGTTTAATTTTAAGCTTAGCTAATGTCGATAGCTTATATCAAATGAGCTTACTGGCCTTTGCGGGGCTGTTGGGAGGATTATTAAAAGACGGGAAAAAAATCGGCGTTTCATTTGGTTTAGTCGTTGCCACGTTGTTAATTGGCCTGTATGGCGAGGGTAAGACGGAAGTTATACCAACAGTCATTGAATCAATGCTTGCGGTCCTGTTATTTATATTTACACCAAAAACGCTAACAGAAAAAATCGCAAAACATGTTCCTGGTACTGTTGAGTATGTGAACGAGCAACAGCAATATGTAAGAAAAATTCGCGATGTGACGGCTCATCGTGTCGCTCAATTTTCCGGAGTGTTTCAAGCGTTAGCTAACAGCTTTTCCGATTATGGATTAGCTTCAGAAGATGACAATCAAGAAAGAGAAATCGATTATTTTCTGAGTGATATTGCTGGGAAAACATGTCAAACGTGTTTTAAAAAAGAGCAATGCTGGTCTCAGCAATTTGATACAACTTATGAATACATGAAACAAATTATGCTTGAAGCAGATACAAAAAAGTTTGATCATAAATTGTTGCGTGAGTGGGATAAACATTGCATAAAATCGAAAAAAGTTGTTGAACTGATTGAAAAAGAATTTAGCTATTATCAAGCAAACAAAAAGCTGCGTAAACAAGTCAATGAAAGCAGAAAACTTGTTGCTGAACAATTAATGGGTGTTTCACAAGTGATGAAGGATTTTGCAAAAGAAATTCAAAGGGAGCGTGAAAACCTTTATTTGCAGGAAGAACAAATCCTAGAAGCATTACAAGAGTTCGGTGTGGAGATTGGACATGTTGATATTTACAGCTTAGAAAAAGGAAATGTGGATATTGAAATGAGCATTCCGTATTGCGATGGACGTGGTGAGTGTGAAAAGCTAATTGCCCCGATGCTTTCAGATATTTTAGGAGAAACGATTGTTGTAAAAAGAGAAGAGTGTGCAGCGTATCCTAATGGATATTGCCATGTTGCTTTTGGTTCTGCAAAAGCATTTGTTATTGAAACAGGAGTTGCCCATGCGGCAAAAGGTGGGGGATTAATATCTGGTGACAGTTACTCAATGATTGAACTCGGTGCTGGCAAATATGCAATTGCGATTAGCGATGGAATGGGAAATGGCGAGAGAGCTCACAATGAGAGCAATGAAACACTGAGGCTTTTACAGCAAATACTGCAAACAGGTATTGAAGAGGAGGTTGCTATTAAATCAATCAACTCGATTCTTTCGTTAAGAACAACAGATGAAATTTTTTCAACTCTAGATTTAGCAATGATTGATTTACAAGATGCGTCAACAAAGTTTTTGAAAATCGGTTCGACCCCAAGTTTTATAAAACGAGGTGACAAAGTTATTAAAATCGAAGCAAGCAATTTACCGATGGGAATTATTAAAGAATTTGAGTTTGAAGTAGTCAGCGAACAATTAAAAGCAGGAGATTTGTTAATTATGATGAGTGATGGTGTTTTTGAAGGGCCAGATCATGTAGAAAATTACGATGTTTGGATGAAACGGAAAATTAAGGAGCTACAAACAAATGATCCGCAAGAAGTCGCTGATCTCATTATGGAAGAAGTTATTCGCACGTGTTCCGGAAGAATTCAGGACGATATGACGATTGTTGTCGCCAAAATTAAGCACAATACACCAAAATGGGCGACAATACCTGCCTATACTTACATGAAAAAAGCGCAATAAAAGTATAAAATCCTTTCATTCCGTCGATGATGGTAATACACAAGTTTAGGAGGGGATGAAAGGTGCGCAAAGGAACGTTAAAGCAGATTCTTTTGATTACAGACGGTTGTTCCAATCATGGCGAAGACCCAGTAGCGATGGCAGCACTGGCAAAAGAGCAGGGAATTACAGTAAATGTTATAGGAGTACTTGACCAAGATACAATTGATGAAAGCGGTTTGCGCGAAATAGAGGGAATTGCCATGTCGGGGGGCGGTGTCAGTCAAGTCGTTTATGCGAAACAGTTGTCACAGACGGTGCAAATGGTGACGAGAAAAGCAATGACACAAACATTACAAGGGGTTGTAAACAGGGAGTTAAAACAAATTTTAGGCTCTGACGTGACAATGGAAGATTTACCTCCGGAAAAGCGCGGTGAAGTAATGGAAGTCGTTGATGAACTTGGGGAAACTGTTGAATTAGAAATTTTAATATTAATAGATACAAGCGGAAGTATGAAAACAAAATTGCCAACTGTAAAAGAAGCTTTATTTGATTTATCGCTTAGCCTTAATGCCCGCACTGGAGATAATCATTTTGCTGTTTTTGTATTTCCGGGGAAACGTGGAGATGTTGAGAAAGTACTAGATTGGACACCAAAGCTTGAAGCGTTATCCACTGTTTTTCCTAAGCTTACATCAGGGGGACTTACCCCTACAGGCCCAGCATTGCGTGAAGCGTTGACTTATTTCAGGAAAAAGCGTTCATTAAGGAGCCTGATATCTAGTGATGAACAATATTTTGAAGAATCATCTATGTAAACTTCCATCAGGGTATATTATTGTTGGAAAATGGCACAAACATTCTTATAAAATGATAAAGCCGTTAGGCAAAGGAGCGAACGGAGTCGTTTACTTAGCTGAAAGTCCAAAAGGGCTTGTAGCGGTGAAATTAAGTGATAATAGTACGGCAATTACTTCAGAAGTAAATGTATTAAAGCATTTTTCCAAGGTCCAGGGAGTTGCCCTTGGACCTTCTTTGCTAGATGTCGATGATTGGTTTGACCCTTATAGCAAAAAGGTAGTTTGTTTTTATGTTATGGAATATATAAAAGGTGAAGATTTCCTTTCATTTATTCAAAAAAGGGGAAAAGAGTGGATTGTCATTCTTATTTTACAACTTCTTTCTGACTTGGAAAAACTTCATCAAGAAGGGTGGGTGTTTGGCGATTTAAAGCCAGAAAATTTATTAGTCGTTGGCCAAGCCCCGAAAATTCGTTTGCTTGATGTTGGGGGAACCACTTTGAAAGGAAGAGCTATTAAAGAATTCACTGAATTTTATGATCGCGGTTATTGGGGAATGGGTTCGCGTAAAGCAGAGCCGTCGTATGATTTATTTTCTGTCGTCATGATTATGATGAACGCATGTTATTTGAAGAGGTTTGAAAAAAAGGGGAGTGGACGCGAGCAATTAATGAAAATGATTGACGCAGATGAAACGTTGCGAAAGTATCGAAAAGTGCTCATACGTGCTATTGACGGTAAATATGAACATGCAAGAGAAATGCGTCAGGAGCTAATGGCTGTCATGATTGATAAATCTTCCAGCACGAAAACAAAAAGCCGTTCAAACCAAAGTAGAAAAGGATCCGTTCGAAAAAGGTATCGAAAAAGAAAAAAACGCAGTGGAGTTTTAGAAACAGCTCTTATTGTTATGTTTCTCCTTTTTATGTATGTGATGTATTTATATGGCGAGTTATTATAATCATTTATAAACGTTCTCTTTTGAGAAATTTTTTTGTTAGTGATACGATTAAGAAGGTGGATAGATAAAGTGCAAAGAGGTATTTAACATATGTTGGAGAAAGTTCGTTTATTTTTAAAAAAACACGATTTACTTGCTCCTAACTCCACAGTAGTAATAGGTGTTTCTGGTGGTCCTGATTCGCTTGCTTTATTGCATTTATTTTCTAAATTAAAAAATGAATTTCAGCTTCATATTATCGCTGCTCATGTCGACCATATGTTTCGCGGTAAACAATCCGAAGAAGATATGGAATTTGTGAAACATTTTTGCGATGAACGCGGTATTATATGTGAAGCGAAACAAATAGATGTCCCGGAGTTCCAAAAGCGGTCGCGGCTAAGTGCTCAAGCGGCAGCACGTGAATGCCGTTATCGTTTCTTTGAGGAAGTTATGAAAAAGTACTCTGCTCATTATTTAGCGCTTGGTCATCATGGAGATGATCAAATCGAGACGATTTTGATGAGGCTTGTAAGAGGAAGTATTGGAAGAGGATATGGAGGGATTCCTGTAAAACGGACGTTTGGTCAAGGGTACATTATTCGTCCCCTTTTGGCTGTTAGCCGGCAAGAAATAGAAGCGTATTGTGAGGAGCATCAATTGCAGCCTCGCTATGATCCGAGCAATGAGAAAGATAGCTATACAAGAAATCGATTTCGCCATTATGTTGTCCCTTTATTAAAAAAAGAAAATCCAAATGTGCATGAACGGTTTCAATACTATAGCGAAATAGTGGCGGAAGATGAAGCTTTTTTAGAGGAATTAACTTTGCAGGCGCTGAATAAGGTAATTAGAAGACAACAAGGAAAAATTACCCTACAAATTGAACCGTTTAAGACAATGCCTAAACCTTTACAAAGAAGAGGGATTCAACTAATATTAAACTATCTTTACGAGGATATTCCCCCGGATTTATCCTCTATACATATAAGTAGTTTTTTAAATTTTTTAAATCGTAAATGCCCGTCAGGAAGGTTGGATTTTCCGAACGGCTTAAAAATTATTCGCTCGTATGATATTTGCACATTTACGTTTCAAGAAGAGCGAATCGATACGTATCACTTTAAAATTGAAATTCCTTCCGTTTTGTCTCTCCCGAACGGATATGCAATCATTAGTGAAGTTTGGGAACACTATCCTAAGGAGCTTACAGGAAATGATGTATTTATTATTGACTCAGAGTCTGTATCGCTTCCTTTATATGTTCGAACACGGCGTGCTGGCGACCGAATGACTTTAAAGGGGGCAAACGGGACAAAAAAGATTAAAGATATTTTCATCGATGCGAAAATTCCTTTAGCGGAAAGACAAGGATGGCCGATTGTTGAAGATGGAACCGGGAATATCCTATGGATTCCTTGTTTAAAAAAATCAATTTATGAAGCAACTGATATTACCAAAAAGCGCTATATTGTATTACACTATAAGAAGCAATGAACATCTGGGAGGAAAGAGAGTATGAGCATGAATCAAGATATTGAAAAAGTATTAATTACAGAGGAACAAATTCAACAAAAGGTAAAAGAATTAGGTCAATTGCTTACGAAAGAGTATGAGGGCCGTTTTCCGTTGGCTGTCGGTGTATTAAAAGGTGCTATGCCGTTTATGGCTGATTTATTAAAGAATATGGATACATACTTAGAAATGGATTTTATGGACGTATCAAGCTATGGGAATGCTACAGTGTCATCTGGGGAAGTAAAAATTTTAAAGGATTTAAATACTTCTGTTGAGGGGCGCGACATTCTTATCATTGAAGATATTATTGACAGCGGCTTGACATTGAGCTATTTAGCTGAACTCTTCCGATATCGCAAGGCAAAATCGATTAAAATTGTCACTCTTTTAGATAAGCCATCGGGACGCAAAGCAAATATTGAAGCTGATTATGTTGGATTTATTGTACCTGACGAATTTGTTGTTGGATATGGTCTAGATTACTGCGAGAAATACCGTAATCTTCCGTATATTGGTGTATTAAAACCGGAAGTGTACAGCAAATAATTTTTTATGGCGGAGACTTCGCGTAAGATGAGGCAATTTGTTGTATTGGAATGATTTTCTATGATACTATTGTGTATAGCGTGTTTGATGTGGGAGGAGGTAGGAAATGAATCGGATCTTCCGTAATACGATATTTTATTTATTGATTTTTCTTGTTGTCATTGGTGTTGTTAGTTTCTTTAACGGAAGCAATCAACGGACTGAACCGATGACATATGATGCATTTATGACGCATTTAGAAAATGGCGACGTCAAATCATTTTCAATGAAGCCAGAGCGAGGCGTCTATGAAATACGTGGTCAATTAAAGACCTATGAAGAAGACCAATATTTCTCAACATATGTTGTTAATAGTGATAAAGTTCTTG
Organism: Anoxybacillus sp.; assembly: GCA_035645275.1. Classification (GTDB taxonomy): domain Bacteria; phylum Bacillota; class Bacilli; order Bacillales; family Anoxybacillaceae; genus Paranoxybacillus. The sequence continues at coordinate 39,721 of DASQMX010000029.1, forward strand.
ACCGGATTGATGCAGCTGCTGAGCGAGCAAGGGTAGAAGTAATGCCAGCGGATGAAACAAGCGGTTGGGTGACTTTCTTCACTTCCATTATTCCGTTTGTTATCATTTTTATTTTGTTTTTCTTCTTGCTTAACCAGGCGCAAGGCGGCGGTAGCCGGGTAATGAATTTCGGTAAAAGTAGAGCGAAACTGTATAATGAAGAAAAGAAAAAGGTTCGTTTTAAAGACGTAGCTGGCGCGGATGAGGAAAAGCAAGAGCTTGTTGAAATTGTAGAGTTTTTAAAAGATCCGCGCAAATTTGTCGAGCTTGGTGCACGTATTCCAAAAGGCGTTCTACTTGTTGGTCCACCTGGTACAGGTAAAACGTTATTGGCGCGTGCGGTTGCTGGAGAAGCAGGCGTTCCGTTTTTCTCTATCAGCGGGTCTGATTTCGTTGAAATGTTTGTCGGTGTCGGTGCGTCACGTGTACGCGACTTATTCGAGACAGCGAAAAAGAATGCTCCGTGTATCATCTTTATTGATGAAATTGACGCAGTCGGTCGTCAACGTGGTGCCGGTCTTGGCGGCGGACATGATGAGCGCGAGCAAACACTAAACCAATTGCTTGTTGAAATGGATGGTTTCAGCGGCAATGAGGGAATCATTATTATTGCAGCGACAAACCGTCCGGATATTTTAGACCCTGCTTTATTGCGTCCGGGACGTTTTGATCGACAAATTACGGTTGACCGTCCAGATGTAAAGGGACGTGAAGAAGTATTAAAAGTTCACGCACGCAACAAACCTTTAGATGAATCGGTTGACTTAAAAGCGATTGCGATGCGAACACCTGGATTCTCAGGGGCTGACTTAGAGAATTTGCTTAATGAAGCAGCGCTCGTAGCAGCGCGTCAAAACAAGAAGAAAATTGACATGAGCGACATTGACGAGGCGACAGACCGCGTCATTGCTGGACCAGCGAAAAAGAGCCGCGTCATTTCCGAAAAAGAGCGCAAAATTGTCGCTTACCATGAGGCGGGACATACAGTTATCGGTATGGTGCTTGATGAAGCCGATATGGTCCATAAAGTAACGATTGTACCGCGCGGGCAAGCGGGCGGCTATGCTGTGATGCTTCCGAAAGAAGACCGTTACTTTATGACAAAACCGGAGCTTTTAGATAAAATTACCGGTCTTTTAGGCGGCCGCGTTGCCGAGGAAATTGTGTTTGGTGAAGTAAGTACTGGGGCCCACAATGACTTCCAACGTGCAACAAGTATTGCTCGCCGTATGGTAACAGAATTTGGAATGAGCGAAAAACTCGGACCGATGCAGTTTGGTCAATCTCACGGTCATGTCTTTTTAGGCCGCGACCTTCATAATGAGCAAAATTACAGCGACCAAATCGCTTATGAAATTGATTTAGAAATCCAACGCATTATTAAAGAATGCTATGAAAGAGCAAAACAAATTTTAACAGAGCAGCGTGACAAGCTTGAGTTAATTGCGAAAACGCTGTTAGAAGTAGAAACATTGAACGCAGAGCAAATTAAACACTTATTTGAGCATGGTACGCTTCCTAACCATGGAGCAAATGGCTCTGAGCAAAGTGTGGATGATGTCAAAGTAAACATTCATACGAAGAAAGACGAAGAATAAGAGGCTGACCCTAAGCGAAGTGTCAGACCCCACAACCACAATATATAGTATATAACATTGGATAAATACACTATATATCATGAGTTGTGTGTGTGGTCAGACACTTTTGGGTCAGCCCTTTTTTTAATCTAATTGTTTGTCTTGTTCATACCGACTTATGATATGATGAAAAAAGCAAAAATTTGTGAGAAGTGGGGATGAAGCGATGATTTTTGTTTTGGATGTAGGGAATACAAACACGGTTTTAGGGGTATATGAAGGAGAAGAATTAAAACATCATTGGCGCATCGAGACAAGCCGCAGCAAAACAGAAGATGAATACGGCATGATTATTAAATCGCTTTTAAATCACGTTGGTCTTAATTTTTCTGATATTGATGGGATTATTATTTCTTCTGTTGTGCCACCAATTATGTTTGCGCTTGAACGTATGTGTTTAAAATATTTCCATATCAAGCCGCTTATCGTCGGGCCTGGAATTAAAACAGGATTAAATATTAAATATGATAATCCAAAAGAAGTGGGCGCAGACCGAATTGTAAATGCAGTTGCCGGCATCCATTTATATGGAAGCCCGCTTATTATCGTTGATTTTGGCACTGCTACTACGTATTGTTACATAAACGAACATAAACAATATATGGGAGGAGCGATTGCACCGGGAATTACGATTTCTACGGAAGCATTATATTCCCGCGCTGCGAAATTACCGCGTATTGAAATCGCCCGCCCTGATAATATTATTGGCAAAAACACAGTTAGCGCGATGCAAGCAGGGATATTATACGGTTATGTCGGACAGGTTGAGGGAATTGTGTCACGAATGAAGGAGCAAAGTCCGATTCCGCCTAAAGTGATTGCAACGGGCGGATTAGCTCCTCTTATTGCAGAAGAGTCAAAAGTCATCGATATTGTTGACCCGTTTTTAACATTAAAAGGACTACAGCTTTTATATGAAAAAAACGTCGAAAAAAAATAATGATGAAAGGTGAGTTCATAGCATGTCAGACTATTTAGTGAAAGCATTGGCCTATGATGGACAAGTAAGAGCATATGCGGTACGTACAACAGCAACAATTAATGAAGCGCAGCGCCGTCATCAAACATGGCCCACTGCTTCAGCGGCTCTCGGGCGGGCGATGACCGCAGGTGTCATGATGGGAGCGATGTTGAAAGGAGATAGTAAACTAACGATTAAAATTGAAGGCGGTGGTCCAATCGGTACGATTCTTGTTGACAGCAACGCTAAAGGCGAAGTAAGAGGATATGTTTCTAACCCACAAGTCCATTTTGATTTAAATCAATATGGAAAGCTCGATGTTGCTAGAGCAGTTGGGACAGCGGGTACGTTAACGGTTGTAAAAGATTTAGGCTTACGCGATTATTTTACTGGTCAAGTACCGATTGTTTCTGGTGAATTAGGGGAAGATTTTACTTATTATTTTGTTTCCTCCGAACAAACGCCTTCTTCTGTTGGTGTCGGTGTGCTCGTTAACCCTGATAATACGATTCTTGCTGCGGGGGGCTTTATTCTTCAATTAATGCCGGGAACAGAGGAGAAAACGATTGATGAAATCGAAAAAAGATTAAAGGCGATTCCGCCTGTTTCTAAGATGGTCGAGAAAGGATTGACACCAGAAGAAATACTATATGAATTGTTAGGAAAAGATAATGTGAAAATTCTCGAGACACTCCCTGTTGCTTTTGTGTGCCGTTGTTCAAAAGAGAGAATTGCGGATGCTATTATTAGCCTTGGCGCCAAAGAAATTCAAGAAATTATTGAAGAGGAAGGCCATGCTGAAGCATCGTGCCATTTCTGTAATGAGACATATCATTTTACAAAAGAAGAATTAGAGGAATTAAAACGATTTGCTGAAGGCCACCGCGAGTAATTTGTATAAAATGATTGACAATTTAGAAAATAATTGGTACATTTTTTACAAATTCTATAAAATTACTCGGGATTAGGGGTGGATCATATGGCGCGCGTAGCAAATTCGATTACAGAGTTAATCGGGCAAACGCCGGTTGTTAAATTAAATCGTCTTGTTGATGAGGATAGTGCAGAAGTATATTTAAAACTGGAGTTTATGAACCCCGGAAGCAGTGTAAAAGACCGAATAGCCCTGGCAATGATTGAAGCAGCAGAAAAAGCCGGAAAAATTAAGCCGGGAGATACAATTATCGAGCCAACAAGCGGAAACACAGGTATTGGTTTAGCGATGGTTGCTGCGGCAAAAGGATATAAGTCAATTCTTGTCATGCCTGATACGATGAGCTTAGAGCGCAGAAATTTGTTGCGTGCTTATGGAGCAGAGCTTGTTTTGACTCCTGGAAGCGAAGGAATGCGTGGAGCGATTCGCAAGGCAGAAGAGCTTGCAAATGAACATGGCTATTTTATGCCGCAGCAGTTTAACAATGAAGCAAATCCAGAGATTCACCGTTTAACAACGGGTCCTGAAATTGTTGAGCAAATGGGAGATCAGCTTGATGCATTTGTTGCTGGCATTGGTACAGGTGGAACGATTACAGGTGCTGGCGAAGTGTTGCGTGAAAAATATCCAAATATCAAAATTTATGCGGTAGAACCGGCTGATTCACCAGTGCTTTCCGGTGGAAAACCAGGACCGCATAAAATTCAAGGAATCGGTGCAGGATTTGTTCCAGACATTTTAAATACCAATATTTATGATGAAGTGATTACAGTAAAAACGGAAGAAGCATTTGAAGCTGCTCGCCGTGCTGCGCGCGAAGAAGGAATATTAGGCGGTATTTCTTCGGGTGCTGCCATTCACGCTGCATTAAAAGTGGCAAAGCAGTTAGGAAAAGGGAAAAAAGTTTTAGCGATTATTCCAAGTAACGGTGAACGTTATTTAAGCACACCGCTATATCAATTTGAAGAATAAAGCACTACGTTCAGCAGAAATTTTTCGCTCTCTGTAAAGTTTCTTGATAGCGTCTTTCATTTTGAGAGTACCGTTGGCTAAACTCATTCGGCAGGGGTCGTTCCCTGTCGAAATTTTTTTATTAATGATATATATTTTCATTCATTGTACAATAGGCTTATGAGTAACAGCATTAGGAGAGTGACAGCGATGTTGGGACAAACGAGAATTGCAGCAGAGCGTAAAATTCCTTATAAACAACAAGACTGGTTTCAACAATATAAACATTTAGCAAAAAACGAGCCATACCATGTATTGCTGGAAAGTGGCCGCGATGGAAGATACAGCATTATGGCATTTCGGCCTGTTGGAATTGTTCAAGGGAAAGGGAACAAGCTTACAATTCAATATAAAGGACGAGAGGAACAACGCGAAGGAAATCCGCTGCTTCTTATGAAACAGTGGTTTGCTCAATTTCAGGCAAAATCTCTTGTTGATGGTCCTGATTTTCAAGGTGGAGCCATCGGATATATCAGTTATGACTGCGCGCGCTATATTGAACGTTTACCTAATTGGGCCCAAGATGATTTACAAATTCCTGACTTATATTTTCTTATTTTTGATGATGTATTTATTTATAATCACCTTACTGAAACATTGCATATCATTACCCATTATATCGAAGGCGAAGAAGATGAAGCGCAAAAACGTTTATCCTTGTATGAATCATTATGGCTCGAACGCATCAGTGACCTAGAAGCGTCTCCGTTTGTTCCGACAAAAACAACCGAAGCCGTTTCTATGACAGAAGCTCAATTTATAGAGGCGGTTGAGAAAGTAAGAAATTATATTGCGCAAGGAGATGTGTTCCAGGTTAATTTATCGGTGCGACAATCGAAGCCACTGTTCACTCATCCACTTTCGATTTATGAAAAACTTCGTCTGCTTAATCCGTCTCCGTATATGGCGTATTTGCAATTCTCTGAATTTCAAATTGTCAGCGGTTCACCTGAACTGCTTGTCAAGAAAAAAGGTGATAAAATCAGCACGAGACCTATTGCTGGTACACGTTCGCGGGGAAAAACGCCGCAGGAGGACGCAGCAATTGCCAGTGAATTAATTAATAACGAGAAAGAGCGGGCGGAGCATGTAATGTTAGTTGATTTGGAACGAAATGATTTAGGACGCGTGTGTAAATACGGAACGGTGAAAGTAGACGAATTTATGACGATTGAAAGATACTCCCATGTGATGCATATTGTTTCTCATGTATCAGGAGAATTAGCAGAAGGAAAAGATGCATTTGATGTCATTAAAGCGGTTTTTCCGGGCGGAACGATTACTGGGGCGCCAAAGGTACGTACGATGGAAATTATTGAAGAATTGGAGCCAGTACGTCGCAGTATTTATACAGGTTCCATTGGTTGGATTGGTTTTAACGGGGACATGGAACTCAATATTGTCATTCGTACGATGATCGCTAAAGATGGACTGGCGCATGTTCAGGCAGGAGCAGGAATTGTCATTGATTCTCGTCCTGAATATGAATACAAAGAGTGTTTGAAAAAAGCGTTTGCGCTTTGGAAAGCAAAAGAGCTGAGTGAAGCCGAGCAAGAATCTATGAGCATGAGGTGAGAAAGATGATTTTAATGATTGATAATTATGATTCATTTACGTATAACTTAGTACAATATTTAGGGCAATTAGGAGAAGAATTAATTGTTAAACGAAATGATGAAATCACGATTAAGGAAATAGAAGAGCTGAGCCCAGAATTTTTAATGATTTCGCCTGGTCCATGCAGTCCGAATGAGGCAGGAATTAGCATGCCAGCGATTGAGCATTTTGCTGGAAAAATACCTATTTTTGGTGTGTGCCTTGGTCATCAGTCGATTGCTCAAGTGTTTGGCGGAGATGTTGTGCGGGCAGAACGGTTAATGCACGGGAAGACATCGCAAATTTTTCATGATGGAAAAACGATTTTTACAGGTTTACCTCAACCGTTTACCGCTACTCGTTATCATTCGCTCATTGTCAAAAAAGAAACACTGCCAGATTGCTTTGAAATTTCCGCTTGGACGGATGCGGATGAAATTATGGCGATTCGCCATAAAACATTACCGATTGAAGGTGTCCAATTCCATCCAGAATCGATTATGACAAGCCATGGATTAGAGATGTTAAAAAACTTTATTAACCAGTATAAAAGGGTTCGATAATGATGTACGTTTACGTAAATGGCCACATTGTCAAAAAAGAGGAGGCGCGCATTTCGCCATTTGACCACGGTTTTATGTATGGAATTGGCTTATTTGAAACGTTCCGTACTTATGAAGGACATCCTTTTTTATTAGATGATCATCTTCAACGTTTAAACGATAGCTTGCAAGAGGTAAATATTAAGTTGCAATTAAAGCGTGCTGAAGTTGTAGAAATTATTCAACAGTTACTAGAAGCTAACAAATTGAAAGACGCTTATGTACGCCTTAATGTTTCTGCAGGAATAGGTGATTTAGGTTTACAGACGAATCAGTATGAAGAGCCGACAATGATTGTTTATATGAAGCCTGTTCCGCATTTTTCTTCCAATGAAAAGGTATGTAAGATTTTAAACATACGGAGAAATAGTCCAGAGGGGGAAAAACGCTTAAAATCTCATCATTATTTAAATAACATTTTTGGCAAACGAGAAATCGGGAATAATCCTAACATAGAGGGGATTTTTCTTACTGAAGCCGGCTTTGTAGCCGAAGGGATTGTTTCCAATATTTTTTGGGTAAAAAATGATATTGTTTATACTCCTTCGCTTGACACGGGGATTTTAAACGGTATTACAAGACAATTTGTTTTAACGCTGCTTTCCGCATTAGGAATTAAGTGCGAAGAAGGATTGTATAAGCTTAATGAACTAGAGCAGGCAGACGAAATATTTTTAACAAATTCAATTCAAGAAATTGTTCCCGTTCGGCAGTTAAATGCCCAGATGTATCCGGGGATTGAAGGTTCATTGAGCAAAATGTTAAAACAGCAATATCAGCGTTTTACAACGTCTTTATGGACGAGATGTGAATTGAAAGAAAGGATCGAAAAGGAATGAGCAATTTGATCATCGACTGCGGTTCTTATCAGTTAAATCTCCAAAATAAAACGCTCATTATGGGCATTTTAAATGTGACCCCAGACTCCTTTTCCGATGGTGGTAAATTTAATGCGATTGACCTTGCAGTGGAACATGCGAAAAAGCTAGTCGCTGATGGGGCGGATATTATTGATATCGGCGGCGAATCAACGAGACCAGGAGCGGAGAAGGTGCCGTTAGACGAAGAACTAAGACGTGTTATTCCTGTAATCAAAGCTGTATCAGAAGCAGTTGACGTTCCGATTTCTGTAGATACGTATAAGGCAGAAGTCGCGAAACAGGCGATTGAAGCGGGGGCACATATCATAAACGACGTATGGGGAGCAAAAGCCGATCCACAAATGGCAGAAGTAGCCGCTTATTATAACGTACCGATTATTCTTATGCATAATCGCCATAATCGAGATTATAAGAACCTGATATCTGATATGATTGCTGATTTGTTTGAAAGCATTTCAATCGTAAAAAAAGCGGGAGTCAAAGATGAGAAAATTATTTTAGACCCCGGCATTGGCTTTGCAAAAACTTTTGAACATAATCTGGAAGTAATGCGTAATTTAGAACAATTTACCAAACTAGGATATCCTGTTTTGCTGGGAACATCGCGGAAGTCGTTTATTGGGCATGTTTTAGATTTACCTATAGACGAGCGCGTTGAAGGAACGGGAGCTACCGTTTGTCTTGGAATTGCGAAAGGTGTGCAAATTGTCCGCGTCCATGATGTACTGCCAATTGCCCGAATGGCAAAAATGATGGATGCGATGCTCGGTAAAGGAGGAGAACACAATCGATAAAATTTATGTAAACCGGATGCAATTTTACGGCTATCACGGTGTGTTTCCGGAAGAAAATAAATTGGGGCAAGTGTTTTTGGTAGATCTAGTTATTGAAACGGATTTAAGAAAAGCAGGACAAAGTGATGATTTGAATTATACGATTAATTATGCGGAATTGTATCATATCTGTCGGGAAATTGTTGAAGGAAAGCCGTTTAAGTTGATTGAGGCAGTAGCGGAGAAAATTGCTGATACCATCTTGGCTGCTTTTCCCTCCATCTCTAATTGTACAGTAAAAGTAATAAAACCAAATCCGCCCATACGGGGACACTATGAGTCAGTGGCAGTAGAAATAGTAAGGGGTCGTTAAATGGTAAATAATTCATATATTGCTCTTGGATCAAATATTGGTAATCGTCTTCAGTATTTGCATGAAGCAGTAAAAAAATTAGATGAACATGAGCAAATTTCTGTTGTTGATACATCTTCAATATATGAGACAGAACCAGTTGGCTACATAGAACAAGATTGTTTTTTAAATATGGTCGTCCAAGTCAAAACATCCCTTTCTCCGTTTGCGTTATTAGAAGTGACGCGAAAAATTGAAGATGATCTTGGAAGAAAACGGGAGATTCGTTGGGGGCCAAGAACGTTAGACCTTGACATTTTATTGTATAATCAAGAAAATATTGAGACAGAGCAACTTATCATTCCGCATCCTCGCATGCTAGAGAGAGCATTTGTATTAGTACCGCTTTTAGAGCTTAATCCTGATATTTGCATTCCTAACAATAAAAAAAGTTTATTGTTGATAATAGATGAACTACCTGACAAAGAAGGGATTCGTATATGGAAGCAGAAAAGTGGGGGAGACGTATTCGCGCTTTTCGAAAACTAAAAGGGTATACACAGGAAAGTTTCGCTAAAGAATTGGGAGTGTCTGTGTCCGTTTTAGGTGAAATAGAGCGCGGTAACCGCTTGCCAACAGAACAGTTTTTGCAGATGGTGGCTGAACGGTTAGATATTACGGTAGAAGAGCTTTCTCCACCGGAACATAATACTTAATTCATTTTAATAAAGAAGGAGGGTGGAACATGTTAAAAATTGGTGATATTGAAATGAAAAATCCTGTCGTATTGGCTCCGATGGCGGGGGTTTGTAATTCTGCATTTCGTTTAACAGTGAAAGAATTCGGAGCTGGCCTCGTTTGCGCGGAGATGGTTAGCGATAAAGGGATTGTATTTAATAACCAAAAAACGATAGAGATGTTATATATTGATGAGCGGGAAAAGCCGTTAAGTCTGCAAATTTTTGGCGGCGAAAAAGAAACGTTGGTCGAAGCAGCAAAATTTGTTGATAAAAATACAAATGCCGATATTATTGATATCAATATGGGGTGTCCTGTTCCAAAAATTACAAAATGCGATGCTGGTGCGAAATGGTTGTTAGACCCTAACAAAATTTACGATGTAGTGGCTGCGGTTGTCGATGCAGTAGAGAAACCAGTTACAGTGAAAATGCGCATCGGCTGGGATGAAAATCATATTTATGCGGTCGAAAATGCCCAAGCTGTTGAGCGTGCCGGGGGTAAAGCAGTTGCTGTTCATGGAAGAACAAGAGCGCAAATGTATGAAGGAAAAGCAGATTGGAATGTTATTAAGCAAGTAAAAGAAGCGGTAAGTATTCCAGTTATCGGAAATGGAGATGTACAAACTCCACAAGACGCGAAAAGAATGTTAGAAGAAACAGGCGTAGATGGTGTAATGATTGGACGTGCAGCTCTTGGAAATCCATGGATGATTTATCGTACTGTACGTTATTTAGAAACAGGAGAGCTCATCCCTGAACCGTCTGTCCGTGAGAAGATTGATGTATGTATTTTACACTTGGATCGTTTAATCGCATTAAAAAATGAACATATTGCAGTAAAAGAAATGCGCAAACATGCTGCTTGGTATTTAAAAGGCATTCGTGGAAATGCGAAGATTCGCAATGCTATTAACGAGTGTAATACACGTGAAGAACTCGTCTCACTTTTAACAAATTTTGCGGCAGAGGTAGAAGAAAAGCAACAAAACAGTGCTCAAGCTGTATGATGAATTTGATTACCGACTGCCAGCTCGTTTGCTGGCAGTATTTCTTATTAAATATAAAATATACAATGGAGTGAATGGCATGAGTCATGAAGAATTAAATGATCAATTGTTAGTTCGTCGTGAAAAGATGCGTAAACTAAGAGAAAAAGGTATAGATCCATTTGGAAAACGTTTTGAACGTACGCATAAAGCACAAGAACTCTTTGAATTATATGGAGATTTATCAAAAGAAGAATTAGAAGAGAAACAAATTAAGGTTGCCGTTGCCGGTCGGATTATGACTAAACGCGGTAAAGGTAAAGCTGGATTTGCTCACATTCAAGATGTAACAGGGCAAATTCAAATCTATGTTCGTAAAGATGATGTTGGGGAAGAGCAGTACGAGCTATTTGATACTTCCGATTTAGGTGATATTGTCGGTGTTCACGGCACGGTTTTCAAAACAAAAGTGGGTGAACTATCCATTAAAGTTTCATCTTACGAGCTATTAACAAAATCATTGCGTCCGCTTCCGGAAAAATATCATGGTTTAAAAGATATTGAACAACGCTATCGTCAACGTTACCTTGATTTAATTATGAATCCGGAAAGCAAAAATACGTTCATTACGCGCAGTTTAATTATTCAATCAATGCGTCGCTATCTAGATAGCCGCGGTTATTTAGAAGTAGAAACACCAATGATGCATTCAATCGCCGGAGGTGCAGCGGCTCGTCCGTTTATCACTCACCACAATGCATTAGATATTCCGTTGTATATGCGTATTGCGATTGAATTGCATTTAAAACGTCTAATTGTTGGTGGATTAGAAAAAGTATACGAAATTGGCCGTGTGTTCCGTAACGAAGGTATTTCCACACGTCACAATCCAGAGTTTACTATGCTTGAGCTATATGAAGCGTATGCAGATTACAAAGATATTATGAAACTGACTGAAAATATGATCGCTCATATTGCTCAAGAAGTGTTAGGTACAACAAAAATTCAGTATGGAGAACATACAGTTGATTTGACACCTGAGTGGAAACGACTTCATATGGTAGACGCAATTAAAGAATATGTTGGGGTAGACTTCTGGAAGGAAATGAGCGATGAAGAAGCAAGAGCTTTAGCTAAAGAACACGGTGTAGAAATTGCTCCACACATGACATTTGGACATATTGTAAACGAGTTCTTTGAGCAAAAAGTAGAAGATAAGCTTATTCAACCAACATTTATTTATGGTCATCCAGTAGAAATATCACCATTAGCAAAGAAAAATCCAGATGATCCGCGATTTACAGATCGTTTTGAATTGTTTATTGTTGGTCGCGAACATGCAAACGCATTTACTGAGCTAAATGATCCAATTGATCAAAGAGAACGTTTTGAAGCTCAATTAAAAGAGCGTGAACAAGGTAACGATGAAGCGCATGAAATGGATGAAGATTTTATTGAAGCATTAGAATACGGTATGCCGCCAACAGGTGGTTTGGGTATCGGTATTGACCGTCTTGTTATGCTATTGACTAATTCTCCATCTATTCGTGATGTGTTGTTATTCCCACAAATGCGCAACAAATAACTAGCTTATAAATCTCCTATGAGATTCATCTCATAGGAGATTTAAATTTTTTAAAAAAAATAGTTGATTTATATATAAAGGCATGATATATTAATAAACGTCGCTTCGATAGCGATAAAAACAAATGAAAAATAAATAAAAAAGTTGTTGACAAAACGAAATGGAATTGATATATTAAAAAAGTCGCGTGTGAGCGACGGAAACAAATGTTCTTTGAAAACTGAACAAAACGAAGCGTCCACGTCAATTTGCTAGGTATATAACTTTATTGGAGAGTTTGATCCTGGCTCAGGACGAACGCTGGCGGCGTGCCTAATACATGCAAGTCGAGCGGACCGAGGGGAGC
>DASQMX010000030.1:0-61425 GCA_035645275.1 Anoxybacillus sp.
GTTTCAGTTAGGCAAAAGAACCGTTGAGACTTTTTATATATGTCGGCAAATCAATCTGATTTATATAGTTGAAACAAGTGAAGCTACTATTCTTTCAAGTCCTCATTTTACAAAAATGGGGACTTTATTTATTTTGACAAACTATTTTAGATGAAGATGAGTTGAGGTGGTAACTATGGCACAAGATATTCGATTAGATTCACTCGAAGAAACGATTCGTACTTTGTTAGAACAGATTGGTGAAGATCCTGAAAGAGAAGGGTTAAAAGATACACCAAAACGAGTAGCAAAAATGTATAGAGAAGTATTTGCTGGAATTGGGGTAGACCCTAGAACAGCCTTAACGACAACCTTTGAAGAACCTTATGAAGGAATCGTGACAGTAAAAGATATTTCCTATTACACATTTTGTGAGCATCACTTAATTCCGTTTTACGGAAAAGCGCATATTGGCTATATTCCGAACGGTCGTGTCGTCGGGTTAAGTAAATTTGCGAGATTAGTTGAGCTTGTTTCAAAGAAACCTCAAGTACAGGAAAGAATGACTCAAGAAATTGCCGATGCTATCATGGATGTTTTAAATCCAAAAGGGGTCATCGTCAATCTTGAGGGAACTCACTTATGTATGTGTGCAAGAGGGGTTAAGAAGCCGGGAGCTAAAACAGTTACTTCTGTCAAAAAAGGTGTTTTTGCAGAGAAAGACTCGTTAGTACAGGAGTTTGAACGATCTATTTACAGAGCGTTATAAGGTGGTGTATCAATCGTGTATTTATTAAGAAAAATATACTTCTCTGCAGCGCATTACTACCGAGTGTCAAGCTGGAGTGACGAACAAAACAAAAAAGTATTCGGTCCATGCAGCTCTATTCATGGTCACGGTCATGATTATGTGCTGGATGTTATGGTAACTGGCGATTTTCAGCAAGATTCAGGCATCGTTGTTAATATTAACGATGTTGATAAGGTAGTGAAATCTTTCATACAGGAAGAATTTGATGGAAAGTTCCTGAATCTCGAGCATCCACACTTCCAAAAGCACATGCCTACGACAGAAGGCATTGTATCGTATATGTGGAATCGTCTCGAAGATCGTTTTCAAGGGTGTCATCTTCATAAATTAACATTGCATGAAAATGATTTCCTTTATGCAGAGAAAGGAAGGGACAATATGGTTACATTAACGAGAAAATATCATTTTAGCTCCGCACACCGCTTACATAGCGAACAGCTCAGTGAGGAAGAAAATTTGCGTCTTTTTGGTAAGTGCAACAATGTGCATGGCCATGGTCATAACTACTATTTAGAGGTTACAGTGGCGGGTGAACCAGACCCTGTAACAGGGATGATTGTAAACCTTTCTGAATTAGATCGACATGTAGAACAAGAAGTGCTCCAGAAATTTGATCATAAGCATTTAAATTTAGATACCGAAGAATTTAAACATTTAAATCCGACATCCGAAAATTTAGTTATCGTTATTTGGAATTTGTTACAAGATAAGGTTCCAAATCTATATAAAATCGGTTTATGGGAAACACAAAAGAATTATTTTGAATATTACGGACCAAATCGTTAAGAGGTGACCTATGTTTCGTCTTGATACCTTGAAAGAAAAAGTCATTGTCATTACGGGTGGAAGCAGAGGAATTGGTTTAGCTAGTGCAAAGCTATTTCATGAGTTAGGAGCAACGGTTGTTCTAGGAAGCCGCTCGATCAAACAACATCCGCCATTAAATGGTGAAAATGTTTATGCGATGAACATAGACGTGGCCAATGAAGAGGATGTTATTCGGTTTGTAGAAGAGACGGTAAAGGTTGCTGGTGTTCCTGATATTTTAATTAATGCCGCAGGAGTGGGAACCTTTACAAACGTTTTAGAGCTTGAATCTCAAGATTTTAATGAAATGATTGATGTGAATTTAAAAGGAACGTTTTATTGCTGCAAATATTTTGCAAAGAAAATGCTAACGAAACAAAGCGGGCAAATTATCAACATCGTTTCGATTGCCGGTAAGGAAGCGATTCCGGGATGTGCAGGCTATTCGGCTTCAAAGTTCGGTGTGCTTGGACTAACGAAAGTATTGCAAGCTGAATTAAGAACGCAAGGGATTCAAGTAACAGCCTTATTGCCAGGCGCCGTTCGTAGTACGTTTTGGGATGGAATGGAGCAAACACCAGATGTCTCAAAAATGATTCCTGTCGAGGTTTTGGCACAACATATCGTCTATTTAGCGGCACAACCGAGGGAAGCATCGATTGATGAAATAACGATTATGCCACCATTAGGGATTCTTTAATAAGAGCCTTTACTTTGAAATAAATAGACTCTTTTGGTGATTTTTGTGTTAGGAGTCAATGGAAAAACAAAAATCGCAAGGCCTATATTTCATACAGCTGAAAGAAAAGAAAGGGAGCAATGAGAATGAATGAAAATAAGACAATCAAAGAAGCTCTCATGACGGCTTTGTTATTTGATGGATTTTGGGATCGCTGGATTGCTCATGGTGTGAGAAAAGAAGATTTACAGCAAATTCGCTCCCAATTTGTTAGTATCGATGGCTGGACAAGCGGTTGGACGGAACAAGCCGAAAATAAGCATCGAGAAGCTGCTTTATTGGAAAAGAACGGTCAGTTTCCAAAAGCGAGAGAAATGTATAAAACGGCTGCTTTATATTATCAGCTCGCTCAATGGATTTACGATGTTGCTGATCAACGCAAAAAAGATTACTTGCAAAAAAGTGTCCAATTGCTCCAAAAAGCGGATTGTTTAACTGATTATCGAGTCCAATACGAAAAGGTATTGCTTGGTGATTCGTACTGTAGAGGAAGAATTCTTTTCCCTATCACACCTCCTATGGGAGTCGTAATCATGTTAAATCCGATAGACTCAGCGAAAGAAGAATTGTATTCGTATGAACATGATTTCGTTTCTCAAGGATTTGTTGTTTTTAACTTTGACGGACCAGGACAAGGAGAGACGTTGTTGTTTGAAGGGCGGTTTGCTTCTCGGGAGAACTGGGAAAAGTATATTGACGCTTTAATTCAATTAGCGGAAACACAATTTGCTAATCTGCCAATTTTTGTGTTTGGAACAAGTTCGGGAGCGGCATGGACGGTTTATACGAGCCAGAAAAGCTCGATTAAAAAAGCCGTCGCTGTTTCACCAGTGTTTGCTGATGAGAACAAACCGCTTCCGCCTTATTTTGTCAACCGTTTTAAAGCCGTTACAAATGATTTAGATTTTATTCCGAATATAAAAGAAGTGAAAGTGGAAGCACCGGTAATGCTTGTTCATGGAAAACAGGATGTCTTAGTATCAGAGGAAAATATGCGAGTTTTATATCAGCAACTGCCAAACGGAAAACGCTGGCTTGAATATGAAGAAGAAGGACATTGCTGTAACTTTAAGTTGGGAGAAATCCGTATGATCGCTTCTGAGTGGTTTAAAGAGGAGGAGAAAGATGACATTTGAGGAATTTAAGCAATTTATTTCAAAAGTGGGAAATGTTCCGCTTGACATGATTCATGAGGATGCTTCCTTTCGTGACGATTTAAATATTGATTCACTTCATATGGTGAATTTACTCATTGAGTTAAACAACCATATTCCTTTTGATTTCGCGGTTGTACAAGATGCTGAAGTGCTTCAGACAGTAGGCAGCCTTTACAGAGCAGTGAAGGGGGTAAAGGCAAATGTCTAAAACATTATTTAACTGGCTATTCGATCATGTGAAAGATGAAAATAAAGTCATTGTCTCTTCACAATCCGGGGATTATTCTTATAAGGATTTGTTGGCAGAAATCAATAAATATGAATCATTATTAAATCAATTAGGAGATATAAAAGGGAAACGAGTTGCGATCATCGTTCCTAAACTTCCTGCTTTTTTATCCATTAGTTTTGCCGTAAATAAACTAGGTGGGATCTTTGTTCCAATCAGCCCAATGTTACGATCTGAAGATTTAATGAGTATATTAGATTTGATTCAGCCGCATATTGTCTTTTCGGTCGATGAAGTGAATCAATTTTCGTTTAAATCTAGAGTGCTACAGTGGGCTGAAAATAAACAAGTTTCCTTATTTTTATCACCAGACTGCAAAAACTGGAATTTACATTCATTTACGGGGGAAATCATTCCATTGGAAGAAGAGCCAATGACACTGATTGTTTGTACATCGGGAAGTACAGGCGTTCCGAAAGGTATTGTTGTTCATTTAGAATATTTTGAAAAAATGATTGGTGGTTTTAATATACCCTTGAGTTTTCATAAGGAAGATCATATTTTCATAATGCCTCCAATGACGAGCATGATAGGTTTATGTGCCATAATGGTGTTAATGAAAGAGAATATTCATGTGCTTACCACCGAATCGTATAGTATCCCGGATGTTTTGAGACTCATGCAGAATCATAAAATTAATAAAATATTCACAAGCCCTTCATTATTTAGAGCCATTTACCTATTTGCGCAAAATACCAATGCTTCCTTTTTGGACTATCTAGCTTTAGTGATGTTAGCAGGTGAGCCAGTCACGGACGACTTTATCAAATTGATTAAAAATTTAAATTGTAAAATAATTATCACGTATGGGATGTCTGAAGTAGGTGGATTATTATACTCTCCGCTTGATATCCGTGAGGGAATCGAATGGCATCAGCTGTCAGGAGTAGAGTATAAGTTAAAAGATCAAAATGATGAAGGGATTGGCGAAATCGCCTTTAAACTAGATATCCCATTTGGAGGTTACTATAAAAGACCTGATTTAACGAAAGAAGTATTTGATGACGGTTGGTTTTTATCAGGAGATTTAGGAAGAATCAATGACGAACAAAAATTAGAAATTGTCGGCCGGAAAAAAGATATGATTAAAAAAGGCGGACAACAAATTATTCCAGGTGAAGTTGAGAAAATTATTGCTAACCATCCACAAGTAAAGAAAGCCGTTGTTGTTGGCATTCCGCATCAAGTTTACGGGGAACAAGTGATTGCTTTTGTGCAAGGAGATGCATCTCTAACTAAACAAGAGATTTATCATTATTTAACAGATAAATTGGCACGCTTTAAAGTTCCGGATGAAATATTATTTATTGAAGAATTTCCGATTATACAAGGGAAAGTAGATAAAATTACATTACGAAAAATCGCCATACAAAAACTTCAAATAACCAAATGAGGATGATTGTAAAAATGAATAAGCGTTATTCTTTAAAAAGGAGTTTTTTTAACAAAATTGCATCTATCATTTTAATTATTTCCGTACTCTCTAGCATTATTCAATTATATTTTATTCGCAATCAATTAAATTATGAAATTGAAAATCAAACAAGTGTTATTGAGGAAGGAATTAAACAAGGAATTAATGAAACAGAATTAGCTTCAAAAGAAATCGAGAAGCAAATTGATTTAAAAATGTATCATGTATCAAAATATATCAGTAATTTGCTCAATACGAATTCTGTTAACGATATAAATAGTAAGAAATTAGACAAATTAAAAGAGGAATTAGGGTTGGCGGGTATTACCATTTTTACAGAAAAAGATGATGATATTATTGCTGTAATGTCTACAGATAAAAAAGATTTGGGAATGAGTGCAAAATCATACAAAGGACTGTACGAGGGTTTACAACTTCTTTTACATGATCAATCCCCTCCAGAAAATTCTGTTGCAAAAAAGAATAATTTTTATTGTACGCCGATCATTCAATCAGGACAGCACGATGAAGAAAAGCTATTTTTTAAATATGCTTATTACCATCCACCAGGAGCAGATTATATTATTAATCCATTCGTAGAAGCGAATGAAGTTTACAAGTTTACGGAAAAAGTAGGTCCGCAATCTTGGATAGACAAAATGTTGAAAGAAAATAAACACGTAAAAGAAATTGCCATTTTAGATCCTGAGGTATTTGTTCATCCAGATTTAGAGAATCAGCTCTATCCACCTAGAAAGAAAATTGTTTATGGGACATTTAAATATAAGTCAGATGCGGATATTGACTTAATTAAAAAATTTACAAAGAATCAAGAAAAAGTTCGAAAAGTAGAAAAAATTAACGGTAAAAAATATATAAAAGTTTTTGCACCAATAAAAAATGGACAAGTTATTTACTTAGCTTTAGATTATAATGCAATCACCGGACCGATGATGCGCCATTCCATTATTTTAATTATTTCTGGATTAGTTTCGTTGATGGCGTTATTCTTCTTCACAGCACGCTTCTTTAATAAAATTTACGAAAACATTCAAAAAATTAAAAAGCAAATTCACTCGTTGGAAGCTGGCGATTTAACAGCGAAAAGTGATGTTCACGACAATACGGAACTGCAAATGTTGTCGGAAAGTGCTAACCGAATGGTAGATACGCTTCACCAAGCAATTGGAAATGCCAATCAAATTGCCGTAAAAACGCAGCGATTAGCGTATATGTTAGAAGAAGAGGCTTCCAAATCAGTCGAGCAAATGTATAGTATGTCAACAGAAAAAACAATCGAATCAAGAGAACAATTAGAAGAGGCTTTAGCTATCCTTAACGCTGTCGAAAAAGAAATAGCCAATAGCCCGGTAAGCAATAAAGAGGAACTGTTCCAAAAGCTGGAGCTGCTTAGAAAAATTGCTCATGACCGCACTTATTCAACAACGGAGATGACGATTACACTTTCTGATTTAATGCAATCTTTACATCGTCAATCTGAACAGCTAACCGATATTTCAGAAACTTTATTAAAGTCGATGGAACGATTTAAACTTTAATTTTATGAAAGGAGAACATCAAAAGTTCTCCTTTCTTCCTTATTGATTTTTATCCGATTTTACAACAATAGGAAATCATAAATAGCAGTAATCAATTGGGTCTAAACGAAAATAGGACTACTATATGGTTTTATGAAAAAATAGCTATATGTTATTTATAACAGAATTGTTAATAATTTGTAAACAAGTTTTGAAACGACTCTTTTATTCTTTCTATTCCTTGTTATTGAGTAATTATTTTAAGGTAAAGAATAGGTAAGGATGGAACATATATGAAAAATTTTTTCACAAAATTTATATCGAAGGATAAACAAACGGATCCGTTTATTTTTTCGCCTTTCCCTAGCAATTGGACGTATAAAACGTTAAAGAAAATGTTTATACGGGGATATTTAGCTTGGAAAACGGCTATATATCTGCATTTAAACGAAGAGGAAGCGACACATGTTTTTTACTATTCGTTAACAAAAGAGAACTTTGATGACAATAACCGCCATGATATAAAACACTTCTTGAATTTCATTAGCGAGAAAATTCTTCATTGGTTTGAAAATAATCAAGATATTAATGAGAACTTAAAAACATTCAATTTGGATATTGATCTGCATAATGCGGCTATAAAGGCATTTGCCACGTTTCAAAGCCAGCAAACAGAAATACATGCAGAAATTTCAAGTGAGATGCTCGACCATGTAAAAGAAATGCAAAAGAGAGAATGGGAAATTTACCGTGATGTGATTTATGCCGTCAGTAAAAAGAAAGTAAAATTAATATTACCAAATGAAGTGGAACAATATAAAAAAAATTCCATTTTATTAGAATATAATATAGAAGAGCGAGCTCATATTCCTCAATGTCGAAATAAAGTGAAAAGCATTTTAGAGTCTATGAATTTCCCGGCTCCAACGATTACTAGTTGGCTTCTTGCTATTTCAGAGGCGATCACAAACGCAATTAAGCATGCAGAACGGGGAAAGCTTATTTTATTGTACGATCATAACAATGAAGAAGTGATAGCGATTGTCGAAGATGAAGGACCGGGAATTAATTTAAAGGATTTACCAAACGCTGTCTTTGTGGAAGGTTACTCTACAAAAAAGTCATTAGGACAAGGATTTACGATCATGCTGAAAATCGCTTCAAAACTTATCTTGTCGACATCAAGTCTTGGGACGACGTTAATACTAGTTTTAAAGAATAATAATGAATCACTTCTAAAAAAAGCTAATTAGCCAGTAAATTTTATAAAATGGTAAACACCTAAGTATTAGCCTATTGTATTTTTTGGTAAACCCCACAAATAAATCAAAAGGAGATTTCCTCATTTTTGTTGAATAGTAACTTGATTAACTGATGATTCATTATCAAAAAATGTTGTTTTAAGAAAAAATGAGAGGGACGACAAGTAGTCATACAAAATAACGTTGCAGGTCCATGATTTACGATCCATTCTATATAAGTCTGTAGGATAACGAGCGGCTAAATCAATAGATGAAGTTAAACACTTGGAGGGTAAGTATGGAATTACAAATTAAAAAAATTGCGGAAGATCGTAAGTTGATATTCAAACTATCTGGAGTTCTCGATCTTTCCACAGCCAAATCTCTCATAGATGAGTTAGACAGTATTGGAAATGTGAAAGAGGTTGTGATTGATTTAGAGCATGTCGAGTTCATTGATTCAACAGGAATTGGGGCTATTATGGAATTTATATATCACTCCCAAACCTATCAATATCATTTTGCGCTTGCCAACTATGATCATTTTAAAGAGATTTTTGATACAGTTGGTCTGTTTGAAATTATTCGCGTTCTTCAAGGAACGGTGATTTCCGATGAATTTTAATAATGGATTTACATTTATGTATAATCAAAGTATTGAAGAATTGGATGAAGGATTGCAAAGGGAGATTAAATTAGCGCAAAATATTCAGACAACATTGCTAAATGGAAAAAAAACGATGATTGATGGCGGTGAAGTGTCTGGAACTTCCATTCCCGCAAGGTTAATTGGCGGTGATTACTATGACTTTTATCCATTGTTAAACGGTAAAATTCGTATTGTGATTGGCGATGTGATGGGGAAAGGGATTCCTGCTGCGATGTTAATGATTTTAACGAGAGGAGCCTTTCGAAGCGCTTCTCAAGCAACAGATGGGCCGGGAAAAACGCTCACAGCAATGAATAGTGCATTGATTGGCGATTTGCGGGCTCTAAAGTCATTTGTTACGGTTTTATGTGCCGATTGGGACCCAAAGGAACGTACATTAACATATGCGAATGCAGGACATCATTTACCGATTGTTTGCCGAAACGGAGAAATTTTAGAACTGCCAAAAGCAAAAGGGATCATGTTAGGGGCCCTGCCAAACCAGACGTATGAAGAACAAACGATCCAGTTAGATATCAACGATTTCATTTTATTATACACAGATGGCATCATCGAGGCAGAGAACGCCTCAGGAGAACAATTTCAACGGGAGCGCTTAATCGAAACAGTTCAACCCTTAAGTGACTTGCCTGTTGAGAAAATCGAGGAAAAAATTATTAAAACGATACAAGATTTTACAGAAGGTGTTCCACAAAAAGATGATATTACATTGGTCATTCTGAAGATATTGGAGAAAGAAGCGAATTTACGCGGTTATAATGCCCCAATGATTTGTTCTTAGTCTACGAACATTCACTCTATAGAAGATAGAACGGCTGTTTCGAATGAGGAAAAAGAAGAGCTTGGCTGACCGGATAATGTTAGACCTCATATGGGGTCGGACATTTGTTTTCGGTCAGCCTTTTTCGTTGTTTTGTTTTTGAAGCAACCATTTTAATATGTTTGGAACGATGAGGATAATAAAAAGCAGCCGGACAAATTGCAGCGAGCTGACAATCGCCGGGTCACCACCGACCGATTCGGCTGTCAATACCATTTCGACAAGCCCGCCCGGCGCCATGCTTAAAATCGCGGTTGGCAATGAAAGATGAGTCATTTTTGCAAACAGGTAACCGCACCCAAACGAAACGGTAATTAAAATCAATGCCAGCAAGAAATAAATCCAGCCAAATTTTCCGCCAATCTTCAAATCATCGATGGTAATTTTGTTGCCCATGCTCATCCCGACGCTGATTTGCGCAAAAATCAACAACCAAATGGGAATCGACGGCAATTGGACGCCAATGACATTCATGACGGCCGTCGCGGCTAAAGGTCCGATGACAAAGGCGGCAGGAACGATGTTTCGAAGCAGCCAGCCAGCGGCGATACTAATCGCAAACCAAAGATAATGGCCGTCAGATTCACGAGTACCGATATGGAAGAAGTCATTGCGCGAAGAATGGCCGTCAAATAAATGAACGACAACAAACGGCACAACAAACACAACCGTAAGCAGGCGAATCGTTTGAAAAATCGTGACTAACGCTGTATTCGCTTTTAACGATTCGCTCGCCGCCACCATTTCCGATAATCCGCCGGGAATCGAGGCAAACACGCTTGTCACGCGGTCAATGCCAATGAATTTCGTCACAAACAGGCTGTTAAGTACATTGACAGTAATAATGACAATCGTCAGCGCGAAAAACGGGATGACATACGGTCCAACAGTGATAAACGTTTCTTTTGTAAACGACAGCCCAAAATAAATCCCTAAAATAATAAGCCCGAGATTCGTAAGAACGTTTGACGCTGCTAACGTCCGTTTCGTCCCCGCCTTCCATAACAACATTCCCGTGATAGGCCCAAGCATCCAAGGGATAGGGAAGTTTAAAGCATAAAACAACAACCCGCTCAATCCAGCAATGAGATAAGTTTCGATTATTTTAAAAAATAGGAGATTTTCTCTTGCAGGCAACATCTGTATAAGCTTCCTTTCTATTCACTCTAACTTGTATTTTATGTGAAAAATTTGGCTGGGAAAAGGAATTTGCTTCATGATCGGTCAATGATTAGTCATTCATACAAAAGAACACAATATATAAGGTAATGCTTATTATTCAAATCATTCTTTTTAGGTGGTGATTATGAGGAAACGGTATCTTGTCGTTGCAGTTTTCATTTTGGCGCTCGGAATAGCGGCAGCGTTATATTTCAATGATTTTGAATACGCACTTATCCCTGAAAAAGAGGATGTAAAAACCTATCAGGCCAATCATCAAGAGGGATTTGATGTTTGGGGAAAGTTCATTTCTGGGAAACAAGAAGGTTTGAAACAATTAGCAACGAACAGTGAAAGGGAAAAACCATTGCCCGACGGAGCCATCAAAGTCGATGCAAACCTGCTCAAACTAGGAAGAGAAGTTTTTTATAAAGAAACATTCGGAAACGAAGTCTTCTTAACCGATGTGATGGGGATTATTGATGGACCGCTGACGATTGGCAACATCGCCAAAGCGATTGCCGCCCTAAGAGGCGAAGGAACAACAAATTTGCGAGTAGAGCTGGCTGACGGCATAAAAATAGGCGATCGGCTCTATAAAAAAGGGGAGAAAATTGATACGGGAATTGATGTGCCTAAAGGGGCTTATGCTCCATTAGGAATGCCGGTTTCTTGGAAAGATGGAAAGGTAAAGGTAGGCATTATCTGTGCCGCCTGCCATGCGACCGTTGATTCGGACACAAAAACGGTCGTGGAAGGCGCTCCGAACAATGATTTGAACGCCGGGCTCATTATGGCGCTTGCTACGAATTCACCGGCTTATTTTACTCATACAAATGTAAAGGGATTGCAAAAGTATATTCATGAGTTAGAACGAAACATAACGGATTCAACGGGAAAACAAACGTCATTGCCTGACCCAGCTGCCTTGGAGGCAGATGTTGATAAGGTGCTGGCAAGCTGGCCGCGCGGGAATTTTGATTCGACGATTGATCAAGAAGCCAACCCTGCGCAAATTCCTGATTCGTTTACGCTAGGAGATCATCCATACGGTTGGAGCGGTTTTGCTGCGGCAGGACCATTTAATGGATTAACAACCTTTAGTAATAATGTGCATGCCCAAAATGCCGATGCATTATCGCAATCGGAAATAAGCAAGCCTTTATTTGGAATGGATAAGGAAGTATATTTAGGTATCATTTTACAAAATGCAGCGAACCCAATATTTCGCTATAAACCGAATCTCGACGTAAAGCCATCGGAGTTTTTTCACTCGGTTGACCCAACGCCAGGTGTCGTAGGAATCAATAAACTAGTTGCACCGCCGCAGTTTCCGAAAGTGTCGTTAGTGGCGCCAGACGGCTTAATTGTCAGTGAAAAAGGATTTAAATTTAATGAACAAAATAATGCAGTAGCCGCTTGGCAAAATACGATCAATCCGCCGAGACGAAATCACCAAGCCGATGCAGATACCATCCAGCGCGGCCGAGAAGTGTTTACAAGGGCAGGGTGTATTCGCTGCCATGCAGGAAATGAGTTAACGAATCATAAAGTCATTTCCGCAAAAGTCATCGGGACAGAACCATCGCGGGCGAAAGCATTGAAGAAAACAGAAAAGGTTTTTGGAGAATCTGTTTTGTACTCGCCGGACACACCTGTTCCGATACCAAAAGATGCAAAAGTATTGAAAGTACCGACCGAACACTTAGATCCAGAACAAGTTAAGCTAGCTTTCGCTCACGGAGATTCACCGGGCGGATACAAAGTGCCAAGCTTGATTGGACTTTCTTGGACAGCTCCTTATCTCCACGATGGCGGCGTTGCCGTAGGTCCGAATAACGAATTAGGAGTATCGGGCACATTATTGAAAGGGATTGTTCCCGACCCAAGAAACAGTTTGCGCGCGTTAATCGATAAAGAACTTCGTAACAAAGTCATCAAAGCAAACGTTTCAAGCAAACAGCTGCAAAGTGTACATGTAAGCGGTATCGGTCATGCACATTGGATTGATGAAACAACCGGATTTACGAAAGAAGAACAAAATGCGGTCATTGAATATTTGCTTTCGTTGACATCTCCTTAACTATGCAGTTTCTAACGAAGCGAGGTGAACGGAATGAGACACAACGAGCCAAGAGATTATGTAACGATTGAAGACGAGCAAGGCAATCAGAAAGAGTTTGCTGTTGAAGCATTATTTGATATGGAAGATCAGTCATATGCACTACTGCGTAGCGAGGATGAAACGATTGTCATGCGAGTCGAAGGTGAAGGAGAAAATCAATACTTAGTAGGCATCACCGATCCAGATGAAAGTGAAGCCATTTTAGCCGCTTATCAAATTGCGGTGGAAAATGCTCCAGCGGAGTAACTTCTGTTCGGAATGCGCTATTGCTTACAAGTTAACGAAAGGCAGCCGAGGGGCTGTCTTTTTGTATTTAGATTATTGTTAGACACTGAGATTTAGAACCTTATATTTCAGTCCAATATTTGCACCAATCACATTACTATATTTGTTCTAATATTTTGGCCGCAAACCCATATATATAATGTAAACCCAGATGAATCTAGATTCCATCGGTAAGTATAAATAATGGCGAAAAAATACGTTTTTGAGAAAGGAAGGCGATCTAAAAATGACACTCTAATCAAAGGTCGACGTGGTTAACATCATTTCGGCAAGGTAGTATAGAAACTATCCGTTGGAGAACGTTGATTTTGTCGTTGCAACAATCCCACTGCAACCCCGAAGTGTTCCCGTTTATGTAGTTAGTTCGATTTTAACAGATATTGATAAAATGACGCTTTTAAAGCAAATCAATCAAGTTGGCGAGGCAAAAAACTTGTCGGTCGAAACCCTTTTAGAAATCATTCAAAAACGTGCAACAATTACAAATAAAAAGGCATTGATGAGAGAATACATTAAGCAAAGCAAAAGAAAGGAGCTTTTTTCAAAGCTGATGTTAAAAGATCTATTAACAAAACAACATATTCAGTTTGTCGATTCCGTTGCCGATTGGAAAGAGGCAATTGAAATCGCCGCCCAGCCGTTATTGAACAATGGCTGCATTACAACAGAATATATTCATGCGATGATCAATAATGTAGTGGAAATGGGTCCTTATATTGTCATTGCACCGGGAGTCGCTTTGCCTCATGCGAGACCAGAACATGGCGTGAAACAAATCGGCATGAGTTTCCTCAAAATCAACAACGGCTGCTTTTTTTCCGAAAAGGAAGAACATTGCGTATATCTTTTAATCGTTTTAGCCGCTATAGACAATGAAACACATTTGAAAGCGTTGTCACAGCTTGCGAAACTGCTGTCAAACAAGAAAAATATGAATCTATTACTCTCAAGTGATTCAGTCGATGATGTGTTCGCGCTCATTCAACAATATTCACAAGAAACGTAAACGGAATGTTTGCAAAAGGGGAGGAAGGGAAAAATGAAAAAAATTTTAGTTGTTTGCGGAAATGGTTTAGGAAGCAGTTTTATCGTCGAGATGAATGTCAAAACAGTTTTAAAACAATTAGGAAAAGAAGCGGAAGTTTCTCATACCGACTTAGCGACGAGTAAAACGGAAAAGGCCGACTTATACTTAGGGGCAAAAGATTTAGTCGAAGTACTTGATGATGGTTCGAGAACGGTGGCAAAACTAACAAATATTTTTGACATGGACGAACTTAAGACGGTGCTGGAACAATTCTTGTAAAAAATATCCGCATGCTAGAAAGGTAGTTTATTAAGTTTCGATAATCATGCGGATTTACAAGTTAACGTTTCTTCTATATTATTTACCGATTTAGGGGGAGGAAGATTGCGATGCTTCATTTTATTATGAAAGATGTACTGGGCTCTCCTGCAATCTTAGTCGGATTGTTTGCATTTATCGGTTTGCTTTTGCAAAAGAAAAGTTTTGCCGACACCGTTTCCGGCACGTTGAAAACGATTATGGGATTTGTTATTCTCGGTAGCGGCGCGGGAATTTTAATCGGCTCGCTCAATATGTTCGGGAAAATGTTTGAGAAAGCGTTCGATATCCAAGGAGTCATTCCGAATAATGAAGCGATTGTCGCGATCGCTCAACAGACGTTTGGAAAAGAAACAGCGATGATTATGCTGTTCGGCATGATTGTCAATATTTTGATTGCTCGATTTACTCCTTTTAAGTATATCTTTTTAACGGGTCATCACACTTTGTTCATGGCTTGTTTAATCTCGGCTGTGCTTGCCACAGGCGGTGTAACAGGTATTCCGCTCGTTATCATTGGTTCAATTATTCTCGGAAGTCTTATGGTGTTTATGCCGGCAATTCTTCAACCGTATATGCAGCAGGTGACAGGAACGGACCAAATCGCTTTAGGTCATTTTGGCTCCATCGGCTATTTTACTTCGGCATGGATTGGTCAACGATTTG
This sequence comes from Anoxybacillus sp., assembly GCA_035645275.1. GTDB lineage: Bacteria > Bacillota > Bacilli > Bacillales > Anoxybacillaceae > Paranoxybacillus. Next base: position 15,048 of record DASQMX010000030.1, read on the forward strand.
GCAACAAAGCGCAATCAACAGAAGATCTTAAAGTGCCAAAGTCATTAGGGTTCTTGCGCGATACATCGGTAGCGATGTCGCTGACGATGGTTTTATTATTCTTCATTGTTGCGCCGTTTGCTGGAAAACAGTTTATAGAGAAAGAATTAAGTGGCGGCGTGAACTTCCTTGTTTTCTCGCTTATGCAAGGGATTACGTTCGCGGCGGGAGTGTATATCGTATTAGCGGGAGTACGGATGCTCATTGCCGAAATTGTTCCTGCGTTCAAAGGGATTGCAGACAAGATTGTACAGAACGCGAAGCCGGCGCTTGACTGTCCAACCGTGTTCCCTTACGCTCCAAACGCCGTCATCATCGGCTTTTTATCAAGCTTTGTTGCGGGGATTATTTCGATGTTTATCTTGCCGCTTGTCGGCTTAAAGGTAATTGTTCCTGGCTTAATCCCTCACTTTTTCACCGGAGCCGCAGCGGGAGTATTCGGAAACGCAACAGGCGGCAGACGCGGCGCCATTCTCGGAGCCTTTGCCAACGGAATTTTAATTTCATTCTTACCAGCGCTCTTACTACCAGTACTCGGATCGCTCGGATTTGAAGGGACAACATTTGGCGACTCGGACTTCGGAATTGTTGGGATTTTGCTAGGGTATTTGATTAAGGTGTTTTCATAAAGGAAAAGAAAACGAACTCCCTCTATCCAATGAACAGGGTAGGGGGTTTTATGTTTATTGATATTAAATAACAATAAAACAGATGTTCTACCCAAAAGGAAATTTAACAATACTTATTTTTCTTAAAATATTGCGAAAAGAAGATGAAGGATGTAAACTTAAGGCATAAGTTAGAGCAAGCGCTTTCCTACTTAGTGAAATATATTAAACCAAAGTAATGCTACAGGGCTTAATAATAGTTTTAACCACTCCCCATGAAAATCCGTGGGTTTGGTTCTTCTGGTAATGTAGAGCTAATTTTTTATAACTTTGGTTAATAACGTAAAAGGTTATAACCTAACGTGATATTACATTAACATACGAAAGATTGGTGAGAAATGAAGACAACCATTTATGACGTTGCTAAGAAGGCTGGAGTATCCATTTCTACTGTTTCTAGAGTGATTAACAATACTGGTCGAATTAGTGAAAAAACAAGGAAAAAGGTTCTAGAAGTGATGGAAGCATTACACTATCAACCTAGTGTAGTAGCGTCCGCTTTAACGGGAAAACGTACACGTACAATAGGACTGATCATTCCTGACGTAGCGAACCCTTTTTTTTCAGAAATTGCCAGAAAGGTTGAAGATCGTGGAAGGGAATTGGAATTTAATGTTTTAATGTGTAATACGGACAATAACCCAGAAACAGAAGAAATGTATCTTTCTTTATTAAAGCAAAAAAGTGTAGACGGAATCATTATTGGAACAACAACTAATAATTATACTGTATTGAATGAGTTGCTGTGCGATCATTTTCCTGTCGCACTTATTGCCCAAGATATCCCAGAACTAGCTATTAATGTTGTAAGAGTGGATGATTTTTTAGGAGGTTATCAAGCTACTTCCCATTTGGTGTCTTTAGGACATAAAAAAATTGCAATTATACTAGGAAACTTAAGCAGGACGAGTGACAAATACCGTTTTCAAGCATATCGCCAGGTACTGGAAGAGAATGGGTTAGAATATGATGAAAAATTAGTGATATATACAGACTATTCTATGGAAGATGGTAAACGGGCTGCACTTGAAATCCTTAAATCACCGCAAAGACCGACAGCTATTTTTGCTTGTTTTGATTCCCTTGCAGTTGGTGTATACCAGGCTGCTAAAGAACTAGGACTTCATATACCAAATGATTTATCTGTTGTGGGGTTCGATAATACAATATTAGCTACCATTGTAGATCCTCCATTGACTACTATCGCACAGCCTATTGATGAGATGGGACGTCAGGTGGTGGATTTATTAGTACGAGAAATAGAAGGTGAAAAAACTACGAAGCAGAGGGTTATTTTACCACCAGAGTTAATCATTCGTAATTCCACAAGAAAAAATGAAAGTGTGTAGAGTGTTTTTTCTTCATTTTTGATACAGAAAAACAAAATTTATATTTTTTGAAGGAAAAGGAAGAGAAATACAGTTTTAAGTTCATCTAATCAGCTGTTTACTATATTGTTTAATTCAGGAACATTGAATGAAAAAGCATGAAGTTGCCCTAATAACTGTAGTTCTATATGCGAATACAGCCTTTCTTAACCATATTTAACATGTTCACCGAGAAGTCTCCCACCTCTAAACAACGTGTAGGTGGGAGAGGTTCATTACAGATAATAAAGATTAACAAAAAATGCCGTTATTCTCTTTTAGAGGATAACGGCATTTTTCGCTTATTTTTAGATGATTCCTCTTATATCCTCTTGAAAGTAGAAAGAAATTGCAGCAAGGAGGAAGAAAGAATTATTTATCATAAAATTAAATAAATTCAGAAAAATAATATTGCAAAATGTATAAGATGGGTATAGAATTGAGGTAAACAAGGAAAGCGCTTGCTCAAAAAAGTTGTTTTGAGGAGGTGAATTTACAAAATATAGAAATTCATTACATAGCCAGTTACAGACTAACTTGGTTCAGATGGATTTCTTCATCTATTAGAAAAGCAACTCAATGCCCCTTCTAGTGTACTAGGCCTCATTGATCACTTCTGTGGAGATACCAGGAAATTCATAACAATCATGTAATTAGTTTGTTAGTTTTAAAATTTTATAAATTGGAAATGTTATTGAAAAATTGTTGGAGGTATAAATTGATAAAAATTAAAGCGAAATTTGAGAAAGCGCTTGCCTGATAAAAATGTTAATTTTTAAACACAGATATAGAAATGAACTGCATAGTAAGTGTTAAATCAATTAATCTTTTACACACTATGATGAGGAAAACGAGTATGTCATTTTTAATAAACGCTTTTATCAATAAACGAATGGTATGTATTGAAATGTTTTATTCGAAGTATTCGGATATAGGATTCTCAGATCAGAGGAAGAGCAAAGAAACAAATATAATATCCAAATGATTCCGAAGGGAGCAATTTTTATATGACACAGGTGAAAGTTGGTATTTTGGGAGCAGGTGGAATTGCTAAGGTGCACACCTCTATCCTAAAGAAAGATGAAAGAGTAGAGATTGTCGGAGTTGCTGATATTTCGGAAGAAAGAGCGGTTACTTTAGCGAATGAGGCGGGAAAAGCCAAAGCAGTTAGAAGTTTAGAAGATTTATTTGATCTTGGTGTCGATGCGGTTTATGTAACGACTCCTAATACCTTGCACGTAGAGCCGGTACTAAAATGTCTGCAAAATAATATTCATGTGTTTTCCGAAAAACCAATGGCTACCTCTTTAGCAGAAGCCGAACAAATCAGAAAGGCAGCAGAAACGTCAAAAGCAGTCTACAATCTTGGGATGAACCGCCGTTATGCGTCTGTATACAAAAGAGTGAAGGAACTGATTGCTTCAGGTGAGGTAACACCATATTTAGCTAATATAAAAATGAATCGAGGGGAATTATTAAATCCTCCTTGGACCTCCGATCCGAAAGTTACGGGAGGTTTCCTCTATGAAACTCCTTTTCATCTCATGGATTTAAGCCGTTATTTATTCGGAGAAGTACAAACTGTTTATTGTGAAGGCAGACAAAACATCTCAGAGTCGGAACTTGATACGTTTGCTATCATGATTACCTTTGAATCGGGAGTCATCGCTAATTTTGTCACTTATGCTCATGCAGGATGGAGCTTTCCGTTTGAAAGCTTAGAGGTTTACGGAAAATATTCTACTATCGCAACACAAGAATTGGAAAAGGTAATGTATTCTCCTGGTTTAAATCAACCTGCACAAATTAACGACTTTTACCAACTGTCTATAGAGGAAAAATGGGGTTATATCGAGGAAGATCGTTTATTCATTGATGCTATTGTTCATGGGACTAAACCTCCTGTGACAGCTGAGGACGGATTCCGTTCAATTCAACTGCTGGATGCCATTTATGAAAGTGCTAAAACAGGAAAACTCATCGATTTTCGCCAAACAGCACAATGAGAATCAAAGGATAGGTGGCTCTATGAATAAGAAGCAAGTTCGAATAGGTATGGTCGGCTATAAATTTATGGGAAAAGCCCACAGTCATGCTTTTCGGGATATTCCGTTTTTCTTTGATACGGATGTCGTACCAGTCTTGCAAGCGATTGCCGGACGTGATGAGCAAGGTGTCAGACAGGCAGCGGAAAAGATGGGGTGGGCATCGTATGAAACAGATTGGCGTCGTCTAATAGAACGGGATGATATTGATGTCATCGATATCGTTACACCGAACAATACTCATGCGGAGATTGCGATAGCGGCGGCGAAAGCCGGTAAGCATATTATTTGTGAGAAGCCGTTAGCATTAACCTTAGAGCAGTCCCTGGAGATGCTGGAAGCGGTGAAAAAAGCTGGTGTCGTCCACATGATTTGTCACAATTATCGGTTTGCTCCAGCCGTACAGTTTGCGAAAAAATTGATTGAGCAAGGTCGATTGGGGAAAATTTACCATATACGTGCAACTTTCCTACAGGATTGGCTGATGGACCCTAATTTTCCATTGATATGGCGGCTTCGTAAAGAAGTATCCGGTTCAGGCACCCATGGTGATATCGGAGCTCATATTATTGACTTAGCACGTTTCCTGGTTGGAGAATTCAGTGAAGTTGTTGGAATGATGGAAACCTTTATTAAAGAACGTCCTTTAGGTGATATGGATATTAATTTGAAAGGGCGTGTCGAAGACGGCAAATGGGGAGAAGTAAATGTTGATGATGCTTCCGCCTTTTTAGCTCGCTTTGAAAATGGTGCATTGGGTGTTTTCGAAGCAACTCGTTTCAGTAGAGGAAATCGTGCCGGAAATCGTTTTGAAATTAATGGTGAAAGAGGTTCGATTCGCTGGGATATGGAAAATATGAACAACCTGCAAGTCTATTTGGAAGACGATGAACCTGGTCTTCAAGGTTTTCGAACGATTAACTGTACCGAGGTCGAACATCCATATGCAGGAGCTTATTGGCCTGCGGGTCACATCATTGGTTATGAACATACATTTATCAATTTGTTGGTAGAAATGATGAACGGAATTTCGAAAGGATATAGTCCTGCCCCAAACTTCGAAGATGGAGTTCGTAACCAGGCTGTACTTGAAGCGGTTGAACAATCAGTTAGAACAGGAAAGCGGGATAAATTATCTGAATTATTAAAATCGAATGAATTACAAGACATAAAGTAAAATCGAGAGCATTGCTAAAAACAACTGGACTGTCCCACTATAAAACTTAAAGAAAACGATTACATTTTACCGAAAGGGGTGTTGTTTCATGACTATTCGTTGTGCGGTTCTTGGCTTAGGTCGGTTAGGCTATCACCATGCTAAAAATTTAGCCACTCATCAAATTAGCGGGGCCGAATTAGTTAGTGTTGTCGATCCGATGGAAGGTCGTGCCGAACAAGTTGCAAGAGAATTTGGTATTGAAAAATGGACGAAGAATCCGGATGAAGTTTTTGAAGATCCTCATATCGATGCAGTAATTATTGTCACACCTACCAGTACCCATGCTGACATGATTAAAAGAGCAGCAAAAAACGGAAAACCGATTTTCGTGGAAAAGCCGCTAACTCAAAATTTAGAAGAGGCTGATGATATTATTCAAACCATCAAAGACTGCAAAGTGATCTGCCAAGTAGGATTCATGAGAAGATTTGATCCTGCCTATGCAGAGGCGAAAAGAAGAATTGAAGCAGGGGATATTGGAAAGCCCATCTACTTCAAAGGAATTACCCGTGATGCCGGTTCACCTCCTGCCGAGTTTATAAAGCACAGTGGTAGAGTGTTTTTAGATGTATCCATTCATGATTATGATATTGCGAGATATTTGATGGGGGCTGAAATTAGCTCTGTTTCTGCACACGGGAGAGTATTATTGAATCCGTTTATGGAAGAATTCAAAGATGTAGATCAGGCGATTACCTATGTGCACTTTGACTCTGGTGCAGCAGGAGATATAGAAGCAAGTCGAAATTCCCCTTATGGTCATGACATCCGCACTGAAATTATTGGTACGGAAGGCTCCATTTTCATCGGAACACTTAGAAATCAAAATGTGACTTTACTAAACTCTAAGGGCAGTACCTTCGAGATTATTCCAGATTTCCAAACTAGATTTAACGATGCTTATCGTTTGGAACTAGTTCATTTTATCGAATGTGTTCAAAATAAACAAACACCGAAGGTTACAGAAATAGACGGCAAAATCAACCTTGAAATAGCTATCGCAGCTACTGAATCATTTGATAGTGGCAAAACAGTTCATGTGAAAGACGGGTGTTTAGAAAAAAGTTGTTAATCTATTTTCTGGCTCTAGTAAAGTAAAAGACTTTGTAACATGTTTACTTTGATGAATTTAAACAAGGAGGGATTGAATTTATGAAAGTTCAGAAGAATTTTATTTTACTCATGTTCTTATTATTGCTCGGTACTGTTTTAGTTGCCGGGTGTAGTGGAAGTCAAGAGACAGCACAGCAGTCTTCAGATCAACCAGGGTCAAAAGACAAGATCGTGATTGGGGCAGCGCTTCCTGACTTTGATGATAAGTGGTTAAGCTATTTGCAGGATGGAATGAAAGAATACGAAAAAACGCAAAAAGATGTGGAAGTTATTTATGTGGATGCGATGAATGATGCAAGTAAGCAGTTATCTCAGGTAGAGAACTTCATTCAGCAGAAAGTCGACGCAATTGTGTTGATACCGGTCGACACGGTTTCTGCGCCGGAAATGGTTGATAAAGCAAATGAAGCTAATGTACCTATTGTAGTCGTTAACAGACAATATGAAGGCGTAGAGAACGCTACTGCTTATGTTGGTTCAGAGTCCATTAAAGCTGGTTTAATGCAAATGGAAGAAGTGGCGAAATTACTTGACGGAAAAGGCAACATTGCGATTATGAACGGTCAGATGGGGCATGAGGCACAAATTAAAAGAACGGAAGGGAATAAACAAATCATTGAAAAGCATCCGGATATGAAGGTTGTACTAGAAGGAACTGCAGAATGGGATAGAGCGAAAGGTATGACTTTAATGGAAAACTGGCTTCAGTCTGGTAAGAAAATTGATGCTGTTGTATCCAATAATGATGAAATGGCGATTGGAGCTATTATGGCATTAGAATCTGCAGGAAAACTGGAAGACGTTGTTGTAGCGGGAATTGATGCTACACCAGATGCTTTAGAATATGTGAAATCTGGAAAATTAAAGGTAACCGTTTTCCAAAATGCCAAAGGACAAGGTCAAGGTGGGCTGGAAATCGCTATTAAAGCGGCTAAAGGTGAACAGGTAGAAAAGTTTAACTGGATTCCTTATGAATTAGTAACGAAAGATAATGTAGAAGAGTATATCAAAAAATGGCAGTAGTGTCTTAGGCTCATAACGATAAATCATAAAATGAAAGGACACCATGATCGTTAGTGTCCTTTCACTAAAAAAGTAATCCTATCGAAAATGGGGTAAATGGTATGAGTAGAGACTATATGTTAGAAATGTTAAATATCACAAAGGAATTCCCAGGAGTTAAAGCGTTGGATAATGTACAGCTCAAGGTGAAGAAAGGAACTGTACATGCTTTAATGGGGGAGAATGGTGCAGGAAAATCAACGCTAATGAAAATATTGATTGGGATTTATACGCCTGATAGCGGTACCATTAGATTCGATGGTGAAGAATTAAAGTTTTCCAATATTAAAAATGCTCTTGATAAAGGGATTTCGATGATTCACCAAGAGCTCAGCCCGATACCGAATATGACTGTGGCAGAAAATATTTTTTTAGGAAGAGAACCTAGCTATGGATTTACTGGTTGGGTGAAAACAAAGGAACTTGAAGAAAAGACAAGACAATTATTTGAAAGACTAGAGATTAATATTGATCCGAATGCAAAGATGGTCGATCTTAGCATTGCAAATACACAAATGGTAGAGATCGCGAAGGCAATTTCCTATAATTCAAAATTAATTATTATGGATGAGCCGACATCCGCGATTACCGAAAAAGAAGTTAATCATCTGTTTAAAATCATACGTTCCCTTAAAAAAGAAGGAGTATCGATTATTTATATTACACATAAAATGGATGAGCTATCGCAAATTACCGATGAAGTTACGGTTTTAAGGGATGGAAAGTATGTAGGAACTAAACCTAGTGCTCGAATCACAAAAGATGAATTAATTGAAATGATGGTGGGAAGGGAATTAAATCAAATATTTAATAAAAAAACAGTAGAAATCAAAGAGGTAGCCTTGTCAGTCAAAAATTTATCCAAAAAAGGTAAATTTGAAAATGTAAGTTTTGAAGTTAGAAAAGGTGAAATACTAGGCTTTGCTGGTTTGATGGGTTCCGGACGAACGGAAGTATTGGAGAGCGTATTCGGAATTACTCCTCCTGATTCGGGTGAAATCTACATTAATGGTGAAAAAGCGAATATCCGTTCCACGCGTGATGCGATTAAATATGGGATGGGATTATTGACAGAGGATAGAAAATCAACAGGTTTATTTCTGCCTCTTTCAGTTCAAGACAATATGATTACCGTCAATATTGACCAATATACAAAAGGCGGATTTCTAAATCTAAAGAAAATTGAGGATAATTGTAAAATGCTTTCCGATCAATTAGCTATCAAGACGCCAAGCCTAAACCAAATAATCAAATATTTAAGTGGCGGAAACCAACAAAAAGCTTTAATCGCCAGATGGCTGCTTCGCGATCCTGATATTTTGTTTTTAGATGAGCCAACAAGAGGGATTGATGTGGGCGCTAAATCAGAAATCTATAACCTTATTTTTGATCTAGCAAAAAAAGGAAAAGCTATTGTAGTAATCTCCTCAGAGCTTCCAGAAGTATTAGGATTAAGTGACCGGATTGTAGTGATGCACGAAGGTAGAAAAACAGGAGAATTGAGCAGAGAGGAGGCGACACAGGAAAAGATAATGCAGTTGGCGACTGGAGAATTGGTCACAACTTAAAGATTAATAAAAGACTGGAGGGAGTACAGATGAGTAGCCAAGTTTCGGTTGTGAATAAGCATGAAAAGTCCAAAGTATCTAGTAGTTCTAGAGAAAAAGTCTCGCGCATTTTGAATCGATACGGAATGCTATTTATTCTTATTGCTTTAATTATTTTGATGTCGATCCTTTCACCAACTTTCTTTACAACTGGAAACTTACTTAATATCGTGAGACAAATGTCCGTGGTAGGAATTGTGGCCATAGGGGTTACGATAGTCATTATCACCACAGGTATTGATCTATCGTCAGGTTCGGTCATTGCTCTTGTTTCTGTTGTAGTAGCTAGCTTCGCGCATCCAGATACCTATCCTCTTATTGTTCCGATTGCTATCGGACTTGGTTTAGGACTTCTTACGGGTGTAATCAACGGAACTATTATTTCAAAAGCGCAAATTGCTCCTTTTATCGTAACTCTAGGTATGATGACTGCTGCAAGAGGTGCGGCGCTGCTAATCACCGACGGAAGACCGGTTGGGAATTTATCTGATTCCTTCAAGTTTATAGGCCAAGGAGATGTACTAGGCATACCTGTTCCGATTATCATTTTTGGGTTTGTAGGTCTTATTTCCTATATCCTCTTAAATAAAACCAAATTTGGAAAATATGTATATGCAATCGGCGGTAATGAACAAGCTGCGATTATCGCTGGTGTCAATGTCGATAAGTACAAAATTTTCGTTTATGGATACGCCGGTTTATTATCAGGTATTGCAGGAATCATCTTAACTTCTCGCATCTCATCTGGTCAGCCAACGGCAGGTGTAATGTACGAATTGGATGCCATTGCTGCAGCAGTAATTGGTGGTACTAGTCTTGCTGGGGGGATTGGAACAATCGGTGGAACCATTATTGGCGCTCTTATCATAGGTGTCATGAATAATGGACTTGACTTATTAAATGTATCCCCATATTGGCAGCAAATATTAAAAGGAGCTATTATCACCGTGGCTGTCTTTATTGATTCTCGGAAAAACAAAAAATCCTAAGTGAAGTGGTGAAGGAAATTACTATGAAAATAGCGTTTAACCAAGCGACGACGATGAAAAAGTCGAATCTAAAAACGGATTTAGAGCTTTGTGAAAAATATGGCTATGAATTAATTGAAATCAGGTTAGATAAGTTAAAAGAATTTTTGTTAGATAATACTGTAGAAGATCTAAAAGCCTTCTTTGAAAATAATAGAATCCAGCCATATGCTTTTAATGCGCTAGAATTTATCAATTTTAGAGATGAAGCCGGGTATCAACAAATTATAGATGATTTACAATTCCTGTGTAATGTTGGTGAAGTAATAAATTGCAAAAAGATTATTGTTGTCCCAAGCTTTGATATTGGAGACTACACTAAATCACAGATAAAAGTAGAAACTGTAAGAGTTCTAAATGAGCTGGCAGATCTAGCGGAACCTTATGGCGTAAAATTAGCTTTCGAGTTTTGCGGATATCCTAACTGTTCGGTTAATACTTTTAATCAAGCCTATGAAATTGTAAAAGAAGTAAACAGGGATAATGTAGGAATCGTTCTGGATTGCTTCCACTTCCATGCTATGAACTCAAATATTGAAGACTTAAAGAAAGCAGACCCGAATAAAATTTTTGTGTTTCATATTGATGACTGTGAAGATTTACCTGTTGGTGCATTAAGGGATCATCACAGAGTATGGCCAGGAGAAGGAGCAATTGAACTGGATTTAATCTTAGGTACATTAAAAGAAATTGGCTATCAGGAAATGGTGTCTATTGAATTATTTAGACCGGAATATTGGGAATGGGATGTCGAAAGAACGATAAAAGTCGGGAAAGAAAAGACCGAGAAGCTGGTAAGTAAATATTTTGTAGTAGAGTAATAGAAATTTATTAAAACGATAGATAAGGCGCTTAACACCAATAAGAAGGTGGGAAACGAACAAAATGAAAACAATAAGATTAACGACAGCTCAAGCGTTAATTAAATTTTTAAATCAGCAATATATTGAATTTGATGGAAAGGAACAGAAATTTATCAAAGGAATTTTCGTAATTTTCGGACACGGGAATGTACTTGGCCTTGGGCAAGCGTTAGAAGAGGACCCAGGAGAACTGGAAGTCTATCAAGGAAGAAATGAACAAGGAATGGCTCATGCAGCGGTAGCCTTCGCAAAGCAAAAGCATCGTAAGCAAATCATGGCATGCACGTCTTCTGTTGGTCCGGGAGCCGCCAATATGGTTACAGCTGCAGCGACGGCTTCCGCCAATAATATTCCAGTATTATTGCTTCCTGGAGATACTTTTGCTACAAGGCAGCCGGACCCTGTTCTTCAGCAAATTGAGCATTATCATGACTTAACTATAACAACGAATGATGCATTCCGGGCTGTCAGTAAATATTGGGACCGTGTAAATCGTCCGGAGCAACTAATGACGGCCATGATTAATGCCATGCGTGTTTTAACCGATCCTGCGGATACAGGTGCGGTGACTATTGCTTTACCGCAAGATGTTCAAGGTGAGGTCTATGATTTCCCAGAGTATTTCTTTAGAAAACGGGTTCATCGCATTGAACGCCGTGTACCGACCGCGTCTGATCTGAAAGATGCGGTAGAACTGATAAAGCGAAAGAAAAAGCCTATCATCATTTGCGGCGGGGGTGTCCGTTACTCGGAAGCGGCTAATGTATTAAAGCGTTTTTCCGAAAAATTCAATATTCCTTATGGTGAAACACAGGCAGGAAAGAGTGCAATTGAAAGCACCCACGCATATAATCTGGGGGGGATTGGAGTAACCGGAAATCTTGCAGCAAACCTCATTGCGAAAGAAGCAGATCTCGTTATTGGGATCGGCACAAGATATTCGGATTTTACAACTGGATCTAAGCAATTGTTCCAAAATCCTGAAGTTGATTTCTTAACGATCAATATTTCCGAATATCATGCCTACAAGCTTGATGCAGTAAAGGTCGTTGCCGATGCCAAATTAGCCCTTCTCGCTCTGGAACAAGAGCTGGAAGTGATTGGTTACCGTTCGGGATATACAAGTGAAATCGAAGCGGCAAAAGATGCATGGAAAGCCGAACTGAACCGCTTGTATAAGGTCCGATACAAAGATGAAGGATTCGTACCTGAGGTGGCTGGTCAACTTGATGATGTACTTCCTGAGTTCCATGAAGCATTTGGATCGTGCCTGACCCAAACGGAAGTGCTTGGACTAGTCAATCAACTCATTGATGAAGATGCGATTATCGTGGGAGCTGCGGGAAGCCTTCCTGGTGATTTGCAAAGAATGTGGGTATCCCGCAAGCCGAATACGTATCATATGGAATACGGTTATTCCTGCATGGGATATGAAATTTCCGGCGCCCTTGGGGTGAAAATGGCTGAACCGAATAAAGAGGTGTATGCCATGGTAGGTGACGGAAGCTACTTAATGCTGCATTCCGAGCTGGTCACTAGCATTCAAGAAGGCAAAAAAATTAATGTGATTCTATTTGATAACGCCGCCTTTGGATGTATCAACAACTTGCAAATGGGGAATGGAATGGAAAGCTTCGGAACGGAATTCCGCTACCGGAATCCAGAAACAGGGGGCTTAGATGGAAGCCTGATGAAAATCGACTTCGCCCAAAGCGCTGCCGGATATGGCGTGAAAACCTATAAGGTTCATACCCTGGAAGAGCTTCAGGCCGCCATTCAAGACGCCAAAAAACAAACCGTGTCTACATTAATCGATATCAAAGTTCTTCCGAAAACGATGACCCACGGTTACGAATCATGGTGGCATGTTGGTATTGCAGGCACTTCAAATAATCCAAAGGTAAATGAGGCTTATCTAGATAAGGAAAACAACCTGAAAAAGGCAAGAAAATATTGATGATGAAGAAGCAAATCGTAAAAAATCGAATCCAAAATAGAGGTGTAAATGATGGAGATGAACCAGACGCAAACCAATCAATTTCGAATTGGCATAGCCCCAATCAGTTGGGTCAATGATGATATTCCAGGTCTTGGTGATCATTATACGCAAGATCAAGTCTTATCGGAAATGGCCGCTCTTGGGTACATTTCCACAGAAATGGGGCGCCTTTTCTCGCAAGATCCTCCGTCCTTGAAGGCTAAATTAGAGAAGTACGGAATACAACTTGCAAGCAAATTTGTAGGAGTATTGTTTTCCGATGCAAACCGTTTGGAAGAGGAGCTTCAATCGTTTAGCCAATGGGTTAAATACTTAAAAGAAATGGGCTGCGAGCATGTGATTGTGTGTGAAATGGGAGGATCGATGCACTGGGATCCTCGGCGTTCCCCTGATGACAAAGGTATCCAAAAATTGACGAATAAAGAATGGGAATCGCTAGTCGAGGGATTGCATCGGGCAGCCAGCATATGCCAAGAATCTCGCATGCAGCTAGTCTATCATTTCCATGCCGGTACTGTCGTTGAAACTGCGGAAGAGATCGATCGCTTAATGGAGTTGACCGATCCTAATCTAGTGCATTTACTATACGACACTGGTCATGCCCTATACGGAGGTTATGATCCGCTCAAGCTATTGAAAAAATATTATGATCGCATTCAATATGTTCATTTAAAAGATGTCCGTCGTGATGTTTTAGAGTATGTCAGAAAGGAGAATATCGATTTCCGTACTTCGGTGCTGAAAGGATTGTTTACTGTACCGGGAGATGGATGTATTGATTTTGCTCCAATATTTAGAGAATTAATTGAAAGAAACTACGATGGTTGGATCATTGTGGAAGCGGAGCAGGATCCGGCTAAAGCCAATCCATATCAATATGCGAAAATGGCCAAAGAATATATTGATGCTACCATCATGTCTATCAAAGCTATGACTCACAGATAAGAAAGGTGGGAGATTCATGAGTGATTTAATCATCTCGAGTGGTAGACCCGATGAAAAAGGCAAGATTTTAAGTGTTACTCCGGAATCTGCTGGATGGAGATATGTAGGGTTCGAAGTCTATACCTTGGAGAAGGGGCAAACATTGAAAAAGGAAACTGGTGATCAAGAAGTTTGTATAGTGCTTTTAAGCGGAAAAGCCAACGTTTCTACAATAAATGAAAAGTGGGAAAACATTGGACAACGAATGAGTGTTTTCGAAAAAATTCCGCCATATTCAGTCTATGTCCCATCTGGAGATTTCTACGAAGTGGAGGCTGTGACGAATCTTGAATTGGCCATTTGTTTAGCTCCAGGGAAGGGCACGTACTCTGCTCGATTAATTGCACCTAAAGACGTTAGTGTTGAGATAAGAGGTGCGGGAAATATCGAAAGAAAGATTCATAACATACTTCCTGAACAAAAGCCTGCAGACAGCTTGCTAGTGGTAGAAGTTTTTACTCCTGAAGGGAATTGGTCCAGTTACCCTCCTCACAAACATGATCAAGATAATTTACCCCAAGAGTCCTATTTAGAGGAAACATATTATCACAAAATCAATCCTAGTCATGGGTTCGCTGTACAAAGAGTGTACACGGATGACCATTCTCTTGATGAGACGCTAATCGTTAAAAATGGCGATGTAGTATTGGTTCCTAAAGGCTACCACCCCGTTTCGGCACCACCCGGATATGAAGTTTACTACTTGAACGTCATGGCAGGGCCGGTTCGTACGTGGAAGTTTCGTAACGATCCGGATCATGAATGGGTGATGGGAAGTAAACTGATAGCGAAGTAGTTGCGGAAGGGAGGGTAAATAGGATGAATCATTTAACTTTTGATAGCCGAAAACCAATGGATTTTATCGCCATCGGCAGGCTATGCATCGATTTAAATGCCAATGAAATTAACCGCCCAATGGAAGAAACGGTGACGTTCACGAAGTATGTGGGCGGATCTCCTGCCAATATTACAATCGGAATGTCTCGCTTAGGGATGAAAACAGGGTTTATCGGCCGTGTGGCAGATGATCAGATGGGTCGGTTCATTTTGGGTTATCTAGAAAAAAATCATATAGACACATCCAGTGTGATTACCGACAAATCGGGAAGTGTAACCGGGCTTGCGTTTACCGAAATCAAAAGCCCAACCGATTGCAGCATCCTGATGTACCGGGAAAATGCAGCGGATTTAAAATTAGAGCCGAAGGATGTGAGGGAAGAGTACATCAAACAGGCGAAAGCCATCTTGATTTCCGGAACGGCTCTAGCCAAAAGTCCATCTCGGGAAGCTGTATTCTTGGCACTGGATTATGCCAGAAAACATGGAGCGGTGGTTTTCTTTGATCTTGACTACCGTCCTTACACTTGGAATTCAAAGGAGGAAACGGCAATTTACTATAATCTGGCGGCGGAAAAGTGCGATGTCATCATCGGAACACGGGAAGAATTTGATATGATGGAATGCTTTGAAAGCAATATGAATCATGATGATTATGTGACCGCAAAGAAATGGTTTGACTACCATGCCAAGATTGTCGTCATCAAACACGGGAAAGACGGTTCAATCGCTTATACAAAGGAAGGAGAAAGCTTTAAGGGCACCATTTTCCCAGCCAATGTAATTAAGACGTTTGGTGCAGGAGACTCTTACGCAGCCGGTTTTATCTATGGATTAATGCAAGGCTGGGACATCCCGAAATCGATGGAATATGGTGCTGCCGCCGCCTCGATTGTCATTTCCAGTCATAGCTGTTCGGATGCGATGCCGACGGTGGAGCAAATCGAAAGCTATATCCAGAAATGCAGGAACGGGAAAATCATTACTACGATCTAACGTAGATCAAATATATTTTTATGAAGGGAAAGGAGAATTCAAAATGACAACAACAGCTGGGGTACAGACTTTAAAAAACTATATTGGCGGCCAATGGGTAGAATCGACCTCTGGAAAAACCGAAGTAGTTCCCAATCCAGCAACAGGAGAAATTTTAGCTTATGTTCCAATCTCTAGCCGCGAAGATCTCAATCAAGCGGTTGCTGCGGCCAAGGAAGCGTTTAAAACCTGGAGCAAAACGCCTGTACCGCGCAGAGCCCGGATTTTGTTTAAATACCAACAATTGCTCGTGGAGCATTGGGAAGAGCTGGCTCGTCTTGTGACCCTAGAGAACGGTAAAAGCTATGGCGAAGCGTATGGGGAAGTGCAACGCGGGATTGAATGTGTCGAGTTTGCTGCCGGCGTACCAACCTTAATGATGGGCAAGCAGCTTCCGGACATTGCAACCGGTATCGAATCCGGCATGTACCGCTATCCAATCGGGGTTGTCGGGGGAATCACGCCGTTCAACTTCCCGATGATGGTCCCTTGCTGGATGTTCCCGTTAGCGATTGCCTGCGGTAACACGTTTGTCCTTAAACCATCCGAGCGCACTCCGTTACTAGCCAATCGTTTGGCTGAACTGTTCAAGGAAGCAGGACTTCCGGACGGTGTTCTTAACATTGTTCATGGAGCACATGATGTCGTGAATGGATTGTTGGAACATCCGGATGTGAAAGCCATTTCCTTCGTGGGATCGCAGCCGGTCGGCGAATATGTGTATAAAACAGCTGCTGCCCATGGAAAACGCGTCCAGGCTTTAACAGGGGCCAAAAATCATTCTATTGTAATGCCGGATGCTGATTTGGATTTGGCCGTTCAACAAATCATCAATGCCGCTTTCGGATCGGCCGGAGAAAGGTGCATGGCCGCTTCTGTTGTGGTCACCGTAGGAGACGTTGCGGAACCGTTTATCGAAAAATTAGTCAAAGCGGCTGATGAGATAAAGATTGGCAATGGAATGGAAGAAAATGTATTTCTTGGTCCGGTGATTCGTGACTCCCATAAGGAAAGAACAGTTAAATATATCGAAATGGGCGAAAATGAAGGGGCTCTTTTAGTACGGGACGGCCGCAAAGATCGGGTAGCTAATGAGAACGGATATTTTATCGGTCCGACTATCTTTGACCATGTCAAACCAGATATGACCATTTGGAAAGAGGAAATTTTCGCTCCTGTCCTATCGATTGTTAGAGTGAAAACACTGGATGAAGCGATTGAATTGGCGAATAAGTCCGAGTTTGCAAACGGTGCCTGCATTTATACGAAAGACGGAAGCAATGTGCGCAAATTCCGTGAAGAAATCGATGCCGGCATGTTGGGCGTGAACTTGGGCGTACCTGCACCGATGGCCTTTTTCCCTTTCTCTGGCTGGAAAAATTCCTTCTACGGAGACCTTCATGCTAATGGTACGGATGGTGTAGAGTTCTATACGCGCAAGAAAATGGTAACGGCTCGCTGGTAATTGTAATGAGTATCAAGCTGTTTCAGCTTGGTACTCTTTCATTATCGTTTGTTTATGTATTCTTTGATGATAGGGATTGTAAAGATGTTAATTCATGTTTGAGGCTTCAAATACAAATCTATCCTATTATTCTGACGTGGACGAGAAGGAGAATGCGGAATGCCCTTAGTTTCAATGACTAAAATGTTAAACCATGCACTGGAAGAAAAATATGCTGTTGGTCATTTCAACTTGAATAACTTGGAATTTACACAGGCAATCCTGCAAGCGGCAGAAGAGGAGAGTTCTCCTGTTATTCTTGCCGTTAGTCCAGGATATATTCCTCATTTGGGCGGTTTTAAATTGGTCGTATCGATGGTGAAAGCACTACTGGAGGAATACAAGATTACTGTTCCGGTAGCTTTGCACCTGGATCACGGCTCATCATATGAACAGTGTTTACAAGCGATATATGCAGGATTTACTTCCGTGATGATTGATGCCTCCCACGAACCATTAGAAGTCAATATTGCACAAACTAAGAAAGTAGTGGAAGCGGCTCATGCTTTAGGGGTTTCAGTAGAAGCAGAATTGGGGCGGATTGGGGGACAAGAGGACGACTTAATAGTGGATGAAGCCGATGCGATGTACGCGATTCCGGAAGAATGTGAGCGTCTTGTTCGTGAGACCGGTGTTGATTGCTTAGCTCCAGCTTTAGGGTCCGTCCATGGGCCGTATAAAGGAGAACCTAGACTTGGATTTTCTCGTATGGAAGAAATTCGAAAATTGACGGGTGTTCCCCTAGTATTGCATGGTGGTACAGGTATTCCTTCCCATGATATTAAGAGAGCTATCTCTTTGGGGACAGCCAAAATCAACGTGAATACTGAGAATCAAATGGCATTTACAAGAGCTATTCGCCTTTCATTAGAAGAAAACTCGAAGCAATATGATCCGCGGAAATATTTAGGAGTAGCAAGAGAAGCAATCAAGGATACGGTGAAGAGGAAAATGCGCGAATTTGGCTCTTCAGGGAAGTCTGAAAAGGTCTTGAGATTATAATTTAATCTAATTTCATAGTGTTAAAACGAATTTACTAGGATGAACCTTTGAGAGAATGGTGGAAAATAGCACCGATAATCTATAATACTGCTAAGGAAGCTAGGCTATCGATTGTTACGGTATCTAAGGTGAATATTTAAGATCGAATAAATTAGTAATAAGACCATAATAACATCCATGATTAATTTTACTTCTAACATTACATGTATTACATGCGCGGAATAATAGTGTCATCTAGCATAATAGAGTGAGATTTGTCTATTCACTAATTTCTATGGGGATGGGTAACAATAAGATGACAGGATTCTAGTCGACTTCTCTTAGCTTTTACTAGTTTTTTCGATTCTGAGGCATGCCCTCAAGGAAAACACTTGATCAAATGCCTCAGAATCAAAGTCTTGTTCGTAGGTTGCTAGGAATTCGACTAAGCCTGATGAAATTTGACTAAAAAATTCAGCTTGTTAGCTGTTTTGTAGACTGTACCGATAAATGTTTTCAATGCACGATAGCCTCAAGCTTTTTTGTGGCCTGCACTAACCTGTTTAAGTCTTCGAGAATCCTCATTTGTTATTCTAATTTGGAATCTACAAGAGTTTCCTTTTCTTGTTTCTTAGTCGTTTTCGCTACGTATGTTATAGGCACTACGGCTACCCGCTGAATCTATTAGTCATTCAAAAGGACTGAAACTTTCCAAAAATTCTCGGGGATATTTTTAGGTATTAGGCTCTCGCAGTTTCTAAATTCACTAATTAATCATGCGTAGTTCCATGAAAAAAAATAATAAGATAATGTTTACGAAAATGATTGGGTTAACATCGAGGTGGTACATTTGAATACTCTTTCTTCCACTAGGGACAGATACATTTTTTTAATTGTTTCGTTTGTTTTTTGGTTTTCGAATTTTGTTTATATGCCAATTTTGTCCCCATATATTGAATCATTAGGAGGTGAGTATACATTTATTGGGTTTGTTTTGAGTAGCTATGGGCTCATGCAGCTACTATTTCGGTTTCCCTTTGGAATCTTTTCGGATCTTATTAAATTAAGAAGACCTTTTATTATATTTGGGATGTTAACCAGTGTGTTTAGTTGTTTGACATTTGCGTTAACAGATAGTTTAGGATGGGTACTTTTATCCCGATCTCTTGCCGGACTTGCTGCTGCTACATGGGTTGCATTCACAGTCTTATATTCTAGCTATTTTGTAGATCAGGAAGTTCATCGGGCGATGAGCAGTATTTCATTTATTGTTGTCTTAGCACAACTAATAGGTATGTCTTTAAGTGGTTATATTGTGAATGAATGGGGATGGCACGCTCCATTTTGGATAGGTGGAATTATCGGTTTAATCGGTACTTTTCTTTCCTTATTAATTTATGAACCCAAAGAAGGAATTACGCGAGAGCCTGTGCAATTAAAAGATCTTATATCAGTAATTAGAGAACCCACACTTTTAAAAGTTTCTTTATTGTCTATTTTAGCTCACAGTATTATTTTTACTACAATGTTTGGTTTCATACCTACCTATGCATTAAATATAGGGCTTCGTGCAAACGATCTTAGTCTCATTGTGTTTTCTTTTATGATACCCCACGCATTTGCCACACTTTTTATGGGAAAGGTATTGGTTCCGATTTTTGGCAAATGGAATTCTTTGATCATAGCATTTTTGCTAAGTGCATTATTTACGCTTATTACCCCATTTATTGATACAAAAGGTTTGCTGTGTATCATTCAGGGCTTTAATGGATTTTCACAAGGACTACTTTTTCCACTACTATTAGGAATGGCTATAGAATCTATTCCACATGAAAAAAGAGCCACAGCTATGGGGATTTATCAGGCGTTGTATGCTATCGGCATGTTCGTTGGACCATTTCTTGCTGGAGTGTTGAATTCAGCTATGGGGTTGGTAGCAGGATTTTATTTTGCAAGTGTATTAGGATTTGTAGCTACCATTTTAATCATCTATTGGAATAAAGAGGAACAATATTATAAAGTATTCAGAATTAAGAGATAGAGACTAAAATTAATGATTTTCAACTTGCCACCTGAGAGCTCCTTCCGCCGGTAGATTTTGCGGAAGTAGAGGAAGTAAAAGTCCGCGACCTTTCAGCAAAAGTAGTGACAACCGCTCGACGCAAGTTGGATTGTGAGGACGGAGGAGAAGCCCTATGCGTGAGTGTAACATGAAACAAAAGGTAGGGGTCCACAACCGCGTCTTGGAGGGGGGGCGAAATCCGATAGCCATCAAGCTAAGCGAATGCCTTTTCCTGTCCGATTATTTTTGTTATCCTTTCTAGCAACATCAATGTTTGAAAGGATTTTTTTATAGAACATTCCACGTTTATGAATCAAACCATTGAAGTACTCCATCATCTGTTTTTATCGCAACAACTTCAACAAATTGCAAAAGAAACCGGGATATATTCAACGAAAAAGAGAACTCACAGAGTGACTCTCTTTTTTATGGGAGAATGCGACAGGTGGTAGACGAAGCGCCATTCTCGGAGCCTTTGCCAACGGAATTTTAATATCCTTCTTACCAGCGCTCTTGCTGCCGGTCCTCGGCTCTCTTGGATTCGAAGGAACGACATTTGGCGACTCGGACTGGGGTATTTGATGAAGTTGTTTTGATAGCTAAAGAGGACTCCCGCCTTCGTTAACGACGGACGGGAGTTATGTGTTTATGAATGTGTTTAATAGATGGATGATTTGGGGTGTGTCTCAGGAATTTTTCACATTAATAAGGAAACATTTCACTTCTGTTGCATGAAATATGTTACAATAACTAGCGCTAATAATAGGGAAAGGTAGAAACATCATGCGTTTTGACATCCGATTAGATGGCTACATTGTCAACTGTGATAAGGATTATGAGGATTTTATGTCAGAGTTTATCGAATGGCTCGAGTCAAACGGTTGGGGATACACGGGCATGTCCCTGCCAGTTACGGAGGAAGAGGATATCGAGGCAGAAATCGAGAAAATGCTGAAAAATGATCATTATAAAAAGTTGGGGACTTTTTTGTTACCCGATGACGATGAAGATGAAGAGGGCGAGTGAGCTCTCTTTTTTTATATAGCAATGCAACAGGCGGTAGAAGAGGTGCTGTTTTTGGAGTATTTGCATACAGAGTGTTAATCTCCTTTTTACCAACCGTACTCGGATCATTTGAGTTTGATGGTACAATGTTTGGAGAGTCAGATTTTGTTGAGTTATTTAATCAATCTATTTTCTTAAACTCAAAAATAGCTGACTTCAAGGTTGTTAAAATACGGCGATTTGAAGTCAGTTTCTTTTTGTATTTTTTAAGAGTCAGAAATAATTGAGATGAACATACATATGAGGTTGCGTATGGGGAAGGATTGGGGGATGGTAGTATATTCAGTACAAATTTTGTCTCTTGTTATGGCGCTATGAACACTGTTATCTGTAAAAAAGCAAGAGCTACAACGGTTTTGAAAGGTGGAATCAATTGTTATGTGTATCACTCTATCACAACTATTTTACTGTATGTCCAATATGCGGCGATGGATTTGAGAAAGAAGATGGAAGATATATGCATACATCTGAATTTTAGATGTAGAAAAGAGAAACAAACGAATCCTTTGTTACATATTTGTAGCGAGAGATTTATTTTTTATTTATGTGAAAAGAGAATAAAATGAACAATGATAAATAAATACCAAAAAATCATTTGACATTTTATGCATTTGTTAGTAAATTATAATTGAAGATGAAAAATATAGAAAAAGAGAATAAAATGAACAATAAAGGGTGTGGTTGTATACATAATTTTATTTACGAAAAAGACTTGCGAACCGAACGTTTAGATCCGTATTTTTATCAAATTGAATTGGAATTGAAAAAGAAATTAGAAAATAAACAGACCGTTCCTTTGCGGATGTTATGCGCAGAAATTACAGATGGAACAAGAAACGCGACAGAGTTTGTTGGTTATAAAACGAATGTTCCTTATATTCGTTTGTCAAATATTGTTGATAATAAGTTAGTGCAACAAGGGATGAAATATTTATTTGATTTAGATGGGATTGAGGGGAAAGCCATTGTTAGAAAAGGGGATATTTTAATTTCAAAAATTGTCTCGCTTCCTAAAATCGCTCTTGTTGATGAGACATATGATGGAGCGGTTATCAGTCCTGATATTATAAAAATTCGTCCCGTAGATCAACAAGCACAAGCTATATTAATGAAGTTTTTTTCTTCAAATATCGGGATGCTTTCATTAAAGAAAATGGCAGTTCCGTCTATATTACCGAAAATTTCGCTTAAACAGTTAGAGGATTTAGCGGTTGTAATAGATGTGGATCCTGAAGAAGATGGTCATAACCAACAAGTTATTTTAAAACTGCAACTGCATAGCTCATATAAATTTGAGTTAAATGAGCTGAACACGTCGCTACCGACAGAGTTTTGGGTCAAAAAACAACTGTCAGCAGAGCGATTGGATGTCGATTATTATCGTTATCATACTTCAAAAATGTTCGAACAATTGAAAAATAAGATCGAAACCGGACGATGGGTGCAGTTAAAAGACGTTTGTGAAATAGTCAGTCATACTGTTAGTCCTGCACATTTTCATAATAAAGAAATTTGTTATATCGGGTTTAAAAATATTGATACAAATTCGTGCCGGATTATTTCAGCAGAGACTATATCATTTGAAAAAGTGAAAAGTCGCGCCCGGTATGTATTGAAAGAAAACGACATCCTGCTTGGAATCGTCGGACCGTATATCGGAGAAGAGAATCAGCCCTTGGCTTTTGTAACTAAAGAATACGAAGGGGCACTAGCATCTAGTGCGTTTGTGGTTTTACGTAATTTTAAATATTCGACCGCATATTTGTTGTGGTGTTTGTCCCATCCTTTAGTACGATTTCAGTTAAGGGCTAAGCGAAGAGGACAATTGCAAATGATGATAAGTATCGATGAGCTTAAAAGAATTTACCTCCCGGTTGAATCACCTGAAAAGATCGATCTGATTGAAAATATGGTGAAAAAATTCATTAATTAATCGGAGGGATATAGAAATGAGGTTACCATCGTTATACGGATTTTATAAATACTATTTTAATTATCCTTTGAAAGGAAAAAAGAATTATGCGCTTGCGATAAGAGAGGCGGAAAAACAAATTTGTGATGCTTTTGACCTAAGAGATGAATCGTGCATTACAGATTATGAACATCAATTATATCCTAGACAACTCACAATTTCTTTTTTGAAAAGACTTTATCAATTAATGAATGACCATTACGATCAACCTATTTTTGATTTAGATTATCACAGAAATAGTATTCACATTCCAAAAGAGTTACTTAATAGCCGCATACAGCTAGATATTGATTTTGGGTACTTTTACGACCGTAATGCGGAAAAAATCATTCTACTTGAATATGGTAAATTAAATGATGTTTCTCATTGGATTCCAGTTTTCAAAACGTTGGTAACCTCATTTGAATTAACTTCTATGCTTCCAACGAATATTGAAACGATTGCATTTTGGGATTTATCAAAAGGACTCACTTATGAAGAAAGTTATAATAATGGAATTACCGCACCTATTGAGCAAGTTCTTAAAATTGCTAGAAAAATAGTGAATGAAAGAAGGAGGGGTTAAATGATTTTATATGAATATTTAAAAACCCCAAAAACGATTGAACAGCTTGTGACGATTGCGCATGAAAATGAGTTATATTGGAATCGGGAACAAATGGAGTTGTTTGTGCGCTTAGATCCAAGTATCATTCAAAATGAAGCAGGGCTGTGGACAGTAAAACAAGATGAACGTCAGCGAATCATTTTGGCAGCAATTGAGCGGGCGTTGCAAGGCCGCCCGCTAACAAAAATTGATCCCGATGTTTTCGCTCAGCTCCCTGCTGATATGATTGTGCCGCAACGTGAAATTATTGATGTTGCCATTAGCAGCGGCAAATACGAATCACCGCGGGAAAATTTACTTCGTGTCAAACGAAAATAGGAGGAGACAGCAACATGGAAACGACAATTCAACAAGTACAAGATCAATTAACAATGAAAGGATATGGCCAGTTCTCTGAACTTACTGTAAATGAAGAAGACGGAACAACGATTTTCACAGCAACAGGAGATGAGAAAGTCGTTTATGTAAAAATTTTTGAAAAAGATGCTGATTTATCATACGCTGTGCAACAATCGGCACTCATTGAAGCGCAATATCATGAATCGGCTCCTGACTTTATTTGGGCCACGAACGGAGAGGTAAACTATTACGCCGACTGTATTGAATCTACGCCTATTGCGGAAATTCCATCTGTTGTCGATGTAACAAAAAAAGAAAAGAAAAAATTAACAAAGCAAGAACTTTGGTCGTTAGATATTTATTCAACTTTGCAAAAACGGTTTGATGATTTACACGAACGCCTTTACGGTCCTGCTGGTGCCGATAATATTAGCTCTACGAACGAGGCGATCGATGAAATAAGTAAATTATTGTTTATGGAAATTTTTCGCCTTTATCACCCTGACTACGTATTAAGAGAAGGAGAAAATGCTGGTTTAAAATTATATGACATTTTAAAGTATGAGTACATAAAGCAGCATGGAAAAGAAGCGGTAAAACAAATCAAAGCGGCATTTAAAGAAATAAAAAATCATGACGACTATGTAGCGATCAACGACAAAGGTGAAAAGTGTTACATTTTTAACGAAGATGAGTATATCAAGTTGGAAAATCCAGCAAACTATGTTGCCGCGTTTGAAACATTCCAAGAGCTCGGTGAGTTCGAAGATGATAACGGAGTCGTTAAAAAGGCGACATTAAAAGATGTAGCCGCTGATATTCTAGGGCGCCTATACGATGTATTACTACGTGGTAAATATGACAGTAAAGTCGGCCAAGCAACGTACTTAACACCACGTCAAGTAACCGAAGCAATGGTTGATATGGTGATGCATGATTTAACAACAAATCCAAAAGAAGCGGCTAAATTACTAGAAACAGATGAAAACGGAAATCCAACCTTTCGTGTACTTGACCCAACTTGCGGCTCTGGAGGATTTTTAATTAAAGCCTATGAAGCAATAAAAAGATACTTTACGAGAGAATTTGCAGGAATTCAAAAAGAAAAAATAAAAGAACATTTAGAGAAAATGAAAGAGCATAGCTTTGTTGGTGCTGATAAAACACGGAGCATGATTGTAAAAGCACGCTTGAATATGGCGATGCACGGATTGCCAAAAGCACCGATTTTCTGGGTAAGCGACTCGTTAATGACCGATTCATTACAACCTGAAACATTTGATGTGATCATCACAAACCCGCCATTTGGTTCAGGCTCTGTATCGAATAAAACAGAAGAAGGTAAAGCCATTCTAGAACGTTACACATCCGGAATTGATGAAGACGGAAAACCGATGAAAAAAGGTTTATGTCTTGGAGCAAAGCCAAATAACAAAGGTGTTTGGAAACAAGTCAATTCGACAGACCAAGCGGTGTTATTCATTGACCGAAATTTAGAGTTATTAAAACCGGGCGGTTATTTAATCATCGTTCTTCCAGATGGAATTTTAAGCAACTCAAGCTATAAACATGTGCGTGAATATTTAATGGGTAAGAAAAATGAAGTGACAGGCGAATTTGAAGGCGGCCGCGCGATTGTGAAAGCCGTTGTTTCATTACCGACAGTTACATTCCAATTATCTGGTACAGGTGCGAAAACATCATTCCTCTATATTAAAAAGAAAGAACACGAAAACGAAAAACAAGGACCTGTGTTTATGGCGGTTGCGGAAGAAATTGGATTTGATGTAAAAAATAAAGTCGAAGTACAGCTTGGAAACGACCGAAACGATTTATTAAAGATTGTTGATGCATATAAGAAAGGGGTTTAAAACACACCTCATGAAAACTGATGCAAAGTATGTAAATACAAGCTATATTGCAGATAGATTAGATGCCAATTACTATTCGGACAAATATTTGGTAATAGAGCAACAAATTAAAAATTCAGGCTACAAAGTTGTTAAATATCACGATATATGCGATGTCATAAAGTGTGGTCCATTTGGCTCCTCGGTTCTTGCAGAAAATTATAATGATACAGGGATTATAATGATAAGACCGTTGAACTTAAAAGAGGTATTATTGTCCGAAGATGAATTAGTTCGCTTCCCAGAAGAATCATTAGGGACAGATTTTCCAGTATTTGAGGCAGGGGATATACTTTTTGCAAGAGTAGGTACACCTTCATGTTCAATAATTCCCAATTCTATTGAGAAGGTAACTATTAGTCCCAATATAATAGCCTCGAAACTAAAAAAGGCAATTAATAAATATTATGTAGCATTATTTTTAAATACTGACTATGGATTAAATCAACTTGAGAGAAGATTTAAAGCTGTTTCTCAGCCTACCATCTCTACAGATGAAATAAAAACAATAGACATTGTTCTACCTGACGTTCATATTCAAAACTACATCGGCAACAAAGTCCGAAAAGCGAAAGAGTTACGGGAAGAAGCGAAGCGGTTGAAGAAAGAAGTATCAGTTATGTTTGATGAAATATTAAAATTCGAGCAGAAAAATATTGAAAGTAAAAGTTGGATAGTACCCGAACAAATTATGAGTGAACGTCTTGATATTAATTACTATAATCAAGATTATTTATTTGTTAGAAAATTTTTGGATGGTGAAAGTTTACAAGTAACTAGGTTAAGAGATTTAGTTAAAACTATTTATGGCGGATATCCTTTTTCAAGTGACGATTTTAGTTCAGATAATGGAATCCCTTTAATAAGAATTCGAGATATTAATCCAGATCTAATTAATACCGATGTGGATACTTACTTAGATAAAAACAAATTTATGGACAAAAGTATGTATTTATCTGATAGCGAAACTGTTGTAGTAGGTATGGACGGTAATTTTATAGCCGGTGCATTTATTGAAGAGATGCCTAAAGTATTTATCAATCAGAGAATTGGAATAATAAAAACTTACGATAAATTTATGGCCCATTATTTAGCTTTTTATATTAATCATTATTTAGGACAGGTACAACTCAATCGTGAGTCTGTCATAACAACAGTTGCTCATATAAGTCTCCGGGACATAGAAAATATACTTATTGTACTGCCAGATAATAAAACATTGGAAGAAATATCTACAAAACTTTATAAGGCGTGTCATAATTTATATATGTCTAAAAAATTGATTGGTGAAGCCAAACAAGACGTCGAAGACCTCATCGAAGGTAAGTTCGATGAGTCGAAAATTTCCGAAGGAGTGTAAGGACACTCCTTCTTTTCTAGGAGGTGAATGGGGTGGATTTGAAAAAGTTACATAGTCACTTAGAGAAGTTATATCACTATGGTGAGACCGTTTATGTGGCGGAGCTTGAGCCGTTTGTTGCGAAAGGTCTCTTATATGTACGTGGGAAGAAGGCAGTGATTACGAACAATTGGATTGCGTTTGTGAAACGTTTTCCGAATCAAACTGATTTTCTTCATACATTGCTTTGCTTTGATGAGGCGTATCAACAATATTTGTTAAAAACGTCGTTGTTAACCGTATTAAAAATGTGTGAGGCAGAGGATTTGGACGGAATTGTTGATTTCGTTCACAAAATGCCAAAGTTTGCAGGGGAAATCATAAAAATATTAGATGAGTTGAAACATGGTGAGCGATACGAAACGGAATCTTTAGAAAAGCATGTAAAAGAAATCGAGCCTCTTTTCCGTGAGCGCAATCATTTTATTTTTAACGGGGCACCGTATTATCAGCGTATTATTTACTATCTAACCAATATCCAGCAGTATCAACAAGAAGCTGTTGAACAAGACGAACCACTCGGTAAAAAAATTGATGAACAATGGGCAAAAGGGCGAAAAATAGCTACTAACTTGCAGTTATCGCCGTTAAAAGATGCACCGCTTGCTGTATTAGCCCCGCATGAGCCAAATATCTCATTAAAGAATCCGTTATTCAAACATATTTTCACGCACCCTTGGAACTTATTTATTTTCCTTTGTTGCGTTGTTCGCGAGCAGACGGAGGCGCAAGGGATGACGACCGTTCGGTTTCATGCGGTGAACGACGAAGTTGACGTTATTTTAATGTCGTCAAAAAAACAAGAATATCGTTACGGAACGATCAATGATTTCGTTTTAGAGTTTTGTAAAGTGAGCAACTATCAACTATTCCCAAACGAAATCGCTCGTTTAGAAACAATATTCCATCATTTGCATGATCGCGGTTTTTTAACGATTGTCGATGAAGAATATCGCATTCCGAGCCATATTGAAGATGAGTTATACAATACAAGTTTGTTTATTTCGCTGATGGCAGGAAGCAAACAGCTCCGCCAGCGGATCGAACAGTGGATTGATGAATTGAGGGACAGAGGATGAAGCAAATCAAACTATCGATTGAGCGATTTTGGATTGAGCCGGGAAATTTTGAGAGATGGTGTGAGTTGTTATCGCGCATTCCCGAAAAAACCGAAGCGCGCTCAATCAAGGAAATCGCAAAATTATATTTAGGAAAAGATGTGGAAGAAAAAGATAAAAAGCTAGACCGTTCCAAAGAATTATTTGGACTACATGGTTATGAGTACGCAAAACTTTCGCGGAATTTTGAAATTAAAGGTGTCCATTTCCTAACAAGAGCAGACGATGGATATTTGATTCGTACAGAGGAAGCAAATGAACTTGTAGCTGCGTACGAACAACAACACGGATGGGAATTGTTGCTTGCAAAACAACTATTGCGATATTCGCCAAGAACACGAGTTATCATGCATTTATTGTTGAATGATGGTTTATTTGAAACAAACGGTCACTCGCTCGAACAGCTAAGCAAGTGGACATTGCGATTTGCCGATGCTCTGTATCATCCGTTTTCAAGCAATCCAGATCTTAATGATATGAACTTTCTTCTTCATGCTTTTAAAAATGAAGCATTAGGGAAAGATTGGCGTGACATTCTTGCTCAAGAAGAAATTGAATTAGATGAAGATTGGATGTTTGTTGGCTCAAGCGGTAAAGAGCCGGCAAAAACAAATATTTCTTCGTTTATGCGCGCACCGATGCAATTATTTGCTTATTTAGATTGGTTTATCGAAGCTGATGTCGGAATCATCATTTTAAATAAAGAAAAGATGTTGGAGCATATCGATTCACATTTTTTATTTTCATTTACGAACGTTCAGAGTATATCAGAAATCGAATGGTTAAAGAAAAAAGTGGACGAAGAGCAGGATGATCGCGGTTTTGTTGCGATTGAACCGTTACTTCGTAAGCTGATGGAGCGTTTTTATCCAACATGGGAACAAGGGCTTGCGCGCTTTGTCGATTATTATATGACAAAAGGTATTCGTGAAGGTTTGTTTTATATTGCTGATTATGAATCAGGCCAGCCGAGACATGGAAGGGGTTATTTAGGTAAACGAGAATACCAATTATTAAAACTTGAATTTCAACGATAAAGGGGTTGAAAAGATGAGCAAATCTGTCTGGTTAAAAGATGGGGTTTCCACATTTCCGGTTCAACAGCCAATGGTCGGTCAGCGTGAATTTTATGATGCGTTTAAAGAGTATTTACAAGATTTAAAGTCAGCACCAATGGCGCGAGTTTTTACATTGATTGCTAAATGGGGAATTGGTAAATCGCGTATTGCTTATGAATTAGTGAGCGAAGCGCTTGGAATTGATAAAGGATGGACGATTCGTGACCAATCAGGTCAACTGCAAAAAGTCCGGTTATTAAAGCCAGATTTCGCTGATGGCATTTTACCTATTTATATCCGCTATGAACAAATGCATGAGGACCTTCTTTATGGGGAGAACTGGGTCGGTTATGGAGCGTATGTAGCGTTAGCAAAATTAGCGGAACAACAACCTGCCCGCACGATTCAAGGTTCGATTGTGAAACATATTCAAGACCATTTTCTCCCGCTTGGTTTTTCACCGGCAAAATTGGCAGAGGCAATTGAGTTAGGACAACATGAAACCGATGATTTGCTGCAGCATCTTGATCAGCTTGATCAACTTGTGCAAAATGGTTTAGCTTACTTAAAATCGTTTGGCATCGAACATTTAATGGTGATTGTCGATGAAGTGGAATCTGAATACGAATTATTTATGGATGGGATTCAAGAACAAAGTGAAGAGCGGAAAAAGAAACTAGACGGTGATGCGATTAAAGTGATCACATCAGCGATTAAACATGAAGATAGCCGCACTCGCCATCCAAATGTCTCTTTCTTGCTGCTTTGTTCTCCGGCCATCGGCGATCAAATTAAAGCGCTCGAGGCGCTTGCTCGTCGTTTAGATAAATTAGAAATCAATCAAAACTCCTATGCAGATATTAGCGATTATATCGCATCGTTACAACAAAGTGGGAAATTGCGTGAATATCCTGCTGGGCTTGTTGAAGCAGCTTACACGATTGCTGCGGGAAACTTTGGTTGGCTAAATGTAATTATGGCTCATTGTGATCAATATCTTGAGCAGCATCCAGACAAGGAAACAGGTGAAATTTTACAAGACTTAGCTTATTCAGTGCCGCGTTTTAAAGAAAGTTTAATCGACCATTCCCAGCTAGATTACATTGATACAAAGCCAGTGCATATTCCGTTTGTGAAAAAAGCATTATTACGGCAGCTGCCATATCCGAAAGATTATTATAGTGAGGAAGAACAACAAATTTTATTATCAGCGAAACATATTGAAGGCATACCATTATTTAAAGAGTTTGTCGCTTTGCCGCTTGCGAAAAATGATTTAGGTTTTTATCTTGTGCAAAACAAATATAAAGCTGAATCTGATCATTTATTCGTGAATGAAACGACGGGTGAATCATTTAGTTTAGATGTCCTCTTGCGCAGTCTTGAAACGTTCTCAATTAATGCACCTAAAGGTTCTTTTATTGTCGGAAAAGAACGGGAAACGTTTTTAGCGCAAGTGCGCATGCTTTATCCGAAAGACGAAGTCGTTGAAGCGGCGGAGCTTTTATATACGTATCTTGAGCAACGAATGAAAACAGAGCAATTCGAAACATATATCGGTCCAAACTTTGCGTTCCTTGAGCGGTTAAATCGTCGCTATGCCGTCAAAACAGGTATTGCGAACTATTTATTAAATGAAGAAAAAGATCAACAGCTTCAACAACATTTAAACGAATTGGCGAAACAATATGATAAAGATGGAGAAATTCAACGTCTTCTTCTTGGTTTTGCAAGAGCCATTGAGCAAGACTATCCAGACGTGCAAACAATTCAAGTAAAAGGAAATAAATGCGGGCTCCGTATAAAAGTAACGAATCATCTATATTTAGGAGTTCATCCGAAAAAAATTGTCGACATTATTTGGGCTAGCAAACTAGCTTCCTTGCACGATCTTGTTGACAGCAAATTACTAGATAGCGGAAATCACCCGATTATCATTTTGGCACCGACCGCTGATGCGGAAACAGAAATCGATGATATAAAACGAAAGTATGAGCGGCTCGGCCGTTGCTTGCTCTTTTTCCAAGTGACGAATTTGCAGAAGAAAGTATTAGAAGCGTTATCGGTTGAGCGTGAGATGATGGATATCCGCAAGTCAGCCCATCAATTAGCGCAGCCATTCCGCGCAAAAATTCGTGCGATTACAGATGAAATTACAAGAATCGCACGAACTTGGTTTGAACGAATCGATAAAGAAGGATATGTATTGCGCCCAATTGTTTTTACAAAATCAGAAGAAGACTATCTTCCGGTATTAGCGGAAGGATATGCGAAAATGATTATTCACGATGCAACAATTGCCGAACTAGGGGCAAAGCAAGGCGTAAAATTTATAGACAGCGAAGATTTTACTCACTTTCAACATGCTTTAAAAGCGACGAAAGTTCCGGCTAAATTAGATAAGGACGGTTATCGAGGTACGGGCTTATTTATTCAAAATCACGAAAATGATCAATATGAAGTGCAAATTCCAAGTACGTTTGCCTCTTTAATGTCGTTTATTGGCCATCGTCGTGTAACATATAAAGAGATTGAAGATGCGTTTTTCTTTAGCTCTGTGGATGCCATTAAACCGCCAAAAATCGTTGAACAATGGATGACGTTCTTGCAAGCGTTAAAAGTCGTACGAATCGACAACAATGCTCATGTTGAAAATGTCACGTCACATACGTTAGAAGCAAAGCGGGATAAAATTAAACAGTGGTATGAGAAAGAATATGATAAACTCGTCGACGAGTTTAAAGAAACGTTTGACCAAGCCCGCATCGAGCTATTGAAGCGATATAAGCGCCACGGAGACTTAGAGAAAATTGACGAAGCTTTACGTAACATCGATTTAAAACTATTGCAAGTTCATACAAACAACCATCTCGCTATTTGGAAAGAGCAATTAAGTTATTTGCAACAATTTCATGATGAATGTAATTTCATCTTTGATGAAGAAAAATGGAATACGCTTCAACCAAACGAGCGTAACTTTGCGAACCTCACCTTTGACCGGAACGATATGCCAATTTGGCAAAAGCTGAAGCTTGTGCAACAGTTCCATGAGTATGTATCAACGATTCAAAAGGATATTCTCGCAAAAATACAAGAAAAAGTAGAGGAAATGAAAAGCACAAACGAGTATAAAGGTTACTATATACCAATTTCACCGTTTACGTATGTACTTGAATTATATAAAAACGAAATTGAAAATGCGATGAACCATGTGAAATCTTCACAGCTGCGAACAATGGTATCCAATAAAGAAACACTTGCGCATCATTTATCGTTAGGGAATTATAAAGAAGCGATCGACCGTTTGAACATCATTATTTCCCAAATCGGCTTAAAGAAAGTCGATCATACAAAGGTGGATTGGAAAGAAAGAAGCGGTATCGTCGGCCGTTATTACGATTTGAAAGATAAATTTGTGCAAATGGTAGACCTTTTTGTAGAATCGAAACCGAAAGTCGAGAAATGGATTGCTTATTATGAAGAAAATAGTGATGCCGATGTGAAACGTGAGGTAGGGATTATTGAGCTTTCTACACTATTTGACAAGTTAACCGTATTTTTAGAATCTGGTTTCGAAGAAGCGGTTGACGATATTTGTACCGCAAAGAAAGAAAATGCGATGACACTTATTGATGAAACGGAAAAGTTGTTGCAAGAACGAAAAAACGATATGACGGATTTAATTGCCCAAGTAACAAAAGTGGAAAATACGACAAAGAAAAAGCGAAATCAATATTTCGATGAGTTATTAATTGATGCGGTGAACCGCCTGTTCCGTCTGCAGCATCAACCGCTATATCAAGCAGACTTAAGTGCACCGATTCAAGAAGCAACTTATAAAGAAACAATAGATAAAGTACAGATGGAAATGAAACAATTAGAAACATATGCCCATCAGTTTTTTGCGGAACATGCCAAATTTGTGCAATTTGAGTTTTATAAAGAAGTGGTTGACCGCAAAGGAGAGTTAGACTGGACTAATTACCAAAAAGAAAAAGAAGAGCTTGAGCAAATCGGATTGATTCGGACAAAAGTGGAGGTTCTCTAATAATGTCGAGTTTGCAAATTTTAAAACCATTCGCAAGACGGACAGAGTATAAAATGTTGCGCGAATGGTTTGATGTGGAAGAGAAAGATGTCGGAGAGTTACGGTCAGGTATTTGTGTGATTCCAGCTATCATTCTTTTAAAAATGTCAGAAAGCGATCGTTCGTGCCTTATTCAATGGACAAAAGAGTGGGGAAACCAACTAATGGTTTTCCCACCATATCTTAATTTGGATATTTCATCATTATTGCAACTGAATCACTCGTTTTCCATTAAAGAAATGAATGAATGCATGTATGAAGGAGTTCCGGTTCGTGAAGAAATCGTGACTAACTTAACTCCAGAAATCCAATTACCGACAAAACAAACGGTTGCCGTTGACTTTTATTACGACACAAGCAGCGGCTGCATTACAATCACGACATTGCCGCTTCTTGATTACCGGTTGCTTGAGCAACGTGAAATATGTCAACGTCTATTTCAATCGTTAATGCACATCAATGAAAGAGATACAAAAGATGAAATGAGCGAAGAAAAACAAGTGATGTTTAAGCCCGTTCATCACTATTTACTTCTTCTCTCAGCAGCCGACGTCATAGAACGAAAACAGCTCGTTCCATTAATTCAAAAGTTTTTCTATTTAGAAGTACGCGAAAATGATGTGAAAAGTGCTTTTGCTGAGCTCGAAAATTTACATTATATTCATTCAGACGGAACCATCACTGAGAAAGGGCAACAGTATATTATGGAAAATGGTTATCGTGCATTTGTAAGAGAAATCATAAAGCGGAGGAACGACGATGGAGAATGGTAAAACGAAACGGGATACCGCGATTGCCAATAGTTTAGTAGCGAAAATCCAGTTAGGGTTGCCAAGTACGGTTACGAAATTAAGCGCGAAAATGCGTTTTATTGATCATATTGCTCCGAAACTTCGCAACAGTGGTGTCATTCGTCCCGTTGAAAAAAAATCGCCACTAACGATTCGGGTATCGGGGATTGCAACAGCAAGCAAAACAATACCGGCATTTGGCGGTATTTTATATAGCGCTGGTGCTGTTCGTCAAGATTTATACATAGAGGAAGGCTCTGTGTACGAAACATTTCAAGACAGCCTCGTTGACATTGATGAAGCGGATGATATTGATATTAACCATAAATTAAAATTTATTCATATCATGCAAGTTTACGATTTGTTAGAAGAGATGTTGTTAGAAGCCCATAAGCCGGAACTGGTGATTGTCGACACTCCGTTAATGTTAGAACGGGCTGACGCGCCAATGGATACACATGGCCAATTATATATTGACTATCAAAACTGTGTAGAAAGAATCAAAAATTTTTGGGAGACATATCAACATTTGATTTTTCCTTTTAATCGAAACGGTATTCGGCTTGTTTCAGTGAGTACTAAACGTTTCGGTTCTATCTTCTACGGTCTCTTTTCTGAAAATAAAAATAAAGAGATGTATATTGTAGATGAAGTGAGTTTTAACGATATCGAGCAAAACAATGAATCGTTATACAAAATTAAAAAGGTTGGCGTAAAAAAACTGTTGCACGGTGTTTTAACTCGAAGAACGCGCACGGCTGCCTATCAATACGATTTATTAGTCCAAACCAATCAGTTGGAACCTAAAGAAATGAGAAATCTAGGGATTATCAATTTTCATTTCCGGGCAGGGATGCATACACAACCTTTATTAGTAGAGATAATGGGAAACGCTCAAGAATGGGATTCTCAAAGTTTAGATGAGCTTACATCCTATCTCGTTTCGCTTTATACGCTCGATCAACCAAAGGCACTCCCGTTGCCGCTTTGGTATGCCGAGTACGCACTAAAACCAATTCGAAGTGGTGCTATTATTCATTATTTTAAAACACAGGCACGCGAAATGATCAAAAAGGAAGAAGTAGAAAATGTTTGGACCGAGGAAGTAGACTTTTTCGGGGAGGATGAATAATGAGTCAAGAAAAATATATCGGTAAACTGATTGGGAATACTGGAAACCCGAATGATTTAAAAATGGTGCTTCAAGATAGCTTTTCCGCACGCCGTGGCGAGTTTGTGAAAATTTTACATCAAGAACGTCCAGATGAACAACCGACATATGTGCTTGGGCGGATTACCTCTATTTCTCGCAGTAATATTTTATATAACAGCGATCTTGGAGAAGGATTGAATTCGATCGAATTATTACCCGGAACACAAATGACTGGAGAGACATTATTTGCTTCCATTGATCTTGTCGGTTACAAGGAGCTAGCCACAGGACAAATTCGCATTCCGCGTCGACCGTTAGATCCGGGAAGTAAAGTATATGGTGTTGATTATGAATTTCTTTCTAAGTTTTATCAATTTGATGAAAATAAAAGCATTGCGATTGGCAACTTAATCGGTTATGAACGTGGGGAAAATATTGTTCCTGTTTACTTGGATGTCAATAAATTAGTGACAGAACATTTAGCGGTTTTAGCGATGACTGGTTCAGGAAAGTCTTATACGGTCGGTCGTATCATCGAACGACTAGTGGCGCAGATGAATGGAACCGTTGTTGTATTTGATACGCACGGTGAGTATGGAAAGGCATTTGAAAAAGGGGATATTCATTTCAATACGAACCTTGATCATATTGAAGATGAAAAAGATCGGGAAAGCATTTTATTTATTCAAGAACGTTTTCGCGCTTTACAAGCGGCAGGAGGCGGTATTCATGTATATACGCCGCAAATGGAAGAGTTTGATTACAAATACGCTGGAAAAAATAAGCACCTCGCGTTGCAATTTGACCGTTTTGAAATGGACGATTTCGAAGAGATTTTGCCTGGCTTAACCGAACCGCAGCAACGGGTACTCGATGTAGCGATTCGTTATTGGAAATATAAATATCCACATCCGCCTCGCGATATTAAAGATTTACGTGAGTTGCTTTCAGGTGATTTAGAAGAATTGCGGGGGTGGGATGAAATAACGGAAGCAGAAGCAAGAGCTTTAAGCGGCAGAAGTGCAGCGGTCGCTTCGATGAAGCTGAATCGCGTCATAAACGAAGCGCGAAGCTTTTACACAAAAGCGATTGGTGAACCGACGGATATTTATAAATTAATTGGAGAAATGAACGAAAAATATGGTCGATTAATCATTATTGATTTGCAAGGATTGTCAGACGATGCAAAGCAAATTGTCACGGCGCTTGTATCTAGTGAAATTATGCGTGCAGCGGCAGATAAACAACGCCCGATTCGTCCTTGCTTCCTTGTATATGAAGAAGGTCATAACTACGCTCCAGCAGGCACACCAACGATTTCGAAAAAAATTATTAAAAAAATTGCCGCAGAAGGCCGTAAATTCGGGGTAGGTTTTGCCATCGTTTCACAACGTCCTTCTAAATTGGATGCAGATGTCACATCGCAATGCAACACGATTATTACTATGCGTCTAAAAAATCCGGATGATCAGCGTTTCATTACGAAAACATCCGATATGTTAACGAAAGCAGATATTGACGAACTTCCATCTTTATCTACAGGGGAAGCATTAATAACGGGACGCTCGATTCCAGCTCCATTATTAGTGAAAGTTGGAACGAAAGCGTTAGTTCATGGTGGTCAATCGCCGGAAGTTGTCAAAGAATGGGGCGTATTCGGTGGATAAAGAGCAATTAAAGGCAATGATTATTGAAGAGTTTAAGAATGGAAAAATTCGTGATTCACTTTTTCCAATGATTTCTGTTCATGGGATTCGTGATTATTCGGAAACTGTTCATTCAGCAGGACTGAATTATATCACGGAAATCGGTAGACATATTCAAGGAGTAACAGCTTTATCTGAATGCCCTGTTTATCCAATTAACCAACAATATGGTCATAGCATTACTCGAGAAGTTCGGCCGGATTCTGTATGGTATCGTCAACAAGACGTAAAGCCAATTCTTGTTTCAGAGTTTGAACGATTTGAAAATTCAAAGGGCAAGCATGATAAATTAAGAGAGAAGATTGAAAATTTATTATTAGCATATCATCAACTTGGTAGCGATTTACCATTGATTCTTTTTGTCTACTGGTCTTACAGTGGGGCTATTCCGAAAAATATCGATAAATACATTAGCATTTTTGATGAAGGGTTCACGTTACGGAACGGTCGCTTTATTCCAGGGATTAATTCATTTGTTACCGATTATCTCGTTTTTCAAGCAGTAGCAAGCGGAACGAAGGAAAATCTCACCATAAATGAATGGATTCAAGTGAGGTAACAATCATGGTCCGTAAGCGTTATTCTATTCAACCAAAAAAGGATATGAATATCGGGGATAAATATATTTTGCAAGAAATGATAGGCGAAGGGTCATACGGATATGTATGGAAAGCCCTTCGCTGTGAAGATGGAGAAATCGTCGCGTTAAAAATCCCGAAAAGCCAAGAACGTGGTGACGCAGCATTAGTGGAAGGAAAACGTTTTATTGGCGTTTCCCATGAAAATATTATCAATATTTATTGGCTGGGCAGAGTAGACGGTTATTTTGTCATTGAGATGGAGCTGTTTGATGGGAAGCCGCTCTCACAAGAGTTAAGTGAAGAGGGAATTAGTCATCCACGGACATTTCAAAAAATATTTGATATTTTTGATCAAGTACTAAATGGTGTTGAATTTATGCACTCCCTACGCATAGCGCATGGAGATATCAAACCTGACAATATTTTAATAAATGAAACTAGTGTAAAATTAACGGACTTTGGAACGAGTCGATTGATTGAAGACATTTTCGTAAAAACAATCGATGGTGCAGGAACATTTGCTTATATCGCTCCTGAAGTTCTCCATTCGCAAAAACGATATTTAAATTCTGACATTTATTCTTTAGGGGTTTTGTTATATCAATTGTTAACAGGAAAGACCCCGCATGACACATATTTTAACGTGATTCATAATGTCCCTTTTCCAAAACCAAGAGAATTAAACGATAGTATTACACCTTCGATGGAAAAGGTAATCATGAAGGCGTTAGAGAGAAATCCGGAAATACGATATCAGTCGGTTACCGATTTCCGCGCCGAATTTAAAAAAGCGGTAGACGAACATTTCAAACAGCAGCAAGTTGAAAAGTTTATTCCTCGTACAACATTAGCAAGCAAACGAGATCCGTTAGAATTAGCAATGTTGAATTGTAAACTAAAAAAATTTACATTAGCCGAAAAAATTTTAACGACGGAAATTACAAATGGAAATACAATGCTAGAAATCTTATTACAACTGGCATATGTATATTATAAAACAGACCGATTATTTGAAGCGTTGCGGCAAATTGAAAATATTGAAGAAGTAGCAATGGAGGACATACGCCAAGAAAGCTTTGCTACAGCCGTAAAAAATCTAAAAGCAAGAATTTTCTTAGCAATGAAAAAGTACGAGGAAGCGCTAGGTTTATACGAAGAATTGTATCAAAAAGAACCAGAGAATTTAGATTATCGTTATAAACTAGCGTTATGTTATGGAGTGTGCGGACAGGAAGAAAAAAGTATTCAAATTCTAGAACAAATTAATCGAGAGACTCCAGGAATTTGGGCTGTTGTGAAAAAACTTGGTCAAGCGTACGACCAAAAAAAGGATTACGAACGGGCAAGAGCCTATTTCAAATATGCCTTAAAACTAAGGCCAGACGATGAGTATGTTAAACAGAAGTTGGCTCTCTATGAGTATTATTTGTAGTAGCGAATTTATATTCTGTTGAAGCTCAACTTAAGGTATATGTCAAATTGCCAAGTTGGTTTAAAATTGATACACCGATTGACTTTTACTCTTCAACTGGGCGTTTGTCATTGATTGAGACGGAAAATTTGTTCTTGAAACGAAAGAAACAGAAATTCGGATATATTTCACGTCCAAAAGAACAAGCAAAAATCCACTTTACCTGCAAACACTTTGACGAATATTGAATTCATCGAACCGGAGAAAGATGTGAACCAATTTATGCTGCGGGCACTAAGTGGTTAATAATTCATTTACGACAGAAGTTGTAAGGCTTCTGTCTTTTTTTTGTTTTATGACATTATTCGACAGAATTTTTACCAAATTTAATTATTATATCCATTGATAGGGTTTTATGATAGAAAATTCAGATGTTATAGGAAAGAGATATTTTTCAAAATATGAAATTACATAGAAGTTATGTAGTCTTTATTTAAAAAAATTTTCGAGGATATAGGGGGGATAAAATGATTAGAAATTTTATCTTGGAGAGAAATATTCAAAATGTATACCATTTTACAAGGGAAGACAATTTAGAAAGTATCTTAAACATGGGAATAGTACCAAGAACAGAATTAGAAAATAAAAATATACATTACATTTATAATGATGGATATAGGTTAGATGGATTCACAAATGCTAATTGTTGTTCAATTAGTTTTCCGAATTATAAAATGTTTTTTAAATATCGTAATGAAAATCCCGATGTTAATTGGGCAGTAATTGAGCTATCATCGGATATACTTTATAATAAAAAATGCTATTTTTGTAAAGGTAATGCAGCTAGTTCATTTGTAAGAGAAACTCCAATCCAACTCAAACAGGGTATTATTGGTTTAAGGAACATGTTTTTAGAGAGAGAAGGACAATTTACACGGGAGCAAATGGGTTTACCTAATCATTATCCAACAGATCCACAAGCAGAAGTTCTAATTTTTGATACAATTGAGGTAGATTATTTTAAGAGAATTATTTTCGATAATGAAACAACTGCTAATAAGTTTAGGAATAAATATAAAACGAAGTTTCAGTTTGTTGTAGATACGAATTTCTTTAGCGCTAGAAATGATTATCATTTTTGGAGATGATGAATTATGGCCAAAAGACCCGTATTCTTAGTCAGTGATAAACCAAATCTTTATGTTGAAGAAGTGGAAGTTGAATTTGATTGGTTTCCTGGTTTTGCATTAAAACAAAAACAAAAATCTATTGAATCTTTACATGAGAATTTTCTAAAAGAATATCCTTCATTAAAAATACTAGAAATATCAAGTAAATCTAATCAGAAACTAGGTGTAGCATTAAGTGCTTTCAATTTAATGATAAAAACAAAAAATAATAAACAGTTTAGTGTAGAAACTGCTTTTCAGGCAAGTAAAGTTTTTGAATTCGGAGGGCCTTATATAGACCTTTATGAGAAATCATCAAAAGAAGCGAAGAAAGATCCAAGAATAAAAAATAGTGGTAGATTATTATATTTTCAATTTTTTAGTAGAAAATGGGATCTTGAACCTAAAACCTTATTCTATGATTGGCTGTATATCAATGCATTGTCTCTGAATAAAGATTTAAGTGACAAGGTAATCCATTATGATGCTTTTACTGATATTGAGTTTAATCCTCAAAAATCGATAAACTGTCAAGCAAGATCAGTGGCTCTCTATGTATCGTTACACAGGGCTAATTTATTAAACGATGCATTATCTTCTGTTGAAAAATTTAAGGAAGTGGTAGTAGGGCATAAAACTACCTTTAAGAAAGAATATGAGGAAGTGAAAAATTTTGAACAACTAAGTATTTTTGATGAGATTGTTAGTGATTAACAACTTAAGAGTAGTCTTTTAAAAAGTGGTCAGGTGTCTGGTGTATTGAAAAATAATGTCGAAAGGTTTTCCTTTCAATGGTATAGAAAGGGATATAAAGACCGAATACAGAATACATATAGAGATAGATTATGTTTAGGGGGGAATTTTCATTGGAAAAAACATTGACTTTCAAAGAATTTCAAGTCTTTATTCAGCAAGTATTGGCTACTCAAAAAGAGATTACCATTCAGCAAATTGGCTCTTCTTCTCATTCTCCTAAGTTTACTTTCAACTTGAAGGTGGAAAGATGCGTTCCCATTTATAACGGTATTCAATTTCATGTTCCAGGAGGATACATCAACTTGGAATTTGAAGATCGTTTTACGATAGAAAATGGATTTATCGAAGAACAACTACTACATCTATGCTTCAAATACGACGACGATAAACCAAGAGGATATTGGTTACATTTCGAAGGAATTAATCTCTTTTTTGAAGGAAAGGGAATTGTAGATATATTAGATAATATCAAAGAAGAGACAGAAAAACGGATACGTCAAGAAAAGTTGGAAGCACAGTTTCGAGAAGAAGCGGATCGGTTTATCGACAAGGAAACATGGGCTTCTATCGATAATATGATGGAAAAATAAAGATAAAAAAAAGAGCCTTTCTTTAAGGAAATTCTTTTTCTTGCGGATGATGGGGATGATACTCTTTTAGTTTTTGAAGGATTCCATCCAATCTGTCATTTTCCTTCTCTAACTAATTGTTCTTGGGTTCGGT
The DNA here is from genome assembly GCA_035645275.1 of Anoxybacillus sp. GTDB lineage: Bacteria > Bacillota > Bacilli > Bacillales > Anoxybacillaceae > Paranoxybacillus. The sequence continues at coordinate 57,306 of DASQMX010000030.1, forward strand.
GTCACCACCCGAAAATTACTGAAGTTAACGCAAGACGATTTGGTTGAGGGTGTATTAAATGCAGTGGACCTTGACAGTTACCGTCTCGAGCAAAATGAGAAGAAGCATATTCAATTAGAAGGTGATATTGTATTAGATCCGTCTTCGGCTAACGTTGGCGGTGCTATTACAGATCTGAAAATGGAATATCTAAGTGAGATTGTACGTGATTTTTACGAAAAGTTCGGTAAAAACATTACGGAAAATGATTCAGTGAGTAAATTTATGCTTGAAGAGCTACCACGACAAGTAGTAGCACATGAGGAATACCAAAACACGAAAAAATACTCGGATCGCTAAAACGCAAAAATTACATTCCGACGCATCTTGGAAAAAGTCTTTCAAGATTACATGTTTGATCAATTTGAAATGTACCAGAAGTTTATGGAAGATGAAGAGTTTGCGGAATGGTACACGAATAAGATGTTCGAGGCGGATTATCGTTTTGGTAACAACATTCATAATAAAAAACAAAACAGATGGGGATATTTCTCCATCTGTTTTGTTCATTCTATAGAGGATCAATATCTTCTAATCTAAGATTTCAAGTATGCAGAACATTTAAATGTGTACTTTATTCATGTTTCTGCCAGCTTCTCGAAGTTCCCTCAGTTCATTTCTTGTGTATTGTTTATAGTCAGTTGGGCTTAAACTGTCTAAGAAAGAACCTATATCATAATCATCACATTCGGTTAACTCAAAGGCAATATTCTTAAACTCATTTAGGAATTTATTTCCCTTTATAACCCAAATAATGTTTTTTCTTTTGTCAACTAAATCTACTATGTTTTCAGAGAAATAGTCCGTTAAACGACTGATTTGTATAGCATAATTTGAGTTAGATTTTCTTAAAACTTCTTTGAGTTTTTCTAGTGTTAGTTCGAATGACTGTCTACCGTATATTCTACTTAATTTAAAAATATTGGTTAGACTAAGTGCTGCATTCCGTTTTTCACCAAATAAGACCCAGCCAAAAGCGGAAAGAAATTTTTCGTAACTGCAAATAAGTTTAAACTCCGTATTTAAAAAGGGTTTAATTATAAATCCTTCGCGTTCATCATCTAGATCGATGATTGATGTTCCTAAATCATCGAAATTAAAGTTGATATCTTCAATAACTCTATTTAAAAAGTTTTTTTCAAAAATTTTAGGAGCGGTATTGTATGAGATATAACCGTTTTCTTTTAGTTTTTCTATTGTCTCTATGTCACCTTTTCGTTTCAGCCACTGATATACTTCTCTTGTTGCAATATAATCGTGTTCAATGCTTTCTTTTTCGTATTCTCTTATTGAATCAAGCAACATTTTTCTTTCAGTCAAGCTTTTTCCTATCTCTATAAAAATCTCTTTGTCAGCCTTTTTATTTATAAATTTATTTACTAATTCATCCACTTTACTCTTTAAATTAAGATAGGGGATTGCTAATTGATTAGGAATTAACACTTTAAAGGAATAAAGTTCACTTTCCCATTTTTCAAGAGTTTTTTGAATCCCCGGAAACTTTAGGGTTAATATCTGTAGTCGATGTTGGCGTTCTGCTTCACGTTCTAACTGAGATTTACTCTTTCCTTGCATCAATTCTATAGATGGAAAGTGGCCTATACAAGTACTCCCGACATTTATAGTTTTTCCTGTAAGTTTATTTTTGATATTGTAAACCCATTTGTTATTTGGTTGATTACAAAGACTGCAATTTTTTCTTAGTTTCTTATCATTTATTATTTCTACAGGTGTTTCACTCCCGATCCATTCATCTTTGCAAAGGGAAATTATACCTTGTAACATGTCGTTAAAAATAATGATTTCCTTTGTTGTTAATGAGGAAAGAGATACATCAATAACGTTTGCATCAGCATCAAGGTGTTTCTTTGCGAAATTATATATATCAGGCAAAGTCTTTTTACAAGATTCACTATAGACAAGTAGAGCTCTATTTTTTCTATCTAATAATAAATCTCTACATATTTCTGAAAGAGTTATTTTACTCATTCAAACACCATCCTTTGCCTTTATTTAATAATTATACAAAAAAGTATAAATTCTGACATGTTTCTAAACAACGGAATTTCATTTATTTGGTAGAAACAGATCAGTCGCTTTTAATCTCCGAAATTTATCACATGAAAATTCTAATTGAGCAGGTTTATCATTCATTTGCACTAATTCTTATTGTTATTTTGAGAAAGAGAAGAAAAGACTAAATGATAAAAGAAACAAGAGACAATCACAACTAGAAGTGAATTGGCTCTTTAGTTGCAAATAATGTTGTTTTTAGCTAAATCCCTAGATGATTAAACCAAGTTTTTCTTCTCCATCTGTATTCTAAGAGCAGTGAAGAATAATAAAGTGTTGGTCAATACTCGATAAAGCAGACACTTTAAAACGTGGCATTAGAGCTGTGCCTGGCACCATCCGAAGAATCTTGTTTCACAAAAATGTTTCACAGGAGAAAGAGCGAGGTCTTGAACGCAAGAATTACAAACGGAAATCCTCTAACCAAGGTACACTGTCCCGTGGGAATTTTATATAAGTGAAGTAGAGTAATGATCAAGCAGAAGGGACTCATACGCAAACATTCAGCGAGCGTGTCGAAGATTATGTTACCGCTCATCATACATTGCCGGATATTATAACAGAGCTACAAAACCGCCCGAACTTAACACGAAAAACCGTTGTCGAATTTTAACCGGCTGCAAGCGGCTTGAAGATTTTAAAAACAACCCGCAAAAATTTATTGAAGAAGTAACAAAAATTATTCAACGCGAAATGAAGCTGCTTTTAAAAGACGGTGTGAAATATTACAAAATTAGTGATGAGGCTTATTACGCAGTCGAGTTGTTCTAAAACGAAGAGTTGCTTGCTTAAATGACAATGCTATCTGAAGTGAAAAGTCACCGTTTGATCATGTCGTTTATGATTCGGATATTGAAGCAAGATTCGCTCAGCGCTTTGAAAACGACGAGAATGTCAAAGTATACGTTAAATTGCCAAGCTGGTTCAAAATCGACACCCCAATCGATTCCTATAACCCTGACTGGGCGCTTGTCATCGACAAAGATGGTGAAGAAAAACTGTACTTCGTTCTTGACACAAAAGGAACAGAAATTGAAGGATTTTTACGTCCAGAAGAAAGAGCGAAAATCGACTTTGCCCGCAAACACTTTGAAGCAATCGATACGAACATTGAATTCATCGGACTGGAGAAAGATGTGAATCAGTTTATGCTGCGGGTATAAGCCGTTAATCATTCATTTACGACAGAAGCTGTAGGGCTTCTGTCTTTTTTGTTGGTTTTATGACATTATTTGAAAATGTTTTTAGTAAGGATTAGTTAGGATAAAGTTAAGGGACTTTTTGGTGTAGTAGAAAAATGTCGATTTAAAAGTGAAAGGAGAATTTCAATAACTATCGAGCTTTTCGATGTCTATTAAAAGTAAACAATTGTAGAATTGTGGGAAAGCTTAATTTTGTAGATGGAGGAAAATATAATGAAAATGCTTTGGTCGTTTCTCGTAGGTATTGGCGGTGGTACATTAGGAGCAATTGGGGTTATAAAGTGGATGGGAATCCTATTTAAAGATAGGTTAAATCTTAAGTGGCAACAGGATTACAAAATAGAACTTGAAAATTTAACATGTTCACCGAGAAGTCTCCCACCTCTAAACAACGTGTAGGTGGGAGAGGTTCATCAAAGAGCAATATCAACTTGAACATACTTTTTTACAGATGCCTTTAGCGTGAAAGGTCTTGAATTTGATTATGTATTTTTAATTCATTTCGACTGGAATCATTATCCAAGTAAAAAGAGGATAGAAGAATTAGATAAAAGAGCCGGTGACAATAAGTATAGTGACACCTACAATGCTGACTACGACGCTATATTAAATGACGAAAAGAAAGTTCTTTACGTGGCCATTACTCGAGCGAAAAAAGAAGTCCAATTGATGTTAGTCTAAAAATTGGACACGGAGAACAGGGAGATTATAATAAACTTAATTACAATAGGTTCGAGGTGTCCAATCATGAAAAAGAGAACATTTGATCAAGAATACAAGATTCAAGCTGTTGAGTTATGCTTGGA
>DASQMX010000031.1:0-652660 GCA_035645275.1 Anoxybacillus sp.
TCTTTCCTCATCCCTTCTTCACATATAAACACCACAGGAATCCTGTGATGGATGGAGTATCTCGTCTCATGGAAATTGGCATTAGAAATGACACTTGAATTGGCATGAAATTGACACTCTCCATAAATTCTTTTCATCTTCTCATCTTCGAGATCGTTCAAATTTTCTCCTGCCAAAGTGAATGACTTTATTTGAAAAGTCTTGTAAAGATAAGACAAATGCCTGTTTTGCCTCCCAAAACGGAACCTGTTATTCTGTTCTCCAGTTTTCTTTTCACTGCGTACCCTTCACATCACCGACCTTAAGCTTTAAAATATTGGAAATACGAAGAACCGTATTAATCCCGATTAGAAACAGTAAATAATTCCGCTCATTCTGTTCTCTTAAATATCGTTTAATCGCCTCAACCTTCTCTGGATCACGAATCAGCTGAACAAAATTCATGATGAAATCACCTCACTTTCTTCCTTTTTATATACTTCAATTTTGAGAGCAAAAGCGAGCTTATAGAATGCCCGGGATTTGATGCGATAATATTTCCGCTCGCTCATGCCAAGGTCATTGTAGATTTCATAATCGAACACATCATCTTCCGTCATATAACGCCGAATGAGAATCGCGCGTTCCCATTAGCCTAGACGATTGAACGCCATCGGTACCCGCTTAATATATTCGCTGCGTTCCCGCTCATAGTCAGCATTTCGAATAGCCATTTCTTCGGTGGAGGAATGGAATTTGTTTGTGTTGGAAGGAGGAACATCTAGCTAATACTGTTTAACTGTTCCAATCTCAACGTAAGTAAAAACAAACGATACTTTTCTAACGCCGCTTCAACCGCTTTTTTCGTAGCGTCACGGTCAATTTCAGGTAAGATAAATTCTAATTGTTTCTCCATTTTCTCAACCCCCGAAAATAATCATTATTTTTGACGGAAAGCGCCGCCTTTAATGCGACGATAAACAGGACGATTGACACCCATTAATTCTCTTAATTCACGTTCGGTGAATTTTTCTTTTAAGCGTTTTGTCTTAGTCTCTTTCTTATGCTTGTCCGCTCGATGCATAACCTTATTGGCTTTAAGCCATTTTTATAGCTGTTTCTGAATGGTTCTCATGGTATATTCCTCCAATCAGAAAAGAGGACACCAATCATACAGAGATAGACATTCTATTCTGTACAATCAGTGTCCTCACGCTCTCGGTCTTGGACATATTTGGTTTTATTTCCATTATATCAGGCAGTCCGTTGATGTAAAAGTTTATCAATATATGCAATTCCTTTTGCGGTGATATATGTTTGTGGTTTATTAATCACCTGGTCGCCCATTTGAATCGGCTTTTCTTTGACAACAAAATAGCCGCGATCGATGTATTTTTGATAAGGATTGTTGTCGCTCATGAGAAGCCACATTTGACGAAGCTTCTTGAAAAAGTTATTACGGCCATAACCTAAAATTTTTGCAACAACTTCAACCTTCTGATAATTTTCATCGCTGATAAAGCGATCATAAGATTCTACTTTAGGCTTGTCCCGTTCAATTTTTTCTTGGAGATCTGCAGCAAGTCGAAGACCTTCACTAAATGTTTTAGGAATTCTTGCATCATATACACCTGTTCTTCTGATAGAAGGAAGAACTTCATGTGTTACCCAACGTTTGAAAGCTTTAGCTTCCGGCTTGTTGCTTGTTAAAATCAACGAATATAAACCAGCTTCATTTACAATGGTTGTAGGTTGATTACAACCAAGTGAATCAGTGAGGTAAACTTTACTTACCTCATCTTCATCAAGTCTCGATACTGCCACTTTATGATTAGAATGATTCAATACATCACAAACATCTTTCGCAACAAACCAAACTTCCCCATCTTTTATAATCGTGCGCACCTGGTTACCGCTATAAGTGAATACTTGTGGTAAATGATTCACAAAATCCACTCCCTTCTTACATTTTTAGACTAATCATTCAGGAAGCATAAATGACAATTGTTTTACCACTTTAACCCCTCCCCTGTGTTATAATCGATTTGAAAACTTTCCAACAAAAGGCTTTTTTCTAAACGCCGGGAGAAGTCCTGGCTTTTTGTTTTTGGTTCTGTTAAAGTATAATGACGAATTAATAAAACGTAACCTTTTAAGGCCTTTAAGGAGGAATGATTATGGCTATATCGAATGAAATCCAAGCACTCTATCACCAATTTTTAGAGGCATGGAACAACAGAAACGCTCGTGCCATGGCGGATTTGTTCGCAGACAAGGGCGAGATGATTGGATATGATGGCAGTCAAGAGATTGGACGCGAGGAGATCTTTTCGCACCTAAAAGCCATCTTTGAAGACCACCCAACCGCTCGATTTGTAGGCAAAGTCAAAAATGTGCGTTTGTTGGGCTCGAATATCGCTATTTTACGTGCCATAGCAGGTATGGTACCTCCAGGGCAATCTGATATCAATCCTAAAGTCAACACGCATCACACACTCATTGCCGAAAATAACGAAGGAAAGTGGCGTATCCAACTTTTTCAGAATACCCCAGCTCAGTTTCATGGAAGACCTGAGTTAGTTGAACAAATGACAGAAGAGTTAAGACAGTTACTTAAATGAGTCCACAGTTCAACTCTAAAAGCAAAACGGGGATTGATGATAGTTCAATTAACCGCTCTTATCATGGGCGGTTTTTCTTTTGTTTAAAAATCAACAATAAACGATAACAGAGTCTCGTTTTTATAGCTTTGGTTCCTCCGAGTCCAATCATCGTAGGAAACAAAACTATCATTTTGTTTCCTAATTACAAACCCAAGTTTTCGTATCTCCATATAAGAAAGTCTAAAAAACTCATCTCAATGTCTTTTCCTTCTTTGTCTTTTAATTTTGTAACTATGTTCCTTGTTAGTCCCTCTTCTAGACTTTTTGTTTCCATATTAAATGCTAATCCCTCTAAACTTCCTATTTGACCTATCATTGGTGACTTACTATTCGTATGGTTTTTCACTAAAATTCTAAATTCTAACTGATTTTGAAATTCTAGGTCCTTTTTGAAGGGCCCAATACGCCCTTCAGTATTTTTTAAATCCACATATGAAATAAAATCGAGTTGTTCAACGTCAAATGTTTCTCTAAACCGTTTAACAAATTCACCTGTTGCAAAAATGACTGTACAGTAATCACCAAATTTTTCTAACTCCTCAGGGATAAGTCTAGGAATTTTTCCTGCCTTATAGTCATAAATCCTTTCAATTTTTATAGCTGCCATACAATATACATACTTATCCATTATTTCATTAAGCCTAATGTCGACGAATTCAGCTAATCCTTCTATTTCTTTACTATCTATAATTATCTTGACACTTTCTGGTCTATACCTTTCGTATAAACCTTCGTAACGATCTGCACGTTTTAATTCTTTTTGTGATTCATCTTTTTCAAGCTCAACATAATGTCCTAACCTATTCATAAAAATAGTTCCTTCATTTAAAAGTTTTTCAATATGCTCTTTTTCCCCAAACTTTAACAACAAAGGGATATGAACAGTAGGCATAATTTCTCCTCCTGGGGTTTAAATATTTTTGATGTTTTTTGGTGATACTACGTAATACCAAAATTATACACATATATTAAAGCAATATTTAAGCTAGATAACATAATTGCTATTTTGTTTCCATATTGCTTACTTTAACTTTTCTAGGAGTAAATTCTATCTGATGTATTTCATCTTCTTTCTCTTCACCTTTTAAAGTAATGATGGCTTTATTTCCATTCCATTTAATTATGACGTTTTCTTCACCTAAAGCTTTACCATCATTCGCTAATTCAGTTGAAAATAACAATTTTTTAGGACTGTTATTCTCTTTTCCATAAACATAAACTGTATGGCTACCAAAGGTAAAAGGATGATCCGATTCAATGATTATTTCGTAATCACCTGATTCAGATTTTGATGAAGTTACCACATCAGTATCTGTAAAAGCAATAATGAGATATATAATAAAGGATATTGAAAGACCGACTACAACAGCAATTCCTACTAAGAGTATTCGTAATAATTTATTCATCATGCCAATAACACCTCGATAGAAATAAATTCCACAATGTATGTCTTTATAATTTTTATTAGTCCTCTAGACAAAAGATTAGTTACTCACAGCTTAAGTTAACATATTTACTCTTTTGTTTCCTCATAGATCTGCATTTGTTATCCTTTCTAGCATTCTCTTAAGGTTTTTGATTATATTTTTCATAAAATTTTCAATAAATAAAAATCGAGTATTTTTTACAATTTATGATAATATTGTAAAAAGGAAATTTTCCAAGAGTAAGAAACGCAAATCTATAGACCTAAAACACTTTGTTATAGCAGCAGTATTGCATCACCAAGAGAATCTTCATTTGCTAATTTGCCTCATTATTTAGCGAAAGGTGATTTTAAATGTTTAAAACTACATTAATTGCTGACCATTCAATGTTTATGAGAACTTTTTTAAAGAATCTCTTAACAGATAATGGTTACCAAGTTGTCGCTGAGGCTTCTGATGGTAGTAGCGCCGTATCTCTTTACAAAGCAAAAAAACCTGACATTGTTGTACTTGACTTAACTATGCCTATTATGAACGGATTAGATGCTTTAAAAAATATTTTAAAATTCGATCCAAAAGCAAAAGTAATAATTTGTTCAGCGATAGGGCAAAAAAGATTAATTACTGATGCTATTGAAATAGGAGCTAAGGATTTCATAATTAGGCCTTATTTTAACGAATTAATTCCAGCTATAAATAAATTATTTAGATAATTACCATTTTTTATTTACCGGATTATTTTTCATCAAAATAGGGTTCAGACTCAGCGTCTGAACCCTATTTTGTCTACAGTCTGGCACTTCTTTATAAAAGTGCTTATATGTTTACATCACCCGCTTAAACATTTTCTCCAGCTCATACGTCGAAAAATGAATGATAATTGGCCGGCCATGCGGACATGTGAACGGGTCAGATGTTTTTCGAAGCGATTCCAGCAACGCGAAAATTTCATCATTTCGTAAATGCTGGTTCGCTTTGATCGACTGCTTGCAGCTCATTAAAATCGCGGCTTGTTCGCGCAGTTGTTTGAGATCGACCTTTTTCATCGTTAATACTTGTTCAATCATCTCTTCAATAATCGCGGCTTCCTCACCTTTCGGGAACCATTGCGGATGCGAGCGGACGATAAAGCTGTTATGTCCGAACGGTTCTAAGAACACACCGCATTTTGCTAATTCTTCCCGATGCGCGTCAATCAGCAAATATTCATTTGTTGAGTATTGGAACGTGAGCGGTACAAGCAGTTCTTGCACCTCGTTCGTCACTTCGCCCACTTTTTCGCGAAAATATTCGTATTTAATCCGCTCTTGGGCGGCATGTTGGTCAATGATGTATAACCCGTTCTCATTTTGCGCCAAAATGTAAGTGCCATGCATTTGCCCAATCGGGTACAGTGGCGGGATTCGGGCTGCGGTTTCCTTCGTTTCTTCCTCACTTTCTTCCATTTCGCTATATTCTGGCTCGATGTTCTCTTCGATGCTCTCGATGTTCTCATTATAATCAGGCTCTTCCTGTGTCCTGACATCCTCTTCTATTGGTTTTACCTCTTTTTCTTCTTCGAAAGGCGGAAGCGCGTACTCATTTTTTTCTGCGAATGTAACAGGAGATGTTTTAGACACTGCCGGCTCATTGACGACATGTTCAAATGTAAACGCCTGTTGTTCTGATTTTCGTTTCTCCGGTCGCTTCAACGTCATTTCCGGTATTAATGTTTTCGTCTGAAACGCTTGACGTATCGCTGTTTCAACAAGCTCGTTTAATTCCGCTTCCTTGCTGAAACGAACTTCAAGCTTCGCGGGATGAACATTGACATCAACAAGAATCGGGTCCATCTGGATATTTAAAAAGGCGATAGGATAGCGGCCAATCGGCAGCAATGTATGGTAGCCTGCTTCAATAGCCTTCATCAGCGGAAAGTTCTTTATAAACCGTCCGTTTACAATCGTTGAGATATAATTTCGCGATGCCCGCGTCACTTCCGGTAGCGAAATATAGCCATTAATGACAAAATCAAGGGATTCGGCATGAAGCGGAATCATTTTTTTCGCTATTTCTACCCCATAAATCGCCGCTAATACTTGCCGCACGTCACCGTTTCCGTTTGTATATAATAGCTGTTTACCGTTATGTTTTAAGCGAAAGGAAATCTTCGGATGAGCAAGAGCAAGGCGGTTCAGTAAATCAGTTACATGTCCAAGCTCTGTATGCACCGTTTTCATATATTTTAAACGTGCCGGCGTGTTAAAAAACAAATTCGAAACGGTAATCTCTGTTCCTTTTCGGCTGTTTGTCCGCTCGTGCTTAATAAGTTGACCGCCTTTAAGCACGACGAGCGTTCCCGGACCATTGCCTGTGCTCGTTTTCATTTCCAGTTCAGAAACAGACGCAATACTCGGGAGCGCCTCGCCGCGAAAGCCGAGCGTGCGAATGCGAAACAAATCTGCTTCGTCTTTAATTTTGCTCGTTGCGTGCCGTTCAAATGCTGTTAAACAGTCGTCTTCCTCGATTCCTTCGCCGTTATCAATAACGCGTATTTTGGCAAGCCCTGCTTCTTCCAGCTCCACTTCGATAACGGTACTTCCAGCGTCAATCGCATTTTCGACAAGTTCTTTGACTACAGAAGCGGGGCGCTCGACAACCTCCCCAGCTGCGATTTTATTCGATAGATGATCGTCGAGCTTGCGGATTTTCCCCACTATTCCACCTCCTTGCTCATTACTTTAACATTTTTTGAATTTCATATAGCTTATTCATCGCCTCAAGCGGAGTCATATCAAGTAAGTCGAGCGACTGAATCAGCTTAATCGTTTCTTTTTCTTTTTTCGCAAGCGGCTTTTCTTTTTCTTGTTCTTTTGGGGTTTCTTCTACAAACATGCTTAATTGCTCGAATTGTTTTGTTTCTTCACGAACGATTGGCTGTTTCGGTTTCTCACCGTTTCGCTCTAAATCCGCTAAAATCTCCTGCGCGCGAGTAATTAACTCACGTGGCAATTCCGCTAACTCTGCGACATGAATGCCATAGCTTTTATCCGCCGGCCCTTCTTTAATTTTATGAAGAAATACGACCCTTCCGTTTTCCTCAATTGCGCTTACATGCACATTTTTTAATTTGTTGAGGGATTGTTCTAATACCGTCAATTCATGGTAATGTGTGCTAAATAATGTTTTTGCGCCAATGTTATTATGAATATACTCAATGATCGCCTGCGCTAGCGCCATTCCATCATAGGTCGACGTACCGCGGCCAATTTCATCGAACAAGATGAGACTGTTTTGGGTCGCATGAACAATGGCATTACGCGCTTCTAACATTTCCACCATGAACGTACTTTGTCCAGAAACTAAGTCATCGGCCGCACCAATCCGCGTAAATACTTGGTCAAAAATTGGCAATACAGCTTCACTTGCCGGCACAAAACAACCGATTTGTGCCATGATGGCTGTAAGGGCAATTTGCCGCATATAGGTGCTTTTTCCCGACATGTTTGGTCCCGTAATGAGCAACATTTCACGTTCTTCGTTCATATGACAATCATTCGGCACATAAGTTTGGGAAGAAAGAACTTTTTCAACTACAGGGTGACGGCCGTCTTTTATAAACAATTCCCTGTTTTCCGAGAAGCGCGGTTTTACGTAGTGACGCTCTTCGCTCACAGTCGCAAAGCATTGTAAGACATCGAGCTGGCTAACAATTTTCGCTAATTTTTGCAGGCGCGGAATAAATTGTTTCACTTGCTCGCGAATTTCTACAAACAATTGATATTCAAGTTCCACGCTTTTTTCTTCCGCCTCTAAAATGAGCGCTTCTTTTTCTTTTAATTCTTGTGTAATGAAACGCTCCGCATTGGCTAGCGTCTGTTTTCGTTCATATCGTCCCTCTGGCAATAAATGAAGGTTCGCTTTTGTTACTTCGATATAATAACCGAACACACGGTTATAGCCAATTTTTAATGATTTAATTCCTGTCAGTTCCCTTTCTTTACTTTCGAGTTGAGCAATCCATGATTTGCCGTTTCGGCTCGCATCGCGATATTCATCGAGCGTTTTATTGTAACCATCTTTAATAATATCGCCTTCTTTAACGGATAGCGGTGGGTTGTCTTGGATGGACTTTTCTAACAAATCAACAAGCTCTGTGCATGGGTCAATTTGTTCTGCCAATGCTTGTGCGTCTTCATTCTCCAGTCTTTTCATCACCGCTTGTATAGCCGGTATTTGCTGGAGCGATTTTTTTAATTGAATGAGGTCACGTGCATTCACATTTCCATAGGCAACCCGTCCTGCTAAACGCTCTAAATCATACACTTCACGAAGCAAATCGCGCAATTCTTGACGTTCAAAATAATGATGCATGAACGTCTCAACCATATTCAGACGGCGTTCAATCTTTTTGCGGTCTAAAAGCGGACGGTCAATCCATTGTTTCAGCAAGCGTCCACCCATCGCCGTGATCGTTTCATCTAAGAGCCATAAAAGTGAACCTTTTCTCCCTTTTGCGCGAATCGTTTCCGTCAATTCGAGATTTCGTTTTGAATATAAATCGATTTTCATATATTGATTGACTTGATAAACTTGCACTGCTTGCAAATGATCAAGGCTTCGTTTTTGCGTCTTTACTAAGTAGTTTAATAAGCGAGCGAACGTTATTTTTAATTTGTCCTGCTCAAGCGAACGAATTACTGTTTGAAATGCTTCGGCAACCGTTGTTTCCTCCTCATAGGAAATGGTTACCTCGTAACGTTCTTTTATTTTCTGGCGTGCTTCTTCGGAAAACTGTGAAGAAACAACAATTTCTTTTGTTCCAATCGAGTAAATTTCATTGAGGACCTCTTCAAATGAGGAAAGCATTGTAATCCGGTTTTCTCCAGTCGATAAGTCTGTATAAGCAAAACCGTAAGTACCATCCTCGAATTCTGTAATCGTTGCTAAATAGTTATTCTCCTTTTCTTCCAATCCTCTTCCTTCCATGACAGTCCCAGGAGTGATAAGCTGCACAACTTCGCGGCGAACAACTCCTTTCGCTGCCTTCGGGTCCTCTACTTGTTCACAAATAGCAACCTTATATCCTTTAGCAATTAATTGTTCAATATACCCTTGAGCGGAATGATACGGAACACCGCACATAGGAATACGTTCTCCTGCTCCGCCATCCCGGCTTGTTAACGTAATTTCAAGCTCCTGCGCTGCTTTCACAGCATCTTCAAAAAACATCTCATAAAAATCTCCAAGTCGAAAAAATAAAAAGGCATCCTGATATTGTGCCTTGATTTGTAAATACTGCTGTATCATTGGCGTATATGTAGCCATATTACTCCTCCAACATTTTAAATCTTACATTTAGCTCCTTTATTATAACATACTTAAACAATTTTCTACCGATGTTGTATAAAGAAAAGATTAGTAAAGCCATGTTATGTAAACAAAAGAAAAAGAGGCTGTCTCAAAGGCAAAGTGCCAAACCCCACAACGATAATATATCGCACATTACGTTTCGTAAGTACGAGTGTGCGTGAGGTCAGGCACTTATCAGACAGCCTCTTTATTCTTCATCACCAAGCAACAAATCTGAAGTTAAATCTTCAAATTCCTCGTCATCAACATCATAATCAAAATCATGATCATCATCTCCGCTCGTATGCGGATTGACAGTAACCCATACTTTTGTTTCACCGATCACTTCAGCAACAAATTCTCTTTCTACTTGGACAACAATTTTGTTGCCATTTGGCGATATGGTGCATTCTAAACAATTCGGTTGCTGAATGACGCGGGCAATGACTTCTTGATCGTCACTAATAATTTCATCATCTTCGCGATATTTTAATCTCACAACATCTGTATAAGCCACTGTTTCTGTTACAACTTCTGTTTTTGTGTTGTCGCTATACGAATACCAAACGTTAATATCATAGTGACCATTAATTTCTACCGTGCGATCGTGTTTCTTTGCATCATAACGGTGATTAATAATCCAACAACCTAAAATGCTCGTTGGCCGATGCTGTGCGGAAACGGTATGCGTTGACTGCGTAAATTTACGGCCTTTAGCAACAACAGCCTTTGTAATAATTTCTCTGTATTCTCTGTTTTCAGACATATGAGCAAACCCTCCTCAAATGAATCTTCATTTCATCCTATGCTGGTTATCCGCCTAATGTGCACATAAATTTATCAATAATTCCGTATAGTTCATTGTATGCGGGTTTGCCTAAATATGTGTCTATTTTTTATATAACCAGCAACCAAGGGCCATCATCGAATAATCTAGCCGCTTTCTCTATATTTTTATATCTATTCTCTTTCAATACGCATTTATTCGTCTATTTCTGGCACTGTTGCTTCTTAGGGTAAATGGTCTTGTTAAATATGCAAAAAAAGACGCCTCTTTAGTAAGAGACGTCTTTTTTCTTAATGGCAGCTATTGCAATGGCTGTTTTTCATTTGTGAGCCGGTTTCCCCGCGCAATAAGTCACCGCCTGTTGAAGTAATAATTTCGTCCGTTACGGTTTTCGAAATGGTAGAAGCGACTAATTGCAATAAATCGTTCACTTCGATTTGTGATTGCTTAAATTCTTCCACAATCGGGATTTGTGAAAGCTCTTCGTAAATCGCATCAATTTCTGCTTCTACTTTTTTGAGCGCTTCATGTTTGCCATAATGCTGGAAGTTCACAGCCTGTTTTTGCAACGATTTAATTTTGTTAATCATGCTGCGCACTTTTTCGTTTTGATTAATTTTTTCTTCCGCTTTTTTAAAAAAGTCAACTTCTTCTGTTTCCGCAATCATTTTTGCCAATTCTTTCGCGCGAGCAACAATGTCATCTTTTGTATATTTTGCCATCTTATTTCACCTCAATCGCTTCTTCTACCATTTCTCCGTTTAATGTCCATGTTTTTGCTTCGGTGATGCGTACCTTTACAAGCTTGCCAATCGCTGATTTTGGACCTGTAAAGTTAACTAGTTTATTTTTACGAGTGTAACCGGCAAGTACGTCTGGGTTGTTTTTGCTTTCGCCTTCTACTAATACTTCGACAATCTTACCTTCATATTCCTTCATTTTTTTCGCAGAAATTTCATTTACAAGAGCGTTTAAACGTTGCAGACGCTCTTTTTTCACTTCCATCGGCACATTGTCCACCATTTTCGCCGCTGGTGTGCCCTCACGCGGTGAGTAGATGAACGTGTACGCAGAATCAAATTCAACTTCACGATACAATGACAACGTTTCTTCAAATTGTTCTTCTGTCTCGTTCGGGAAGCCGACAATAATGTCCGTTGTTAACGCAACATCCGGAATCGCTGCTTTAATTTTGCGCACAAGTTCTAAATATTGCTCACGCGTATATTTACGAGCCATTAATTTTAAAATTTCTGTGCTTCCTGATTGTACTGGCAAGTGAATGTGCTCAACGAGATTGCCGCGTTTTGCTAACACTTCGATTAAGCGATCGTCAAAGTCGCGCGGATGGCTTGTCGTGAAACGAATGCGCGGAATATCAATTTTGCGAAGTTCGTCCATTAAGTCGCCTAATCCATACTTCATATCTGTGAAGTCTTTACCGTAGGCGTTTACGTTTTGTCCAAGAAGCGTGATTTCCTTGTAGCCTTGCGCTGCTAAATGGCGCACTTCCTGAATAATATCTTCCGGACGGCGGCTGCGTTCTTTCCCGCGCGTATAAGGGACGATACAGTACGTACAGAATTTGTCACAGCCGTACATAATGTTGACCCATGCTTTAATGTTGCCTTTGCGTACCTTTGGAAGATTCTCGATAACGTCCCCTTCTTTGGACCATACTTCGACAACCATTTCTTTGGACATGTACGCTTCTTTTAAAATGTAAGGTAAGCGGTGAATATTATGCGTACCGAAGATCATGTCCACATATTGGAACTGCTTTAAAATTTTATTAACAACCGACTCTTCTTGAGACATACAGCCGCATACACCAAGTAATAGATCTGGATTTTTCTGTTTAAGCGGCTTTAAGTGACCGATTTCACCAAACACTTTGTTTTCAGCGTTTTCACGAATCGCACATGTGTTCAAAAGAATAACATTAGCATCTTCAGGACGGTCTGTTGGCTCATAGCCTAACGCCATGAAAATACCCGCCATGACTTCTGTATCATGCTCGTTCATTTGACAGCCGTACGTGCGAATGTAGAACTTGCGGCCGATTCCCATTCCTTTCAATTCTTCCGGAATCGAGAAATCTTTATGATATTTAACTTCTTCTTTTCCGCGTTTTTTTGCTTCTTTTAAATTCGGTGGAATAAAGACCGTTGAAAAATATTTTTCATAATCTTTGCTTGTTTTTTGTTTGAGACGATTTAAATTTTCCTGTACATCCAGAACGGATTTTTTGTCCGCTGGATAATCTGCTGTTTTAATTTGAGCTGTTTGTTCTAGACGTTGTTTTTCGTTCATAAAAATCTCCTTTCTATCAAAGCGTAAAAATATGCATATTTATATACACATTATCATAGTATATAATTATAGACCATTTTAAACAATAGAAATTACCATCTTCACTAATTTTTCATAACTGTACAACTTGTGTGTTGTGCGGAATTGTTTTTTCCGCAACAGTCTATATTAACAAAACAACTCTCAAACAGGCAAGTCCTGTCTGAGAGTTGTTTTTTTCCATTACATGAATTCAGCGACAAGCTCGTCAAATTTCTCCTTGCTTAATTTAAGATCAGCATGAGCAAGCGGTGTTTCGCTGTATCCCTGGATAAGATCTTGATAAGATTTTTGCTCTTTGTTTTGATAAATAAGCCCTGTTACAAGACCTTTATGTTTCATTAATGTTTGCATCGCCATCATGCGATCTGATGGATCGTAACCTTCAATTTTGCTGAGGCTAGTAAGGTTTTCTTTAAACCAGTCGTATGTGTTCACTTTGTTGTATGTTACACATGGGCTAAATACGTTAATTAAAGAGAACCCTTTATGCTTAATTCCTTCTTCAATTAAGTACGTCAATTCTTTTAAATCACTTGAGAAGCTTTGTGCCACAAATGTTGCACCCGCACTCAATGCCATTTCCATAATCGATAACGCAGGCTCTACTGAACCTTGCGGCGTACTTTTTGTCTTAAAGCCAACGTCACTGCGTGGGGATGTTTGTCCTTTTGTTAAGCCGTAAATTTGGTTGTCCATGACAATATAAGTAATATCAATGTTACGGCGAATCGCATGAATCGTATGGCCCATACCGATTGCAAAACCGTCACCGTCACCGCCTGCGGCAATAACGGTCAAATCGCGGTTGGCCATCTTCACCCCTTGTGCAATTGGCAAAGCGCGACCGTGAATGCCGTGGAAACCGTACGAATGAACGTAACCAGAAATACGGCCCGAACAGCCGATACCTGAAATGATCGCCATTTGATGCGGCTCTAAACCAACGTTAGCCGCTGCGCGCTGAATCGCTGCTTGTACAGAGAAGTCACCGCAACCGGGACACCAGTTCGGTTTAACGTCATTACGGAAATCTTTAAATGTCGCCATTTTTATAACAACTCCTTGCATTTTGTATAAACTTCGCGTGGCAAGAACGGATTACCGTCATATTTTAAGACGCTGTGAATCTTATCGGCATGTCCTACATTCATCTTAATGATGTTAGCAAGCTGACCTGTTGCGTTTTGTTCAACAACGATCACTTTCTTCGCTGATTGTACTAACGGCAACATCTCATCTGTTGGGAATGGGTGAATGAGACGAACATGCGCATGGTTTACTTTTAAGCCGTCCAACTCTAGGCGTTCCATCGCTTCTTCAATGGCACCGCGCGTAGAGTTAAAGCCCACGATTAATACATCTGCTTCTTCATGTTTTACATTTTTATGAACTGGTGCGTTGAATTTGATGTTTTTCAATTTACGCAAGCGTTTATCCATTTGCGCTTTACGATTTGACGCCACTTCAGATGGTCTTCCAGTTTCCGCATGCTCTACACCTGTAACGTGATGGATACCATTTGGCATACCTGGCAGAACGCGCGGAGAAATGCCGTCTTCTGTTACTTCATAACGTTTGAAGTTCTCTTTATTTGGAAGCGGCGGTAATTCACCTGTCAATAATTTACCGCGGCGAATCTCAATTTTATCGTATTCAAGCGGTTCTACCGTTTGTTTTCCTAATGAGAGCTGCAAGTCAGATAAGACGATAACAGGGCATTGATATTCCTCGGCAAGGTTGAACGCTTCGACCATGTCATAGAACGCTTCTTGCACTGTGCTTGGCGCCATAACAATTTTCGGAATTTCGCCATGCGTTCCGTAAATCATGGCCATTAAATCAGATTGCTCTTGTTTTGTTGGCAATCCTGTACTTGGACCACCGCGTTGTGTATCGACAATGACAATCGGAGTTTCTGTAATACCGGCAAGACCGATGGCTTCCATCATTAATGAAAGACCTGGTCCAGCAGATGCTGTTAATGCGCGCACACCGGCATAATTCGCACCGATCGCCATCGTACAAGCAGCGATTTCGTCTTCTGTTTGAATAACCGCGCCGCCTAATGTCGGAAGTTTTTTAATTAAGTATTCCATGATTTCAGATGCTGGAGTAATTGGATATGCAGCCATAAAACGCGCACCGCCAGCAATGGCTCCTAAAGCGATCGCATCATTTCCAATCATGTACATGCGCTTTTTACCATCGGCTTTTTCGAGTTTCATTGCTTGGAAGTTATCGCCAAGCTGTTCTTTCATAAACTCAGCGCCAGCGCGAATCGCTTCCATGTTTTTCTCAACAACTTGCTGCCCTTTGCGACCGAAAATTTCCTGTACCACATCTTGATATACGTTGATATCAAGGCCAAGCACCGCGCTCGAAGCTCCGACAGCAACCATGTTTTTCATTAATGCCGTTCCTAAGTTTGTAGCGATTTCTGTAAATGGAACCGCATACAATGTCACATTTGAACCTTCTGGAATAGTCGGATTAAACTTGGCGTCGGCAATGACAATACCTCCATCGCGCAACTCATGAAAGTTAAAATCAATCGTCTCTTGGTCAAAAGCTACCAATATATCAAGGTCATCGGAAATAGAACGAACTTGTGTTGTACTTACACGAATTTTATTGTTTGTATGTCCGCCTTTGATACGGGAAGAGAAATGGCGGTATCCGTATAAGTAATAACCTAATCGGTTTAACGCAATGGAGAATATTTCACCGGTACTTTCAATACCTTCCCCTTGTTGTCCTCCAACTTTCCATGAAAGTTGACTAATCATTTCTTACACCCCTTTAAAATCCATCAGTAGTAACTAATATTGTTCGTTTATAAGTTTAGCACTTTTCCGATAAAATCACTAGAATTTAAACTTGTGATTTTATTCTAAAAATTTCGGTATATGGGAATATACTAAACGCTTTAATTCTAGAGCCATCGAAAAAAAAATGCAACCCTTTATCTAAAAATATTAAACATTTTTTGCAACAAGTGTTTTTTCCTCAACGCGGCAACCGTTCATAAAAATTATCGAATAGAAAACGTTGGACATCTGTTTCTGAATAATGTTTTTGCAGTTCATTAATTAGATTTTCATAGCATCGAAAACTTTCTAATCCGACAACAGTCTCATCGATGCCATCAAAATCAGAACCGAATCCAACGTGACGCGAACCGCCGAGCGAGCAAATGTAATCGAGATGCCGTAACACATCTGCAATCGTAGCAGGATGCTTATCTTGCCTTACAAATGATGGAACAAACGTAATGCCTATCACACTATTTTTTTGAATTAAGGCGCAAATTTGTTCATCACGCAAATTACGTGGATGGGCGCATAGCGCATACGCATTAGAATGGGAGGCAATTGGATAATCGGCTATTTCGATCACATCCCAAAAGCCTTTTTCCGATAAATGCGACACATCGACCCAACATTTTGCTTCGTTTAATGTATGAACGACTTGCTTTCCAAAATTGCTTAGCCCTGCTCCTCGCTTTTCCCATGCTCCATCCGCTACCAAATTGGCGTGATTCCATGTCAAACCGACAGAAGATACGCCAAGACGAAGCAATGTTTTTAATTTGACAAGACTTCCTCCTATTGCATCACATCCTTCCAACGTTAACATGGCGCCCGTTTCATTTGGACCTAATGAGGATATATCGCTCTTTGAACGAACAAATTTCATATTTGGAAATTTGCCAATGATTTCTTCGAAAAAAAGATCGACCATTTCTAGCGCAACGGTAAAACGCGACTCTGGGTACACACTTTGCGGTATGTATATCGCAAAACATTGTACTTTTCCTTTTGCTTGCTGCAATGAACTCCAGGTAACATGAAGCGATGGATCATCATGAAACGATAGAGAACGATTAAGCCAAAGCTTTAACAATACATCGCAATGTGCATCAAACAGCTTCATTTGCCTCTCCCCCCTCAGATAAAAAGAAGGGGCTGACCTTAAGTGTCCGCCCTCACGCACAGTACACGATATATCATGCGCTTTTCAAGCATGATGTACCATATATTGTGACGGTTGGATCTGACTTCTACTTTAGGTCAGCCTCCTAGTCCCCCATATCATTGTTCGATTAGCGAGGCTCAACGATTAATTTAATCGCTGTACGCTCTTCGCCATCGATTTGAATGTCCGTAAACGCAGGAATACAAATGAGATCAACTCCACTAGGTGCCACAAATCCTCGTGCAATCGCTACTGCCTTAACGGCTTGGTTTAATGCACCTGCACCGATTGCTTGGATTTCGGCTGCGCCTCTTTCGCGCAATACCCCAGCAAGTGCACCTGCTACAGAATTAGGATTAGACTTTGCTGAAACTTTTAATATTTCCATTCCTAGTTCCTCCTTATGTTCTACAATGGTTGATTCAATAAGATTAATTTCCATTGTTACTATATTCCCTATTTTTTGTTAATATTCCTGCTTAAACGTAAAATATTTTTTAAAAATTCTTAAAAGGAGGAAAATTACTCAAAATATGGATGATCATCATTGATCATGATTCGTTCAATTGCTTTTGCCCGGCCAGTTTTTTGGTCAATATCTATAATGACACCATTGAGTTGACTTCTTCCTGCTGTCACTTCAAAACGAACAGGGAGAGCCGTTAAAAATTTCTTCAAAACAGCTTCACGTTCCACTCCTAGTATTCCATCATATGGTCCTGTCATCCCAACATCTGTAATATATGCTGTTCCTTTTGGCAATATTCGGTTGTCTGCTGTCTGCACATGCGTATGCGTGCCAACTACTGCCGAAGCACGCCCATCTAAATACCAGCCCATCGCTTGTTTTTCACTCGTTGCTTCTGCATGAAAATCAACGAAAATAATCGGCGTGCGCTGTGAAGCTTCAGCAATAAGGACATCCGCTTTCTTAAACGGGCAGTCAATCGCTGGCAAAAACGTTCTTCCTTGCAAGCTAATAACGGCAACCTCAACACCGTCAACTTGAACGTATACGATTCCTTTTCCAGGTGCTTCAGCTGGGAAGTTAGCTGGACGAACTAATGCTTTTGCATCCTCAATAAATTCAAAAATTTCACGATTGTCCCATGTATGATTCCCAAGAGTAATAGCATGTGCTCCAATTTCAATAAAACCGCGATAAATCTTCTCTGTAATTCCTTTGCCTCCTGCCGCATTTTCCCCATTAATAATAATGACATTCGGCTTATGTTTCGCTTTTAATTTTGGAAGATATTGTTCGATCATTTTTCGTCCTGGTGAGCCAACTACATCGCCAATAAATAACAGTTTCATCCTATGACCCTTTCTAATCTCAAATTTCCGCTTATGTATCTCAGTTTGGCACAAAACGCCGTATTTGACAATGCTTCATCAAAAAAATAAAGTGGCAACATTGCCACTTTATTTTGCATATTCAACCGCTCTCGTTTCACGAATAACAGTCACTTTAATATGTCCTGGATAATCGAGCTCTTCTTCAATGCGTTTACGAATATCTCGTGCTAGACGATGCGCCTCTAAATCATCGATCATATCAGGTTTCACCATGATGCGCACTTCACGTCCCGCTTGAATCGCATAAGATTTTTCGACTCCTTCATACGATTCAGCAATTTCTTCAAGCTTTTCAAGTCGGCGAATATAGTTCTCTAACGTTTCACTCCGTGCTCCTGGCCGTGCCGCTGATAGCGCATCAGCCGCAGCGACTAATACAGCAATAACTGACGTTGGCTCCGTATCGCCATGATGTGAAGCGATACTGTTAATCACAACCGGATGCTCTTTATATTTTGTTGCTAATTCGACCCCGATTTCAACGTGGCTTCCTTCTACTTCATGGTCAATGGCCTTTCCAATATCATGAAGCAATCCGGCACGTCTTGCCAACATTTCGTCCTCGCCTAGTTCTGCCGCCATTAATCCTGCTAAAAACGCAACTTCTACTGAGTGCTTTAACACATTTTGTCCGTAGCTTGTCCGGAATTTTAAACGACCTAAAATTTTAATGAGATCTGGATGCAGTCCGTGAACACCAACTTCAAATGTCGTTTGTTCCCCGACTTCACGAATATGCTCATCGACTTCCCGTCTCGCTTTTTCGACCATCTCTTCAATCCGAGCCGGATGAATACGTCCATCTTGAACAAGTTTATCTAAAGCAAGTCTAGCTGTTTCGCGACGAATCGGATCGAAGCCAGACAAGATCACCGCTTCAGGAGTGTCATCAATAATGAGATCGATTCCTGTTAACGTTTCAAGCGTCCGTATGTTACGGCCTTCACGCCCGATGATACGGCCTTTCATCTCATCGTTTGGCAAGTTGACAACCGAAACAGTTGTTTCCGCTACATGATCAGCAGCACAACGTTGTATCGCAAGAGATAAAATCTCTTTCGCCTTCTTATCGGCTTCTTCTTTTGCGCGCGTTTCTGCCTCCTTAATCATTAAGGCAATTTCGTGCGAAAGCTCTTTTTCAACACGCTCTAAAATAATTTGTCTTGCCTCTTCGCGCGATAAGCTAGAAATGCGCTCCAGTTCCGCTTGCTCTTTCTGAACGAGTTCTTCCACTTTGCTTTCCATCTGTTCAATATGCTGTTGTCTTTCGTTAAGAGAATCCTCTTTCTTCTCTAAAAGTGCTTCACGCTTATTAAGAGTCTCTTCTTTTCTATCAAGATTCTCTTCTTTTTGTAATAAACGGTTTTCTTGTTTTTGCAGCTCACTTCTTCGATCGCGAATTTCTTGTTCTGCCTCTGTACGAAGTTTGTGAATTTCATCCTTCGCTTCCAGCAAAGCTTCTTTTTTCAGCGCATCAGCTTCACGTTTGGCTTCTTCAATAATTTGATTTGCAGCCATTTGTGCGCCGCCTATTTTTGCTTCAGCAATGGATTTACGAACAAAAAAGCCAACAACTGCACCGACGATTAAGGCAAGCAAAGCGGAGATGATTGTATCAATGCCCATTCATTTCACCTCCTCTTGCTATGAACTTATTAGCTGCTAAATCAATGTCGGCATGTACATTGTTACAATGGTTTCAACATACAGCACAAAGGCGTTTCACATTGTCAATAACAATAAAATCTGAACCTTTGCACGACTAAAGCCGGCAGGTTCTTGTGTACTAAAGAGCTTCTTCTATAACCTTATAGACATCCACTCTTATTCCACAAGACTTTCATGGACAAGCAGCCCAACAGCTACATTTTCGTCCTGTCGGCACGGTTCAAAGCCGCTTAAAAATTAGTAAAATATACATGTTAATTTTAAAGGTGGCAAAATTTATTGTCAAGGTCTGTCTCTTATTATGCTATTAAATATGACAGAATCTTTTTAAAATACGAGGATGTTCAAAGTCAATAAAAAGAGAAGAGACAATTGATACTGCCTCTTCTCTTTACGACAAATTTATTCTTCTAAAAAGTCTAGTTCTTCTTGTTGTTGGTCCGCACCAACAGCAGACACAGGTGCATCCACACCATATTTTTTGCGGATTTCTTGAGCGATTTCTTCCATAATTTCTGGGTTTTCTTTGAGGAATTGTTTCGCGTTCTCGCGTCCTTGACCAAGGCGCTCGTCCTTATAAGAATACCAAGAACCGCTCTTTTGAATGATGTCTAACTCTGAACCCATGTCGATAATTTCACCTTCACGGGAAATTCCTTCACCGTACATAATATCAACATCCGCTGTTCTAAATGGCGGTGCCACTTTGTTTTTGACCACTTTAATTTTTGTTTTGTTTCCTACCATGTCGTTGCCTTGCTTAATTTGCTCAGCACGACGCACCTCAAGGCGGACAGAAGCATAGAATTTTAACGCGCGACCACCAGGTGTTGTCTCTGGGTTTCCAAACATAACCCCAACTTTTTCCCTAATTTGGTTAATAAAGATCGCAATCGTTTTTGATTTGTTAATGGCACCGGATAACTTACGCAACGCCTGCGACATGAGGCGCGCTTGCAATCCGACATGGGAATCGCCCATTTCCCCTTCAATTTCCGCCTTCGGTACAAGCGCCGCAACGGAGTCGATTACGATAATGTCTACTGCTCCACTTCTCACTAACGCTTCCGCAATTTCTAATGCTTGTTCACCCGTGTCTGGTTGCGAAAGAAGCAATTCATCAATATTAACGCCTAGTTTTTGAGCATAAATCGGATCGAGCGCATGTTCCGCATCAATGAACGCAGCTTGTCCGCCTAGTTTTTGTACCTCCGCAATCGCATGCAACGCGACTGTTGTTTTACCAGAAGATTCTGGGCCATAAATTTCAATGATACGTCCGCGCGGATAACCGCCAACACCTAATGCGATATCCAGCGCTAAAGAGCCGCTTGATACCGTTGAAATCTGCCGGTCTGTCTGCTCTCCCAGCTTCATAATGGAGCCTTTACCAAATTGTTTCTCAATTTGTTTTAACGCCTGTTCTAAGGCAGCTTGACGATCGTTCACACAATTTCCTCCTTTGTTTCTCAACTATTTATACTATATCGCTTTTTTTGTTGTTTGCCAAGCAAAAAACGAACGTTTATTCGACTTTTTTTCTATCTTTTACTGGTGATAAAACTATTTTTTTCTAATATTGAAAATAAAGGGTCAGACTCCTCTAAAAACCTATATATCATTAGAGGAAGTCAGACCCTTATCATTTACTCTCTAGTTTTTTCAATAAGTAGTAACAACCATATTTAGCTGTACGCATGCGAATCGCTTCGCGGCTGCCGGCAAGAGACAAAGAAAATACTTCCGTTGGCTCGTTATTTATGGCAATACCGATGTAAACCGTTCCCACCGGCTTTCCTTCAAGAGAGCCGGGGCCAGCTACACCCGTAAAACTAATACCAATATCGGAGCCACAAAGTTTTCGCACATTTTCCGCTAAAGCTCTGGCACATAGTGCGCTTACTGCTCCATCCATCTGTAATATTTCTTCTGAAACGTGAAGGAGACGCTTTTTGATGTCATTAGTATAACAAACAATACCTCCCTTTACCGTCTGCGATGCTCCAGGTATGGCTGTTAGCTGCTGGACAAATAATCCCCCTGTTAAACTTTCAGCCGAAGCAATCGTTACATTTTTGGCGATGAGTTGTTCCATTGTTTTGCTGAAAATCGTGTCTTCGTTGTATCCGTAAAAATAGTCTCCTACTCTTTCTAAAATCGTTTTCTCGATGTCATGAAGCATTTTTTGTGCTTCAGAACCCGAATGGTGTTTGGCAGTCAAACGCAATGTTACTTCTCCGTCACCAGCAAGAGGGGCGATAGTCGGATTGGATTGCCGGTCAATTAAATCTTCAATCTCTGTTTCTAACTGTGATTCGCCGATGCCAAAAAATCGCAAAACACGAGATTCAATTCGTTCATGATGCCCGAGTTTTCGCATAAGAAACGGACGTCCGTAATTTAAAAACATCGGCTGCATTTCTTTTGGTGGACCTGGCAATAACATATATGTGATCTCATCGATTGTCAGCGCCATACCGGGAGCCATACCGTTATCATTTTTCAATACTTCTGCTCCCTCTAATACAAGTGCTTGTTTAACATTATTTTCCGTCATTGTTCGCTTTGTCCGTGTAAAATAAGCCTGTATCGACTGAAGCGCTGCCTCATCGATCATAAGCTTGCGGTTTAATAGATTGGCAATCGTTTCTTTCGTTAAATCATCTTTTGTTGGACCGAGCCCACCTGTAAAAATAATTAAGTTGGCACGCGTCTGTGCAATTTCAACTGCCCTCCGAAGCCGTGACGGATTATCGCCAACAACCGTATGAAAATAAACATTAATCCCTAACTCGGCCATTTGCCGTGATAAAAACTGGGCGTTCGTATTGGCGATTTGCCCAAGCAACAGTTCTGAGCCGACAGCAATAATTTCCGCATTCATAATCAAAGCGCCTCCTTTGGCACAATTCCACTTAATGAACTACTTCGAATGAATGAACGCATGCTTATTTTTTGCAAAATAGTCCCATCCAGACCAAATCGTAAAGAATACTGCCACCCATAACGAAATCATCGCAAACGGAAATGAAATCATTTCAAATGGCAAATTGTGAAGAAGAAGCGCAGAAATCGCAATAATTTGCGTCCACGTTTTTATTTTTCCTAACATGTTTGCAGCGACAACTTCCCCTTCACCTGCAAGAACAAGACGTAATCCTGTTACTGCAAACTCCCGGCTAATAATAATAATCACCATCCAAGCAGGCGCTAAGTCAAGCTCAACAAGTACGATAAGCGCTGCAGACACAAGCAATTTGTCGGCAAGCGGATCTAAAAACTTACCCAAATTCGTCACTAAGTTATATTTCCGAGCAAAATAACCATCAATCCAATCGGTCGTCGAAGCTATAATAAAAATTAATGCGCCAACTAAGTGAGCGACCGGCAATATTTGCGTACCAACTTGAATGTTCCCCCAGTTAAACGGAACGAGCATAACGATTAGAAAAAAAGGAATAAGCATAATTCGTGCTACTGTAATCTTATTTGGTAAATTCACATTCAATAACCCCCACTCACAAAAACATATAAAAGTCATCTTATAAAGATGACTTACGACTTTTTGAATAAGATTTTGATTTTTTGAAACACTTCTTCATTAGGACTAATTGGATAAGTAAAAGGTTGACCATTAATTTTCAATTCGACATCTGTTGCTTTTCCGATTTTCACAAGAATTTCTGATTCCTTCGACAAATCAAATTGCTGTGTTTCATTTGCGTTTAAATTAGCCGCAAAAAATGAGTGGCCTTTCCCATTACGAACTTCAACCCATGATGTTCCCTTTGAAGCAATTTCAAGTACAAATTGATCTGTATTGGTTAACTCTACTGTTGATTCTTTTCCTTTTTGCTCAATAACCGTTAATGTATGGTTGTTTTCTCCTTCCTCTGAAGGCTGTTCAGCTGATTGGTCTTCCTCTTTACTTTTCTCTTTATTTTCTTGACTTTTCTCTTGATCCTTCGCTTCTTCTAAAGGCGAATTTTTTGATTGTTCAACTTCGGTTGGATTGTTTGCTACATTTTCTTCCGGTGTTTCATTTACATCCCAATTTTGTATAATAAGCCAAAGTACAACCGCTGCTCCAATAATAAATACGGTCGTCAGCAGCTTCGGAAGCATATCGATAATTTTTGACGTTTTCGCCGAAAGCTGCTGTCTGCTTTTTACCCGTGACAGTTGTTCAGGCAATTCTTCATGCTGTGAGCTAGGAATCTCATGTTTGTACTCTTCAAATAACTGTTCCGAATCTAATCCTATCGCTTCCGCATATTGTTTAATAAACGCACGTACATAAAAATTTCCCGGCATGATGTTATAATTGCCTTGTTCAATTCCAATTAAATAACGCTTTTGGATTTTCGTCATTTCCTGTAACTCATCTAAGCTAATTTTCTTCGCTTCTCTTGCTTCTTTCAATCGCTTACCTAACTCTGTCAATGAGAACACCTTCCATATTTTTTATTAAAAGTCAAAATTTCCGAATCCATCTCCAGAAAATAAAGACTGCTCATCAACTAAATCATATGTAATTTCTTCATCATGTTCATTTCGCAATTCAATAATATAGTCGAAATCATCAAGCGTATATTCTGTATGTCTTACAAAAATATCTGGATGCTCGACGACTTTGGTTGCCGGCAAGCGCATTAGTTCGCGAATTAGCTGCCAATGCCGTTCATTTGCACGGCGAGTCGAAACAATACCGTCAATGATGAATATATTGTTCTCGCTATATTCATCTTCTATCAATTGACTACGAACCGTTTGTTTAATCAATGTGGATGATACAAATAACCAACGTTTACTGGCACAAACGCTTGCGGCAACGACAGATTCTGTTTTTCCAACACGAGGCATGCCGCGAATGCCAATTAACTTATGGCCTTCCTGTTTAAAAAGCTCAGCCATAAAGTCAACAAGCAATCCTAACTCATCACGAACAAAACGAAACGTCTTTTTGTCATCCGCATCGCGCTGAATATAACGTCCGTGCCGAACAGCTAAACGATCACGCAATTTCGGCTGGCGCAACTTCGTCACAGTTATATCATCCATTGTTCGCAAAATGGATTCGAGCCGCTCAATTTGCTCATTGTTATCACAAAGCAAAAGCATTCCGCGACGCGAATCATCTACGCCATTAATCGTTACAATATTAATGGACAACATCCCTAAAAGAGAAGAAATATCACCTAACAGCCCCGGTCGATTGATATGTATTTCATATTCTAAATACCATTCTTTTTTCCCCATCGTCTCTTCCTCCCTTTTACTAGGATGGTCCATTAACACTTATGGCGCATGACGCTAAATTCATACTACTATAATAGCCAATTTCAATGCAATAGAAAAGGGCTTAGAAAGAAACAAGGGAAAATGATAATCCACAATGAAAAAGAGAGGTTCCCCTCTCTTTTTATTTCTGGCTTTGTACTAATTTAACCATCGCATTAGCGATTGCATGCTGTTCCTGCTCATTTGCGACGCTCCAAAGGTCAGCAAGCACGCGTTCTTCAGGGTTTTTTGGATCCACTTGTTTTGCTAAATAGTCACCGATTTGGTAGGCTATATCGGAAATTACTTCGCTGTTCATTCCTTGTTGCTGCGCCTGCTGTAACCGTTGGCCTAAAAAGCTCTTCCATTGGTCAAAATTATCTAAAACAGACATTGGCTATACCTCCTTGATATTCGGTTCAAGGATAGTTTGCCTACCTTTTGCGAAATTATTCGATGCATTTTCTTAACAATACCAGCCACCGTTGACAGATAAAACTTGCCCTGTAATATAGGAGGCATGATTAGAAATTAAAAATGAAACGGCTTTTGCTACTTCATCCGGTGTACCTAATCTCCCCATTGGTATTTCATCAGTAAGCTGCGTCAGTTCCTCTTCATTAAACTGATCCAACATCTTTGTATGGATGGCGCCCGGAGCAACTGCGTTCACGCGAATTCCGCTGGGAGCAAGCTCTTTTGCTAAAGCTTTTACGAACGTATTTTGGCCACCCTTTACCATCGAATACAACACTTCACACGATGCTCCTGTTAACCCCCAAATCGATGAAATGACAACAATATTGCCGCTTTTTTGCGAGATCATATGCGGCAAAAGTTTTTTCGTCAGCAAAAACGGGCTTGTCACATGAAGCTGCACCATTTTTGCGACCAATTCATCGCTCATGTCCGTTACAAGACCATAATAGCTATTTCCGCAATTATGAACAATCACATCAACCGGCTGATGAAGTTGGGAGAGAAGCGTTTCGACTCCATTTGTTTCTGAAAGATCTGCTTGAATGAGATACGCTTCTTTTACGGAAGTATTGGAAACAAATTGTTCAAGCGAATGCCGATTTTGATGGTAATGCAAAAAAAGACCATACCCATCAGCGGCAAGTTGTTTGGCAATGCTAAGACCAATGTCACCGCTGGCACCCGTAATAAGCGCATACTTCATACATGTTTCCCCCTAAAAGAGACTGACCCTAAAGTACAACCCTCACAATCACAATATAACTATATATGATGGATTACACATGAGGTCAAATACTTAGAGTCGTTTAATTCCCCGTATTTTTTGGAACAACTTGACAAACAGAAAATTGCGATTCGTTAAAGCATTCGTTTGCCACTTGTTCAATATCTTGACACGTTAGCGATTCCAGTACAGAAACAATATCAAACAAGCTCACTTGATGAAAGGCGTAACGCGTGAATTGATTGGCGATGTATTCAGGAGAATTGAGAGAGCGTAAAAATGCGCCGATTTTTTTCTTTTTGACTCGTTCTAAATCTTGCTCATCAAGCGAATGTTCACGGAATGTCAACATGATTTTCTTTAACTCATCAGTTAAACGATCCGGTTCAGCCGTGTCGCCGCCGACAACCGCAAAACCAAACTCAGTTTCTTCGGTATAATCGTATGAAAATGTCTCATCAATTAAGCCATCGCTGTATAATCGTTCATAATGCGGTGAACTTTTTCCAAATAAATAATCTAATAGAACATTCATCGTCAGTTCATGCTTTAATTTATCTTTACCAATCTGAGCAACATTTTTCGCTTTAATACCGACGAGACATTTTGGCGTTTGCACATTCATCGGAATCACTTGTTTAGCTTGAGCAACCTCTTTTGGTTCGCTATAAACAAAACGCTTAATTTCCGCAGCAGGTTTAAACGATTTGCGCGCTTGATTATCGCGGATTTGTTGCATAATTTTTTCTTGATCGACAGGACCAACGACAAATAATAGCATGTTGCTCGGATGATAAAACGTTTCATAGCATTCATACAGCAGTTCTTTTGTAATTTCGGCAATCGACTCAACCGTCCCAGCAATATCAATTCTTACAGGATGATTTTTGTACATACTTTGAATCGTGCCAAAGTAAAGACGCCAATCTGGGTTGTCATCATACATGCGGATTTCCTGACCAATAATGCCTTTTTCTTTTTCGACCGTCTTGTCTGTAAAATACGGGCTTTGGACAAAGTCGATGAGCGTTTCCAAGTTTTTTTCGACATTGGTTGTACTTGAAAACAAATAAGCCGTTCTCGTAAATGAGGTAAAGGCATTAGCCGAGGCACCTTGTTTGCTGAACTGCTGAAACACATCACCGTCTTCTTTTTCAAACAGCTTATGCTCTAAAAAGTGGGCAATGCCATCCGGCACTCGTTTCATTTCCGTCTGTCCAAGCGGCACAAATTGATTATCGATTGAGCCGTATTTCGTTGTAAACGTCGCATATGTCTTATTAAATCCTTTTTTCGGTAATATATATACATCTAAACCGTTCGGCATTTTTTCGTAATACAATTCTTCTTGCAGCTGCTCATAAAAAAGTTTTTCCATTATTTTCCCTCCTCCATTCCTGTGAGGAAATAAATCGTATCAAGCTCGATTTGATTAGCGACCTCCATAATTTCTTCACAAGTCACTTTTTCTATTGCAGCAATCCATTCATCAACCGGGCGCTTTCTTTCGGAGACGACGTTATGATACAGCACTTCGACAAGCCCTCTTGGCGTATCAAGCGTTTCGAGGAGTTGATTGCGAATGACCGCTTTCGTTTGCACCATTTCCTCATCGGTAAATGCACCTTTTTTCATTGCCTCCATTTGTTCTTTAATGATATTGACCGCTTTGTCATAATTGCTCGGCTCAATTCCCGACATGACCATTAATAATCCTTTATGACTTTCCAGACGGGAAGCTGCATAGTAAGCAAGGCTTGCCTTTTCACGCACGTTAATAAACAGTTTGGAATGAGAAAAGCCGCCGAAAATGCCGTTAAACACTTGCAAAGCGTAATATTGATCATCTTCATATGTGATATTTGTACGGTAGCCGATATTTAATTTTCCTTGTTTGACATCTTGTTTTTCGATAACCTCATTTACATTCGTAATCGTTTTTTTCGTTATTGGCGACTTTCTATGAGCGGCGGCACGATTTTCAAACTGAAAGTGCGACTTTACTAAATCAAGCACTTCTATCTCATCAATATCACCAATGATATACAAATCCATTTCATCTTCCTGCAATGCTTTTTGATAATAGTTATATAAGCTTTTCGTTGTAATAGCATCGACATCTTCCAATTCGCCATCAACATGCAGCGCATACGGCTCGCCTTTGCACATTTCCTCAACAAGGCGTAAGTTGGCATAGCGCATTTTATCATCGTAAACAGATTGGATACGCTGTTTTAGAGCACGTTTTTCTTGTTCAACGATTTTCGCAACAAATTCACCGTTTTCGAGAGCGGGCTGAAGAATGATGTCGCTAAGCAATTGCACAGCTTTGTTCAACAGAGGGGATGAGTCCTTTAGAAATTTTTCATTAGCAATGTCAACTCGAATCGTTATGATATGTTGTTCCCCTTTTTTTGTTAAGTCAACATTTAATGTCGCACCATATAGTTCATCTAAATAGCTGCGCAAGGCTGTAGCGGTAGGATATGTTTTCGTTCCGCTTTGCAGTACATATGGCAAAAGTGCCCGTTGTGTAACCGTTTCTTTTGTAAGTGGAGCTTTCATTTTAAACACAAGCGTGTTTGTTTTATATTTATCTGTTTGGATCGTATGCACATTTAAGCCGTTAACGGCTGTTATTTTTTCTTTTAGCAAAAGAACCTCCTCCTTGTTATAAACAATCCCAGTTGTCCTTATTGTTTACGCTTCCAACAATTTTAGTCTTACAACAAATATACCTTTTTGGAAAAGGAAAATGCAAATAAGAGCTAGAAAATTTTTTAGAAAAGAGCCGTTAAAAATTATTAGCGGAGTGCAAACGATAAAAAAGAACCCGGTTTTTCCAACCGAGTTCTTGTTTATATCGTTTATCGTTTCCCTTTTATATATGGAGTACCTAGCGCTTTTGGGGCATCAGCACGGCCAATAAAACCCGTTAACGCTAAAATTGTTAATACGTATGGGGCAATCAGCAAATACACTGTCGGCACTTCTTTTAAGAATGGAATGGTTTGACCAACGATGCTTAAACTTTGCGCAAATCCAAAGAACAACGCTGCTCCCATTGCCCCTAATGGATGCCATTTTCCGAAAATCATCGCTGCTAGCGCCATAAAACCATGACCAGAAATCGTCGCATGGCTAAAGTCGCGAGAAATAATCGTCGCATATACTGCTCCGCCAATACCAGCTAACGCGCCGCTAAGCATAACGGCAATGTAACGCATTCTCGCAACATTAATTCCCATTGTATCGGCTGCCATCGGATGTTCTCCGACAGAGCGAAGCCGAAGTCCGAATGGGGTTTTAAAGATTACATACCATACAACAAACGCTAAGGCGATGGCAATATAAGACGGAACATAGCCATTTTCAAAAAGCAATGGCCCAATAATTGGAATATCGCTTAATACTGGGATATCAATTTTATCAAATCCAACTTGAATTTGATCTGTTTGTCCTTTACCGTATATTTTCTTTACTAAAAAGAGAGATAAACCAATCGCTAAAAAGTTAATGGCCACACCGCTGACCACTTGATCCGCGCGGAATGAGATGGAAGCAACTGCATGGAGCAATGAGAAAACAGCTCCAACAATCATGGCGACTAATAATGCTAACCAAGGTGTTAACTCGCCAAACTGTTCAGCAAACGTTAAGTTAAAAACTACACCCGTAAACGCTCCGATGACCATTAAACCTTCCAAGCCAATGTTAACAACGCCGGAGCGCTCGCTGAATACACCGCCAAGAGCAGTGAAAATAAGTGGCGCTGCAAAGAAAATCGCTGAAGGTATGATAATTTGTAAAATCTCAAAAACGCCCACTTATTTTCCCTCCTTTTTTACACGAGTTAATAACAAACGAATGAGATAGCTTGATGCTACGAAGAAAATGATTAAGGCAATGACAATATCGACAAGTTCTGTTGGAACCCCGGCACTTGACGGCATTTCAAGCGCACCGACTTTTAAGGCGCCAAACAGAAGCGCTGATAAAATGATGCCAAATGCGTTGTTTCCACCAAGTAAAGCAACAGCGATGCCATCGAAACCAACACCTGTAAACCCAGCTTTCACAGAAATGTTCGCAAATGTACCAAGCCCTTCCATCGCACCCGCTACTCCGGCAAACGCTCCGGAAATGACCATCGCCAGCACGATGTTGTTGCTTACGTTCATACCGGCATAGTGAGAAGCATGCTGGTTAAAACCGACCGCGCGCAACTCATATCCTTTTGTCGTTTTCTCAAGCAAGAACCACATAATAACCGCAGCTATAAGCGCAATAACGATTCCATAGTGGAGCGTCGAATAGTCTGTAATCGATTGTAAAAACTCTGAGCGTAAAGATGCTGACTCATGAATTTCTTCTGATTTGTAGCCTTTATCTGATAAAACAGAGCGAATAATCGCGTTTGTTACATGCAAAGCGATGTAGTTCATCATAATCGTAACGATTACTTCATGAACTTTAAAACGTGCTTTTAAGAAACCCGGAATGAGCGCCCATAACGCCCCTGCTAAAGCAGCAGCTAAAATAGCAAGCGGCAAATGAATAAATTTTGGAAGTTCAAACGCAACACCGACCCATACAGCAGCAAGCCAGCCGACAATTAATTGTCCTTCTACACCGATATTAAAGAGACCCGTACGGAAGGCAAACGCGACGGCTAAACCAGAAAGAATGTATGGTGTCATTTGGCGAATCGTTTCTCCAATATAATAACTGTCACCAAACGCTCCGTATAAAAGAGCAGAATATCCAGCAATCGGGTCATAACCGCTTACGACCATCACAATTGAACCTGCAATCATACCAAGTAAAACCGCTAATAGCGGAATAAGAAAATTCGTTAAACGACCTGAATTCATGAAGAAACACCTGCTTCCTTACGTTTACTTCCCGCCATCAATAAACCAAGCTCTTGCTCTGTTGTTTCTTTCGGATCAACAATAGCGACAATTTTTCCTTCATAAATGACGGCGATACGGTCACTTACGTTCATAATTTCATCTAACTCAAACGAAACAAGTAGTACGGCTTTTCCTTGATCGCGTTGTTCAATAAGACGTTTATGAATAAACTCAATCGCACCAACATCAAGACCGCGCGTTGGTTGTGCTGCGATCAAGAGCTCCGGATTGCGATCGACTTCGCGGCCGATAATCGCTTTTTGTTGGTTACCGCCGGAAAGTGCGCGTGCTTTTGTATATTCATCCGGTGTACGCACGTCAAATTCTTTAATTAATTGACGAGCTTTATCATAAATATTTTTAAAGTTTAAAACACCGTTTTTCGAATATGGCTCTTTATAATATGTTTGCAATACCATATTTTCGCCGATTGGAAAATCAAGTACTAAGCCGTGTTTATGACGGTCTTGCGGGATATGGCCAACGCCTGCTTCCGTAATTTTTCGCGGCGACAAGTTAAGAATTTCTTTTCCATTTAGTTTAATGGAGCCAGATTCCGCTTTAATTAAACCGGTAATCGCTTCAATTAATTCGGATTGTCCGTTACCGTCTACACCAGCAATACCGACGATTTCCCCAGCGCGAACCGTCAAGTTCAAATGGTCAACAACCGTTACACCGCGAGCATCTTTTACAACTAAATCTTTAATCTCGAGAACTTCTTTACCAGGGTTTGCTTCTTTTTTATCTGTCTTAAAATGAACTTCACGACCAACCATTAATGCAGCAAGCTCATTCGGATTTGTATCCGCTACATTGAGCGTGCCGATTCCTTTACCTCGACGAATAACGGTAACGCGATCGCACACTTCCATAATTTCTTTCAACTTATGAGTGATTAAAATAATCGATTTTCCTTCTCTAACAAGTGCTTTCATAATTTGAATTAGCTCTTGAATTTCTTGCGGCGTTAATACCGCTGTTGGCTCGTCAAAAATTAAAATGTCCGCGCCGCGATATAACGTTTTTAAAATTTCGACGCGCTGCTGCATACCAACAGAAATGTCAGCGATTTTTGCCGTCGGATCCACTGCTAATCCATAGCGTTCTGATAATTCACGTACTTCTTGTTCTGCACGTTTAATATCAATTTTTCCGCCCTTTGTCGGCTCGCTTCCTAATATAATGTTCTCTGTGACCGTAAACGTGTCAACAAGCATGAAGTGTTGATGCACCATACCGATGCCGAGATCGTTAGCAACATTCGGGTTAGAGATTTTTACTGTTTGTCCCTTAACGCGAATTTCGCCACCGTCCGGCTGATAAAGTCCGAATAAGACGTTCATCAGCGTCGATTTACCGGCACCGTTTTCTCCAAGCAGGGCATGAATTTCCCCTTTTTTTAATTGAAGTGTAATATTATCATTCGCTACGAAATTACCGAATACTTTGCGTATATTTAGCATCTCAATTACATATTCCAAGCATCATTCACTCCTTGCATGAGAATGTTAAAATCATTAAATGAAAAGCTACAAAATGTTTTGTAACTTTTCATTTAATGGTTTTATGGCAAGGCTGACCCATAAGTGTCTGACCTCACGTACATTTCACAATATATAGTCCATTTATCTTATATTATGTCCTATGTATTGTGTTGTGGGGTCTAACACTTTGCTTTTGGGTCAGCCTCAGTTGGCTTTCATTATTTTAATGTCGCTTCGAACTCTTTGTATTCATCGCGAGTTTTTGGTACTTTTACTTCACCTTTGATGATTTTTTCTTTCCACTCGTCAACTGCTTTTAATACCTCTGGTTTAATATTGTCTTGAGTCGGAGCGATGCCTACACCATTTTCTGGAATACCGTACTCAATTACTTTACCGCCAGGGAATTGGCCCTCTTTTGTTTTCTTCGCGACGTCGTAAACTGCTACGTCAACGCGCTTAACCATCGATGTTAATGTTACGTTGTATTCTTTTCCACCTACTTTTACAACACCTTCTGGAGCTTGGTCTTTGTCAACACCAATTACCCAAAGTTCACGGTTTGGATCTTTTGTTTTTAAGTCTTTCGCTTCGGAGAATACTCCGTTACCAGTACCACCTGCCGCATGGTAAATCACGTCAATGCCGGAAGCGTACATGCTTGATGCGATTGCTTTACCTTTATCCGCTTGGTCGAACGCACCTGCATATTGAACTTCAACTGTTGCATTTGGATTTACCGCTTTAACACCTGCACGGAATCCGCTCTCAAATTTCTCAATTAACGGAATTTCCATACCACCGACAAAACCAACTTTATTTGTTTTTGTTGTTAAACCAGCAACAACACCAACTAGGAAAGATCCTTCATGCTCTTTGAACG
This sequence comes from Anoxybacillus sp., assembly GCA_035645275.1. Taxonomy (GTDB): domain Bacteria; phylum Bacillota; class Bacilli; order Bacillales; family Anoxybacillaceae; genus Paranoxybacillus. The sequence goes on from DASQMX010000031.1 coordinate 33,315, forward strand.
TAATGCTTGCTACATTTGGCTTTTCAACTACGCTGTCTACGATGGCAAATTGAGCTTTTGGTTTTTGTTCAGCAATTTCTGTAATTGCATCTGCCATTAAGAAACCGATACCGTAAATTAAATCAAAGTCGCTTCTTACAAGTTTGTTTAAGTTAGTTGCATAATCGGCGTCACTTTGAGATTGTAAGTAATCATAGCCACCTTTTCCTTTTTTCATACCATTATCTTCACCAAATTTTTGCAAACCTTCCCAAGCAGATTGGTTGAACGATTTGTCGTCAACACCACCAACGTCAGTAACCATCGCGACGCTGAAAGTATCCTTGTTTCCGCCAGCATTGTTCTCATCTTTTTGTCCACAGCCACCTAAAAGCGCACCGGCAGCTAACATAAGAGAAAGAGCTACGCCAAAACGTTTTTTCTTCATCCTGTTTACCCCCTAGTTTAATAATAAATAGACTTTATTATTATTTTGTTAGACTCCACTTTCTATGTAACGGAATGTCACCTCCCTTAAAACTCTCACTTTTTATATGCGCTTTCGTAAGACATGAAAGCTAAATTTATCAGACTTAAAATAGTTAATAGAATATAAAATTGGCTCATCATTGTAATCGTAGTGCATTTGTTTCAGGACTAATAAGGCCGTTTCCGGCTCACATTCTAAAATCGGTGACACTTTTTCATGATAGCCGAGCGGTTCAATATGTGCGACCGCATACGCAATATCCCTGTTCGCTTGATAATGAAGATTTTCAAACAACGACTCATTCTCAAAGGAAATCCCTTGAGGCAAATATTTACATGGAATTTTGTCCACACAGTAGACAACCGGCTCATCGTTTGCCGTCCGTACCCTCTCGACTAAAAGAATTTCCTCCTCTTTTGAGCAGCGAAAGCGCCGTACATCGTCCTCCGTTGGACCTTGAATAGAAGAGGACAGAAAAATCGTTCCCGGTTTGCGTCCTGCTTGTTTAATCATATCCGTTACACTGCTCAATTGTTCAATACCGGAAGTAAACATTGGCCGTGAATTAACAAACGTTCCAACACCATGCCGGCGAATGATAACGTTTTCTTCTTCTAAAACACGCAGAGCTTCTCTCAATGTCGCCCGGCTAACGCCCAATTGTTTTGAGAGCTCAAACTCAGAAGGTAACTTTTCTTTTTCTTTGTAAACTCCTGTCTCGATATCATGTTTAAGTCGGTCAATGACTTGTAAATATAAATGGCGATTGTCTGACTTGATGGACATTTATAAAGCCTCCAAAACCATATATTTGAAGATATCAGACCTCTGATGTTAGACAATTTAGTTTAGTCGAAATTACTATAACATTTTTTTTGTCATAAATAAATAGTAAATTAACATTTTGTCGAAAAAAGTAGAAAACAAATCCGGTGTAAGCGCTTTTAATTGTATGTCACAATTCCTATTATATAAAAAAGAGGCAGAATATCTGCCTCTTTTTTATGAACTTTTTGCATTTTCTTTTGGGATTAACACGGCACGCGGTTTACTTCCTTCATAAGGGCCGACAACGCCTCGGGCTTCCATCGCATCAATCAAACGTGCAGCCCGGTTATACCCGATGCGAAAACGGCGCTGCAGCATCGAAACGGAAGCGCTTTGCATTTCAATGACAAGCTGAACAGCTTCATCATACAATTCATCATCAAAGTCAACCGCCTCTTCATCCGACTCTGTCGGAATCATTTCTTCATGATACTGCGCCTTTTGCTGCGAAATGACAAAGTTAACAACTGCTTCTACTTCTTTGTCCGATACGAACGCACCTTGCACGCGAATCGGCTTGGAAGCGCCAACTGGTAAAAATAACATATCCCCGCGGCCGAGCAGTTTCTCCGCTCCACCCATATCTAAAATGGTTCGTGAGTCGGTTTGTGACGATACGCTAAAAGCAATTCGCGATGGAATGTTTGCTTTAATGACACCGGTAATGACGTCGACAGACGGTCTTTGCGTGGCAATAATGAGATGAATACCTGCCGCACGAGCCATTTGTGCTAAACGTGTAATCGAATCTTCAACATCTGATGAAGCAACCATCATTAAGTCCGCCAACTCGTCAACAATGACAACGATGTATGGAAGGAGAGGCTGTTTGACATCAGATTCTTGATTATAATGTTTCACATATTCATTATAACCTTCAATATTTCTTGTCCCCGTATGAGAAAATAACTCGTACCGCCGCTCCATTTCGCTGACGACTTTCTTTAACGCCTGCGATGCTTTTTTCGGATCTGTTACTACAGGAGCAAGCAAATGCGGGATTCCATTATATACGCTTAGCTCTACCATTTTTGGATCAATCATCATCATCTTCACTTCATGCGGCTTGGCACGCATTAAGAGGCTTGTAATAATTGCATTGATACACACGCTTTTTCCGCTTCCTGTCGCACCTGCTACTAACAGGTGCGGCATTTTATTTAATTCCGCAAGCACCGCTTGTCCAGAAATGTCTCTGCCTAATCCAATCAACAATTTTGCATCCGGCTTATTATTTTCTTTTGCTTCCAGCACTTCCCGCAATGATACCATGGCGATTTCTTCATTCGGCACCTCAATGCCTATCGCTGATTTTCCGGGAATCGGTGCTTCAATGCGAATATCTTTCGCGGCCAGCGCTAATGCTAAATCATCACTTAAGCTGACAATTTTACTAACCTTTACACCTACATCCGGATATACCTCATATTTTGTTACTGCCGGACCGAGGTGGACTTGAGTTACTTTTGCCTTCACCCCAAAGCTTTGAAACGTCTTTTCTAGCTTTCTGGCATTGGCATAAATATTCTCGTGATCCTTTGATTGATTCGTTGGTTTTGGCATATTTAACAAATCAAGCGGCGGCAATTGGTAATCCATATTCTCCATCTCTGAAAAGGTCATCGGTGTGTTAGGTTCTTCGTTATTTTCCTTTTCATTTCCCTTTTCCGTAGAGGCCGCTTCAACATTTTCTCCAACATGCGTACTAAAATCGGAAATGATTGGAGGAGTATGAGACTCCTCGTGCTCCTCTAAATCCATTGTCGTTTCATCTTGAAGCATTTCTTGTTTTGTAGAACTCTCCTCTTCATGTACTCTTTTTGCTTTTTTCGATTGATATGTATTCCGTTTTGTAAACGTTTGTTTTACATCTGAAACAAATTCGTTCCATTGTTTTTGGAGAAAGGATATAAGGAAACCAATCGCTTTTCCAACTGTTTCATGTAGCGATTTTCCAGTGATGAGTGCGATGCCGACTATAATGAACAAAAAAGAAATCCATTTTGTTCCAAGTTCATCAAATAAATAATAGCTTGCGGCAAAAAGTATGGCGCCGATTATGCCGCCACCTAAATCAGCCAAAGAAGATTCGCCGCGCACTTCCATCCAAAACAGCTCCCATGTTGTTCGCACAATGCTTGGATCAGCAAATTTCCCTTGGCGCGACAGAAGTTCAAATAACTTTTGATGGCTTAATAATAACATTGCCATGACAACGATATAGATGCCGATTAATGAACGATGTGCAAAAGAAGGCCACGTCCTCTTCCAAATTAAATAAAGCGATAAAACGAATAAGCCGATTAAGGCAAGTATGTACCATTCTCCCATAAAAAAACGCATGAAAAAGACAAACGTTTTTCCTACTAATCCGAGATGCGCCATGGCAATCACGGAAACAGCTAACATAGCAAGTCCTGTTAACTCTAAGCGAAACGCTGTCTTCCACTGCTCCTTACTTTTTTGTTGTCGTCGTTTACGTTTTGCCATTATCTGTCACTCCAAAATAAAACTTGAAATAGAGGCTGACCCAAAAAGCAAAGTGTCAGCCCCCACAACACAATAATATAGCACATAAATGAACTATATATTGTGAAATGCACGTGAGGTCAGACACTTATGGGTCAGCCCCTTTATTTCATTATATCACAAATAGCGAAAATACAGGAGTTGATTATGAGGTTATCGTGGTTGGTAAAACCCTCATTCCTGGCGAATATTTTGCTTGTAAAAAATGCTGCGGATTTGTACTTAAATTGCGAATAATTTCATATTCTTTTGCTTCCGTTTCTCGCACTAACAATGGTATGCCGTCATAATAAACAAGTTGCTGTTTTGCATACTCAGCAGAAGTCGTTTGAAATATAAGCTCTTGTGGCATCGTTGTATATAAAATCATTGCAACATCTTTCCTTCTTCTTTTTTATTTAATTCAATTAACTCCCGCAACTTTTTCATCGCCTGTGATACGCCGCCGACTTCATCGATTAGCCCATACTTCACAGCATCTAAGCCAACTACATTTGTACCGATATCGCGCGTTAAATTCCCTTTGGAAAACATTAATTCCTTGAACTTTTCCTCGCTAATATTCGAATGTTTCGTCACAAATCTGACAACCCGTTCCTGCATTTTATCTAAATACTCAAATGTTTGCGGTACTCCAATGACAAGACCTGTTAAACGAATTGGATGAATGGTCATTGTTGCCGTTTCCACGATAAATGAGTAATCACAAGAAACAGCGATCGGTACACCGATGGAATGCCCTCCGCCTAACACAACAGAAACGGTTGGTTTGGATAAAGAGGCAAGCATTTCCGAAATCGCCAACCCCGCTTCTACATCTCCGCCGACCGTATTCAACAACACAAGCAGCCCCTCGATGTTCGGATTTTGTTCAATCGCTACAATTTGTGGAATAACATGTTCATATTTTGTTGTCTTGTTTTGTGGAGGCAACTGAATATGCCCTTCAATTTGGCCAACAATGGTTAAACAGTGGATATTTGAGTCTTGCGTCATTTGTGGAATATTTGTTTGTCCCAATTGTTGTATAGCTGTTGTCGCATTTTCTTCTTTTTTTTCTTCTTTTTCTTCCGAATCGGAAGTTGTATATCCCTTGTAATTCATTTACATACTCCTTTCTCATCATGATATAGTTAGTATGTTCTAGCTGTAAAATAAAAATGCTGATTGAACAAAACTGTTCAATCAGCATTTTGTCAGACTTTGAGCATGATTGCATTAAATTTCCATAATGATTGGTAAAATCATCGGTTTACGCTTTGTCTTTTCGAATAAATATTGGTTTAACGCATCACGAATATTAGATTTGAGCGATGACCATTCAATAATATAGTCTTGCATACATTTGTTGACGATATCCGTAACGATTTTAGTTGCTTCATCAAGAAGAGTCTCTGATTCCCTTACATAGACAAAACCGCGGGAAATAATTTCCGGTCCAGCAATAATTTTCTTCGCTTCTTTACTAAGTGTAACTACAACGATTAAAATCCCATCTTGCGAAAGCAGACGGCGATCGCGTAATACAATATTTCCAACATCACCGATTCCTAACCCATCGATGAGAATATTGCCGCATGGCACTTTTCCACCATAACGCGCTTGACCATTGCGAAACTCGATGACATCTCCCTTATCAATTAAAAATGTTTGGTCCTCAGCGATTCCAACCGCTTTTGCTAGCTTCGCATGCGCTTTTTGCATACGGTATTCACCATGAACAGGAATAAAATATTTTGGTTTCATTAAATTGAGCATTAATTTTAGTTCTTCTTGACTTCCATGTCCCGAAACATGTACATTCCGCTGTCCGTAAATGACATTCGCACCGGCGCGATACAAGGCGTCGATGGTTCTAGAAATAGTGAGCTCATTTCCAGGCATCGGCGAAGCAGCAATAATAACCGTATCGCCTTCCTTAATATTAACTTGTTTATGTGCTTGCTTCGCCATACGCGCTAACACTCCCATCGGCTCTCCATGGCCGCCTGTTGTCAATATAACGAGTTCTTTATCTTCATATTGATGAATATCGTTAATCGGAATCACAAGCTTATCAGGTATTTGCAAATAACCAAGCCGAAGGGCAATATCCATCACTTTATGCATGCTGCGGCCAGTAATAGCAACTTTTCGTCTATGTTTTTTTGCCGCATTTAATACTTGTTGGATTCTCGTAATATTGGATGCATAGCACGCGACAATCACTCTGCCGCGGGCATCATAAACAACGTCAGCAATCTCTTGAGCAACAATGGAATCTGACCCGGTGTATCCAGGTCTTTCCGCATTCGTACTGTCTGAAAGTAAACATAATACGCCTTGAGCGCCGATTTGCGCCATTTTTCCTAAATCGACCCGGTTCATACCGTATGGCGTTTGGTCAAATTTAAAGTCACCCGTATAAACAATCGCTCCTTGTGACGTATGAATGCTGATTCCGATGGAGTCAGGAATGCTGTGAATCGTCCGGAAAAACGTCATTTTCGCTTTTTCAAAAGTCACTACGGAATCAGAATGAACTTCATGTAATTTCGCACGTACTGTAACGCCATGCTCTTTCAACCTTTCTTCGACTAATGCAAGCGTTAGTTTTGTTGCATAGACCGGAACATTGATTTTCCGCAAAACATAAGCAATCGCTCCGATATGCTCTTCATGACCGTGCGTAAGAAATATACCTTTAATTCGCTCTTGACGTTCCACAAGATAAGAGATGTCAGGAATGACCATATCAATTCCCAACATTTCATCTTCCGGAAACATAATTCCTGCATCAATGACAAAAATGTCGTCATCAACCTCAACGACATACATATTTTTTCCGATTTCCCCAACTCCTCCAAGGGAAAACACTCTTATTTTTTCTGCATATTTTGTACTCAATGCTACGTCCTCCTATGAAGATACTAACCCGCTCAAAGTCACTTGAGTTTATTATAACTGATGCAAGATTTGGAACACAAGATAATTTGTTGAACATACATTCAATCAGCAAAAGTTTGCATGATGTCAAAAAACAAAGGGCCAGCTCCCTCGGGCGACAATAGAAAAAATTGTTCAACATTGTCATTCGAGGAAATCTGACCCTTAACAAGATCAAATTATAAAGTATTTAAAAGGTTAGCAAGCTGCACTCGCTCCTGCTCTGTCAATGGAACAAGCGGTAAGCGCACGGAGCCAACATCCAGTCCTTTCATTTGCAACGCTGTTTTTACAGGCACTGGGCTTGGCGCAGCAAAGAGCCCTTTCATGATTGGCAGCAACTTTTGATGAAGCTTCGCTGCCTTTATGCGATCGCCGTTTTCAAATGCAGCAATCATTTCCTGCATTTCATTGCCAATAATATGAGAGGCAACGGATACAATACCGTGACCGCCAATTGCCATCACCGGAAGCGTTAATCCGTCATCGCCGCTATATAACATAAAATCCTCATCTGTATTAGCAATAATTTCTGTCATTGCATCTAAATTGCCGCTTGCATCTTTTACAGCAACAACATTTGGAATTTTTGACAGGCGAACAATTGTATCAACAGCCATATTCACAACCGAACGTCCTGGAATATTGTATAGCATAACTGGAAGAGAAGTACTTTCAGCGATCGCCTTAAAATGCTGGTAAAGTCCTTCTTGATTCGGCTTGTTATAGTAAGGAACTACAAGCATCACCGCATCAACGCCCGCTTCTTCCGCTCTTTTTGTTAAATCAATGGAAGCATGCGTATTGTTGCTCCCTGTTCCAGCAATGACTGGAACTCTGCCATTGACAACAGAAACAACATGACGGAATAACGCGACTTTTTCTTCCGTAGTTAATGTTGGGGATTCACCTGTCGTCCCTGCGACAACGAGAGAATCTGTCCCGTTGTCGATTAAGTAATTGACAAGTTGTGTTGTTTTGGCAAAATCGATATTTCCTTTACTATCAAATGGCGTCACCATCGCTGTGACAACTTTACCGAATTGAATCAACGCTTTCACTCCTCATTCGTAGTTATATTTCTCTACTTCCTGCGGTTCTTTGGAGAGATGGAAAGCTTCGTGCAATGCATTCACAGCTTTCTTTAAATCTTCTTCTTTGACAAGCACCCAAATCGTTGTATGGCTGTCAGCCGACTGCAAAATTTGAACGCCTTGTTCTGAAAGAGCGGTTACGATTTTAGCTGTAACCCCAGGAACTCCGGCAATTCCCGCACCGACAGTAGACACTTTCGCGCATCCTTTTGTTACAACAGGCTCATAGCCGATGTTCCGCAATGCCGCAACAGCGCGCTCTGTCATCTCTCCAGCAACCGTATATACCACACCGTTTGGAGAGATGTTAATAAAGTCTACACTAATTCCTTCATTTGCCATCGCTTTAAACACTTCAGACTGCAATTCATAGTGTCCTTCTTTCGCATACACTTTAATTTGCGTAATATTGGACACATGGGCAATTCCTGTTACTAGACGCTCCTTTACATCACTTCCTTTATTCCCTTTTACAAGCGAAGTGACAAGCGTTCCTGGAGCATCGGAATACGTTGACCTTATACGAATCGGAACTTTTGCCTGCATCGCGATTTCCACAGCGCGCGGATGAATTACTTTTGCCCCTTGATACGCCATATTGCAAATTTCTGTATACGTCACGACATCAAGCGGACGCGCGTTTTCGACAATACGTGGGTCCGCCGTCATAACTCCTTCTACATCGGTAAAAATATCGATCCACTCGGCACCTAATGCCGCCCCGAGTGCAGCTGCTGACGTATCACTGCCACCGCGACCAATCGTTGTAACATCTCCGTCTTTTGTTGCTCCCTGGAAGCCGGCAACAACAACCACTTCATATTTCTCTAACGTTTTTAACAAACGGTCGCAGTGCATTTCAATAATTTTCGCATTTGTATGATCGGCATTGGTACGAAAGCCAGCTTGCGCACCAGTTAATGCCGTTGCTTTAATTCCGTGCATGTTCAGCATATTGCTGAAAACAACGCTTGAAATAATTTCACCGCAAGCCATAAGCATATCTTGCTCGCGCTTGCTAACATGAGAGTGACTGCCACCAATTAGGCTTAAAAGCGTATCTGTTGCATACGGTTCTCCTTTTCTTCCCATCGCAGAAACAACAACAACGACTTTATAACCTTCATCTAACGCTCGCATAATATGCTTGCGTGCCAATTCTCGTCCGTGTTCATCACGGACCGATGTACCGCCAAACTTTTGAACAATGATTTTCATTGTAACACCCCGATTAATAGTTGAAGAAAACTTGATACTTTTCGATTTTATGCCTTCACAAGACCTAATTTAAGCAAACTTTCAGCAATTTGTACAGAGTTCCATGCCGCTCCTTTTAATAAGTTATCAGATACAATCCATAAATGGAATCCATTATCACGGTCTAAATCTTTACGAATGCGGCCAACGAATACGTCATTTTTGCCAACGCAGTCAGCAGGCATTGGATAAAGCTGCTCAGCTGGCTCATCTTGCAAGACAACGCCAGGAGCATCTTTCAATATACTTTTTACATCTTCAACGGTTACACCTGCTTTTTCGACTTCGATATATACGGACTCAGAATGCCCTGTGATCACTGGAATTCGCACGCACGTTGCCGCTACTTCCAACTCTGGCATATGCATAATTTTCTTTGTTTCATTAATCATTTTCATTTCTTCAAATGTAAAGCCGTTCTCTTGAAATTTATCAATTTGCGGAATCGCATTAAACGCAATTTGATAATGTTTTTTATCAGATTTAACCGGTAAAATTTCCGGTGTAAACTCTTTCCCTTCAAGGACAGCTTGTGATTGTGATTTAAGCTCTTCAATCGCTTGTGCTCCCGCACCAGATACAGCTTGATAGGTGGAAACAATCACTTTTTTCAAGCCGAATGCCTTGCGAATCGGTTCAAGCGCAACAACCATTTGAATGGTTGAGCAGTTTGGATTAGCGATAATCCCGTTATGCCATTTTAAATCTTCTTCATTTACTTCCGGTACGACAAGCGGGACATTTTCATCCATACGGAAAGCGCTCGTATTATCAACAACGATGGCACCCCGTTTGACTGCTTCCGGAGCTAATTCTTTTGAAACAGAGCCTCCTGCACTAAATAAGGCGATATCCACACCTTCAAAACTTTCTGGCTTTGCTACTTGTACTTCAATTTCTTCTCCTCGAAAAACAACTTTTTTCCCAGCTGAGCGCTCAGACGATAATAGCGTTAATTTGGCAATTGGGAAATTTCTGTTTTCTAATGTTTGAATCATTTGTTGACCAACCGCACCTGTTGCTCCGACAACCGCAACATGCAATCCTTTTTGTTCCATGACGATTTCTCCTTCCGCTCTAAGATCAATATCATATTCATAGCATTTTTAATACCATTTATTTTAGCACATTCGTCTATAAAGGAGAGAAAAATTTTACTCATTGCATAAATTTTCTCTCCGAATGCTTATTTATTAAATTTCGCTGTCACGAAATTTTTCTATGATCACAGGTTGGAGTTGTTTTCCTTCAAGAGCGGCAAGGACCGTATCACGTAAGAGGGACATTCTAGCGACCATGGAATTCGGCTTTGTTTGTGGTGCATCTTGACCGAACGGAATGAAATAAATATTTTTCGCGGCCATTAAACGCATTAAATTGACGCCATTTAAACCTAGTGCGTCATTGGTTGAAATGCCAACAACGACCGGCCGGTGACCGCGCATCGTTGCCTTTGCGGCCATTAGTACTGGCGAGTCAGTCATTGCATTAGCAAGCTTGCTCATCGAATTGCCTGTCAAGGGAGCAATGACCATGCAGTCAAGCGGGATTTTCGGCCCGAGCGGTTCTGCCTTAACGATCGTATCAATGACTTTATTCCCTGTTATTTCTTCTAATTTTTTCACCCAATCTTCCCCGTCTCCAAAACGGGTATTTGTCGTTTGCACTGTATACGTAACGATCGGTAAAACTTCCGCTCCTTCTTTCACTAATTTTTCAATTTCCGGCATTACTTCATCATATGTGCAGTGAGAGCCTGTTAAGCCAAAGCCGATTCGCTTTCCTTGTAAACTCATCAATCATTCTCCTTTCGCATTTTTAAATCTTCTGAAAGCAACTGTGCTAACACATTGGCAACAATTTGTCCCGCCGTTTTTGGCGCAACGATTCCCGGCAGTCCGGGAGCGAGCAATGCTTTAATGCCTCTCTTTTCGGCATAGCGAAAATCGGTGCCTCCCGGCTTAGAAGCAAGATCAACGATTAACGTGTGAGCCGGCATTTTCGAAATAACGCTGGCCGTAACAATCATGTGAGGAATCGTATTAATACATATATCGATATCTGTTACTTCTTTTTCTAAGTCATTAAGATGAAAAGGGTGTAATCCCATTTCGGCTATGCGGGCGATATGCTCTGAGCGACGCGCTCCCACTTTTACTTTCGCCCCTAAAGCAGCAAACGCACGCGCGACGCTCATCCCAACTCTTCCTAAACCTAAAACAGCGACGCGAGAACCGTGAATCGTAAAATCGGTATGCTGAATCACGATCATAATCGTTCCTTCAACAGTTGGAATCGAATTGTAAATCGCTACATCATCGCGTTCAAATAGCTGCACATGTTTTCGGTTTGCAGCTTTCATTACCTGTTCAAGGTAACGGTTGCTTATTCCAGAGTAAACCGTGCAATGTTTCGGTGTTTTTAACAGCATCTCTTCTGTTAAAAATACTTTTTCATTGGAGAAAACTGTTTCAACTTGCCCTTCGAGATTTGTACCGGGAACCGGTAAAATAATGGCATCTAACTCAGAAAAATCGACCTCATCGATTTGAACTTTTGTCGCACCTGTAAACCCGTGATCTAATTGATCGAAGCCTATTAAAGACAACTTAGCGTCAAGCTCTGTTAATTTGCGAATGACTTCCAACTGTCTGGCATCTCCGCCTATTATAGCAACGTGCATTCCCGTCAGCATTTATGACTCACCTTCTTATTTGAAACTAGATTTTTGCCTAAAGAGCTTCATTTTCTCTCACATCTTATGAAAAGTAAAAGAAATAGGTGAATGTAATAAAAAATAAAAAACTGCTTGAGTACTCCCAAGCAGTTTTGCTGAAATTGTTCTTATTCTTCTGGAAAGTCAATAATGATCATATCAGTCCCGATTTTTTTAATGTATTTCCATGGTACACGTATCTCATTTCCTTCCTTGCGAAAACCGAACCATTTTACTGTTGGTATTAGAAGAGCTTGAATTTGGCCGGTCTGTTCATTGATTTCCAAATCCGTATTCCCTAATACACCTAGCCGTTCCGCACGTTTCACATCGACGATTTCTTTTCCGCTTAGCTCGCTAAGTCTCATCAAAATTCCCCCTTTGTCTCCTTTCTACCATTGTAAGAGACACATGAAAAAAAAATGCCTGCAAGTTCCTCCTTGCAGGCATTTTTGCTATGAACGAAGCGCTTTCGGAAGTTCGCCAGTCGGACTAATAAGCGCTAAAGCAAAATCTTCGCTGAAAATTTGTTTTGCTAGGTTATTGACACTGTCTTCAGTGACGTTATTAATGCATTCAATTACTTCGTCGAGCGAACGATGACGACCTAATAAAAGTTCATTTTTTCCATTGCGGCTCATGCGGCTGTTTGTGCTTTCAAGGCTGAGCATTAAGCTGCCTTTCATCTGTTCTTTGCTATTTTGCAGTTCTTTCGATGTAATACCGTCTTCTTTCAGCTTTTGCACTGTCTCTTGAATCGTTTCGAATAATAAATCTAGCTGGTTGCTGCCCGTACCGCCGTAAATCGTCAACAATCCCCCGTCTTGATAAGAAGAATGATAAGAAAAGATAGAATAAGCTAGGCCGCGCTGCTCACGCACTTCCTGGAATAAACGGCTGCTCATGCTACCACCTAAAATATTATTGAGTATAATTAAGCTATAAATATCTTTATGCCCGACAGGCAAGCCGTTAAAGCCGATGCATAAATGAGCTTGCTCTGTTTCTTTTTTCCGAGCCAGTTTTTGTGGTTGAAAAACGGGTGCAGCCATCTGACGAGAATTTTGTTTTGCTTCGAACGAGCCGAAATATTTTTCAATTTCGTCAATAAAGCCTTCTTCTACATTTCCAGCCACAGAAATGACGACCTTATCCGGCGTGTAATTTTCCGCCATATATTCACGCAGCGTATCGCCTGTAAATGTATTTAATGTTTGCTCCGTCCCTAAAATCGGATAGCCAAGCGGATGGTTCGCATAACAAGCTTTGCTTAACAAATCGTGAACAATATCGTCGGGAGTATCTTCGTACATTTTAATTTCTTCTAATACAACATTTTTCTCCTTCTTTAATTCTTCTTCAACAAATGTGGAGTTAAAGAACATATCCGCCAGCATTTCTAAAGCGAAACCTGCGTGTTCATCTAATACTTTCGCATAGTAGCATGTATACTCTTTTGATGTAAAGGCGTTCACTTGTCCGCCGATGCTGTCAAACGCCTCAGCAATTTCCCGGGCACTGCGCGTTTTTGTTCCTTTAAAAAACATATGTTCTAAAAAATGAGAAATCCCATTATTTTGCTCATTTTCATTACGTGATCCCGTTCCTATCCATACACCAATGGCAACTGAACGCATTGTTGGAATTTGTTCGAGAACAATTCTTACTCCATTCTGACACGTATACTTTTTAATCAATGCCGCGTTCCTCCTATTTTCTTACAATTCTTTCTTCGTCTAATAATGTAGACACATTAGAAATGTTATATTCTTTCTTTTTAATTAAGACAATAAGCGAATCTAGTGCTTGTGCAGTAGATGCTGTTGGGTGCATTAACACCATCGCACCTGGATGAATCTTAGACATTACTCGTTCAACTATAACAGATGGTGAAGGTTTTTGCCAATCAATTGTATCAACGCTCCACATAATGGTTCCCATTTGCAATTTATGAGCAATTTTTACGACATCATCACGATAGCTGCCGCTTGGTGGAGCAAACCATTTACATTTCACTCCAGTTGTCGCTTCAATGACTTCATTCGTTTTGATAAGCTGGTCATGAATCGCTTGATTGCTCATCGTCTTTAAGTCAGGATGGCTGTATGAATGATTGCCAACTTCATGACCTGCATCAACAATCATTTTTGCCATATCTGGGTTGTTTTTAACCCAACGTCCCTCTAAGAAAAATGTTGCCTTTATATCATGCTTCTTTAATGTGGCAAGCATTTTCGGAATATGCTCGTTTCCCCAAGCAACATTAATTAAAAAAGCAACCATTGGCTTTTCTGGATGGCCGCGATAAATCGCTTCAGGCGGCAAATCAGCCAAATGAATTTTTGGGGGGATTTGTTTATATACAAGCATCTGCTCGTTGAATGCTCCTAATTTTTTCATGTTTTTATAAGAAGCATCGACATCCACCTTTAAACCGTTATATCCTGGAATCGCTTTCCAAACTCTATCAATTTTCGCATCTTGAGCAGAAATTTCATACTTTTTTGCTTTTTCTTCAATTTCAAGATAAAGTTTATCTTTTGGTTTGGCTGTTTCTACACTTGTATTCTGCAAATGATGAACGTATTGATCGATCCAAGGATTTTGAAAGATGATGAATATAACCAATAACATGATTGCTAACGAAAAAGGACGAATATATTTTATTTTCACACAATGTCCCTCCTTTTTTACTAGAAATATGTAAAGGAAGGACAAGGTAGAACGAGAGGAGTATATTATTTTTCTTTTAGTCAACGATAAAGAAGCCATGGGAAATCCCAAGGCTCCTCAAAGTTACGATTTTTGATTTTCTTTTTGCTCACGTAATACTGCTTTACGGGAAAGATTAACTCGGCCTTGTTTATCGATTTCCATCACTTTTACTAAAATTTCGTCTCCGATCGCTACAACATCTTCTACTTTGCCAATGCGTTCTTCAGCCAATTCAGAAATATGGACAAGACCGTCTTTACCGTTAAACAATTCGACGAATGCACCAAATTTTTCAATGCGTTTTACTTTTCCTAAGTAAATTTGTCCTACTTCAACTTCGCGAACAATGTCTTCAATAATCTTTTTCGCTTTGCGGTTCATCTCTTCATTGACAGAAGAAATAAAAATTGTACCATCTTGTTCGATATCAATTTTGACGCCGGTTTCTTCGATAATTTTGTTAATTTGCTTACCGCTTGGCCCAATGACTTCGCGAATCTTATCTGGGTTGATTTGCATCGTTAAAATTTTCGGAGCATATTTTGAAAGCTCTTTGCGCGGCTCACTAATGGTTTGCATCATATGCTCAAGGATTTCCAAACGGCCTTTTTTCGCTTGCTGTAAAGCCTCTTCGAGAATTTCACGCGATAGGCCTTTAATTTTAATATCCATTTGCAATGCTGTTACACCTTTTGCCGTACCAGCTACTTTAAAGTCCATATCGCCAAGATGGTCTTCCATTCCTTGAATGTCCGTAAGAATGGTATAATGCTCACCGTTTTTGATAAGCCCCATCGCGATTCCCGCTACTGGCGCTTTAATCGGAACACCTGCATCCATCATCGCTAATGTGCTTGCACAAATACTTGCTTGTGAAGTTGAACCGTTCGATTCTAGCACTTCAGAAACGAGACGAATCGTATAAGGAAATTCCTTCTCAGATGGAATCACTGGTTCTAATGCCCGCTCACCAAGCGCACCATGTCCAATTTCCCGACGTCCAGGTCCGCGCATAGCTCCTGTCTCACCAACAGAAAATGGCGGGAAGTTATAGTGATGCATAAAGCGTTTTGTTTCTTCGATACCAAGCCCGTCCAAAATTTGAACATCACCAAGGGCCCCTAATGTACAAACGCTGAGCGCTTGCGTTTGCCCGCGCGTAAACAGACCTGAACCATGTGTGCGCGGCAATAAACCGACTTCAGAAGATAGCGGACGAATTTCATCAATTCTTCGACCGTCTGGACGCACTTTTTCTTCTGTAATAAGGCGGCGAACTTCTTCTTTCACTAATTTATGTAATATCTCATTTACTTGTTTGAGCGTTTCTTCATCCGCTTCTTGTTCTTCGTATTTCGCCACAACAGCTGCTTTTACTTCATCAATCGCTGCCTCACGAGCCAGCTTTTCAGGAACTTGAACCGCACGTTTAATATCGGCTTCAGCCATTTGGCGAATTTCCGCCTCTAGCTGAGGGTCAAGTTCATAAAGCTGAACTTCCATCTTTTCTTTTCCGACTTTCGCAGCAATTTCCTCTTGGAACGCAATCAGACGTTTAATCTCCTCATGCCCGAACATAATCGCTTCAAGCATTATTTCTTCCGGCACCTCGTCCGCGCCAGCCTCAACCATGTTAATTGCATCTTTTGTTCCCGCGACAACAAGATGAATATCGCTTTTTTCCATTTGTGCAACTGACGGATTAATCACAAATTGACCGTCAACGCGTCCAACCGTTACACCAGCAATCGGTCCTTCAAACGGAATATCAGAAATCGTTAACGCCAATGATGAGCCGAACATCGCAGCCATTTCTGGAGAACAATCTTGATCGACGCTCATGACCATTGACACAATTTGCACTTCATTACGAAATCCTTCAGCAAATAACGGACGAATTGGACGGTCGATAAGACGGCTCGCCAAAATGGCCTTTTCACTCGGTCGGCCTTCACGTTTAATAAAACCGCCTGGAATTTTGCCAACCGCATATAAACGTTCCTCATAGTTGACGGTTAATGGGAAGAAATCGACACTTTTTGCTTCTTTCGATGCTGTTGCTGTACTTAAAACAACTGTATCACCATAGCGAACTAAGACAGCGCCATTAGCTTGTTTGGCCAATTGGCCAATTTCTGCAGTGAGCGTCCGTCCTGCCCAATCTATGGAAAAGACATGTTTCTCTTGCTCCATATAAATGAGTACTCCTCTCTATGTACAAATGAAAAATAAACAAATTTCGTTATGCATAAATCTCCGAGATCACAAACACTAGAGGTGTCTAGTGTAGGAGAGAGGCCCCAATCTCCTCTAATGAGGCTCCCTTTATTTCTAGTATGAACGAATCAATGAGAACATATCAATAATTATTGTATATATAAATGCAGAGCATTTTCTAGAAATTCTTTATTTAAACTAGCAAAAAAGCGGGAATGCTCCCGCTTTTTCTACTAACATTAACGACGTAATCCAAGTTTGTTAATTAATTCACGATAGCGCGTAATATCTTTGTTGCGCAAATAAGTTAGTAAGTTACGGCGCTTACCAACCATTTTCAATAATCCACGACGTGAATGATGATCTTTCTTGTGAACACGTAAATGTTCGTTTAAGTTGTTAATTTGCTCTGTAAGGATAGCAATTTGAACTTCTGGAGAACCAGTGTCATTTTCGTGAATTTTGAAAGCGTTAATAATTTCATTTTTACGCTCTTGTGTAAGTGCCATCCTTTTTCACCTCCTCATGATTAAACCCCAATTACCGAGCAAGCGTCGGTGACTCGACTTGCCAAGCAATGGTTATTTTGCATACGTTTATTAGAATACATCTTTTTGTGCTAAAATGCAAGTCTTTTCATCGAGATTTCGAAAATAGTTTCGAGCTGCTTCTTTATCAAGTTGAATTTGTGCAATTAATTCATCAATCTTTGCAAACTTTTTTTCACTTCTTAGCCGTTTATGCCACTCAAGAGTAACCGTTTCTCCGTATATCTCCTTTGTAAAATCAAAAATATGCACTTCAATATTTGGCCGATCCGCTTGTGTTTGATGAAATGTCGGTTTATAACCAATGTTGCATACTCCTTCATACGTCTGACCGTCTATTTGAATTTTTACTACATATACTCCAAGTGCAGGTAATAGATAATCATCGATTGGTTCGATATTTGCCGTTGGAAAGCCAATTGTTCTTCCCCGCTTTTCTCCATCAATAACAATCCCTTTTATTTCATAAAAGCGGCCAAGCAAGCTAGGAAGCTGATCAACGTCCCCATTTTTCAGCAATTGTCGTATATAGGTGGAACTAATTTTCTCCTCTTGAAAACTTAATTTTGGCACAACGGTTTGCGAGAACTGTCCGCGCGAATGAAACGGCAATGTCTCCATCGTTCCTTTGCCAAGACGTCCGTACGTAAAATCGAAACCTGCAACAACGTGTTTGACATGAAAATCAATAATATATTGGTCAACAAACTGCTGTGGAAGCAATTCGGCAAACTGTGGTGTAAATTCAACTACATATAAGTAATCAATTCCGAGCTCGGCAATTAGCCGCTCCTTTTCTTTCAACGGCGTAATAAAATGAACGTGTTTTTCTTTTCGGCCTAATACGACGGATGGGTGCGGGTCGAACGTCATGACTGCGCTTTTATAACCTTTTTCATCAGCAATTTGTTTTGCTGTTTTGATTACTTGCTGGTGGCCTAGATGAACGCCATCAAAATATCCAAGCGCCGTGACCGTTGGTGGGAATTCGTTTTTATTCATATGATGAGGATGAGAGATAAATAATGTTTTCATAGCATATTCACCTTCTGCCTATTGCCGCTTTTAATCATCCCAATACTTTTAACGGCTTGATGAGATGCGGTTTTTCCGGATGCTTTATATATAAAGCCAATGCTTTATTTTCTTCGTTTACGACTAACATAGGGTCATTCACATCTTTTAATTCATTTGGTGCCGGCAATAATGCTCCATTTTTTACTTTCTCTGCTACTTTACCATTAATTTGATATTTCGGCAAATGGAAAAGTGCTTGTTCAATTGGCACTAAAATCGTTGCTAATTCATTATTCTTAAGCTTTTCTTCTATTTCTTCAAAAGTTAAGCATCGATCCAGCGTAAATGGACCAGATGCCGTCCGAATTAAATGAGACATATGCGCAGGGAAGCCTAACATTTCTCCAATGGTGACAGCTAACGTTCGTACATATGTGCCTTTACTGCATGTAACCCGAAAGCGAAATGAAACGGTTTCCCCTGCAAATATTTCTCTATTATCAAGTAATGTCAATTCATGAATCGTTACAATACGAGTCGGCCTTTGAACTTCGATACCAGCACGGGCATATTCGTACAACTTTTTTCCATTTACCTTTACAGCCGAGTACATTGGCGGCGTTTGTTCAATTTCCCCTGTTAATTGTTGAAACACCCTCTCAATTTCGTTTCGCTGAATCGGTCGGTCCACTTTTCTTTCTTCGACAATTTCACCGGAAGCATCTTCTGTTGTTGTTGAGAAGCCTAACGTTACTTCTCCTTCATAGGTTTTATTTGCTCCTGTTAACAACTCAACGATTTTTGTCGCTTTCCCGATACAAATCGGCAAAACACCAGATACATCTGGGTCGAGAGTTCCCGTATGGCCTACTTTTTTTATTTTTAACATTTTGCGCACTTTTAAGACGCAATCATGTGATGTTACTCCGGCTGGTTTATGTAACAAAAGGATTCCGTCCATAACAAAAACCCCCCTTTATTATGTATATTCCCTTAAAAACAAAAGGTCTGTCCCTTCTCAATTACAATATACGGGTAAATTAGAAAGAGCACCCTTATATATTGTAATCGTCGGGGAAACAGACCCTTAAAGCTACTCATCATTCCTCACTTTTATGTTGTTCTTCCTCTGAAATTTGTTTAATTAAGGATTCAATGCGGTTACCATAGTCAATCGATTCGTCAATTTCAAAATAAATCTCCGGTGTTTTTCGAAGGCGAATGCGTTGACCAATTTCTGAACGGATAAACCCCTTTGCTTTTGCTAAACCCTTTAATGTGTTTTGCCGTTGTTCCTCGTCACCTAAGACAGAGATATATACTTTAGCTTGCTGCAAATCTCCTGTGACACGTACATCGGTAACGGTCACAAAACCGATGCGTGGGTCTTTCAGTTTACGATTAATAATATCGCTTAATTCCTTTTTCATTTGTTCGCCAACACGAGCAGCTCGCAAACGCATTTTCATCACCTCGATTAAAACCACTCAAATGTTGTAACCGTCCGTTCTATTTCAGGAAACGAATCGATCATCTCAAGCGCCCGCTGCAATTCACGTTCCGTTGTGATTCGGTTTGACGAAATAGCTACCATTCCAAGCTTCGTGCGCTGCCAAACATCTTGATGATCGATTTCGGCTACTGATACATTATATTTTTGTTTGAGCCGTGTGACAACGCGTTGTAACACGGCTCTCTTTTCTTTTAGCGATTGTGCGTCATAAATGAGGCACTCACACTCGACATAGCCAATCATACTCGTTTTACTTCTTCCATTACATAGGCTTCGATGACATCGCCTTCTTTAATGTCATTGAAGTTTTTAATTGTAACACCGCATTCGTAACCTTGAGCCACTTCTTTCACATCGTCTTTGAAGCGTTTGAGCGTGTCAATTTCACCTTCATAAACAACAACGCCTTGACGGATGAGGCGGACTTTGCTGTCACGCGTAATTTTTCCATCTGTGACATAACAACCAGCAATGGTTCCGACTTTAGATACTTTAAATGTTTGACGAACTTCCGCTTGACCAATAACTTTTTCTTCATACTCTGGATCAAGCATTCCTTTCATCGCCGCCTCAATTTCCTCAATAACTTTATAAATGATGCGGTGAAGGCGAATGTCCACTTTTTCTGTTTCCGCAACACGCTTCGCATTCGCATCTGGACGAACGTTAAAGCCGATGACAATCGCGTTGGAAGCAGTTGCCAAAATGATATCGGATTCTGTAATCGCTCCTACTCCGGCATGAATAATTTTTACTCGGACACCTTCAACATCAATTTTTTGCAGTGCTGCTGCAAGAGCTTCAACAGAACCTTGAACATCCGCTTTTACGATGATGTTAAGCTCTTTCATTTCACCTTGTTTAATTTGTTCGAATAAATCGTCAAGGCTGACGCGAGTTTTCACGCTGCGCTGTTCAAGCAATTGTTTTTGTGCTCGCGCTTCACCGATTTGACGGGCTTTTTTCTCATCTTCAAATACCATGAAACGGTCGCCGGCTTGTGGCACATCGTTCAGACCTGTAATCTCAACTGGAGTGGATGGACTAGCTTCTTTGATACGGCGCCCTGAATCATTCACCATTGCACGCACGCGTCCATAAGTGTTACCCACTACAATTGGATCACCAACACGCAATGTACCTGCTTGTACAAGCAATGTGGCTACAGGACCGCGGCCTTTATCTAGTTTTGCCTCGATTACTGTACCTGTTGCACGGCGATTTGGATTTGCTTTAAGTTCTTCCATTTCGCTGACAAGAAGAATCATTTCTAACAAATGGTCAATTCCTTCGCCGGTTTTTGCCGACAGTTTGCAGAAAATCGTGTCTCCGCCCCATTCTTCCGGCACAAGATTATATTCCATTAGTTCTTGCATGACGCGATCAGGATTTGCTGTCGGTTTATCAATTTTGTTAACAGCAACAATAATTGGCACATTCGCTGCTTTCGCATGGTTAATGGCTTCGACTGTTTGCGGCATGACGCCATCATCCGCTGCGACAACAAGAACAACGATATCTGTTACTTGCGCACCGCGGGCACGCATGGTTGTAAAAGCTTCATGTCCTGGTGTATCAAGGAATGTAATTTTCTTATCGTTTACAACGACTTGGTATGCACCGATATGTTGTGTAATACCGCCTGCTTCTCCTTCCGTCACTTTTGAGTTGCGGATGGAGTCTAAAAGCGTTGTTTTTCCGTGGTCAACGTGTCCCATAATGGTAACAACCGGAGGACGTTCTACCAAATCTTCTGGATTATCAACGATTTCATATGCTTCAAATTCTGTTTCATCAATGATAACTTTTTCTTCAACTTCAACGCCATAGTCAGCACAAATTAATTCAATCGCGTCTTTATCTAAGTCTTGGTTAATCGTCGCCATAACGCCGAGCATAAACAGCTTCTTAATAATTTCAGACGGTTCTTTGCCAAGCTTTTTCGCAAGTTCCGCAACCGTTAAAGAGCCTTCAAACGTAATTTTCTTAGGAAGCTCTTTTTCTTTTTTCTTTTCGACTTCCTGCACGATAGGCTGATTTATCTTTTGCTTATGTTTATTTTTGTTTTTATTTTTCTTATTATTATTAAAAATTTTCTTTTCTTTTTGCTGGCTTTCGACATCGTGTTTCTTGCCTTCACGGCTTTTGTTGCCGCCCTTTTTAATCGGAACTTTCGTTTTTACTACCTCGTCGTCATCTTCGAAATCACCGATATATCCTTTTGGTTTTAATGGCGCTTTTTCTTTTTTTGGCGCCTTATGCTCTTCTTGTTTTTCTTCTTTTTTATGATATGAACGATCAAGTTTTTCTACGATTTCCGGTTCAAGTGTTGCCATATGATTTGTAACCTCAATATTCATTTCTTTTAATTTATGAATGATGTCTTTGCTAGAAACGTTATTTTTTTTCGCGTATTCATATACACGTATTTTTGACATAGATTCACCCCCACATGAAATCGGTAATATCTAAGCTTTTATACAACTTTTGACATTACCATCATACATCGAGCATCGTCATTAATTTTTTCGCAAATCCTTCGTCCGTAACGGCGACAACGACTCTTGCATCTTTGCCGATGGCATGGCCAAGTGTATATCGATCCGTTACTTTTCGAAGCGGAACATTATAAGATAAGCATTTATCTTGAATTTTTTTTGCTGTATTGACAGATGCATCTTCAGCAAGAAGAACGAGCTTTGCCTTTCCGCTTCGAATTTCTTTGACGACCAGTTCCTCACCCGAAATAACTTTACGCGCTCGATTGGCTAAGCCTAAGAAGGATGCCCACTGTTTATTGTTCATTCTCCGTTTGCTTCTCCTTTTCTGCTAAGCGAAGCAGCTCATCATAGATTGATTCATCCACTTCGGCCTTTAAATGATGCGCTAATACATTTTTCTTTTTGGCAAGTAAAATGCAATCTTTATCAAGCGTCAAATAAGCACCGCGTCCCGCTTTTTTTCCAGTCGGATCAATCGATACGACCCCTTCTTTGGAACGAACGATGCGAATGAGCTCTTTTTTCGGCTTCATTTCACCGGTTGCTACACACTTACGAAGAGGTATTTTTTTACGAACCGTCATTCTTTTTCACCTCTCACTCGATTTCATTTTCAGACAAATCGAATGTTGGGTCGTATTCATCTTCATTATTCATATGTGCGTCTTTAGAATCAAGCAAAGCGGATTGCTCACGCGGATAAATTCCTAGTTCTTCTGCTTCGGTTTGACTTTTGATGTCAATTTTCCAGTTCGTCAATTTTGCCGCTAAACGAGCATTTTGTCCGCGTTTTCCAATGGCTAGTGATAATTGATAATCAGGAACAATAACCGTTGTTGCTTTCTCTTCTTCGTTAACGATCACATCTAATACTTTTGCTGGACTTAACGCATTTGCAACAAATTCCACAGGGTCAGCGGACCAACGAACGATATCAATTTTTTCTCCTTTTAATTCATTGACAATCGCTTGAACGCGTTGACCTTTTGGTCCGACACACGCGCCAACTGGGTCAACTTCTGGATTATCGGAGTGCACAGAAATTTTTGAGCGGTCGCCAGCTTCGCGGGCTACCGACTTTATCTCCACTGTGCCATCATAAATTTCCGGAACTTCTAATTCAAACAATCGTTTTAAAAGCCCTGGATGTGTTCGTGAAACAAAAATTTGTGGACCTTTTGTCGTTTTTTCTACTTTTGTAATATATACTTTAATACGATCATGCGGTTTATATGTTTCGTTCGGCATTTGTTCGCTGACAGGTAGAAGCGCTTCCGTTTTTCCTAAACTTACGTAAATAAACTTCGAGTCCGTACGTTGAACAATGCCTGTCATAATATCTTCTTCACGGTCAATAAACTCCGCATAGATCACGCCACGTTCTGCTTCGCGCACACGTTGTGTTACAACCTGTTTGGCTGTTTGCACAGCGATGCGCCCGAAATCTTTCGGCGTTACTTCAATCTCGACAGTATCTCCGACTTGATAGTTTGGATTGATTCTTCTCGCCTCTTCAAGAGAAATTTCTAAACGCGAATCATACACTTCATCGACAACTTCTTTGCGGGCAAAAACGCGAATGGTCCCCGTTTCCACATTAAAATCAACACGAACATTTTGCGCTTGATTAAAATTGCGTTTATAAGCGGAGACAAGCGCCGCCTCAAGCGCTTCTACCAACACTTCTTGACTAATGCCCTTTTCTTTTACAATCATTGTCAAGGCATCTAATAGTTGTGTATTCATGAAACGTGAATCCCCCTCTTTAAAAACGTTTACCCATTAGAAAAACACAACCGCGAGTCTGGCGTTTGCGATTTTTTCATAAGGAATTTCGATCGTTTTTTTACGTGTCTTTTGCTTCACAGTAATCGTCGCAACTGTGCCGTCAAAGGCGGTGAGCTCACCTTCAAATTCTTTTTCTCCTTCAATCGGTTCGTATGTTTTTACATATACATTTTTTCCGACAGCTCGTTCGAAATCAGCGCGCTTTTTCAATGGACGCTCGGCCCCTGGCGAAGACACTTCAAGAAAATAGTTATATGGAATAGGGTCTACTTCGTCCAGCTTCTCACTTAATTTTTCACTAACGACTCCGCACTGTTCAATATCAATTCCGTCTTCGGAATCAATAAACACTCGGAGAAACCAGTTTTTTCCCTCTTTTACATATTCAATATCGACTAACTCGAGCTCCATTTCTTCAAGAATAGGCGTCACTAGTTCTTCAACGATTTCGGTGACTTTTTTGCTCATTCTGTTCCTCCTACCTAGAGAAAATTGAACTTTATGGCATAATGCGAAAATCCCCTGCTAAAAACAGCAGGGAGACGATGCAATCAATCCAATACAACAGAAAGAGTGGGTTTCCCCACTCTTTTCTTACAGATTATCTTTAACCATTACCACTAAAACTATAACATATTGGTAAAAGTAATGCAATGAAAAACGCTAGAATAATGATAATTGGTTATGATCCGGAAGCGAATCGAGGCAGCCGCGGCTCTCTAAATATTCGATTAACGTTTTTGAAACTTTTCCGCGCTGCTGCAAGTCTTCTTTTGATAAAAACTCTCCTTCTTCGCGGGCGCGAACAATATTCCATGCTACGTTCGTTCCTAACCCAGGAATCGCGTTAAACGGCGGTATAAGCGAATTGCCGTCGATGACAAATTCTGTTGCTTGGGAACGATAAAGATCAATATTTTTAAATGAGAAGCCGCGCTCGCACATTTCTAAAGCAATTTCTAATACGGTTAGTAAGCTTTTCTCTTTCGGTGATGCATCCAACCCTTTTGCATTAATTTCCTCAATCCGCTTGCGAATCGCTGCTGAGCCTTTCACCATGGCATCTAAATCGAAGTCTTCTGCGCGCACAGTAAAGTAAGAAGCATAGTATAAAAGCGGATGGTGTACTTTAAAGTATGCAATTCTCACTGCCATTAATACATAAGCAGCCGCGTGAGCTTTCGGGAACATGTACTTAATTTTTTTGCATGATTCGATATACCATTCAGGTACATCGTGCTTCCGCATTTCTTCTTCAAATTCTGGAGTTAAGCCTTTCCCTTTACGTACTGACTCCATAATTTTAAAGGCGAGTGATGGCTCAAGACCACGATAAATTAAATAGACCATGATATCGTCACGACAGCCGATTACTTCCGACAATGTACAAATTCCGTTTTGAATTAATTCTTGTGCATTCCCTAACCATACATCCGTTCCATGCGACAACCCAGAAATTTGTACAAGTTCAGAAAACGTCTTCGGCTTTGTATCCTCAAGCATTTGTCTAACAAATCTTGTACCGAACTCCGGAATTCCTAACGTTCCAACATTGCACATAATTTGTTCTGGAGTAACGCCGAGAGATTCGGTTCCACTAAAAATTTTCATGACTTCCGGATCATCAGTCGGAATTGTTTTTGGGTCAATTCCACTTAAATCTTGAAGCATACGAATAACGGTCGGATCATCGTGTCCGAGAATATCAAGCTTCAGCAAATTGTCATGAATCGAATGGAAGTCAAAATGTGTCGTTCTCCACTCTGAGCTTGTATCGTCTGCCGGGTATTGAATCGGCGTGAAATCATAAATATCCATATAATCAGGAACAACAATAATCCCACCTGGATGTTGACCAGTCGTTCTTTTTACTCCTGTACACCCAGCCGCTAATCGATCAATTTCTGCACCGCGAAGCTGAAGATTATTTTCGTTTGCATACGCTTTGACAAATCCGTAGGCGGTTTTATCGGCCACCGTACCGATTGTTCCAGCACGATAAACATTATCTTCACCGAATAACACTTTTGTGTAGTTATGTGCCCGCGGCTGATACTCACCGGAGAAGTTTAAGTCAATATCAGGAACTTTATCTCCTTTAAAGCCAAGGAATGTCTCAAACGGAATATCATGACCGTCTTTATTATATCGCGTGCCGCACTTTGGACAATCTTTATCCGGCAAGTCAAAACCAGAGCCAACTGAACCATCATTAAAAAATTCGGAGTGTTTGCAATTAGGACAAACATAATGCGGCGGCAATGGGTTTACTTCTGTTATTTCCGTCATTGTTGCCACAAACGATGAACCGACTGAACCACGGGAACCAACAAGATAACCGTCATCAAGCGATTTTTTCACAAGCTTATGGGAAATGAGATAAATAACGGCAAATCCATGCCCGATGATGCTTTTTAACTCTTTTTCCAGACGCTGTTCAACGATTTCTGGAAGCGGGTCGCCATAAATGCTTTTCGCCCGGCGATAGCTCATCTCGCGAATTTCTTCATCCGCTCCCTCGATTCGCGGCGTGTAAAGTTCATCTTTAATCGGTTTGACGTCATCGATTAAAGAAGCGATTTTTTGTGTATTTGTGACAACAATTTCTTTTGCTTTTTCTTCACCAAGAAACGCAAAACACTCCAGCATTTCATTCGTTGTTCGGAAATATACATCAGGCAATTCATGACGGTTTAATGGGTTGGCTCCAGCTTGCGAACTAATTAATATTTTTCGATAAATTTTATCTTCAGGATTTAAATAATGAACGTTTCCGGTTGCGACAACTGGAATATTTAATTTTTCTCCGAGCTTAACGATATTGTGAATAATCTCTTTTAACATTTGTTCATCTTTGACATAATCCATCTCAATTAACGGTTTATACACTTCTGGCGGATGTACTTCAAGGAAATCATAAAATTGTGCGATTTCCTCTACTTCTTCCGGTGCCTTTTGAATCATATTGTCAAACACTTCGCCTTTATCGCAACCAGAACCAACTAATATGCCTTCGCGGTGTTGTTGCAATACAGAGCGCGGAATGCGAGGCACACGATAAAAATATTGAATATGCGAAAGCGAGACTAACTTAAATAAATTTTTCAATCCAACTTCGTTTTGAGCAAGCAACGTTACATGAAACGGACGTGAACGTTGAAAAGCTGTTGCTTCGCTAGTCGCTTTATTTAGTTCATCATGATAAAAAATTCCTTTTTCGTGCGCATCTTTCAGCATGCGAATCAATAAATAACCTGTTGCTTCTGCGTCATAAATCGCGCGGTGATGCTGTGTTAATTCAATATCAAATTTTTTACAAAGCGTATTTAAGCGATGATTCTTTAGTTCTGGATACAAAAAGCGTGCCAGTTCAAGCGTATCAATGACAGGATTTGTCACTTTGCCAAGCCCGATTTTTTTGAATCCTGCATTTAAGAAACCGATATCAAAGGTAGCGTTATGAGCAACAAGTACACTGTCGCCAATCCATTCATAAAACTTTTGTAATACTTCCTCCACATCTGGTGCATCTTTCAGCATATCATCGGTGATACCGGTCAACTCAATAGTTGTAATCGAAAGCGGATGATGCGGATTGGCAAACGACGTAAAGCGATCAATAATTTCCCCGTTTTTCACTTTCACGGCTGCGAGTTCGATAATGGTATTATAAACAGCAGACAACCCTGTTGTTTCAACGTCGAAAACAACAAATGTATCATCTGCAAGTAAACGGTGTGCCTCGTTATATGCGATTGGCACTCCATCATCGACAATATTTGCTTCTAATCCATAAATCACTTTCATTCCATTTTTCTTTGCAGCACTATATGCTTCTGGAAACGATTGAACAACGGCGTGATCCGTAATAGCAATCGCTGGATGCCCCCATTTTTTCGCTTGTTCAATCAGCTTGCTGACCGATGTGACCGCATCCATTTGACTCATTGGAGTATGAAGGTGAAGCTCCACCCGTTTTTCTCCTTCAGGAACGGTATCTTGGCGTTCATTTGGCTTTATTTCGTTTACATCATTAGCGATTAAAACAAGGTCACGAACAAATGTATCATTTTGGACGCTACCTCTTACCTTTACCCACATTCCTTTTTTCACTTTTGCCATTAAATCGGCATCTTCTTTGTCGCGTGAGAACATTTTTACAAGAATGGAATTCGTATAGTCCGTTATTTTTAAAGTCAATAATGAACGTCCGCTTTTCAGCTCTTTTAATTCGGCATCAAACACATAACCTTGTACGACAACACGACGTTCTTCTTCAACAATGCTGTCAAGGGTGCGAATTTCTTCCTCATCTTTAATCGGATAGCCAATGACAAGCGGCCCTGCTGGAGCTTCAACGACCACTTCCGCAGAAGATTCTTTCTTCATCGTCATTTCTGTCAATGCTGCTAGGGCACGTTCTTGGTCTTCCTGTTGTTTTTGCGCTAAAAATTGCTCATACTCGCTTTGTGATTGCTTCACCTCTGTTTCTAGCTGCAAATACGGAAAACCAAATGATTGATAGGCTTGTGCAATGGCCGATGCAAAACGGCGTTTTAACGCCATTGCTTCCGCATCATTTCGGGCTGATACGTATAGCTTGTTCCCTTTTGAATTTGGAAGCTGTTCATGAAGCAGTGATAAAAGAGGCGATGAAATTCCCTGCATCTCTTCTAGACAAATCGGCCAATATTGTTGAATGTCTGCTTCGGTAAACGTAGAATCGATTGTTTGAATCGTATGCTTAACGTTGGCAATATGCCGAAAAGCGTGAATCAATCGCTGCGTAAAAAGCTGATATAGATTAGCAGGCAATATTTTCGGCAGTAAAAAATAAAAATGCCAGCGTTTTTGTTCCTTTTCAATGACAAGCTTTTGAATTCCGGCTTGTGAAAAATATGGAACGAAATCATCAGACGTCAACTCAAGCTGCTGCAGTAACACTTGAAATCGTTCTTTTTGCTCGTTTGTTAACATGACGTCGCTACATTCTCCCCTCTGATCATTCATGTATATATTTATGATAACAGAAGGGCTGTCCCAGAAGTAGAAATTCTACCTGAGGGATGCAGCCCTATTTCTTCCTTTAAATCCATTAATATCTTAGATTGCTAAAAGCCGTTGGATGGTCTCATTTAATTCAGAAACGTGAACTTCCATTGTTTCGCTTGTTTGGCGAACTTTAATTTCTACAATACCTTCGCCAGCCCGTTTGCCAACCGTAATTCTGACCGGTATACCGATAAGATCGCTGTCAACAAATTTTACGCCTGGGCGCTCTTGACGATCATCGTAAAGCACTTCATAGCCATCATTTTGCAGTTTTTCATACAGTTCATCTGCTAGTTGGCGCTGTTCGTCAATTTTTGGATTTACGGAAATTAAATGTAAATGGAACGGCGCCACAGCCACTGGCCATACAAGACCGTTTTCATCGCTAAATTGCTCGGCAATCGCCGCCATCGTACGGGATACACCGATACCGTAACAGCCCATAATCATTGTTTGCGTGCGGCCATTTTCGTCTAGATATGTTGCGTTCATCGCTTCACTGTAACGAGTACCTAACTTAAAGACATGACCTACTTCGATACCACGTGCAAAGCGAATCGTTCCTTGCCCGTCTGGTGAAGGATCTCCTTCTTGAATAAAACGCAAATCAGCATATTGAGAAACGGTAAAATCACGTTCAGGGTTTACACCGATATAATGATATCCTTCTTCATTGGCACCGCATACACCGTTGACAATAGCTTGTACAGCTTTATCTGCCACGACTTCTACTTCCTCGCTTACCCCAATCGGTCCTAATGAGCCAACAGAGCATTGCATGATTTGTTTTGTTTCCTCAGGTGAAGCCAGCTCAACGACGGACGCCTCAAATAAGTTTTTCACTTTTACATCGTTAACTTCATGGTCGCCGCGAACCAAGACAAGAACGTACTTTTCATCTACTTTAAAGAGCAGCGATTTAATGCATTTTTCTCGAGGTACATTTAAAAACGACGACACTTCTTCAATTGATTTTTGCTCTGGTGTATGCACTTTTTCTAATTCACGAAGCGGCTCATCGCTTTTTTCGTAAGTGGTGATAACCGGTGCCATTTCGATGTTTGCCGCATAATCGGATGTATCAGAATAGGCAATTGTATCTTCGCCAACATCTGAGAGAACCATGAATTCATGTGTATCTTTTCCGCCCATTGCTCCCGAATCGGCAATCACCGCACGGAAGTTTAAGCCGCAACGGCGGAATACATTGGAGTATGCTTCAAACATTTTGTTATATACTTCATCTAAACTTTCTTGAGAAGTATGGAAGGAATAGGCATCCTTCATAATAAATTCGCGACCGCGCAGCAAACCAAAGCGAGGACGTTTTTCATCGCGAAACTTCGTTTGAATTTGATACAACGTCAATGGCAGACGTTTATATGTTTTCACTTCATCTCGTACAAGCGCTGTAATCACTTCTTCATGAGTCGCTCCAAGCGCAAAATCACGATCATGACGGTCTTTAAGACGCATTAGCTCTGGGCCATATGAATACCAACGACCAGACTCTTGCCATAGTTCCGCTTGCTGTAAAGCTGGCATTAACAATTCAATCGCTCCGGCGCGATTCATTTCCTCGCGAATAATTGCTTCGATTTTTTGCAACACGCGTTGACCAAGCGGCAAATAACTGTAAACTCCGCTTGCGTTTTGACGAATAAATCCTGCACGCAGCAGGAGCTGATGGCTTTTAATTTCTGCATCTGCTGGTACTTCCCGTAACGTTGGGATAAAAGACATACTTTGTTTCATCTTCTTGCACCTCTTATTTAATTGTTATTTATATAAGGCGAAGAGAAATAGAATCATTCGTTCTACTTCTCTTCAACGAAATATTACAGGAAAAACTTTTGAATATCATTCCATGTCACAACAAGCATTAATAACATTAATAAAGCAAAGCCGATAAAATGAACCAAGCCCTCTTTTTGACGGTCAATCGGCTTGCCGCGCAATGCTTCAACAACGAAAAACATTAGGCGACCGCCATCAAGTGCCGGAATCGGTAAAAGGTTAACAATACCAAGATTAATACTTAAAATCGCTCCCCATTTCATTAAATAAGAAACTCCTGACTCCGCCACTTTATGGGTAGATACCGCAATCCCAACAGGACCTGAGAGCATATCAAGAGAAAATTGACCTGTAAGCAAATGGCCAAGACCAACGATAATCTCTTTTGTCCAGTAATACGTTTCATAAGCCCCTTGTTTAAAGGCACCAAAAAACGATTTTTCCATCGGCCCATACACACCAATTAAACCAATGGTCTCTCCCTGCACTTCCTTTGGCTTTGGTGTGACCGGAATTTCGAGCACTTCTCCATTACGATTTACTTGAAATAATAACTCTTGATCAGGATTGTCGCGAATGATTTCAACTACTTCCGTCCATGTTGAAACAGGCTGATCGTCAATCGCTAACACTTTATCGTTTTCTTTTAATCCCGCTTCTAGTGCTGCACCATTTTTTGTTAATTCACCGATGATTGGCTTATCTACAGGATAACCTTGCAACATGCCAATAAGCACAAAAATGCCAAACGCAAGGACAAAGTTCATTAACGGGCCAGCAAAAATCGCCATTGCCCGCTGCCTAAGTGTTTTTGAAGCAAACTGGCGATGATAAGGGGCTATTTGAATTTCCTGCTGATCCATGACAAAAAAGGCAGGCTCACTTAGCTCAAAACGTTGAAGACGTTCGCTGTTATCATCTTCATATCCTGTAATATACATTCCATGTTCTAAATCAGCATGTTCAACTTCGATGATTTTCGCATTTGGATATTGATCTTTATGATTAATAATCACTTTGTTCACTTTTCCATCCGGCGCAAACTCCAACCCGACGATCTGCCCCGGTTTCACTTCAATCATTTCTGGATCTTCGCCGGCCATGCGGACAAATCCGCCAAGCGGCAATAGACGAATCGTATAAACTGTCTCATTTTTCTTAAACGAAAATACTTTTGGACCAAATCCGATAGCAAACTCGCGGCATAAAATACCAGCTCGTTTGGCAAAAATTAAGTGTCCAAGTTCATGGAAGAAAACAAGCGCACCAAAAATGATGACAAAGGCAATGATTGTCTCCAATTTTTCAACCACCTTTTAAATTAATAATGACTTAACATAGCGACGGGTTTCTGCGTCAATTTCACGAATCTCATCAAGTGTTGGCTGTTTGACTACATGATGACGTTCTAACGCCTGTTCGATTAGCTCTTCGATTGCTAAAAACGAAATTTGTCCGTTTAAAAATGCTGCAACAGCTTCTTCATTTGCCGCATTCAACACCGTCGGTAAGGAACCGCCCGCCTTTCCGGCTTCATAGGCAAACTTTAGACAACGATAGCGCTCAAAGTCTACTTTTTGGAAATGGAGAGTTCCAATTTCCGCTAAGTTTAACTTTTTTGCCCCCAATAATTCAAATCGATCAGGATACGTAAGAGCATATTGGATTGGCACCCGCATATCAGGTGTCCCCAATTGGGCAATAACGCTGCTATCGTGAAATTCCACCATCGAATGAATAATGCTCTCTTTATGTAGTAAAACATCAATTTGTTCATATGGCAAATGAAACAACCAGTGCGCCTCAATCACTTCCAAACCTTTGTTCATCATTGTTGCCGAATCAATGGTAATTTTAGCCCCCATCGCCCAGTTCGGATGACGAAGTGCTTCTTCCACGGTGACATTTTCCAGTTCTTCTCGTTTTCTGTCACGGAAGCTGCCGCCAGAAGCTGTTAAAATAATTTTTTCAATATTTTTCGCTTTTTCTCCTTGCAGGCATTGAAAAATCGCTGAATGTTCACTATCTACAGGCAATATCGTTACGCCATATTTTTGCGCCGCCTCCATTACAATGTGACCGGCTGTAACAAGCGTCTCTTTGTTGGCAAGAGCGATTGTTTTTCCTTCTTCAATCGCCTGCAATGTCGGCAAAAGACCAACGCTTCCTACTACAGCATTAACAACAATGTCTGTCTTTGGATATGTAGCAACCTCTATTAATCCTTCTTCTCCGTATACAAATTTTACTTTGTTACCGAATTCATGGCGAAGGCGTTCACAATCTTCCTTGCTCGCTACGGAGACAAGATGCGGAGTAAATTCCTCAATGATTTTTCCTGCTAATTCAATATTTTTTCCTACCGACATTGCCGCTAGTTGAAACTCATTCGGATGAGAACGAATCACATCAAGAGTTTGTGTACCAATGGATCCGCTTGCTCCTAATAAACTAATATACTTCAACCTATTCACTCCTAACTGCTTGCACGATTACACAAATTTAAAAAAATGTAGAAGCGGCAAGATAAATAGTAAGCTATCGAAACGATCTAAAATGCCCCCGTGTCCAGGTAAAATTTTTCCGGAATCTTTCACACCGTAATGCCGTTTAAATGCTGACTCCACTAAGTCGCCAATTTGTCCAAATGCGGACAAAACCACTGTCATCATTAAGAGTGTTGTTAATGTTTGTTCAAAATCAGCCACTGCATAATAAACAGCCGCAACGATTAAAGCTGAAATAATTCCGCCCAAAGAGCCTTCGATTGTTTTGTTTGGGCTAATTTCTGGCCATAGTTTTCTCTTGCCAATTGCGCGACCGATAAAATAAGCTCCTGTATCCGTCGCCCAAATAATAAATAACGCATAAAAAATATAATGTAAACCGGCAAGTCTTGTTTCGATGAAGTAATGGAAACCAATGCCCACATACAATGTCGCGAGCAGGACAAACCCCGCTTCGTCAAAAGTAAACTTGTTTTTTGTTACAACCGTATATGTTAGCAATAATAAGACAACGATGAACAAAAGTTCCATTTTCGCAACAGGCAGAGATCGTTCCGCTGGAAGCAAAAAGGCCCATAATAACAGGAAACTGGTCAATGCTTGAAACGATAAAATGTTTATATTTTTCATGCGAAGTAATTCGAATAGTCCAATCGTTGCTAACACATATGTTAACAGTATAAACGGCAATCCCCCAAAAATAACAATTGGTAAGAAAAATGCTGCTGCTATTACGCCTGTAATAATTCGTTGCTTCATCTAAACTCCTCCAAAACGCCGAGCTCTTTGTTGAAAGTCGGCAATCGCTTGTAATAAATGTTGTTCTGTAAAATCTGGCCATAGTACATCAGTAAACCAAAATTCAGTATAAGCAAGCTGCCAAAGCATAAAGTTGCTTAAGCGAATTTCCCCACTTGTCCGAATAAGCAAATCAGGATCTCCTAAATCTTTTGTCATTAAGTATGAAGCGACTAGCTCTTCATTTATTTGTTCAGCTGTTAAATTCCCCGCTTCAATCTGTTTGGCGATGGCCTGCACAGCGCTTGTAATCTCAGCCCGGCTGCCATAGTTCAACGCAAAGTTTAAAATAAGACCTGTATTGTTTTTTGTTTCCTCGACTGCTTTTTCAACAGCTCGTCTTGTATGCTCGGGCAGCTGCTCTTTATTTCCCATGACACGGACTTGAACATTTTCCTCTATTAACTCTGGAAGAAATGTGCCAAGAAATTCTTCCGGTAATTTCATTAAGTAATCCACTTCGCTTTTTGGTCGCTTCCAATTCTCAGTGGAAAACGCATAAAGTGTAAGTACTTTCACTCCAAGCTCGTTGGCAAAACGGGTAATTTTTCGTACAACCTGCATTCCTTCATAATGTCCCGCTACCCGCGGCATCGCTCTTTTTTTCGCCCAACGGCCATTTCCATCCATGATGATGGCAATATGTTCTGGCATCGGTCGTTTTTTCACTTCTTCTTTTGTATATTTCGAAGAAAAAGGTTCTTGTCCTTTATTCTTCCATAATCGCACTTTATTTAACATAATGACTAGTCCTCCGCGTTTATGTATAAATTTAATAAATAATGTACTATGAGGCTAGTGTAATCAGAAGTTGCTTTTTCGTCAAATATCCCTTTAACCCATGTTGTCTCATTGTTACATTATAGCAAAAAAACCCTCTGTAAATATAGAGGGTTTTTCGGTCATGAATTAAACTTCCATGACTTCTTTTTCTTTTTCTTTCGTAATCGCATCAATCTTGGCAATATGTTCGTCTGTGATTTTCTGAACGTCATCTGTATATCCGCGTAGTTCATCTTCCGTAATTTCGCCGTTTTTCTCAAGCTTTTTCAATTCGTCATTCGCATCGCGGCGAACGTTACGAACAGCTACTTTAGCTTCTTCAGCATATTTCTTTACAAGCTTAACAAGCTCGCGACGGCGCTCTTCTGTTAATGGCGGAATTGTAATACGGATGACAGAACCGTCATTAGAAGGTGTTAGCCCTAAATCAGAAGCTAAAATCGCTTTCTCGATATCTTTAAGAATAGACTTATCATACGGTTGAATGACAAGAAGGCGAGGCTCTGGAACGCTGATACCCGCTAGCTGAATAATTGGTGTAGGCACACCGTAGTAGTCTACCATCACTTTTTCAAGCAAACTAGGACTCGCTTTTCCTGCGCGGACTGTCGCTAATTCACGGCTAAAAGCTTGAATGGCTTTATCCATTTTTTCTTTCGCAGTCGTTAATACTTGTTTTGCCATAGTTATTTCCCCCTTACAATTGTTCCAATATTTTCACCAAGTACCGCTCGTTTAATGTTACCTTCTTCAGTGATGGAGAAGACGATAAGCGGAATATCGTTATCCATACATAAAGAGGAAGCGGTAGAGTCCATAACTCCTAATCCTTGTTTGATAACGTCCAAATACGATAATTCATCGTATTTTACCGCGTTTTGATCCACTTTCGGATCAGCGCTGTACACACCATCGACATTGTTTTTCGCCATTAAGATAACATCTGCTTCGATTTCAGCAGCGCGCAAGGCAGCAGTTGTATCTGTTGAGAAATATGGATTTCCTGTTCCTGCCGCAAAAATAACAACACGCTTTTTCTCAAGATGGCGAATCGCTTTTCTTCTTATGTACGGCTCGGCCACTTGACGCATTTCGATCGATGTTTGAACGCGCGTCTGCACGCCAAGGTTTTCAAGGCTGTCTTGAAGCGCAAGCGAATTCATGACCGTCGCTAACATTCCCATATAATCGGCAGTTGCACGATCCATTCCCATTTCGCTTCCCGTTTTTCCGCGCCAAATGTTTCCTCCACCAACGACAACAGCTACTTCAACGCCTAACTCAGCTACTTCTTTGATTTGTTTCGCAATCGACTGAATGACGGATGGATTAATGCCGAAACCTTGATCGCCGGCTAATGCTTCACCGCTTAATTTTAACACAATCCGTTTATATTTAGGGCTACTCATTTTAAACCTCCATGCATCCTCTTTAAAAATAGGGAACACGCGTTGTGTTCCCCATTATATTTACCAATTACTTTCTAACTTGATTCATAACTTCTTCAGCAAAGTTGTCTTGGCGTTTTTCAATACCTTCGCCTACTTCATAACGAACGAAGCTTTTTACAGTTGCGCCATTTGATTCAACAAATTGACGAACTTTCATATCTGGATTTTTTACGAAGCTTTGCTCTAACAAGCAAATTTCTTCATAGAATTTATTTAAACGACCTTCAACCATTTTTGCAACGATATTTTCTGGTTTTCCTTCGTTTAATGCTTGTTGTGTTAATACTTCACGTTCGCGTGCAATTTCTTCTTGAGAAACTTGGTCGCGAGAAACGTATTTCGGATTGATTGCAGCGATGTGCATAGCAACATCTTTTGCTACTTCTTCATTTGTTGTTCCTTCTAATAACGTTAATACGCCGATGCGGCCGCCCATGTGCAAGTACGCACCAAATGCAGCGTTGTCGCCTTTTTCTACAATTTCAAAGCGGCGCAATGTAATTTTTTCACCGATTTTTGCGATAGCTGCATTAATGTGCTCTTCAACTGTTGCACCGTTGTCCATTTTTTGTTGAAGCGCTTCTTCAACTGTTGCAGGTTTATTTTTTAATAAATGAGCAGCAAGCTCTTTTACTAATGTTTTGAACCCTTCATTTTTCGCAACGAAGTCAGTTTCAGAGTTTACTTCTAAAATAACTGCTGTATTGCCTTCAATTTCGATTAATGTTGTACCTTCAGCAGCAATGCGGTCAGCTTTCTTCGCCGCTTTCGCGATTCCTTTTTCACGAAGCCAATCGATTGCTTTTTCCATATCACCGTTTGTTTCAGTTAATGCTTTTTTGCAGTCCATCATACCTGCGCCTGTTTTTTCGCGCAATTCTTTTACCATTTGAGCAGTAATTGCCATGTACTGTATCCTCCTTTGTCACTTTGCGATATGTATGAAAACAAAATTCGCATAGCAAATTTTGTTTAAATATTAATATTAGTATAGCCAACCATACGATTTTTCTGTCTCAAAAAAAGGTGATAAAAGGCTTTCCCCCTCTTATCACCTTTCAAGTAAAACATTACTCAGCAGCTGTTGTTGTTACTGCTTCCTCGCCTTGTTTTGCTTCTAAAATCGCATCAGCAATTTTAGAAGTAAGAAGTTTAACAGCGCGAATCGCATCATCGTTTGCTGGAATTACATAATCGATTTCATCCGGATCGCAGTTTGTATCAACAATACCTACGATTGGAATATTTAATTTACGTGCTTCCGCAACTGCAATGCGCTCTTTACGTGGATCGATAACAAATAACGCATCTGGCAATTGTTTCATTTCTTTAATTCCGCCTAAGAATTTTTCTAAACGTTCTTGTTCTTTCTTTAATTTTACAACTTCTTTCTTAGGCAATACATCAAATGTGCCGTCTTCAGCCATTTTTTCGATATCTTTTAAGCGTTTGATGCGTTTTTGAATTGTTTCAAAGTTTGTTAATGTACCGCCTAACCAGCGTTGGTTAACATAGAACATACCTGAACGTTCTGCTTCTTCTTTCACAGATTCTTGAGCTTGTTTTTTCGTACCAACGAATAAAATTTTACCGCCGTTTGCTGCCAACTCTTTAACGAAATTATAAGCTTCTTCTACTTTCTTCACAGTTTTTTGCAAGTCGATGATATAAATTCCGTTGCGCTCTGTGAAGATGTATTTTTTCATTTTTGGGTTCCAACGACGAGTTTGATGTCCGAAATGAACACCTGCTTCAAGCAATTGCTTCATTGAAATAACTGACATTTGTTTCTTCCTCCTAATTTGGTTTTTAGTCCTCCGCCCACTTCATCTTTAAGCAAGACTGACGAGTCAGCACCATTGCTTAAATCGATGAGCGTGTGTATTCACACCATACCAAAATATATCATAACTGATACTAACAATCAAGCTATATTTGCCTACATTCGCTGAAATTTCAGCAATAATTCTATTTCCGTCTTTCCTTTCTCTAAAATTCGTGCAATTTCTTCGATTGTTTTCCCTTGTTTATGCAATTGGAGCGCCTGCTGTATAATCGATTGCATCTCTTTGTTCGTTTCTGTATTCTTACTCGAATTTACCTTCTCATGTATGATAGGAGTCGTACTTATATCGACTTGATCTTTTATTTGCTCAATGTTGGGCAAATATGCTGGCAATACTGCCTGTTTTTCTACTTTTTCCGCTTTTTTGTTTTGCAATTCTATGCGGTTAATTGTTTTCGTTAATGTATCAATAAACTTTTCGTTTTCCTCCTTAAATTCAAGTAAATATGCAGCAATCGCTTCCTCCATATCTTTCATCATTTTCGCCTGCTTTGTTTCCACTTCTTTTACCTTTGAAAGTTTAAGCGATAAAAGTATGATAAAAAAGAAGGAAATAAGATGAAATATAAAACTTATCACAAGCAAAAATGTACTCATCGAATCCCTCTATCCAATAAAATCTATCATTGTTCCTTTATATGGATGATTTTGTTTTTCTGTTTTACTTTTTTTGTTCGCTTGAAATAGAAGCGAATTTCTTTCCTTTTTCCAGCGTGCTTCTGAACTTTTCTCTTTTGCTGTTACTTGACGCCTTTGCAGTTCGTCTTTTTTATGAATGCTAGCAGCCAGTTGAGATTGCATGAATTGCGATTGCTGAGCAAATTGCTCTTGTATTTTTCCTAGATCATACGTCCTCGGAAGTGCTACTTGTAATTCTACCAATTTTAAACTCATAATCAGCGCCACTTCCCTATAAAAAATAGATTTGTACTGTATGAAACTTATATCATTTCTTATAGTACTTGTTCAAGTATTTTCCGCATTTTAAATATCGCTTTTGCATGAATCTGGGAGATTCTCGATGTGGAAAGTCCCATGATTTGTCCAATCTCTGTTAATGTTAATTCCTCTTTATAAAACAGACTAATGACGAGCTGTTCTTTTTCGCTTAATTGTTTAATTACCTCAGCAAGCTGTAAACTCAGTTCTTGCTTCAATAGACGTTCTTCAGGAGAAATCGACTTTTCATCACGAATCGTAAATTGTAAATGTTCATGTTCCTCATCGTCTTTCGTAGGCTCGTCAAGCGAAAGGACATTGGCAAAAAAGCTTTCATTCATCGTCATATATACTTCTTCTTCTGTCATACATAGCTCGTCAGCGACTTCTTTTGCACTTACCGTCCGCATATATTTTTGCTCAAGTTTTTCGATTGCCGCCTCAATTTTTTTAGCTTTTTCCCTCGTGCTGCGCGGAAGCCAGTCTTCTTTTCTTAACCCATCAAGAATGGCACCACGAATTCGAAAGGAAGCGTATGTATCGAATTTTAAATCACGAGATGGGTCAAATTTCTCTAAAGCATCATAAAGCCCTATTAACCCGAAACTAATTAACTCCTCTTTACTTATATTTTTTGGCAATGAAGCAGAAATGCGTTGAACATGGTAATGAACAAGTGGCATGTATTTTTGAATAAGTTCATCCCCGGCTTGCGGATCGCGATGATACATCCAATTGTTCCAATATTTCTGTTCCTCGCTTGCCGAGATGTTTGCCATCATACTCCCCCTCCTGAACTTTGGGCTGACCCGCAATGGTCTGACCTCACACGTATATCATAATCATGTTGTTTCCTAATATATTGTGTTGTGGGGTTTGACACTTTGCTTTTGGGTCAACCTCGTTCTAGTGTACTTAAGAGTTTCTTCTGCCTCTACATACAGATCCCCCTTGTTCCACTAGGACTTTCATGAGCAAGGTCCATTCACGCTCTGTCGGCCCATTTCAAAGCCATTTAACCACTTTCTCCCGTTTATTCTTGTAAGTGACGAAACAGCAAAAGCAAATAGATCGTTAAGCATATTCGTTTTATGTCTTGCGCTGATCGTTTAACATGCTGCGAATATACTGTGCAACTTTTTGCGCTTCTTCATCGGAAAGACGATTAACCAATTGCCCTATTTCATTATCTTTTTGGACAGGTGAAGATGACTGTGAATTCGTTATGTTTTTCATTTCTTCTTGATCTACAATATAAGCAAACATCCATCGAAAAATATAGCCGAGCAAGAAAAATGAAAGAAAAGTAATCAATGAGCGAATAAATGTAGTTAATATCGTATTTCCTGTAAAGGAAAGCAAGAAAACGATAAAAAACCCAAACAATCCAAGTAATAAGTTAAACATCCACGTTCCTACCATTATATCTCTTGTACTCCTTGATTGACTGTCCGAATAGACAGCAGACATGTTTTTGGGTTAAATTCAATCGTGCGCCCGCTGCTTCCTCCTATATCTTCAGCAACAATCGGAATATTAAGACGATGCAATTGCTGTTTAACTGCTTCGACATTTCTTGGACCAATTCTCATGATATCCGAGGTTGCTGCACTGAATTGAAACATTTGTGCTCCACCTGCTAATTTGGCTTTTAATGCACTTTTCCTTCCACCCTCTTTTATCACACGTTCTACTAATGCCTCCACCGCTGTATCAGCATATTTTGCAACATTCAATTCACTTGATTTAGCAAGCTTCGAATCTGGCAGCATGACGTGAGCTAAACCCGCTACTTCTCTTGCTTGATCATAAACAACCACACCAACACACGACCCTAATCCAGATGTGCGTATGACATTGGGGGATTTTACAACATTCATATCCGCTATTCCTACTTTTACTACGTTTATCACTTCGCTCATCTCATTTCCACACCTAAAGACCGAAAAAGCGGTGCAAATGAATCTGGATCAGGGAGCAAGAAAAAGTGACCGTTCACGCTGTCTTGCACTTGGTCTGTTTCATAAAGAGCGGTGTC
The DNA here is from genome assembly GCA_035645275.1 of Anoxybacillus sp. Lineage (GTDB taxonomy): Bacteria > Bacillota > Bacilli > Bacillales > Anoxybacillaceae > Paranoxybacillus. The sequence goes on from DASQMX010000031.1 coordinate 74,643, forward strand.
AATCACAATCGCAAAGTCACCGACGCGGGAAAGCTCGATCAAACCATACTCTAAAATTGCTCCAATCATATCGACACTTAAAGCAGGAACGGAAGGATAAAGCTTAAGATTTGTAAAATTCGCCAATGCAGAAAGGTAAGAGCCAGCTAAAATATTTCCTAGTTCTTGTAAAGCTGAGATGCCTAATTCACCAAACTCTTTATGTCCTGTCATTTGCTGAATGAAACGCCCTGCCTGTTCTAGAGACAGCATGAAAAACATATTTCCTGTTACGTCTCCTTCAATTCGCAAAAAAACGGAAGCAACGACATGCTCAGCACCACCGACTAACTCCATCATTTCATCAAATGAAACAATACGGACATCCGGGACATTCATCTCGATTTTTTTATTTAATAACTGGGAAAGTGCAGTCGCAGCATTTCCCGCTCCAATATTTCCGATTTCTCTTAAAATATCCATATGGTCCGTATTTAACTTATCAAAATAAGACATCGTCTAAACACGACCTCTCTTTATTTTGCCGCTTGCAACTCTCGATTGTTCAGCACCTTTTCTAAATTAAGTAAAATTAATAACCGTTTTCCTATTTTAGCTACACCGTTTATATAATCTACCTGAGTTGCATCCACTACTTCTGGTGCAGGCTCAATGGAATCTGTTGGTATATCGACAACATCATTTGCTGCATCGACGATGAATCCAACCTCGATTTCATCAAACGCAATAATGATAACACGCGTATTTTCAGAAATAGTGGCTTCCTCAAGTCCAAAGCGCGTCCGCAAATCAATAATAGGCGTAACCACTCCGCGTAAATTGATAACTCCTTTTACAAAATTTGGTGTCCCCGGAACACGTGTAATATGCTGAACTTTTTCGATGGAACGAACTTGTTGGACAGGTATGGCATATTCTTTGTCTTTCAATTGAAAAACAATCACTTTTAGCTCGGTTCCTTGAAGTTCCGTCATCTGGTTATACCTCCCTTGAAAAGCAAGGTTGTTTTTCGCCTAATCGTTATTTTTCCCGACTAGGCGAAACAACCATTTACTTGATTAACGCGTTACAATCAATGATAAGAGCGACTTGGCCATCACCAAGAATGGTTGCACCGGAAATAGCAAATACATTTGTTAAGTAATTTCCGAGTGATTTTAAGACAATTTCTTGTTGTCCGATAAATGAATCAACGACAAGACCAGCCATCTTTTCACCTTTACGAACAATGACAACCGACAAAAAATCTCCTTCTTCCTTATGTACAGGAACCTCAAAAATATCTTTTAAGAATAATAGAGGCACCACTTTCCCACGAAAATCAATCACTTTTTGATTATGAGCATGTAAAATGTCTTCCTTCTTTACCATTGCTGTTTCAATAATGGACGAAAGCGGGATCGCATATTTTTCGTTTTGGATTTCTACAAGCATAACAGAAATAATCGATAATGTGAGCGGCAATTGAATGGAAAATACCGAACCGACTCCTTCATAGGAATCGATTGTGACAGAGCCGCCGAGCGATTCAATTGTATTTTTTACAACATCCAAGCCAACACCGCGTCCGGAGACATCAGAAATTTTATCCGCTGTTGAAAAACCAGAAGAAAAAATCAGTTCATAAACTTGCTTGTCAGTTAAATTAGCCGCGTTTTGTTCGGAAATGATTCCTTTGCTAATCGCTTTTTTCAATACTTTTTCGCGATTAATTCCGGCACCGTCGTCTTCAATTTCAATAAAGACATGGTTGCCGCTATGATATGCTTTTAACCTTACTGTTCCTTCCTCCGGCTTTCCTTTCGCACGGCGTACATCCGGTGTTTCAATACCGTGGTCAATCGCATTGCGCAAGAGATGAACAAGCGGATCACCAATTTCATCAATGACTGTTCGATCAAGCTCTGTTTCCGCACCGATAATTTCTAAGTTCACTTTCTTTCCTAAATCGCGTGCCAGCTGGCGAACCATGCGCGGAAAACGGTTAAATACTGTTTCTACTGGTACCATTCGCATATTCAAAATAATATTTTGCAGATCTCCGGAAATACGCGACATTCTTTCAACAGTTTCTTGCAATTCAGGATGGTTTAACTCTCTTGAAATTTGCTCCAGCCGTCCGCGATCAATCACGAGTTCCTCAAACAAATTCATTAAACTATCTAGACGTTCAATATTAACGCGAATCGTTTTATTACCAGCAACAGTCTGTCTAGCCGTTGAAGCTTTTTCTTCTTTTTCCTGTTTCTCTGTTTTTTCACTCTTTTCTTCTACTTGTGTAAAAGCAGCTTCTGCCTGTTGTAATTCCATTCCTATCTTCTCTAAATCTAGCGGTGTAACTATAACTTCCTCAATCTCTGAAACTTTCATGATCTGTTTATATAAATCTTCTTTATTTTCTTTTGAAATAACCGTAACGATAAATTCCTGGTCAAATTGTTCTTGTTCTAGCTGCTCAGCAGGGGGATTTGATTTGATAATTTCGCCAACCTGTTCAAGAGTTTCAAATACCATAAATACGCGAGCCGCTTTTAACAAACAATCAGAGCGAAGTTTAATGTAAATCTCATAGCTTGTAAATCCTTGTTCTTTTGATTGTTGAAGTACATTATATTCAAATTCTCCGTATGTTTGTGTGTATAGTTGTGAAGAAGGAGATGGTTTACTGGCCGGCTCAGCTGCTATAGGAGCTTTTCCTTGCTCAATTAATTTCAACTGCTGAACTACTTCGGTTACATCGTGTTTTCCATCTCCGCCTTCCGCAATGGAAATTACCATTGCTTCCAAATCATCGACCGCGCGAAAGACAACATCAAGTATATCAGGTGTTACTTGAATTTTATGATTGCGGATCGCATCAAGGACATTTTCCATTTGATGGGTCAAATTGGCCAAATCTTCAAACCCCATTGTTGCCGACATACCTTTTAACGTATGAGCAGAACGGAAAATTTCATTAACAATCGTGACATCTTCAGGATTTTTTTCTAATTCTAACAGCTGCTCATTAATGGTTTGTAAATGCTCCTTACTCTCATCAATAAACACTTCTAAGTATTGGCTCATGTCCATAGCTTTTACACTCCTTGGCCATTTACATATTTCATAATCATTTCCGCAATTTTATTCAAAGGAACGACATCATCGACTAAATTAGCAGTGATAGCCGCTTTTGGCATTCCAAAAACGACCGCCGTTTCCTCTGATTCAGCCACCGCCTTCACGTATCCAGATTGTTTCAAGTGTTTGAGACCTTCCGTACCATCAGAACCCATTCCTGTCATAATGACCGCAATCTTTTCATAATCATATAGCGCGCTAACTGACTCAAACATTACGTCTACAGAAGGGCGATGTCCGTTTCTTGCCGGCGATTCATCAACTTGTATAGCTGGTACATTCCGTTTTTTTGTAACTTTTAAATGAAATCCTCCCGGCGCGATATAAGCCGTGCCATTTTTTAATAGCTCGCCATCTTCCGCTTCTTTCACATGGATTTTACATAATGAATCCAATCTTGTTGCCAATGACTTTGTAAAACCTTTTGGCATATGTTGAACGATCAGAATCGGTGCATGAATCGTTTCCGGCAATTGGGTTAACACTTGTTGCAAAGCCCGTGGTCCCCCTGTTGATGTTCCGATGCATACAATTTTTTTCTTTTCCTGTTCTCTATTAACATTGGGCAGAAACTCTTTCATTTCTATTTTACCATAATTCGGAAGTATAATAGGGTTGATTTTTTTTGCTTCTAATTTTCCGAATGTTCGTAAATTAGCCTGGCTAGCTAGTAATACTTTTGTGATAATTTCGTCTTTTATTTTGTATAAATCTAAAGAAATCGGTCCGGACGGTTTAGCGATAAAATCAACCGCCCCGTATTGCATCGCTAAAACCGTATTTTCTGCTCCTTCTTTTGTCGTGCTTGAGAGCATCACAACAGGAACAGGATATTCCTCCATAATTCGTTTTAACGCCTCTAACCCGTTTATAACCGGCATCTCTATATCTAGCGTAACAACATGTGGTTTTAGTTCTTTAATCTTCGTGATCGCATCTTCTCCATTTCTCGCAGTTCCCACTACTTCAATATTTGGCGCTTCCGATAAAAAATCTGTTATGAGTTTTCTCATAAAGGCGGAGTCATCAACAACTAGTACTTTGATTTTTCCCACTGACTGATCCTACCTTTCTAAAAAGAATCGCCTGAGTTTAGTAAAGAAATTAAAGGAATGGGTTGTTATTTCCGCATCCGTATTCTTCGACAAATAGCGATCCGTTATTTCCACTATGGCTCGACTCACTTTTGTCGCCGGGTCGAGTAACAAAAACGGTGTCTGTCTTGCCACTGCTTTTGAAACCGCCCGATCTTCTGGCAACATTCCTAATTTCGTTATTTCTTTACCAAGGAACTGCTTCATTGCATTGGTTAATCTTATTAATGTTTCGCGTCCTTCTTTATCTGTTTGTGCCCGGTTCACTATCAAGTAAAATGGAATATTTTTTTCAAGCATATGAATATATTTCATTGTTGCATAAGCATCGGTAATGGCTGTTGGCTCAGGGGTTGTTATCACAAAAATTTCATGAACAGCCATAAGAAGCTGCAGGCGATCTTCAGAAATACCTGCCCCCATGTCAAAAATCATATAGTCGTACTCATGAGAAACAGATTGTAATTGATCAATGAAATAATTCACTTTTTCTTGATTCATTGTGAAAATTTTTGTCAAACCGGTGCCGCCAGCAATAAATGATAAATTTTCTGGTCCTTTTTTAATCAAGTTCCGTATAGAAAGGCCTTTATTAAACATGTCGATAATCGATACATGAGAAGACTGACCGAGCAAAATGTCAATATTACCCATTCCGATATCCATATCAAATAGTAACACATTAAACCCGCGCTTCGATAACATAAGAGAAAAATTTAACGAAAAGTTTGATTTTCCAACGCCCCCCTTGCCGCTAATAACGGCAATTGCCTTTGTTTTCGTTTCTTTATCCATTCGGTTTAACAGCATACGTAAGCTTTCTGCCTGATCTCTCATTTCCGATCGACCCCAAGCAATATATTTACAACGGTTTCTGGTGATGCTTCGACAATATCATCCGGAACATTTTGTCCATTGGTTAAATAAGCAACACCTGTTTTACAATCGGCAATTAAATTCACCATCGCGCCATAATGGCTCGTCTCATCAATTTTTGTAAAAATAAATTTGTCAACGTGAATGAGTGAAAATTGCTCGTAGATTTCTTTCATATCCGATAATTTAGCAGTTAAGGCAAGCACAAGAAACGTTTCTACTTCATCGTTAAAATCAATGACATCCTTTAAATCTTGCACATATTGGGCGTTGCGGAAATTGCGCCCCGCTGTATCAATGAGAACAATATCATACGTTGCAAACTTTGCTTTGGCTAAGCGAAAATCGTTGATGTTGTAACATACTTCCAAAGGAACATTTAAAATTTTCGCATATGTTTTTAACTGATCAATTGCCGCAATTCGATACGTGTCTGTCGTAATAAAGGCGACTTTTTTGCGATGTTTAATGACACATTCAGCGGCTATTTTGGCTAATGTCGTTGTTTTGCCAACCCCGGTTGGTCCGACGACATTAATAAATTTTTTTTGAAAAGAAATACCACCGAACGGTATTCCTTCCAATTGTTTTAATAATATCTCTCTTGCCCAATTGAATGTATGCTCCGCTGTCGCATCAGCTCCATGCAAATACCATTTTTCTAACAACTCCGCCATCACTTTTTGGCGTAATTCATTAGAAAGCTCTTGTTCTGTTAAGAGCAAATTTATTTCATGCAATGGACCAGGATATTGCTCAAAATTAACCGTTACATTTGTTGAAAGTTGCTTTAGCATCGACTTTAGTTCGTTAATTTCATGAAGCAAGTCTTTATTAGCTGGTCCTTTTGGTTCCAATCTGTTTGGTAGTTCGCTCAAAAATGTTGGATTCGGCTGTTTCTTTCTTTTTTCGGTTGTAGGGGCTGGCGGCCGATCAACAGCTGCAATCACTTCAATGTTTTTCTTGGCAAATAGTCCAAAAAACCCGCCTTTATGAACGACTTTTGAATTTAAAATGACCGCATCATTCCCTAATTCTGCGCGAATCATTTTCATCGCTTCGGGCATTGAAGGCGCAACAAATTTCTTTACCTTCATTCAATATTCACCACCCCAACGCTTTGAACTTCAACATTCGCTTCGAGCTCATTGTATGATAATACTGGCACATGTGGAAAATAGCGTTCTGTAAGCTGGCGCACATACATGCGAATAGCCGGTGAACAAAGCAATATCGGCGTTTGATTATGAAATGACTGTTGCTCTAACTGAAAGGCAATTGCTTCAATAATGGACTGTGAAACAGAAGGATCTAGCGATAAATAAGTACCATGCTCGGTCTGTTGCACCCCATCAGCAATCGCTTTTTCTACTTTTCCAGATAGCGTAATGACTTTTAATGTTTCTCCTGCGACAGCGTATTGATTCGTAATTTGTCTCGCCAGTGCCTGTCTCACATATTCTGTCAGTAAATCCGTATCAGTTGTTACTTTGCCAAAATCGGCTAACGTTTCAAAAATAACCGGTAAATTACGAATTGACACTTTTTCTTTTAATAGTTTAGCTAACACTTTTTGAATATCGCCAATAGAAAGTGGATTTGGTGTTACTTCCTCTACTAATATTGGATAAGATTCTTTCAAATGATCGATTAATTGTTTCGTTTCTTGCCGCCCTAATAGTTCATGTGCATGCGCCTTTAACACCTCGGTAATATGCGTCGATACAACAGAAGGTGGGTCAACGACTGTATATCCGAACATTTCTGCTTGCTCTTTCATATCTTCAGAAATCCATTTTGCCGGCAATCCGAAAGCTGGCTCGATTGTATCAATCCCCTCAATCGATTCATCTTCGATTCCTGGACTCATCGCCAAATAGTGATCAAGCAATAATTCCCCTCTTGCCACTTCATTTCCTTTGATTTTTAAACGATATTCGTTTGGTTGCAGCTGAATATTGTCACGAATTCGTACAACTGGTATAACAAGACCTAATTCTAGCGCCAATTGCCGGCGAATCATTACGACTCGGTCCAGCAAATCTCCTCCTTGGTTGACATCCGCCAGCGGAATTAAACCATAACCAAACTCAAATTCAATCGGGTCAACACTCAACAAATTGACGACGCTTTCCGGGCTTTTCATTTGATCAATTTCGACTTCTTCCTCTTGTTCCACAGATGAAATCTCTTCTTTCGGTGGTTTTGAGAAATTATAGCCGCCCCACGCTAATAATGCAGCAATCGGAATCGTTAAAATATCGTTAATCGGCGTGAAAAGCCCTAATAAAAAAATCGTTCCAGCTGTCACGTAAAGCATTTTCGGATAAGAAAATAATTGCCGCGTAATATCCGCCCCAAGATTTTCATCCGATGCCGCTCGTGTGACGACAATACCTGTAGCAGTAGAAATAAGGAGCGCAGGAATTTGGCTGACAATGCCGTCTCCGACTGTCAACAGCGTATAATGCTGGGCCGCTTCTGCTACACTAAGTCCTTGTTGGGCCACACCAATAACCATTCCAAACAGCATATTAATGATTACAATAATAATCCCGGCAATGGCATCGCCCTTGACAAATTTGCTGGCACCGTCCATTGCACCATAAAAATCCGCTTCCTGTGCTACTTTTTCGCGACGTTCACGCGCCTCGTGTTCCGAAATCATTCCTGCATTTAAATCTGCGTCAATACTCATTTGTTTACCAGGCATCGCATCGAGCGTAAAACGAGCTGCTACTTCAGAAACACGCTCAGCACCTTTAGTAATTACCACGAACTGAATAATAATTAAAATTAGAAATACAACAAACCCGACAACAACATTTCCGCCAACTACGAACGTACCAAAAGTTTCAACAACTCCGCCTGCTTCACCTTTACTTAAAATGGAGCGTGTTGTCGAAACGTTTAATCCAAGACGAAACAACGTTAACAACAACAATAAAGACGGAAAGATAGAAAACTGTAACGGTTCTCGTATATTCATAGACGTGAGGAGAACTAATAGCGCAAGAGAAATATTTATGATGATGAGGACACTTAACAGCCATGATGGCAGCGGAATAACGAGCATTGCAACAATTAATACAACGCCAACTAATACTGATAAATCTCTTGCAGACATAAAATTTCTCTCCTTAAAACTTTCTAAAAATGTCGTTAAATTTTGTTTTTCAAGCGATATACGTACGCTAAAATTTCAGCTACTGCTTTAAAAAATTCTTCAGGAATGGCATCGCCTATTTCTACTTGAGCGTATAATGCGCGGGCAAGCGGACGGTTTTCCACCGTAACAATATCATGTTCTTTCGCCATTTCTTTCATTTTTAAAGCGACATAGTCAACACCTTTAGCAATCACCACTGGTGCATCCATTTTTTGATCATCGTATTTTAACGCAACCGCATAATGCGTCGGGTTCGTAATGACTACATCGGCTTTCGGCACTTCCTGCATCATCCGTCTCATCGCCATTTCCCGCTGTTTCTGTTTAATTTTTGACTTAATAAGCGGGTCTCCCTCCGTCTTTTTGTATTCATCTTTAATATCTTGCTTTGACATTCGAATACTTTTTTCAAAATCAAAGCGCTGGTATAAATAGTCTAGAAATGCCAAAAAGAGCAATGCTGCCGCAGCATATAGCCCCATTTTTACCGTTAAGCCCCCAATGGAGCTTAAAGAAGCGCCAAGTGACTTGTAAGTTAATAACAATATTTCATCCATTTGAAACCACAGAACAGAAAATGTTACTAAGCCAACAACGATAATTTTCAATATGGACTTAAGCAGCTCAACAATTGCCCGCAAAGAAAACATCCGCTTAAATCCTTGGATGGGATCTAGCTTGCTTAGCTTCATTTTGAGCGGTTCAGTTGTAAACAAGAAACCTACTTGCATAAAGTTAGCAACTAATCCAGCTGCAATCGCTGCTAAAAAGATAGGGCCGACAATAAAAACAACTTGTTTTAAAATATCTAAAAAAACGGCATGTACTGTATCAACCGAAAGATTTAACAACATATATTCTTGAAACGACTGGCGAAAAATACTTAATACTTTTTCTTGATATAATTGCCCGGAAAATAGCAAAACAAAAAAGCCAATTAACATAACAATAGCAGCATTGACATCTGCGCTTTTCGCAACTTGTCCTTTCTCACGAACTTCTTGACGCTTTCTCGGTGTTGCCTTTTCCGTTTTTTCCCCGGAAAAAAATTGCAAATCGAGCTTCAGTAAATTCATTTACCTGCCTCCTAACAGCTCCATCAATCCGCGCATTGAGACAAGCATAAACTCAAACAGATGTTGCGAAGCGATAAAAAAGGTCGTCATCACAACGATTAACAAAATAAAGCCAACAATGATTTTTACAGGCAAACCGACAACAAAAATATTAAATTGCGGTACCGTTCTCGCAACAATTCCTAACGCTACGTCAACTAAAAATAAACTTCCGACAATTGGAATGGACATCTGAAAAGCAATAATAAACATTTTGCTAAAAGCTTTTAGGATGTATTCGGCAACATTCTCGTTACTAAACGGAAGCCAAAGTTGATTGAGCGGAATGAGTTGATAGCTGTAAAATATCCCATCTAATAAAAGGTGATGCCCGTTAACTGCTAGCAAAAACAATAAGGCAAATGTATATAAATATTGACCCATTAAAGGACTCTGTGCCCCGGTTTGTGGGTCAATAACGTTAGCAATCGCAAACCCCATTTGAAAATCAATGAATCCGCCAGCAATTTGAATGGCTGATATAATCATAAAGGCCAAAAAGCCTATAAAAAGCCCAATGAATACTTCTTTTATGACTAGCATTATGTAAAAACTATCAATATCCATTGGTTCTTTTTTAATAGAGAAAAACATAATCCAACTAATAAAAAATGCGAGACCAATTTTATGGTTATTTGGAATCGTCCGATAAGAAAAAAGCGGAAGGGTCACAAAAAAGGAAGCAACCCTTGCCAAAACTAACAAAAATGCTGGAAAATAAGTAAATAACTGCTCCATATCATCAGCCTACAAACTTCGTTAAATTATTGAAAATCTCGTATGCGTAAGTAAGCATTTGTGAAAGCATCCACGGTCCAAAAAAGACTAGTCCTACAAGTACGACGATAATTTTCGGCACAAATGCAAGTGTTTGCTCCTGGATTTGTGTCGTAGCTTGAAAAATACTAATAATTAAACCTACAACAAGCGCCATGAGCATTAATGGACCGGAAATCATTAATACGATATATATACCGCGTTCGGCAACATTGATGACGAACTCTGGACTCATGAGTATTCACCCACTTTAAAAGCTTTCAAGCAATGACTTAACTACTAAATACCAACCGTCCACAAGAACGAACAGCAATATTTTAAAAGGTAAAGAAATCATGACGGGCGGAAGCATCATCATTCCCATTGACATAAGTACACTGGCAACAACCATATCAATGACTAAAAAAGGAATAAAAATCATAAATCCCATTTGAAAAGCGGTCTTAATTTCGCTTATCACAAATGCCGGTACCAATGTAGTAAGAGGAATATCTTCCACACTTTTTGGTTTTTCTGCCCCAGAATATTTTAAAAATAGGGCTAAATCTTTTTGCCTAGTATGCTTGCTCATAAATTCTTTCAGCGGTATGGAAGCGCGCTCATAGGCTTGTTCTAAATTAATTTTCTCTTCAAAAAGCGGCTGAAGCGCTTGATCATTCACCTCTTTAAAAGTCGGAGCCATAATGAAAAATGTCAAAAAAAGCGCTAAGCCGACTAACACTTGATTCGGCGGCATTTGCTGCGTTCCAAGCGAAGTGCGAACAAACGAAAGCACGATGATAATTCGCGCAAAACTCGTCATCATCATTAAAATACTTGGGGCGATGGACAATATCGTTAACAACAACAATAACTTTACAGAAGTGGAGACATTCTCGGGAGCGCTATTATTAAAAAACTCCATAAACTCATTCATCAGATATTGTTCCCTTCTTTTCCAAGTCTTGCAATACTTTCTTTCGTTGAACAGTCATCTCCTGCAATTGTTTTGTTAATATATTGCGGAAAGATTCATTGTTTGCTGCCCTTTCTTTCGCGAGCAAATTTTTCAGCCATTGACTAGGCTCAATCATTTGATTCAATCTTGCATTATACTCTGTTAAAATTTCTTTAATTTCTTCATCTTCATCAATTTCTGTAAGCAATTGAATCGAGTCAGCCACACCAATGACTAATATACGATTTCCCACTTTAATTAATTGTACGGAACGATTAGGTCCAACACTTGTTCCCCCAAGGTTTTCAATAAAACTTCGCTTCGTAGGAGAAAGGCGTGTGCGCTGATTAATCCATCTCAATAATATGTAAATTAAGACGATGACAAAAATCATAGCGAAAATCATTTTAAAAACATCCCAAACAGAGAAAGGATCTTGTCCTTTGGCGATGTCATCAGTCGTTTTCTCTTCATTTGTTTGAATGGATGGATCCTTGCATTGTTCAGGATGTTCGATACATTGTTTTACCGTTTTAGGTTGCTCCGCAAAAACAGGCAACCCTGTCTGCGAAGCAAGCAAAACTATAAAATAGATCAGAACGGTGATGATTCGAAAATGGAGCAAATTTTTCCACCTCTTACGTTTATCCTAACGTCTTATTAATCGCTTCAATTACACGATCCGCCTGGAATGGCTTGACGATAAAATCTTTTGCACCAGCTTGGATCGCATCAATGACCATCGCTTGTTGCCCCATTGCAGAGCACATAATGACTTTTGCATTGCTATCGAATTTTTTAATTTCTTTTAATGCTGTTATTCCGTCCATTTCTGGCATTGTAATATCCATTGTGACTAAATCGGGACGTATTTCTTTATACATTTCTACCGCTTGAGCCCCATCCGCCGCCTCTGCAACGACTTCATGCCCATTTTTCGTTAAAATATCTTTAATCATCATGCGCATAAATGCCGCATCATCTACCACCAATATTTTGGCCATTTCTAATAACCTCCTAAACTATTATTTTAGCTTTTTCAAACGATCGCTTTGGCTAATAATATCCGTCACCCGTACACCAAAATTTTCATCAATGACAACAACTTCTCCCTTAGCAATGAGCTTATTGTTTACAAGTATATCAACCGGCTCACCCGCTAGCTTATCTAGTTCAATAATTGAACCAGAAGAAAGATTTAAAATATCTTGTACAGAGCGTTTTGTCCTGCCTAGTTCTACAGTCACCTGCAGCGGAATATCTAATAATATATTTAAATTTTTTGACTCTGTTTCTGCCAATGGAGTTGGCTCAAAGCTTGCAAAATCAATCGGTTGCACTTTCGCTTGATAGTTCATTCCTGCATTCATCCCAAAGTATTGCGGACTTTGCTGATACGCCCCAGCATTTTGATAAGTTTGTTGCTCTATCGCTTGTTGATATTGACTAGGTTGTAAATCCTCTGCTGATTGAGAAACAGGTGGCGGAGACGAAATCTCCTGTTTCGGCTGCGTCGTCTGTGGAGGATTGCTCCATTCACTTCCAATTGTATCTGATAATGATTCGTTTGTACTAGATGGATTCAATAAGTTTTGTACCATCTCTTTAGCAAAATCGAGCGGCAATAACTGCATAATGTTTGAATCAATTAAATCGCCGATTTTTAAACGGAACGACACTTTGACCAATATGTCCTCATGTGGTAAAGTATCGATTCCTTTCCCTTCTTTTACATCCAATAAATGAAGAGTCGGCGGAGAAATATCAACTTTTTTCGAAAAAATCGTTGACATAGAAGTAGCGGCTGAACCCATCATTTGATTCATCGCTTCTTGGACAGCACTTAACTGAATCTCATCTAACATATCAGACGGGGTTTTTCCGTCCCCACCAAGCATTAAATCAGCAATAATGGCTGCATCCGACTGTTTAATTACAAGTAAATTTGTGCCTAAAAACCCCTCTGTATAGCTAACTTGAATCGCTACATATGGCAACGGAAATTCATCAACAAGGGCCTGACGATGAATAACCGAAACGTTTGGGGTTGTAATTTCTACTTTTTGATTGAGCAACATCGAAAGAGCTGTTGCTGAACTACCAAAAGATATGTTGCCGATTTCTCCTAACGCATCTTGTTCTGCCATCGATAAAACATCATCGACATAGGGAACTTGCGTATCCTCATCGTCAAGCGCACCTCGCAATAACGCATCAATCTCATCTTGGGATAACATGTCATCACTGAACATCATTTTCTTCCTCCCTTCTAATTACATCAATAATTTGTACCGCTAATCGTTTGTTCACTTTCCCTGGTTGTCCGATATATTTAGGAATATCGCCTACTTTTACAATAAGCGGCTGCTGAATAGTTTGATCGAGTTGAATAACGTCCCCTACATCCAATTGCAAAAACTCTTGGACCGTAATCATAGACGTGCCAAGTTCCGCAATGATAGGCAGCTGCGCCAATTTAATTCGTTTTTCGAGAGCCTCGATTTCTTGTGGAAGTCTTTCCTTTTGTTGCGTCTGCATCCAATAATGTACAGAAAGACGAGGCATAATCGGTTCTAACACCATATGTGGAATGCAAATATTAATCATCCCGCTGCTATCTGCAACCTGCGTGTTTAATGAAATAACAACAACCGTATCATTTGGCGACACCAATTGTAAAAATTGCGGGTTAATTTCAAACTCCGCTAAAATCGGATCAATTTCTGCGACAGACTCCCATGCATCACGCAAATTGCTGAACGCTTTTTCGAACAAATTGGACATAATCTTCGTTTCAATTTCCGTCAAATTGTCTACTTTATTGATACTTGAACCGCGTCCCCCCATAATGCGATCAAGCATCGCATACGCAATATTCGGATTTACTTCCATCAATATGCGTCCATCTAATGGTGGCACTTCAAATACATTTAAAATTGTCATCTTAGGTATGGAACGAATAAATTCTTCATACGGAATTTGATCCGCTGATGCAACGGAAATTTGTACATATGTTCGCAATTGCGCCGAGAAAAATGTCGTCAACAGTCTTGCAAAGTTTTCATGCATGCGGGTAAGGCTTCGGATTTGATCCTTTGAGAAACGGAGCGCTCTTTTAAAATCATATACTTTTACTTTTTTGCCCGTTTCTTCTTTCTTCAGTTCTTCCGCATCCATCTCCCCGGTTGATAATGCGGCCAACAGCGCATCGATTTCGCTTTGCGATAAAACTTCACCTGACAATCTTTTTCACCTCCTAATCGTCCGCATTTCTCACATGTTTACTGAATAATGAAGGAGGTTATATATACTTCAACGATCTTTCCTTCTTGCATCAATTTATTTATTTCTTCTTTCAGACGGCTTCTAAGCGCTACTTTTCCTTGTTTCCCGTTAAAATCTTCCGCTTTCATTTCTGATAATTGTTCAATAATAATGTTTTGAATTTGGAAATTGCGTTTTTCTGCTTCCTCTTTTGCTTTTTTGCTGTCTGTTTGCAGTTTAAAGGCAATTTTAATAAAGCGCTCATCGGCTAAATTCGTCATAATTTCCGGTATGTCAACGGAACTTTCAACAATCTCATCAGCAGTTGGCCCCTTTGTTCCTTCATTGCCAGTAAACTTCATAATAACAACTAACGCAACAACGCTGATGAGTGTAATAGCCACCATAATAATCAGCATGACGCTTAACAGTTTGTTATTTTTCATCTTTTAGTCCCTCCAAATCACGGGGAAGTCCTATAATCGAAATATGTTTGTAGAAGTTTTTTACTAATTCGACAACCTCTTCAACCGATTCGCGTACGACGAATTTTTTCCCATTCGTAAGCGTAATCGTCGTATCAGGAAAAGCTTCTATTTGCTCTATGTATATCGCGTTCAGTGTAAATGTTTTTCCATTTAGCTTCGTTAATGTAATCAAGTATGTACACGGGACTGTCTCATAAGGGTCTGAGCTCACGTGCAATTCATTATTTTTTATCCAACGTTATATCCTATATATTGTGTCGTGAGGTCTGACCCCTCGCTTTAAGACAGCCCCGCTCCCTCCTTTACATGAAAGATTAACGTTTTAAATTGACAAGCTCTTCAAGAATTTGGTCAGATGTTGTAATAATACGCGTATTGGCTTGGAAACCGCGTTGAGCGACAATCATTTCCGTAAACTCTTCAGAAAGGTCGACGTTGGACATTTCAAGCGTACCAGCGACGATGGTGCCGGTTCCGTTTGTTCCAGGGGCATATAAAGCTTCGGCACCCGAATTGGCTGTCAATCTAAAGAGGTTTTCGCCAGCCTTCTCAAGACCTTCATTATTTGCAAATTTCGCCAACTGAATTGGTGAATTTGTTGCTGTTTGTAAAGTTCCAGCTGCATCTACATAGTTTACAGTACCGTCAGAACCAATACTAAAGCTTTTCGCTGTAGTTGGAATTTGAATTCTATTATTTCCGCTTCCAAGTAAATAACGACCATCTGCATTAACTATATAACCTTGAGAATCTAGATAAAAATTTCCTGCTCTAGTGTATAAACGGTTGTTTCCTGTTGCGTCTCCTAAAACAAAGAATCCATCTCCAGATATCGCTAAATCTAGTGTACGTCCTGTCGTTTGTAAACTTCCTTGTGTATGAACAGTATCAATTGCAGCTAATTGGGTGCCAAGTCCCACTTGTTTAGGGTTTACTCCACCACGGTTCGCAGTAGGAGCGCTTGCCCCCGCGATTTGCTGGCTCACTAAATCTTTAAAAATTGTTCTTCCTTTTTTAAATCCATATGTGTTCACATTCGCAATGTTATTACCAATTACATCTAATTTCACTTGAAAGTTTTTCATTCCGCCAATACCAGAATACATTGAGCGTAGCATAGCATTCCTCTCCCTAATTAGTAAATTTTTTAAATTTGTGATTATGGTTTTTCAGCAGTTGGCATTTCAACTTTTGTAATTAACTTGCCTAATACTGTTTTTCCGTCTTCTAGCTCTAAAATAATTTCGTTATTTTTCTGTACAACTGATTTCACGATGCCGCTTTCCGTTACTGTTTGCTGACTGTCTTCATTTTCTTGAATTTGTTCCCAATAAACTTTCTTCCCTATCATTTCACTGTATCTTAAGACGGCATTTTCGTTTTGTGATTCAATGAACTTTTCCATCATTTTTGCCATGTTTGTCATTTGTTCAAGCGCAGAGAAATTTGCCATCTGTGAAATAAATTCTTTATCTTCTAATGGGTTTAACGGATCTTGATTTTGTAGTTGAACAAGCAAAATTTTAAGGAAATCATCTTTGCCTAAGTTTTGCTGACCCGTTTTTCTTTCAGGTGGTTTATAGTTTGATAATAGTAAACTAGAATCAATTGTATTTGCCATGTTCGAACTCTCCTACGCTCTCAAATTCAGTAATTCTACTGCAAAAGCATCTTTAAAATTACTTTCATCTTCCTCGTTTTGATTCGAACCATTATGTTGCTCCTGGCGAGTATGTTGCTGCTCACGCGACTCCTGCTGTTGTTCCCGATATGATTGTTCATATGTTTGCTGTTGTGTAAATATATCAAACTTTTCAATCGTAATATTTTGTGCTGGGATAGCATGGCGAATTTGATGGATGTTTGCTTCAATTAATTCCTTTGCCGAAGCGGTTGAAGTAATAATTTTCGCCATCAATTCTCCATTTTCTTGAACAAGCTTAATCGTTAATGAACCTAGATGCTCAGGGTGCAGACGGACAACGAGTTGAGATTGTCCATTTCCTAATTGCGTAAATTTACTTCCTCTCATTATTTCTAATAGTTGTTGAACAAATTGTTGATTGACTATTGGTTTTGGCGCCGTTTCATTTAACGAAATGACAGGCATTCTCTCTTGTGGAAGAGAAAGAGTTGTCATGTTATGATCTGTTAATATTAAGCTGTTTTCTTCTACCTTCCCTATGTTATTTTCTAACTTACTAGCAATTAATTTATGTAAGTGATCTGCTAATGGTTGAACGAATACATTTTTACTAGTTTGCCATAAAGGGCTTATCGATTCACCGGATTGTTGATGAAATGCTAACGGTTTGTTTAATTGCTCCATATGAAAATCCTTTGGTAAATCATTCTCTTTTGTGCCTGGCCATCCGGCAATTTTTATATTGTTATTTTCATTTGGCTTTTTAACAATGGATTGAATGAATGACTCTACACTCGCTTCTTCGATTGGCAAAGACACGTTAAATATTTTTTCTAATTGTATTTTTAATTTCGTTAATGTTTCTTGATCCTTTTCCGTAAAAGTAGCACGTTCTATTTGAAAGAGTGATAGTAACATTAAAACGGCTTCTTCGGAATCAGAGCCTTTAAAGTCATCTTTAAGCGAAGAAAGAACTGGCAAATCCATTTTGAGTTTTTCATTTATACTGTCCACTAAGTTATTCGGCAAGTGATTGATCAAGAGCTCAATCCATCCATGATTCAACGTTTCTTCATAAAGAAGCTCATCGCTTACTTGAAAATTACTTAACACTTTTTCTTCTGTTATTACTGGATTTTCCGTTGCTTTTGCCTCTTTATACAAATGCGTTGTCGAATTGCTATTGATTGCTTGTTCTTGTGAAAGCATTTGTTGAAACACATTTTTCACTTCTGTTTTTTGCTCAGCTTTTGTTTTTGTCTGATTGATGGAGTTATTTTTAACCGGCAGTTGTTGATAATATCCGATTCTCACTCTTTCACCCCCCTTCATTGAGTGCTATTCGCTTCCGTCTTTTTTGCTAATAAACTCGTATACTTCGCAGCATTAGCAGGGTCCATTTTTTCAAGTATATCTGCTGCCTTTTCACTATTTATCGATGAAAGAATCGTTACTGCATCGTTATCGGACAATTCCGGAATAATTTGTGCTGCGTTTTTGGCTGACATCGATTCATACATTTTTACAATATCTTTTATCGCTTGCTTTTGTTCTTGTTCTTTTTCTGTCTCAGTTGATTGTTCCTTTGTTTCGATTTCTGCGTTCAGGCGCTCAATTTCCTTTTTTAATGAGTCAATTTCTTTCTGTTTATTTTCTAATTCTTGCTCAAGCTGTTTAATTTGCAACGTTTTCTCCTCGACTGTTGCTTTTTGTTCGATGAGCCTATCCTGCAAAATTTGTTCGGAAGGTTTTTGTTCATCTTGAATTAATTGTGAAATTCCAGGGATTTTTTCACCGTATTTTTTTACTGCATCAAATACGTTGACACCAGCAACAGTCACAATAACAAGCGTTAATGTAATTCCAAATAACAATGGAATCAAAACGACAAACAAGAACCATTGCAATTTGCTGTAGCTTTTTTCTGATGTTTCCTCTTTCTCTAACTCTACATTTTTCATAGTCTCACCTAATTTCCTCGGTTGACAAATTGTTGAATCGAAATTTCATCCATCAGTTTGTTTTCTTCCGCTTGCATCGTTTGTAAAAACGTTTGAAAATATTTTTCTTTCATTTTTTCGTATTTTTTCACTTCGATATTTAATTCCGCCAGCTTCAATTGTTTGAGCTGCATTTGTTGCCTCGCTTGAGCAACAAGCTGCTGGTAGTGGCTAATTGTTCTCTCTAAATTCGTAATAAATTGTTGAAAGTAGCGGATTTCCTGTATCGGTAAACCGGCTTGCAGCTTTTGTTGATGCATCTCTTCATAGTCTTCTTTTTGTTTCAAAAAATGGTACAATTTCTTCGCCACTTCTTCGAAGCGTTTTACCGCCTCATTGTATTCTCTCAGCGCTTTATCTTTTTCATTCTCTTTGATAGATAAAATTTTTTCGAGCTTAAATTGATAAACCACTTCTTATTCACCTCGAGCTTATTAGTTCAAGAAGCGCTTCAATGCTTTCTTCTTTGGAAAATTTCTCATGAATATCTTGTTTTAAAAACGATATAATTTTTGGATAATAGCGAATCGCTTCATCAATTTCTCGAGATGAACCTCTTTTATACGCCCCTATATTGATTAAGTCCTCCGAATTAATATAAGTGGAAAGGAGATCGCGCAATTTTTCTGCCGCGGCGCGATGCTCTTTTGTGACGATATTATTCATCACGCGGCTGACGCTTTTTAGTACGTTAATAGCTGGATATTGTCCCTTGTTGGCTAAAGCACGTTCCAATACAAAGTGTCCATCCAAAATGCCACGAACCGTATCAGCAATCGGTTCGTTCATATCGTCACCATCGACTAAAACGGTATAAAAAGCCGTAATCGTTCCATGTTCATTGGTTCCGGTTCGCTCCAATAGTTTTGGCAATATCGCAAACACGGACGGAGTATATCCTTTTGTTGTCGGCGGTTCGCCTATGGCTAGTCCAACTTCCCGCTGTGCCATCGCAACGCGGGTTACAGAATCCATCATTAATATGACATTCATCCCTTTATCGCGGAAATACTCAGCAATAGCTGTCGCTGTATAGGCACCTTTTATGCGCATTAAAGCAGGTTGGTCGGAAGTGGCGACAACAACAATCGAGCGCTTTAAGCCTTCTGAACCAAGATCTCGTTCAATAAATTCGCGAACTTCGCGGCCTCGTTCGCCGATTAAGGCAATTACGTTCAAATCAGCATTTGTATTGCGAGCGATCATGCCCATTAATGTACTTTTACCGACACCTGAACCGGCAAATATTCCAACACGCTGGCCTTTTCCTACGGTCAGCAAACTATCAATCATGCGAACGCCCACTTCAATCGGTTCACTAATGGGCGGCCTTGCTAACGGATTAGGCGGAGACTGCTCAATCGATATCGCCGTCAGTCCCTTTGGTAACTTACTTTGATCGAGTGGGTTTCCTAATGAGTCCAGTACTTTGCCAATTAACTCGACACCGACTTTCACTTGCAGCGGTTTGCCCGTTGCCTCTACCATACATCCAGGCGAAATATCATGAACGGTCGAAAAAGGCATTAATAGCACATTTTCGTCGCGAAATCCGACCACTTCAGCGGCAATTCGTTGTTTTCGTTTTCCGCCAACATGAATGTAACATACATCGCCAATCGAGCTTTCCGGGCCTTTTGATTCAATCATAAGCCCAATGACTCTTGTCACTTTACCAAATCGTTTATATGAATCTACCGTTTCAATCTCATGGAAAATGGTTTGCCAATTCAAACGGTTATGCCTCCTCCAATTGTCCAAACCGCTCACGCAATTTTTCTTTGATTTGCTGCAATTGTGTATCAACACTTGCATCAATACGGCCAAACGGAGATTCAATCATGCAGCCATGTTCAGGAAGTTGCGCGTCTGGATAAATAAACAAATCAACTTCTTGATTAAATATTTCTTTCAGTTCATCTTTTTGACTCATCACCGTATCGTAATAGGTTGGATGTACATAAATTTTTACTTCTGAATGTTCACGAGCTTCTCTTATCGCTCGCTTTACAAGGGAGATAAAATGTTCACCTTTCTCACTTAAATGTACATCTAATATTTTTTCAGCTACTTTTAGACCGATTAAGAAAATCGTTTCATTAGCAGCTTCAATCTGTCGATAATATTCGTTGTTGGCCGATTCGACAATTTGTCTTGCCTGCTCAATTAGTTGTTGATACTGAGCTAATCCGTCTTGGTATCCTTGCTGTAAACCGATTTCATATCCTTCTTTTCTCGCCATTTCAACAAGTTGTTGCTTTTCATCTTCCCAACTTTCTTTTTCCTGCAATATTTGCCGCTGCACAGTCTCATAATAAAGCTGGGCTTCTCTTTTTAACGTTTCGGCTTCTACTTTTGCATTTTCCAAAATGGTTTCTGCTTGTAACTGTGTCTGTAACTCATTATTTGTTTCAGGCACTTGCTTTTGTGCAGTAAAATAATTTCTAATTTCTATTACCCTTTTATCATTGCCAGCGTTTCTAGTAAAAGGCGCTTTAATAATTTTAGACAATGATATCATCCCCTCCACCTCGAGCTACGACAATTTCACCTGCCTCCTCAAGGCGGCGAATGACGGCAACAATGCGGGATTGTGCCTCTTCGACATCGCGAAGACGAACTGGTCCCATAAATTCCATCTCTTCTTTAAAGGTTTCTGCCATGCGTTTAGACATGTTTCTAAACACGACTTCTTTGACTTCATCGCTCGAAACTTTTAGCGCAAGCATTAAGTCTGTATTATCAACATCGCGAATAACGCGCTGAATCGCACGATTATCAAGCGTAACAATATCTTCAAAGACAAACATCCGTTTCTTAATTTCTTCTGCAAGCTCTGGGTCTTGAATTTCAAGCGCATCGAGAATTGTCCGCTCTGTGCTTCGGTCAACACCGTTTAATACTTCGACCACCGCTTCAATACCGCCCGTTTGTGTATAGTCTTGCACGAATGTCGTTGAAAGTTTTCTCTCAAGAATTTGTTCAACCTCGCTAATGACTTCCGGTGACGTTCGATCCATTAACGCAATCCGTCGGGCAACATCCGCCTGCATTTCTTGCGGCAAAGCTGATAAAATTTGACCGGCCTGTGCTGGATCCAAATAAGACAAAATAAGAGCAATCGTTTGCGGATGTTCGTTTTGAATAAAGTTTAAAATTTGCGCTGGATCGGCCTTCCGCGCAAAATCAAATGGTCTCACCATTAAAGCGGAAGCTAAACGGTCAATAATTTTCATCGCTTTTTCACTGCCGAGAGCTTTCTCTAATACTTCCTTTGCGTACGCAATCCCGCCTTGTGAAATATAGTCTTGCGCTAAGGCAATTTGGTGAAACTCCTCTAAAACGGCCTCTTTTTCTTGAGCTTCTACTTGGCGAACATTCGAAATTTCCAGTGTCAACTTTTCGATTTCTTCTTCAGATAAATGTTTATAAACAGATGCTGACACATCTGGCCCAAGAGAAATGAGGAGGATGGCAGCTTTTTGTTTTCCGGATAATTCTTTTTTCGCCATAATCGTCCCCCCTAATCTTCAGCCAACCATGTTCTTAAAAGCTTCGCAAACTCGTCTGGTTTCTCTTTTGCTAGTTTTTCAAGCTGCTTTCTTCGCATGGATGCTTCTGTTTCTATTTCTTCATTAATATCAGGAATATCAGGTACATCTGGTTGTTCAATGAAATCAGCGAATTCTTCCTCATCTTCCTCTCGTCTGCGACGCAACAGAAGAATGAGTAAACCAATAATAATCGCCAGAAGCACCCCGCCAGCGATATATACCCACAACGGAATTGTTTGCTTCGGTTCGTCAAATTTCACCTTACCGTTAAACGGCTGCACAGAGACTACTACCCGATTTTGAATATCCTCGTCTGTCAATTGTTCACCCGCTTTTTTATCAATTGAAGTACGAACAATCGTACCTAATATTCTTGTAATATCCTCTACCGTTTGCTGCGGCAATGAATCCGGATCTTTTGGATTTGGCGGTTCAACCATTACTTGAATGCCTAAATCGCGAATTTTATACGGACTTTCGGTAATTTCCTTCTTGATCCGATTAACCTCATTATTGATGGTTTCTTCAATTCGTTCATAATCACCATTCGTCTCGCCAGTAACGGATTGGTAACTTGGTATTTCATTTTCTCCCGTACCATTTACGCCACCTAACGGCGCACCGTTACCCGAAAATGTTTCCGTAATACGCTGTACACTGACAGCAATTCCTTCCATATTTTCCTCATCAACTGGAGTAACAAGATTTTCTTCGCGATTTTCTTGAGTAAAATCGATATCCGCAGTAACGGAAACAACCACCTTGTCTTGTCCCATCATTGTTCCAAGCATTTGTTGTACTTGACGTTGAATATCTCGTTCAATTTGCTTTTTAATTTCATGTTGTGTAACAAATTCTGTCGAAAAATTTTCTTTATTTTTCAAATCAAAATACTCAAAAAATTGATTCATAATGACGATATTTTCAGTAGGAAGGTTTGGAACACTTTTTGAAACAAGATGATAAAGTGATTTAATTTGCTGTTCATTAAATTTGTATCCTGGTTTTGTTTTTAAAACAATAGAAGCAGAAGCCTCCTCTGTCTGCTCGCTAACAAACACACTTGGCTGCGGCAAGTTAATCATCACTTTTGCATCTTCGACACCGTCAATCTCTTTAATTAAGTTTGCGAGCTCCGTTTGCATCGCTTCTAGTTTTAGCACGTTAAACTCATTGTCTGTCATGCCAAAACCAGCACTCTTACCAAAGAACGAATAATCAATATTGCCGCTATCAGGAATTCCTTCTGCTGCTAATTCAACTTTTAACGTATCAACTACTTGTTCAGGTACTTTTATTGTTGTACCATTGTCGGTAATTTCTGACTCTATGCCACGCTGATCTAATGTAGCTTTAATTTGCCCCGTTTCTTGCGGAGACAGATTGGTATAGAGCGGTACAAAATTCGTTCTCGTCGCAAAAAACGCTGCTACTGAAACGATGATAATAAACAGCAGAAACGAACCAACGATCATCATTTTTTGTGATTTTGTCCGTTCCTTCCAAAAAGTCGATATTTTATTTATGTAATTTCTAATTCTCTCATTCATAATATTCCTCCGGTTATTGTGAGATGGACAAATAGCTATAACTAATAACCGTTTTTACGTCTCGGTCATTCATTATTATACTTGCATTCTCATAACCTCTTGATACGCTTCAATCACTTTATTGCGCGCTTCAAGAGCTAATTGAAGCGAAATACTTGCCTTTTGTGAAGCAATCATCACTTGATGTAAATCAATGTTTTCACCTTTTGCTAACTTTTCTGTCATGATATCAGACTTAACTTGCTCTGTATTTACTTTGTTGATGGCCTCTTTCAAAAATTGTGAAAAAGCCTGCTGAGCTTCTGCCGGCTTTACCGATTGGGAAGCTGGCTGAACAGCCGTTGAAAACAAATTTCCTTTAACGCTATCAATCATTGTTCACACCTCTTTTATTTTCCAATTTCTAATGCTTTCATTAACATTCCTTTTGTTGCATTAAAAACGGTTACGTTCGCCTCATATGATCTCGTTGCGCTGATTAAATCAACCATTTCTTTTAAAGGATCAACGTTCGGCAGTTGTACATATCCTTCGTTGTTCGCATCTGGATGGGTTGGATCGTATACAAGTTTAAAAGGTGTTTGATCCTCAACAATTTTTGTTACTTTTACACCATTTCCAATCGAAGCTGTCCGTTTATTTATCGCTGCATTTAAAAAAGTAGAAAATCCTCCTTCATTCGGTTCCGTTACAACCATTTTACGACGATAAGGCTGCCACTGTCCGTCAACCATTTTTGCCCGTGTTGTATCAACATTGGCCATATTCGAGGAGATGACATCCATTCGCAACCGCTGTGCTGTAAGTGCAGAGGCAGTTGTATTAAGGCTTTGAAAAATCGACATTTATTACTTTCCTCCTCTTATTACGTTCTTCAATGAGTTAAATTTGCCATTTAATCGTTCAACAAGAGCGTTGTAATAAATTTGGTTCGCAGCTAAATTCGACATTTCTTTATCAATATCGACACTATTTCCATTATGATTGTATAATACATCATTTCTCATTGTCACCAAAAAATTACTAGGCGTTTTCTTTTTAAATTCAAAATGTTTCGGATGAGTGCGGTATGCTTCTAATGATTGCAACGCATTGCTTAGTTCTGTCTTAAAGTGAACTTCCTTTGCTTTATAATTCGGCGTATCCACATTAGCAATATTGTGTGAAATCACTTTTTGTTTCAGCGAAGAATAATCAAGACCTTGCTCGAGAACATGAAATGTATGCGAAAACAGTTTCAAAGAAAATCCCCTCTTTAAAGTATATTTCAACAAATTAATACTTTTTTTTACAAAAAACGATAAAATATGTATCCGAATCTTATTTTAAAAAATTATGCAATTTATGTATACAGGGAAGATAGTACTATTTTTTCATTCATATATTTCCATTTTTTCTTATAAATGCTCCTTATGTTTGCTTTTTCTTGTTTAACAATAGTAATATGGCATCAAAAAAAGAGGCTTACTCAAACAAAAGGCCGGCCCTCCATTGCCACCTTTGGAGGAGTCCGACCTTTGTGAGTCAGCCTCTTTTCTTTTAGTTTGATTTTAATTTTTCTAATTCAGTTAAAAATTTATCATTTAATACTTTAATATATGTTCCTTTCATACCTAGAGAACGCGATTCAATCACACCAGCGCTTTCAAGCTTGCGAAGCGCATTCACAATCACAGAGCGTGTAATGCCGACACGGTCAGCAATTTTACTTGCAACTAATAAACCTTCTGTTCCATTTAATTCTTCAAAAATATGCTCAATTGCTTCAAGTTCGCTATAAGATAAAGAGCTGATAGCCATTTGCACAACCGCTTTGCTTCTTGCCTCTTCCTCGATTTCTTCTGCTTTCTCGCGAAGAATCTCCATACCTACGACAGTTGCTCCGTACTCTGCAAGAATTAAATCGTCATCGTTAAATTCAGCATCTAATCTTGATAAAATTAATGTGCCAAGGCGTTCACCGCCGCCATTAATTGGTACAATAGTTGTTAATCCTGTTTTAAATAAATCACGATTTTCTACAGGGAACGCTGTATATTCACTGTTAATATCTAAGTTTGGTGATGTTTCTGTAATATTAAATAATTTTTTT
Organism: Anoxybacillus sp.; assembly: GCA_035645275.1. Taxonomy (GTDB): domain Bacteria; phylum Bacillota; class Bacilli; order Bacillales; family Anoxybacillaceae; genus Paranoxybacillus. The sequence goes on from DASQMX010000031.1 coordinate 100,324, forward strand.
GTATACTCTTCAGGAAATTGGCGATCCTCAAGCATTTTTTTCATTCGCTCGTTTTCGATCGATTGCTTGATGGCAAACCCAAGCAATTTACCACGACGGCTAACAACAAATACGTTCGCCTCGATGACTTCACAAAGCGTTTCAGCCATTTCTTTAAAGTTTACTGGTTTTCCTGCCGCTTTTTGCAGCATAGCATTAATCCTTCTCGTTTTTTGTAATAAATTCATGTTTTCCATCCTCCTATTCTCATTACTATAAAATAAATTGGCTTAAATCTTTGTTTTTTACGATATTACCTAATTTTTGTTCAACGTATTGCGGAGTAATCACTACCTTTTGAAGCGTAATTTCTGGCGCTTCAAACGATAAATCCTCTAGCAATTTTTCCATAATCGTATGAAGACGTCTAGCTCCGATATTATCAGTATTTTGATTTACTTCAAAGGCAACTTCTGCAATCTTACGAATAGCATCGTCTGAAAATTCAAGTTGTATACCTTCTGTTGCCAATAAAGCTGTATATTGCTTAATAAGCGCATTATTCGGCTCGACTAATATTCTTACGAAATCATCGACCGTAAGTTTCGATAATTCTACACGAATCGGAAAACGTCCTTGCAATTCCGGGATTAAATCTGAAGGTTTTGCCATATGAAAGGCACCAGCAGCAATAAATAAAATATAATCTGTTCTTACAGGACCGTATTTGGTCATCACGGTCGAACCTTCAACAATTGGCAAAATATCGCGCTGCACGCCTTCACGCGAAACATCGGCCGAAGAAGCGCTTTGTCCTTTTCTAGCAATTTTATCAATCTCATCAATAAAGATGATTCCTGATTGTTCGGCAAGTTGAACTGCTTCTTGCGCTACTTCATCCATATCAATCAGCTTTTGTGCTTCTTCATTCGTTAAAACTTTTCGAGCTTCACTTACTTTCAATTTTCGCTTTTTTCGCTTTTTCGGCATCAAGCTGCTTAATGCATCTTGCATGTTCATACCCATTTGCTCAATGCCTGTTCCTTGCAAAAAGTCAAACATCATCGCTTGCTGTTCTTCTATTTCAATCGTAACCAATTCGTTTTCCAATTCACCATTTGCAAGTTTTACAGCAACTTGTCTTCTTTTCTCTTCAATATATTGATCATCAAAAGAGTTGCTTGTTTCTTGCTGAGTTGATTGTCCTCCGCCGAATAACAATTCAAACGGATTCTTCATGGTCTGTTTTTGCTTGCCTGGAACTAATAATTCAACGAGCCGTTTATTCGCTTGTTCCTCAGCACGGTCTCTTACTTCGTTCATTTTTCTTTCTTTCACAAGACGCACAGATGTTTCAACAAGATCGCGCACCATCGATTCGACATCGCGTCCAACATAACCGACTTCTGTAAATTTTGTCGCTTCTACTTTTACAAACGGCGCGCCAACAAGCTTCGCAAGCCTTCTGGCAATTTCTGTTTTACCAACCCCTGTCGGCCCGATCATTAATATATTTTTCGGGACGATTTCATCACGTAACTTTTCATCAAGCAAACTGCGACGGTAACGGTTTCTTAAGGCGATGGCCACCGCCTTTTTCGCTTCTTTTTGCCCGACAATAAATTGATCGAGCTTTTCCACAATTTGCCGCGGCGTTAAATTTTCTTTCATTTGACTCTCCCTCCTCTCTATTACAGTTCTTCTATTATAATATTGTCATTTGTATATACACATATATTCGCTGCAATTTCTAAGGACGCCTTAGCGATTTCTTTGGCTGTCAAATGTTCTCCAGCATATTGCTTTAATGCCCGCCCAGCTGCTAGAGCATAGTTGCCTCCTGAACCAATCGCTAAAATTCCATCATCTGGTTCGATGACTTCCCCAGTACCAGAAATTAAAAGCAAGTGATTTTCATTCATTACAATCAACATTGCTTCTAATCGGCGTAATATTTTATCACTGCGCCATTCCTTCGCTAATTCAACAGCCGCGCGTTGTAAGTTACCATTAAATTCTTCGAGCTTCCCTTCAAACATTTCAAACAGTGTAAATGCATCCGCAACGGATCCGGCAAATCCGGCAAGCACTTTACCTTGAAATAATTTACGAACTTTTTTCGCTGTGTGTTTCATCACAACGGAATTTCCAAACGTTACTTGGCCGTCTCCAGCCATCGCGCATTTCCCGTTATGTTGAATCGCAAAGATGGTCGTTGCGTGAAATTTTTCCACTTTTTATGAACCTCCTTACAATCGGCGGCTTTTTTATGCCCGCGGATGTGTATGTAAATAAATATTGCGCAAACGATTTTTCGTTACATGAGTATAAACTTGCGTCGATGAAAGATGGGCATGCCCTAACAGCTCTTGAACCGTACGCATATCAGCACCTTCGTTGAGAAGATGAGTCGCAAATGTGTGTCTAAGAACATGCGGACTAATTTTCTGGGTAATCGCAGCTTTTTCTACCATTTCATTTAAAATGTTGCGCACGCCACGGGGAGTTAGTGGATTCCCCCGAAAATTTAAAAATAAATATTTATGACTTGTTTTTGCTTTTTGCAATAGCTGTTCTCTTCCATCATGAATATACCGTTTGAGAGCCTCTTTTGCATAACTGCCGAACGGTACATAGCGCTGTTTCTTTCCTTTTCCATGGATGAGAATGGTTGAAACAGAAAAATCGATATCCGTAAGTTGAATTTGGCAACATTCACTTACGCGTATTCCGGTTGCATATAAAAGCTCAATCAACGCCTGATTCCGTTGACCGATGGCTGTATTTAAATCATTGACATGAAATAAACTTTCTAATTCCTCAGAATATAAAAAGTTTGGAATTTTTTGCTCTTTTTTCGGCAAAGAAGCGAGCGAAAACGGATTTTCCCCGACTTTTTTTTCACGCAACAAAAATTTATAAAAACTTCGCAAGCTGGAAATTTTTCTTGCAACTGAACGGCTTGCCTGATGCTTCTTATGTAAATCCGTTAAAAATAATCGCACATCAGCATAAGTTACTTCACTAAAGTCAGCGATGGCTTCCCGTTTCATAAATTCAATAAATTCTTCGATGTCACGCTTGTAACACACAATAGTATATTCTGAATAATTTTTTTCAATTTGTAAATATTCAATAAACAAATTTAACGTAATTTTCACATTTTCCATACGCAACACCTCACAAGGGCTACTAAATAGTAACATAATTTAGTAGCCCTTGCAATGAATTTTTGTTATTTTTTTATAAAATTCTGAATTGTTTCTAAAGCTCTTTGAGCATATCGTTCATTCTTTTTCTTTTTGTCCTTGATTTTTTCATCAAGCGGAGCAAACAGTCCAAAATTTGCGTTCATCGGTTGAAAATGTTTTGGATTCGCCGACGTAATATAGTGTGCCATACTGCCGATGGCTGTTTCTGGCGGAAAGACAACTAATTCCTTACCAAGAACGAGATTAGCCGCATTGATTCCTGCTACTAGACCCGAAGCCGCTGACTCAACATACCCTTCCACACCAGTCATTTGTCCGGCGAAAAATAAATCTTCGCGATCTTTATATTGGTATGTTGGCTTGAGCAGCTTCGGTGAGTTGATAAATGTATTTCGATGCATGACACCATATCGGACAATTTCGGCATTCTCAAGTCCAGGAATAAGGCGAATGACTTCTTTTTGCGCTCCCCATTTTAAATGCGTTTGGAAGCCAACGATGTTATACAGCGTACCTGCCGCGTCATCTTGGCGGAGCTGTACAACCGCAAATGGACGTTTTCCTGTTCGCGGATCCTCTAAGCCAACCGGTTTCATCGGACCAAATAATAACGTTTTTTTACCGCGCTGAGCCATCACTTCAATCGGCATGCAACCTTCAAAATAAATTTCTTTTTCAAATTCCTTTAATGGAACCGTTTCCGCGGAAATTAATGCTTCATAAAAGCGATCGAACTCTTCTTCCGTCATCGGACAGTTAATATAGGCTGCCTCCCCTTTATCATAGCGAGATTTAAAATATACTTTGTCCATATCAATGCTGTCTTTCTCGACAATCGGAGCCGCTGCATCATAAAAGTATAAATATTCTTCGCCAGTCAGCTCTTTTAATTTATCAGATAAAGCTTTTGATGTTAAAGGCCCTGTCGCAATGACTGTCGGACCTTCTGGTATGTCGGTTACCTCTTCATTAATGACCGTCACATTCGGATGGTTTTTAACTAAATCTGTCACTTTTGCAGCAAATTCATGACGGTCTACAGCAAGCGCTCCTCCTGCAGGAACGGAACATTCATCCGCAGCTTTAATAATAACAGAATTCAATCTGCGCATTTCCTCTTTTAAAACGCCGACTGCATTTGTTAGCGAATTAGCCCGTAACGAATTACTGCAAACAAGTTCCGCAAACTTATCCGTATGATGAGCTGGTGTTTGCTTAACCGGACGCATTTCATATAGACGCACTTGCACGCCGCGGTTCGCCAGCTGCCATGCGGCCTCGCTACCTGCGAGCCCCGCACCGATTACGTTGACAATTGGTTGAGTCATAATTATATTCCTCCTATTTTCTAACTGCACATAAAAGCGGTGAGGACCGGGGGCCGCTCACCGTTATGCTTGTGGTTCCTCTTTATAATCACATTCCATACACTGTACTTGTACACCCTTTTTTAATTTCTTTTCAACTAACATGCTGCCACATTTCGGACATGGACGGGCAAGCGGTTTATCCCATGAAACAAAATCGCATTCTGGAAAGCGATCACATCCGAAGAAGACACGTCTTTTCTTGCTGTTTCGTTCGATGATGTTACCTTCATGACAGCGCGGACATTTTACGCCAATCTCTTTTACAATTGGCTTTGTATGACGGCATTGTGGAAAATTAGAGCATGCAACAAATTTCCCGAATTTACCCATTTTATAAACCATTGGACTGCCGCACTGTTCACAGTCAATCCCGGCTGGCTCATCTTTTATTTCTACTTCTTTCATTTCTTTTTCCGCTATTTCCAGCCGCTTTTCAAATTCACGATAAAAGTCATCAATGACTTTTACCCATTCCACTTTTCCTTCTTCAATCTCATCAAGACTTTTCTCCATTTTGGCAGTAAACTCAACATCCAATATTTCCGGGAAAAACTCTAAAATTAGTTCTAAAACAATTTCACCTAACTCCGTTGGTACAAAGCGCTTGTTTTCCAATACAACATAATTTCTTTTTTGAATCGTGTCAAGTGTCGGTGCATATGTTGACGGTCTGCCGATTCCAAGCTCTTCTAAAGTTTTTACTAAACGTGCTTCCGTATAACGAGGAGGTGGCTGTGTAAAGTGTTGCTTAGGGATAATGTCTTTGCTGAAAACATTTTCTCCCTCTATTAAATCCGGCAAGAGGCGATCTTGCTCATCATTTTGATCATCTGTTCCTTCTACATATACTTTCATAAAGCCTGGAAACTTGATTTTTGAGCCCGTCGCCCGGAAAAGCACTCCTTCATTCACCAGTTCGACGCTCATTGTATCAAGAATCGCTGGGGCCATTTGGCTGGCCACAAAACGCTCCCAAATTAGTTTATACAAACGATACTGGTCTCTAGTCAAATATTCTTTAATGGAGTTTGGCTCTCTTAACGTTGAAGTAGGGCGAATCGCTTCATGAGCATCTTGCGTATTTGCGCTCTTCTTTTCTTTTCTTTTTTCTGGTGAAACGTATTCTTTACCAAACGTAGCTTCAATGTATGCCATCGCTTCTTGTTGTGCCGTTTCCGATATCCGGGTTGAATCCGTTCTCATATATGTAATTAAACCGACCGTTCCTTCGCTTCCAAGGTCAATACCTTCATATAGCTGTTGTGCCAGCATCATCGTTTTCTTTGTCCGGAAATTGAGCTTGCGTGCCGCTTCTTGTTGCAACGAAGAAGTCGTAAACGGCGGAACCGGGTTTCTTTTTCGTTCTTTTTTTGTTACTGTTTGAACGGTAAAACTGTTCCCTTTGATTCGAGCTAAAACTTGTTGAACGTCCGCCTCCGTTTTTAATTCAAGCTTTTTTCCGTCAACTCCGTAAAAGGAAGCTTCAAATGCTTCGTTTCCTTTTAGAAATTCCCCTTGAATCGTCCAATATTCCTCCGGTTTAAATTCCTTAATTTCTTTTTCCCGATCAATAATTAATCTTAAAGCTACCGATTGCACGCGTCCAGCACTTAACCCTTTTTTGACTTTTTTCCATAGGAGCGGACTAATGTTATAGCCTACCAGCCTGTCAAGTACACGACGAGCTTGTTGGGCATCTACTAAATGCATATTGATTGCCCGCGGATGTTTAAACGACTCTTTAATCGCCTCTTTTGTAATTTCATTAAACACGACACGACAATCAGAATGAATATCTAAATCAAGCATATGTGCTAAATGCCAAGCGATCGCTTCCCCTTCACGGTCAGGGTCGGCAGCGAGAAATACCTTCTTTGCTTTCTTCGCCGCTGTTTTTAAGTCTTTAATGACTGGTCCTTTGCCGCGAATCGTTATATATTTTGGCTCGTAATGATTATTTATATCAACGCCCATTTGGCTTTTTGGCAAGTCGCGAACATGTCCCATCGATGCTTTTACCTTATATTTTTTTCCTAAATATCTTTCAATTGTTTTTGCTTTAGCAGGTGATTCTACGATTACTAGATAGTCTGACATCAATCTTCCTCCCTTAAGAGGTAAAATTAAATCTTCATTATTATTAATGATTCTTATCGTATTTGTCAAACAAGTTTATGAAAAAATTTTCACGCTTCTTCATTTTAATGGAAAAAGATGGGTAAACTCATCTGTAATGTCTTCAGAACATAATACTAATTTTGCCCCTTGTTGAATCAGTCGATTTGTCCCTTTTGCCTGCTCTAAAAAGATGGAACCGGGAACGGCAAATACTTCTCTTCCTTGTTCTAACGCCATCTGAGCAGTAATAAGCGAACCGCTTCGTTCGTTTGCTTGGATGATAACTGTTCCAAGCGAAAGACCGCTAATAATGCGGTTACGCAACGGAAATTGCCATTTTTGCGGCTGCATATGCGGCGGATATTCCGAAATAAGAAGATGGTTTTTCATTATTTCATTAGCTAAAGCAAGATTGGTTTTCGGATAAATATGGGATAGTCCGCCGGCAATAACAGCAATTGTTTTTCCGCCATATTGGATGGCCGTTTGGTGAACAGCCGTATCAATGCCTGAAGCAAGTCCGCTGACAATAACCCATCCTTTTTGCACTAATGGTAGAACAAGTGCTTGCACTGCTTGTAAACCCTCACTTGTCGGCGTTCGTGTACCGACAACGCTTATGATTTTATGCAAGTTTAGCCATTCAAGATTTCCTTTTGCATACAAAACCCATGGTGGATCATGTATATTCTTTAACAAATCAGGATATTCTTTATCTAATATCGTCACGATATGGATATTTTTTTCCTTATATGTTTTTATCATACTTTGAATAGATAGGGAATGTAAATCTTGGAAAAATAATAAACTTTGTTCTTTGGTAATAGGAAGATATGCAGAAAGGGTATCGTACGGGAGCGAAAAGATGGTTGAAAGCGAGGGGTCAAGTTGAAGTAAACGCGCGATGGATTTCCAGCCAATACCCCGGCAATGATGAAGATGAATTAATCTCTCACGCAATGATAAATACATGTCATCTCTCCTTCTTTATATTTTTATTTTTTATGAAAATAGTCCCGCATGGAAACGAAATATGTTCCATACGGGACTAACTTGCTATCTATTAGTGAGTTTTACATTTTTCGTATAAGCCTTTTTCTTTGAGAACGGAGATTAATGTTTCGCCGATGACAGCTGGTGTTTCCGCTACTTTAATGCCGCACTCGTTCATTTTCTTAATTTTTTCTGCTGCTGTTCCTTTACCGCCAGAAATGATCGCACCAGCATGTCCCATACGTTTGCCTGGAGGTGCTGTTTGTCCGCCGATAAAGCCGACAACAGGTTTTGTCATATTCGCTTTTACCCATTCTGCCGCTTCTTCTTCAGCAGTACCGCCGATTTCGCCAATCATGATGACCGCGTATGTTTCCTCGTCTTCATTAAACGCTTTTAATACATCAATAAAGTTTGTTCCGTTAACTGGGTCACCGCCGATACCAACCGCTGTTGATTGACCAATACCTGCTTGTGTTAACTGATGAACAGCTTCATATGTTAATGTACCAGAGCGAGACACGATGCCAACGTGACCTTTTTTATGAATGTAACCAGGCATGATACCGATTTTACATTCCTCAGGAGTAATAACACCTGGGCAGTTTGGTCCGATTAAACGCGTTTTCTTGCCTTCCATGTAACGTTTTACTTTTACCATGTCAAGTACTGGAATACCTTCTGTAATGCAGACAACGAGGTCTAATTCCGCATCGACCGCTTCCATAATCGCATCAGCAGCAAATGCAGGCGGAACGTAAATAACGGACGCGTTTGCTCCTGTTTTTGCTACCGCTTCGGAAACCGTATCAAATACCGGAACGCCTTCAACTTCCGTACCGCCTTTTCCTGGCGTTACACCGCCGACAATTTTTGTGCCGTATTCTAGCATTTGCTTTGTATGGAACAATCCTTGCGACCCTGTAATTCCTTGTACGATGACTTTTGTATCCTTGTTAATAAAAACGCTCATTTTTCTCCCCCGCCTTCTTATCCTACTAACTTCACGATTTTTTGTGCTCCATCAGCCATTGACTCGGCAGCAGTGATATTTAGCCCAGACTCTTCTAAAATCTTCTTACCTAATTCAACATTCGTTCCTTCTAAACGAACGACAAGCGGAAGTTCTAGACCAACTTGTTTTGTCGCTTCAACGATACCATTTGCAATAACATCACATTTCATGATGCCACCGAAAATATTAACAAAAATGCCTTTTACTTTCGGGTCAGAAAGAATGATTTTGAATGCTTCTGTTACTTTTTCCGTTGTCGCGCCGCCGCCAACGTCTAAGAAGTTTGCTGGCTCACCGCCATAGTATTTAATAATATCCATTGTCGCCATCGCAAGACCGGCACCATTGACCATGCATCCGATATTCCCATCAAGCGAGATGTAGTTTAAGTCATATTTAGATGCTTCTACTTCTTTTGGATCTTCTTCATCAAAATCACGGAACTCTAAAATATCTTTATGACGGTATAACGCATTAGAGTCAAAGTTTAACTTTGCATCAAGCGCCATTACTTTACCGTCACCAGTAACTACAAGCGGGTTAATTTCCGCGATGGAACAGTCTTTTTCCACAAACACTTGGTATAGCCCCATCATAAATTTAACGGCTTGATTTACTAATTCTTTTGGAATATTGATGTTAAACGCCATACGGCGAGCTTGGAACGCTTGTAAGCCGACAGCAGGATCGATGTATTCTTTAAAAATTTTCTCTGGTGTTTTCGCCGCTACTTCCTCGATTTCTGTTCCGCCTTCTTCAGAACCCATTAAAACAACGCGGGAAGTCGCGCGATCTACTACTAATCCAATATAATACTCTTTCTTAATATCGCATCCTTCCTCGATAAGAAGGCGCTTTACTTCTTTTCCTTCAGGACCTGTTTGATGAGTAACAAGCACTTTGCCTAATAACTCGCTTGCATATGTACGAACTTCATCTAAACTTTTCGCTACTTTTACCCCTCCGGCTTTTCCGCGGCCACCAGCATGAATTTGCGCTTTAACAACACAAACTTTGCTTCCTAACTCTTTTGCCGCTTCCACTGCTTCTTCTACTGTGAATGCAACACGGCCATTTGGTACTGCAACCCCGTAGCTTCTGAGGATCTCTTTGCCTTGATACTCATGAATATTCATGTCCCATCCTCCTATGTATAAAAATAAAAATACTAGCGCTTTCATTGTATAATGTTGCTTTACACATTGTCTACCTTTTCGACACAAAATTCAAAAATCCTGCAATTCAATAAAAAAATAAGAGGCAGCGCTCTTATTTTTTCGCTAACCGCCTTTCAACACGATAAACAAACGCGAAAATTTCCGCTACAACTTGATATAACTCTTCTGGGATTGTTTCATTAATCTCTAGCTTACTTAACATTTCTACAAGCGATGCATCTTCTTGGATAGGAACTTGATGCTCTTTTGCCGTTTCGATGATTTTTTCAGCAACATATCCTTTTCCTTTCGCTGTGACAATAGGAGCCTCATCTCGGTCAGGACGGTACGTCAAGGCGATCGCTTGCTTTACTTTTTGCTTTTCATTCATATGCGATAATCCACTCCTGAATATGTTCCTTGTGCCAATTGTACAGCCGAAAAGCGAAGAGCTGAGTCATCACGTTGATTTTGTTTCTCTGATGGAACAACCTTTACGACCGATAGTTTATAGCGAAGTTTTTCTAAATTTTCTTTTAACATTGGTTGCATCGCAGTTATGATGGGCTCTAGTCCCATCATTTCTGTCATAATCGAAACGTTTACCACGCGATTTTGAATATGAACATCAATAATGGTTTCTTTTAAAAACTCTAGCTGTAAATAAAAGAGAATACGGCAATAGTTTGGATCGATTTCGCCGTTTTCTCGCTTCTTCCCGTGCCATTGCACGGTTACATCTGTTAACTGTTCACCTAATCTCAAAGGGATTTGCAAAAAGATGTGTTGAATCGGTCCATGTTCTTGACTGAGCAGTTGCTGAGCTGTAAGGCGGTGGATGGCCGGTTCAACAGCCTCCTTGACGACGGAATTAGAAGAAAACTCTTGCAATACCTTTAACAACAGCGGCTTTAACTCGTCAAATGATGCATCTTTCATCGTTTTTGCCTTGACCGCAGATTGTAAGTCGGCCTCATACTGCAATCCAAGCGATTGGATAATTTGTTTCATTTCTTTTGCAAGCCTGTCTCCAACACTGGCACTCCAGTCATCCATATCGTTCGACATGATGGTTTCTAGTAACTGATGCTCACTTTTTGATAGATGTTTATCAAATAGTAATGATTGATAACGCTCGACCAGTTGTGATTCATTGATTTCCTCTGTTTGAAAAAGTGACAAGAGAAAACGAAACTGCCGCTCGTACTGTTCGTTGTTTTCCAAGCGGATGGCTGTTTGCAGACGGGCAACGATTTCCGCTAATTCTTTTTTTACTTCCGTGCTGTGAGGAGAAGACGGTTGCGCTTCAAAAAGCTGTTTTCCAGCTGTTTGTAATAGATCCATCTCCGTCTTTTGTTGCGGAAGAATACCAAGCTTTTGAAGAAGCGAAAAGGCTGGCTGTGTGTCCGTCTGTTTCGTGTTTAGCCAATGTGCCAGCAACGAAAGATTCCATTGTTTTACCGTTACTTTTGTCTGTCCCTCAAGCAGCATATTTAATTGCTCTAATAGCTTTTGAATCGTTTCTGTCCGCCGCGGCAAGCTTTCCAATACGTCTCTTACATGGATTAGCTGCTTATAAAACGGTTGCGAATTTCCTAACTCTTTTATCGCTTCAAACGTTTCTTTTGTAAATGGCAGATTGTTTTCATAGATTAATTTGATTGCTTGCAAAGCAGCATCTACATGTTCTGTTTTCTCTATCCATTGTGCTGCTTGGAGAAGATGTTTTTTAATGATTGGGAGATTTTGCTTAAGTAAAAAACGCAATAAGCGGCCAGCATTGTCCGACAGATTCCATTTTTTCAGCAATGGTTCAGCAGCTTGTTCTTCTTTGTTTTTACTATCCAATAGAGGCTGCTCTAGTTGCTCCAATACTTTTAGCGTTAACATTTGATTGTCGTACAAAACTTGAAACCAGTATTGTGCATTGGCCGTAAGAGACGTTTCTAGTTTGGCGACAAAGCTATGTCTGCCGATTTGCACAACCGCTGTATGATTCGGATAAATTTTGCTTACTTTTCCGTATACAATTTGCTCGTGTCGTAATGTGCCTTCTTTTGCTCCTTGAAAAGAATAGTGCGCCAATAATGATTGAATGTTTTGAAGCATAGCTCTCTTTACTCCTTTTGTATCTGCATTGCTTCGCGGACAGGTGCAAATGATTTTCGATGTTCAGAAATAATTCCGTATTTTTGTATCGCTTCTACATGTTCTTTCGTTCCATATCCCATATGTTTCTCAAAGCCATATTGCGGATATTGATTTCCTAGCTCTTTCATAAAGCGATCGCGCGTTATCTTAGCAATGATGGAACTTGCCGCAATGGAAATGCTATTGGCATCTCCTTTAATCATAGAAAGCTGCGGGATGGAAACAGGTAGTTCCATCGCATCAATTAACAAGTAATCCGGTTGTGGGGTTAATTGTTGCACAGCCTGCAGCATCGCTTTCTTTGTTGCTTGATAAATATTGAGCTGGTCGATTTCTGCAGCCGAAACTATTCCTACACCGATTGAAACAGCGCAATTCATGATTTGCTCATAAAGCTCCTCACGTTTCGCTTCTGATAGTTTCTTTGAATCGTTTAATCCTGGTAAATACGCATTTTTCGGCAAAATGACAGCAGCGGCAACAACTGGACCAGCAATAGGTCCTCTCCCCACTTCATCAACACCTGCGATATACTGAACGTTTTGCTCATATAACTCTCGCTCATAGCGTGACATTTGCTCAAATAGCGCTTTTTGTGCTGCTTCAAATTCTTTTTGCTTATGCCAGCGTGCAACGAGCTTTTGGACGCTTTTTCGTTCATCCGCGCAAATTTGTAGGAATCTAGGATCTTGTTCGTCAGTAATCGTTGCCAATAGTTGCTCAATCTCTTTCACTGTTTGTTTTCTCATTCTTAACGACTCACTTTCCTTCGTTATATTATTTATATCGTCAACGGCCAAGAAAAAATAAAGAGGCTGACCTAAGCAAAGTGTCAGCCCTCGCAACACATATTGTGTAAACAAACGATATATGATTGTATGTGTGAGGGCAAACACTGATAGGTCATCCTCTTTTTCTCTATTCATTTGGTTTTTCGAAGCTGAGCCGTCCCAACTTTTCAGTCCGTATTTCGCGCAATACAAGCTCAGCTACTTTGTCGTAATCGACTAATCCGCCGCTCATTAAACAGCCGCGGCGTTTGCCAATTTCATCAAAAAGAGCCACAATGTCTTCAGGGATTTCAGTAAGCGAATAGCGCTCCTTTAGCCGCTCTGGATAGTGTTGTTTTAAAAAGTTTAACGCATATACAGCAACATCTTGTAAATTTAAAATCGTATCTTTAATCGCTCCCGTTGTCGCAAGCTTCAGTCCAACTTCTTCATCTTCAAATTTCGGCCATAAAATCCCTGGAGTATCCAACAACTCCATTTCTTTGCCGACCTTAATCCATTGCTGCGCCTTTGTTACTCCCGGCTTATCTCCCGTTTTTGCAATATGTTTTCCTGCTAGCCGGTTAATTAATGTCGACTTCCCTACATTCGGAATACCGACAATTAACGCACGCATCGCCCTTGGATTTTTAATTCCTTTCGCCATCATTTTTTCAAATTTTGGCTTCAACATTTCTTTCGCAGCAGCAACAATTTGTTTTACCCCTGTTCCCGCTTGAGAATCGATGGCTAAAGCTTTTATATGTTGCTTTTGAAAAAAAGCAATCCATTGCTTCGTAATTTCTTCATCAGCCATATCAGCTTTATTTAACAGCATAATCCGCGGCTTATTCACAAGAATTTCATCAATCATCGGGTTTCTCGATGACATGGGAATGCGTGCATCAACAAGTTCAAAAACAATATCAATTAACTTTAATTTTTCTTGAACTTCACGTTTTGCTTTGGCCATATGGCCCGGAAACCATTGAATCGTCATCAGTGCCACCTACTTACTTGTCTATATTCTATTGAACAATGCGAATATCAGAGAGAGGCCAATAAACAATATTCGTTTTGCCTACAACCTTATCCATTGAGATAAATCCGATATGACGGCTGTCTTTGCTAAAGCGACGGTTATCCCCCATAACAAAAAGATGACCCTCCGGCACTGTTTCTTCGCCGGTGATTTCCTCTAACGTAAACGGTTCTGTCAATGGACCGTCAATCACTTGCTTCTTATATTCGTCTAAATACGGCTCTTTATACGCTTTGCCATTAACGTATAAAGTATCGTTTTTATACTCAATCCGGTCACCCGGCAGGCCGATGACCCGTTTGATATAATCTTTACCTTCTTCTGCATGAAAAACAATAATATCAAAGCGCTTTGGCTGCCCAATCTTATAAGATAATTTGTTAACAATCATTCGATCCTGATCGTGCAGAGTTGGCATCATCGAAAGCCCATCGACAATGATTGGTGCAAAAACAAAATAGCGAATTCCTCCTGCAAGAAGAACGGCGATTACAATCGCTTTTAGCCACTCCCAAGCTTCATTTTTTTTCTTCGTCATCCTGCTCCCACCTAATTTATTTAATGTACGTAATCTTATATTATCATAATTATGGATTGAATCCCAAAGATTGTACTGAAAGATTGTACTGTATGTACGTAGAAAAGAAGGAGCTTGATCAACAAGCTCCTTCTTTTCGGTCTATAAGCTTTTAGCGTTTCAAAAAACTGAGCAACAAGACTTTTGACGCTTTTCTTAATTACGAATTTCTTTAATGCGTGCAGCTTTACCGCGAAGTTGACGTAAATAGTAAAGTTTCGCACGACGTACTTTACCACGACGAACAACTTCTAACTTCGCAATTTTTGGCGTATGCACTGGGAATGTACGCTCAACACCTACACCGTAAGACACTTTACGAACTGTAAATGTTTCGCTAATTCCAGCGCCACGACGCTTAATTACGACTCCTTCAAACACCTGAATGCGCTCACGGTTTCCTTCAACAACTTTTACATGTACACGAACCGTGTCACCAGGGCGGAATTCAGGTAAGTCTGTTCTTAATTGTTCTTTCGTAATTTCTTGGATTAAATGATGCATCGTATTCAACTCCTTCCAACAGATGCTCATGACAATGCTTTTTCATCATTGCAGCGGAACATCGTTTTCAAAACTTAGATCAACGACCTAAGTCACAACGATTATACTAACATAAAGTTGTATCGTATGCAATAGTTACCGGTTGTTTTTTTCAAATTCCTGAAGCCATTTTTTTTGTTTTTCTGTCAATGGATATTGTTCAAGCAAATCAGGCCTGCGCAAATAGGTGCGGCGCAACGATTCTTTCTCGCGCCATTCCGCTATGAGCTGATGATTGCCGGAAAGAAGCACTTCCGGTACTTTCATGCCACGAAAATCGGCTGGACGTGTATAATGAGGGTGTTCTAATAGCCCACAACTATATGAGTCTTGTACAGGTGAATCTTCATTTCCTAACACACCGGGCAATAAGCGGACAACGCTATCGACAATGACCATCGCTCCAAGCTCGCCGCCAGTAAGGATGTAATCACCAATTGAAATTTCATCTGTCACTAAATGTTCGCGTATACGTTCATCATATCCTTCATAATGCCCGCAAATGAAAATTAAATGTTTTTCTTTCGCCAATTCTTCCGCCTTTTTTTGTGTATACCGTTCTCCTTGAGGACATAGCAAAATAATTCGCGGCTGAGTGGAACTGTTTTTGGTTATATGTTCAACGGCAGCAAAAATCGGCTCGGGTTTTAACACCATGCCGGCACCACCGCCATATGGATAATCATCCACCGTTTTATGCTTGTTATCAGCAAACTCACGAAAGTTAATGACATTTAAAGAAACCGCCTGCTTCTCTTGCGCCTTTTTTAAAATGGATTCACTAAACACACCGGAAAACATATTAGGAAATAACGTCAATATATCAATTCTCATCATTCAAGCAATCCTTCCATTGGGTGAATGGTGATGAGTTTCTCTTTTACATCAACATGTTTTACCACATCAGCAATATATGGGATTAAAATCTCCTTTCCACCTTTGCCTTTCACTACCCATACGTCATTCGCACCAGGAGTTAAAATTTCTTTCACTGTACCAATTGTCTCTCCTTGTTCAGTGACAACCGTACAGCCGATAATTTCATGAAAATAATATTCTCCTTCTTCCAACTCCCCAAGCTGGCTTTCCGGAACTTTAATCATCGCCCCTTTAAATTTTTCAACTAAATTGATGTTATCATAACCTTCAAAGGAGAGTAGGTCAAATGATTTATGAACACGGTGACTTTTTACTTTTACTTCGACCGGTTCACTTGCATGATCCATAAAGATATAAAGCGTATTTCCCGTTTTATATCTCTCATCAGCAAAATCAGTCTTTGAGATGACGCGCACTTCGCCTCTAATTCCATGTGTATTCACGATTTTTCCGACGTTAAACCATCTTTCCATATCCTAACCACCTCTTCTCTAACGAAATTCTTTTACTATCCCATCTTCAATGATAATCGTTTTTGGTGCCATGACTTCTTCCCATTTATCTCCTATATTTACTTCAACAAGAGCTTGTATTTCCCGCTCTTTCAATTCGCTTCCTAACGGTAGGATATGTAATTGTTCAATCTGAAAATCGAGAAGTTTCACTTTCTCGAGTCTGTCATTGATTTCTTTTTCAAAATGTTGTTTAAGAAGCAAAGGGGAATGTTTTTTTGCTTTTTCTAATCGTTTTAATTCAAAACGAAGCTGTTCACATTCTTGTTGCAAACTCCGCTTTCTTGCTTCGAATTTTTTTAGTAATTTTGCTTTGCTTTCTTCGGTCAATATTTGTTTTACTTCTACCGTTTGAATAATTTTCATTCACACACCCCTAACGAGTAAATTTGGAAGACGAGATTGGTATTGATATACAGTAAAACTCTCGGGTGTCTGTTTTTTATTTATTTAACAAGCAAATATATAAAAAAGGGGAGGATAATCCTCACCCTTTGTCTTCAACGTGCAAGACGACGCGCTTCGGCTGCTGTGACGCAGCCGCGTACACAACAGTCCGAATCGCATGAATCGTGCGTCCTTGCTTGCCTATCACCTTTCCGATATCGTCTTTATGAACGGAAAGATGATACGTAATCATGTTTTCATTGGAAGATTCCGTTACAACAACGTCTTCCGGATGGTCTACAAGCGCTTGTACGATTGTTTGAATAAGTTCTTTCATTTACATCACGAACATTATTTACCGTACTTTAAGTTATGGAATTTCTCTAAAATACCTTGCTTAGAGAAAAGGTTGCGAACTGTGTCAGATGGTTTTGCACCATTTTGCAACCATTTTAATGCTAACTCTTCGTTAATGTTGATTTGTGCTGGTTCTGTAACAGGGTTGTAAGTACCGATTGTTTCAATGAAACGACCATCGCGTGGAGAACGAGAGTCAGCTACTACGATACGATAGAAAGGTGATTTTTTCGCACCCATACGTTTTAAACGAATTTTTACTGCCATTACTTAAGCACCTCCGAAAATATTTCACACAAGATAGTATATTAGCAATAATAAACTAGTTTGTAAAGTGTTTTTTCTTAACACATTATAGCCTACATAAACGGGAATCTAAACCCTTTTTTCTTCCCTTTCGTCATTGTTGTCATCATTTTCATCATTTTCTTCATTTCTTCAAACTGCTTTAATAAGCGATTGACCTCTTGTACCGATGTGCCGCTTCCTTTGGCAATCCGCTTTTTACGGCTTGCATTAATAATTTCTGGATTTGCCTTTTCTTCTTTTGTCATAGAACGAATAATCGCTTCAACGCGGCTGATTTGTTTTTCATCGACTTGAATGTTGTTTAAACCTTTAATTTTGTTGGCACCTGGAAGCATTTTAATAATTTCATCCAATGGTCCCATTTTTCTTACTTGACCGAGCTGCTCGAGAAAATCGTCAAAGGTGAAGGACAACGTGCGCATTTTTTGCTCAAGCTCTTTCGCTTTTTCTTCATCAATCGCCGCCTGTGCTTTTTCGATGAGCGTCAATACGTCGCCCATTCCTAAAATCCTTGACGCCATGCGTTCTGGGTGGAACGGCTCAAGCGCATCCATCTTTTCTCCCATACCGACAAATTTAATCGGCGTATCCGTCACCGCTTTAATCGACAAGGCCGCTCCACCGCGCGTATCGCCATCGAGTTTTGTTAATATGACTCCCGTCAAGCCTAATTGTTCATTAAAGCTTTGGGCGACATTTACCGCATCTTGTCCGGTCATGGCATCGACGACAAGGAAAATCTCATCCGGCTTTGTCACTTCTTTAATTTGTTTTAATTCATCCATGAGCGCTTCATCAATATGAAGGCGTCCAGCCGTATCAATTAAAACATAATCATGATGTTCTTCCTTCGCTTTTGCTAATGCTTGTTTTGCGATTTCTACCGGACTTACTTGATCGCCAAGTGAAAAAACCGGCATGTTCAGTTGTTTGCCGAGCGTCTCTAGCTGTTTAATGGCCGCCGGACGATAAATATCGGCAGCTACTAAAAGCGGTTTACGATTATACTTTTTACGTAAAAGATTCGCTAGCTTGCCTGTCGTCGTTGTTTTTCCGGCACCTTGTAAACCGACCATCATGATGACGGTCGGCGGACGGGTTGCGACGGCAATCTTGCTTTGTTCTCCGCCCATAAGCGCCGTCAATTCTTCTTTCACGACTTTAATCACTTGCTGTCCAGGCGTTAAGCTTTTTAACACTTCTTGCCCGACAGCACGTTCACTTACGCGCTTAATAAAGTCTTTCACCACTTTGAAGTTCACGTCCGCTTCCAATAAAGCGAGACGGACTTCACGCATCATCTCTTTTACATCCGCTTCCGTGACTTTCCCTTTGCCACGGATTTTGTTCATGACGTTTTGCAGACGGTCGGCTAATCCTTCAAATGCCATCCATTACCGCCTCCTACTCTAATTTCTCCAGCGCTTCAATCGTCTCAAAAAACTCCTCGTCTTGAAGCTGATTTCTTGCCGCAATTTCCCGCAATTTTTTAATTAGCTTTTGCCGCTCTTGAAATTTTTGAAAGAGCAACAATTTTTCTTCGTACTCCTCAAGCATCGCTTCAGTACGCTTTATATTATCATATACTGCTTGACGGCTTACTTCATACTCTTCAGCAATTTCACCGAGGGAGTAGTCATCTAGATAATACAACGACATATAGCTTCGTTGCTTTGGCGTTAACAACGATTGATAAAAATCATATAGATAGTTCATTCTCGTTGTTTTTTCCAGCATTGTACTCCCTCCTTATTGTTAAGTGAAATTCCTTTACAAAAATTTAGTCTACCTTTTTTCTTATTTACTGTCAAGTTTTTTTCTTTACATAAAGAGAGGCTGCCCCAACCTGAGTGTCAGCCCCCACAACACAACTACATAGTGAAATACACGTGCGGTCAGACACTGATGGGTCAGCCTCTCTTTCTATCTATTCCTCAGCTTCTTCTTTTTCTAGTAAATCAGCAAATAATCCATATACATATTGCTCAGGATCAAATTCTTGTAAATCATCGACTTTTTCACCAAGACCAACAAACTTAACAGGAATATTCAGTTCGTTACGAATCGCAAGAACAATTCCGCCTTTAGCTGTTCCATCAAGCTTTGTTAACACAATACCTGTTACATTCGTTGCTTCTTTAAAAGTCTTTGCTTGACTCATGGCGTTTTGTCCTGTCGTTGCATCTAAAACAAGCAACACTTCATGCGGGGCTCCCGGAACTTCGCGTTCGATAACGCGCTTTACTTTTTCTAACTCTTTCATTAAATTTACTTTATTTTGCAAACGACCGGCAGTATCACACAATAAGACATCGACATTACGCGCTTTTGCTGCTTGAATCGCATCATACATCACCGCAGCCGGGTCAGACCCTGCCGATTGTTTAATGACTTCTACACCAACGCGCTCGCCCCACACTTCAAGTTGTTCAATCGCCCCGGCGCGGAACGTATCTCCGGCAGCAAGCAGCACGCTTTTTCCGTCCGATTTCAATTTATGCGCTAATTTGCCGATGGTCGTTGTTTTTCCAACACCGTTTACGCCGACAAATAAAATAACAGTGAGGCCGTTTTCCTGCATGTTCAGAGAAGTAGGTTGATTGTCATCACCACGATAAATCTCAACTAACTTCTCGGAAATAACCCCTTGCATTTCTTTTGTATCTTGAATGTTGCGCCGCTTCACTTCCATTTTTAGTTCATCAATTAGTTCCATGACGGTAGTGACGCCAACATCAGCAGCGATTAAAATTTCTTCTAATTCCTCAAAAAACTCTTCGTCCACTTTGCGGTAACGGGCGATTAAATCGTTTACTCTTTCAGCGAAAGAGTTGCGCGTTTTTGCCAAACCTTGTTTAAACTTCTCAGTGACAGAATCCGCTTGTTGTGTAATTTTCTCTCTCAGCTTCTTAAAAAAGTTCATGAAAACAGCCGTCCTTTCTTTACGATTTTACAAGTTGCTTCGATTCTTCCAAACGTACTGACACAAGCTTCGAAACGCCAGATTCTTGCATTGTTACCCCATATAGAACATCGGCTTCTTCCATCGTCCCTTTCCGATGGGTAATAACGATAAACTGCGTTTGTTCGCTAAATCGTTTTAAATATTGCGCATAACGATATACATTCGCTTCATCCAAAGCCGCTTCCACTTCATCAAGGACACAAAACGGCACCGGTCTTACTTTCAAAATCGAAAATAAAAGCGCAATCGCCGTCAGTGCGCGTTCCCCGCCGGAAAGCAAGCTTAAGTTTTGCAGCTTTTTCCCCGGTGGCTGAGCAACAATTTCAATCCCCGTATTCAGTAAATCATCCGGGTCAGTTAATTGCAAGTCAGCGCGTCCTCCACCGAATAGTTGTTTAAACACTTCTTCAAAATGAGCGCGAATTTGCTTAAACGTTGTAAGAAAACGTTTTTTCATTTCCTGATCCATTTCATCAATGACTTGATAAAGTGTTTCTTTGGCCTGTTGTAAGTCGCTTTTTTGCTCCATTAAAAACTGATAACGCTCCGAAACCCGCTCATATTCATCAATCGCTCCTAGATTTACCGTGCCAAGCTCTTCAATGGCGAGCTTAATCAATTTTACTTTTTTGCGCGCTTCAGCCACATCAAGTTCAAGCGGATATTTTTCTTTAGCCGCTTCGAATGTCAGCATATATTCTTCATGCAGGCGGGCAAGCAAATTCTCCAGCTCCACATCTAAACGATTTAACTTTACTTCTTCGTCTTTAACGATATCGATTAATTGTTTATATTGCCGCTTCCGTTCTTTTATTTCTCGCTCAAAATTCTCCAATTTCTCTTGATATTCGAGACGCTGTTCACGGCGGCTGGCAATTAACTTAATTGTTTCGTTTTTATCTTGCAGTTTTTTCTTGCGCAGCTCTTCAATTTGCGTCTCTCCGGAATGATTCGCCTCCATCTCTGCCATAAGGGCTGTTAAATCTTCTTTTGTTTCTTTTAGTTGTTTTTCTGTATCCAATAATTCTTGCTGAAGGCGCTCCAGATTGTCCTCGTAGTTTTTCAATAATTGCTGCTTTTCAGCAAGGGATACTTTCATTTCCGTAATGGTTCCTTGCAGCGTTTCTTTTGAATTTTGCTCATCATTTTTCTTTAATGTTAATTCTTGAATTTGTTGGTCGATATCGGTTAATTCAGTATTAAGCGTGCCCAATTTTTCTTCTAATTGAGCGAGTTTTTTCAAAAGTTCTTCTCTTTCTTTTTCATCGTTTTCTTTTTCATGATCATAAATCGCTAAACGTTCATTCACATTTTTTTCTTGTAATTCGATCTCTCTTAATTCGCTTTTCAGTTCTTGTAGTCTAAAGCGTAGCTGTTCCGCTGTTTTCCGAATTTGAGCGATTTCTTGTTCTTCCTGTTGAGCCGCTTTCTTTTGTTCTTGCACATGTCGTTCTAATTGGCTTGTTTTTGTTTCCATATCGCGCAATTTTTCAGTAATCGCTTCTAATTCGCGGCTTCGGCTAAGCAGCGAACTTGTTTTTTTCGCTACTCCCCCTCCTGTCATCGCACCGCCTGGATTGACCACATCACCATCAAGAGTAACAAAACGATAGCGGTACTGCACTAATCGCGCCAGTTCATTGGCACCTTTTAAGTCCTTTGTAATAACGACATTTCCTAAAAGGTTGGACATAATCGCGCCATATTTTGCCTCATATGAAATAAGCTCATTAGCAACACCAACAAAGGAAGGGTGATTTTGAAGCATTTCGATTTGCTGGGCTGGAATTGCTTTCGGCTGAATCACGGTCATCGGTAAAAAAGTCGCCCGGCCATATGCTTGTCTTTTTAAGTATTGAATCGCTGCTCGGGCCGCTTCTTCATTCGTTACGACAATATGCTGCATCGCACCTCCAAGCGCGATCTCAATGGCTGTTTCATACTCACTTGGCACTTGAATTAACTCGACTACTGCTCCGTGAATACCTGCTAATTGTTCACGCGCTTTTAAAATTTCTTTTACACCTTGGAAAAATCCCGTGTAATCGTGCTGCATTTCTTCAAGCATTTCTTTGCGCGATTTTGTTTGCTGCAAATATTGATACGCCTGATATAGAGCGGCTTCTTTCTTTTCAATTTGCTCTTTCATGTCGCTTAAACGAGCGATCCGCTCATTTAACAATGTCTCATGCTTTTGCAGCAATTGTTCCGTTTCCCTTATTTCTCCTTGCAGTTTTAAATGCTGCTCTTGAATTGCTTGACGTTCATCGATGTATTTTTTATTTGCCTCAGCTAAGGATGCCTGCTTCGCCTCAAGCTTATTTAAAAGCGATTGAATATGCAAACGTTCATTTTTTAACGAAGCTTGCTCATGGACAAGTTCAATATAATCGCTTTTTAACTGCTCAATTTTTTCGTCAATGTTCACATCGTATGAAGAAAGTTCAGCAAGTTTTTCTTTTAGTTCCGCTTGAATAGATGCAATCTCTTTCTTCAGTTCTTGAAGCTGAGTTTCTTCTTGTTGACTCAATTGCATGAGCCGTTCTTTTTTTTCCGTCAGCACAGAAATCGTTTGCTCAAGCTGCTTTTTATTTTGCGTCGCATTCTTTTTTCGTTCTTTTAATACCTCTTTGCGACCTTCGAGTTTTTCTAATTCCTCACTTGCAAGCAATAATACTTGCTGCAAACTATCGATCGATTCATCAAGCGCCGCTACTTGATCGCGAAGCTGTTCAATTTGTGCTTCTTCTTTCTGCAAAGCGACCGATAGTTCCACTTCTTCATTTTTGTGCTTAGTCAACTGCTCATTTAATTTCTCCCACTGCCGATGCAGCTCTTCAATTTCATAAACGGTAAGAGCAACTTCATACTTTTCCAATTCCTCGCGTTTTTCTAAGTAATCTTTCGCGATAGAGGCTTGGACTTTTAACGGCTCTATTTGACTTTCAAGTTCATGCAAAATATCGTTTACGCGGTGTAAATTTTCTTGCGTTTCGACCAGTTTATTTTCCGCTTTTCGTTTGCGAATTTTATATTTTAGCACCCCTGCCGCTTCTTCGAAAATCGTGCGGCGCTCTTCTGGTTTACTGCTTAAAATTTCCTCGACGCGCCCTTGTCCAATAATCGAAAACGCTTCTTTTCCCATGCCTGAATCCATCAATAAATCAACAATATCTTTTAGGCGGCATGGCTGTTTATTAATAAAAAATTCGCTTTCTCCGGAGCGATATACACGTCGCGTAATACTTACTTCTTGATATTCAAGCGGCAAAAATTGATCTTCATTATCAAGGGTGATTGTTACTTCCGCCACATTTAATGCCTTTCGGGAATCGCTTCCCGCAAAAATAATATCTTCCATTTTCGACCCGCGCAGCGACTTGGCTGATTGCTCTCCCAACACCCAGCGAATCGCATCTGTAATATTGCTCTTTCCGCTTCCGTTAGGACCGACAACAGCTGTCACGCCGGGAACAAATTCAATCGATACTCGATCGGCAAACGATTTAAATCCAATAATATCTAATCGCTTAAGGAACATAAACATTCCACCTTGCTAGCATTCATATAAAATCTCAAATATTTTAACATAATTTTTTCTATTTGCGATAGGGAAGGCGGGAATCGCCGGCGAATGTTGCTACAAATGTCAACTTCAAGAAAAATGAAGCTTACTCACCAAAAAGTATCCTCTTAGAGCAAGCTTCATTCTCTTTTTACTTCTTTTCTGTTGCTTTTAATTTTTCCAGCGCCATCTGCGCCGCTTGTTGCTCGGCTTCTTTTTTTGATCTGCCGACCCCAATGCCTAATTCTTCCCCGTTCAATGAAACTCTTGATACAAACTCTTTGTTGTGCGCAGGACCTTTTTCCTGCAAAATTGTATACTCAATCACACCAATGCCATCTCGCTGAACAAGCTCCTGTAGCTGACTTTTATAATCCATCACATGAGAAAAAGCACCTTCGTTAATTTTAGGAAAGATCGTCTTTCCTAAAAATTGAACGACCGCTTCCATTCCTTGATCGAGATAAAGCGCACCAATAAACGCCTCAAACACATCTGCTAAAAGCGCTGGTCTCTCTCGACCTCCTGTTAGTTCTTCCCCTCTTCCAAGCAAAACAAGTTCTCCAAAGGAAAGGGAGTTGGCAAATTTCACAAGGGAAGGCTCACAGACGATGGAAGCTCTTAGTTTTGTCAACTCACCTTCACTCATGTTCGGAAATTTCTTGAAAAGATATTGGGAAATGGTTAGCTCTAAAACAGCATCCCCTAAAAACTCCAGTCTTTCATTATCTTCATGCGGTCGTTTGCGATGCTCATTCACATACGATGAATGTGTAAAAGCTTGAATAAGAAGCTTTTCATTTTTAAAAAAAATGTCGATTTTTTCTTGTAATTGCTTAAATTTCGTCCATTTTTTTTCATTCGTTCGTTGCTCTCTATCTTTCTGTCTTGACATAGGTACCTCCAACTTTGTTCAGTAGAAATTTACTAGGCACCAATTATTGTTCCATTGGTCTTTTAAAACAACACATTTTCTGCGCAAAAGTCCAAGTAAAACTCATTTAAGCCAAATAAAAAGCATAGAAAGCCCCGTTTATAAAACGGGACTTTTCGTTTCATTACATATGGCTTTTTATGTAGTTAACAGCATCTCCTACTGTAACGATTTTTTCTGCTTCTTCATCAGAAATTTCCATATCGAACTCGTCTTCTAATTCCATTACGAGCTCAACAACGTCTAAAGAATCTGCACCTAAGTCATCTTTGAAAGATGCTTCAAGCGTTACTTGTGATTCTTCAACGCCTAAACGGTCAACGATGATTTTCGTTACACGCTCTAAAACGTCTGCCATGAGTTTCACCTCCCCTCAAGACATTATAGTGGATTTTATATGAAAATACTAGAAGTACTCGAAAAATTCAAGGTTCTCATTACATAACCATGCCGCCATCTACATGAAGCGTCTGGCCGGTCATGTAATTCGCTGCTTCAGAAGCAAGGAAAACAACTACTCCAGCAATATCTTTCGGTTCGCCGAAACGAGCTAGCGGAATTTGCTTTAACATTTCCCCACGGACTTCCTCGCTTAATTTGTCGGTCATATCTGTTGTGATAAAACCTGGAGCAATCGCGTTAACGGTAATGTTTCGGCTCGCTAATTCTTTTGCTGTTGTTTTTGTTAAACCAATGACTCCCGCTTTTGCGGCAACATAGTTCGCTTGACCCGGGTTTCCACTTACACCAACAATGGAGGCAATATTAATAATGCGACCATAGCGCTGTTTCATCATCGGACGCGTCACCGCTTTTGTACAATTAAACACACCTTTTAAATTGATGTTGATGACTTCATCCCATTCTTCTTCTTTCATACGCATGATTAAATTATCACGGGTTACACCAGCGTTGTTGACTAAAATGTCAATTCGTCCGAAGCGATCAAGTACTTCCTTCACCATATGTTCTACAGCTTCTGCTTTGGACACATCAGCTTGAATGGCGAATGCTTCGCCGCCCATTTCCAAAATTTCAGCAACTACTTCGTTTGCTTTCGCTTCGCTTCCTGCATAGTTGACAGCAACTTTTGCTCCATGGCGAGCAAGCTCTAAAGCAATAGCACGTCCAATTCCCCGGGACGCTCCTGTAACAAGTGCGATTTTTCCCTGTAACATGTTTATTCCCCTTTCAATGTCGCAATGGCTGCTTCTAACGATGCCAAATCATTGGCTGCATACACTTGAACATTGCGGCTAATTTTTTTCACAAGCCCAGATAACACTTTGCCTGGACCAATTTCAACAAATGTATCGACACCAAGCTCAATCATTTTATTCACCGACTGTTCCCAACGAACTGGTGAATAGAGCTGTTCAATAAGTTTGCGTTTAATGTCTTCTTTTTCTGTCATTGGCTCTGCTGTTACGTTTGCAATAACCGGAATGCTCGCATCAGTAATTTCGATTTCGTCTAATACTTCTTTTAACTTGTTTGCAGCCGGCTCCATTAAAGAAGAATGAAATGGACCGCTTACTTCAAGAGGAATGACGCGCTTTGCTCCTTTTTCCTTGGCTAACTGTGAAGCACGGTCAACCCCTTCGCGAGAGCCAGAAATAACGATTTGTCCCGGGCAATTTAAGTTTGCTAACTGGACAGGTGCACCCTCAGCAGAAATTTGTTCTGTAATTTCTTGCAATAATCCTGCTTCCATTCCAAGAACAGCCGCCATTGTTCCTTTTCCCGCAGGCACCACTTCTTCCATAAATTCTCCCCGTTTGCGCACTGCGTAAACAGCATCTGTAAATGAAATCGCTCCCGCGGCAACAAGTGCGGTATATTCACCTAAACTGTGCCCTGCAACATAATTTGGCACGATTCCTGCTTCTTTTATTTTTTCAAATAAAGCAATGCTAGTTGTAAGAAGAGCAGGTTGAGCATTGATTGTTAATGTCAATGTATCTTGAGGCCCTTCAAAAATAATGGAAGATAGCGGGAAACCAAGCCGCTCATCTGCGGCTTGGAAGACGGCTGCCGCTTTTTTATCTTGTTCTGCTAATTCTTTTCCCATACCAACTGTTTGTGAACCTTGGCCAGGAAAAATAAACGCTATTTTTCCCATATAATCACTCCCTTATGAATGAGTTAGAAAGCTTTCGGCCTCGAGCGCTTGTCTGATCGTTCCTACGACATCTTTTACGACCATTTCGCGCGCTTGACGCACCGCATGGAAAACGGCATTGGCATCAGAAGAACCGTGGGCTTTAACAACCGGTGCTTTTAAGCCAAACAACGCAGCTCCACCATATTCGGAATAGTCCATTTTTTTCTTTAGCTCAAGCAGGCGCGGTTTTAAAACAGCTGCAGCAAGTTTACTTGCAAAATCGCTCGTCAAAGCGGACTTTAACATCGAAAACATCGAAATCGCTGTTCCTTCTATCGTTTTCAAAGCGACGTTTCCGGTAAAACCATCTGTTACAACAACATCGGCTACTCCTTCCAGCAAGTCGCGTGCCTCCACGTTTCCGATAAAATTCAAGCCCGTTTCCTTTATAAGCTGAAATGCCCGCTTCGCTAAATCATTGCCTTTTTGGTCTTCTGTACCTACATTTAACAATCCAATTCGCGGTTTATTAATCCCTCGGACTTTGTCCGAATATACAGAACCCATTAGCGCATATTGCAATAAATGTTCAGGGCGGGCATCCACATTAGCACCAACGTCTAAAAGGAGAAAGCCTTCCCCTCCAATGGTTGGCAAAGTAGGCGCTAATGCTGGGCGATCGATTCCTTCAATTCGTCCAACAATAAACAGCCCTGCTGCCATTAACGCCCCGGTATTTCCCGCTGAAATGCAGGCCTCCGCACGTCCTTCGCTTACTTCTTTTGACATTAGCACCATTGATGAATTTTTTTTTCGTCTTACCGCTCGTACCGGTTCATCTGTCGCTTCGATTATCTCATCTGTATGTATAAGCGAAATACGCTCGTCCGTTGTTAAAAATGAACGAATTTGCGTTTCATCGCCGATTAATGTGATTTCAACATCTTTAAATTGCTCGACAGCTTTCATCGCTCCAAGCACAATTTCCTTTGGAGCATGATCTCCACCCATTGCGTCAATTGCTATTCTCATCTTTTACTCCATCCTTTTTTACAATGTTAGATCGATACATTTCAAATTCTCCCGAAAAAACAAGTTCTTGCCCGACATAACTGTTTACTTCAACAATCGTTCTTCCGTTCTCATTCGTTCCCTTTACTTTCGCTTTCGCAACGACCCGTTCGTTTTCTTTGACTTGTCTTGTAAAACGAATCATCGCTTTTGTTGTTAATGCGAGCTCGTCATTAATGACAGCTACTGCAAGTGAATTCGCTTGGGCAAACAGATGATGTCCGCGGGCAATTTTATTTCTCTTAAAAACATGCTCTTTCTTTACATCGAAAATTGAAATCGCACTATCGTCTAGTTGAATATCAATAATCTCGCCAATCACTTCTTCGATTGGCAATGATTTAACTTGATCAGCAAACGATTTTTCAGCTACGCTTTTAATTCTTTCACGAAGTTCAGGAATCGATAGCTCTAATCGATCTAAGCGAATCGTTTGAATGCTAACAGAAAATTTTTCCGCTAATTCTTCATCTGTAATGAATGGATTTTCCTCAATCGTTTCTCGTAAAAGTCTTTGCCGTTCACGTTTGTTTCTTCGCATCGTTTAAACACCGTCCGATTTTGTGACTAGGTCCTAATAGTAGTATATAATTAAGAAAAACAGATTGCAAGATAGAAAACAAGGTTTTGCAATCTGTTTTTAGTCAAGTTTTTCTCCGCTAAGAATACCTGATTGCTCTAAAGATTGTCTCAATAACTTGTACGATTCATCACTCCAAAAAGCGTTCGATTGAATGAGTTTTGCTGCATCATTCCGGGCTACTTCAAGAATGCGATAATCATGAACCATATCCCCTAGTTTAAACTCTGGCAGGCCGCTTTGTTTTGTGCCGAAAAAGTCCCCGGGGCCACGCAACTCAAGGTCCTTTTCTGATAACACAAACCCATCGTTTGTCTCCGTCATAATACGCATTCTTTCTTTTCCTGTTTCTGATTTTGGATCAGCAAGTAAAATACAATAGGATTGTTCGCTGCCCCGTCCGACTCGACCTCTCAATTGGTGAAGCTGAGCTAATCCAAATCGTTCTGCATCATAAATAAGCATGACCGTTGCATTCGGCACGTTAACACCTACTTCAACAACAGTGGTTGATACTAATATTTGCACTTCGTTATTACTAAATGCTTTCATTACTTGCTCTTTTTCTTCTGAAGAAAGCCGGCCATGCATAAGCCCGATTCGGTACTTTCCACGATAATAATGAGTTAGCATACTATGCACATCAATCGCATTTTGCACATCCAATTTTTCCGATTCTTCAATAAGCGGACAAATGACATACGCTTGTCTTCCTTTGCGAATTTCTTTCTCAATAAACGCAAGTACTCGTTCTAACATATCATGTTTGACCCAATACGTTTCAATCTTTTTTCTCCCTGCTGGCATTTCATCAATGATGGAGACATCCATTTCTCCAAATGCGGTAATCGCCAGCGTCCGTGGAATCGGAGTTGCCGTCATAAACAATACATCAGGCGATTGTCCTTTTTCTCTAAGAACACGCCGCTGTTCCACACCGAAGCGATGCTGTTCGTCAGTGATGACTAAACCAAGTTTGTGAAAGTTTACTTCCTCTTGAATGAGTGCATGAGTACCAATAATAATATTGATTTCTCCTGATACAAGCTTTTCTAATATCTCTTTTCTTCTCTTGCCTTTCACAGAGCTTGTCAACAATTCTACTGACACATTCATCGGCTCGAGCAACCGCCTTATCGATTCGGCATGTTGTTCTGCCAAAATTTCTGTCGGTACCATTAATGCGCCTTGATAGCCGGATAAGACTGTCGCGTATAAAGCAATACAGGCAACAACTGTCTTACCGGACCCTACATCTCCTTGTAGCAGCCGATTCATTCGATATGGTGATTTCATGTCTTCAAGAATTTCCGCAACAACCCGTTTTTGTGCCCCTGTAAGCGGAAATGGCAATTGCTCGATAAACAGTTGAAGTTGCTCATCAGAAAACGTATGAGCAATCCCCGCTGAATGTTCGCGGTGAAATTTGCGCAATGCTTGTATTTTTAATTGAAAAAATAAAAATTCTTCATATACAAGCCGGCGTCTTGCTTGTTTTAAATCTTCGTGTGTTTGTGGAAAATGAATCGCTCGAATCGCTTCCGCTTTTGAAAGCAGGCGATATTTTTGCCGTATGACCATTGGAAGCGGGTCAACGATTGCATGTCCAAATTGTTGAAGCGCAAGCGTGATAAAGCGGCGCATCGCTTTCACCGTTACTGTTCCACGCGTTGAGTAGACCGGTTCGATTTCCTGTTTCTCAGTAAACGAACCTTTTTTCAACTCTTGAACAGTAATCGCTTGACGATGTTGATCCCACTTGCCTGTTATCGTAATGGTTTCATTAATCGATAGTTGATTTTTTAAATAAGGACGATTAAAGCAAATAACGGTAATCAAGTAGCGCCCAACAAGAAGGCGAAACGTCAAGCGCGATTTTTTCCGGCTATAATAGGTAAGAGAAGGTTCACTATGAACCTTCCCTTCTACTGTCACTTTTTCATCATGTTTTACTTCGGCTAAATCTCGCAACTTATAATCTTCATAGCGAAACGGAAAGTGATGGAGAAGGTCTTCAATCGTTTTTATTCCCATTTCGTTCAGAGCTTCTTCTGTTTCTGTACCGATTCCTTTTATCTCACTGACAGGCTGTGCTAATACGTTGTTACTCACGTTCATTCAATGGAACGCCAAAAATTTTCGCTTCTAAAGCGCGACCAGTTGGCGTTGCTGCTAAACCTCCTTGTGCAGTTTCTTTCAGAGCGACTGGCATCGTTTGGCCAATGCGGAACATCGCTTCAATGACTTCATCACAAGGAATGCGACTCTTAATTCCTGCAAGCGCCATATCCGCAGCAATCATCGCATTCGCTGCTCCCATCGCATTTCGTTTTACACATGGCACTTCGACTAACCCTGCTACAGGGTCACATACTAATCCTAACATGTTTTTCAGCGTAATCGCCATCGCCTCAGCTGCTTGGCTTGGGGTGCCACCCGCCATCTCAACAAGAGCTGCCGCTGCCATTCCAGCTGCAGAACCTACCTCAGCTTGACATCCGCCGGCAGCTCCGGAAATGGAGGCGTTGTTGGCAATCACAAACCCGAACGCACCAGCGGTGAACAAAAATTCAACCATTTGCTCACGCGTCGGCTTTAATTTTTCTTTTACGGCAAACAATGTACCAGGCACAACCCCAGCCGAACCAGCCGTCGGTGTGGCACAAATCGTTCCCATTGCCGCATTCACTTCGTTTGTCGCAACTGCTTTGCTTACCGCATCAAGAATCGTTTCACCTGATAAAAAGTTACCTTTTTGAATATACGATTGCAACAATACAGCGTCTCCACCAGTCAATCCGGAATGAGAAGTAACTCCGGCTAATCCTTTTTCTACGGCCTGCTCCATTACCTGCAAATTCCGTTCCATTTGCGCAAAGATTTCCTCTCTGCTCCGCCCCGTTACTTCCATCTCTTGCCGAATCATCACTTCGGCAATTTTAATTTGTTGACTTTCTGCTAACTCGACTAATTCCGCCACATTGCGAAACATCTTGCTGCCCCCTTTGTCTGTTTCATACACTGCTTCATGAATAGCACTCTATTTTTAGTCAACGATTTTCGTTACTTGGATAATGTGAGGTAACGACGATAATTCCTCAATAATGGACTGGTCAATGTTTTGGTCAACTTCAATCGTCATTAATGCTTCCTTTCCTTTTTCTTTTCGGGAAACTTCCATATGACCGATATTAATGGCGTATTTCGCTAACACATTCGCCACTGAAGCAATCGTTCCATAACGATCGTTATGCACAACAAGAATAGCAGGATGATGACCGGAAAGTTTTAGCTCAAATCCATTCAACTCGGTAATTTCAATCTTGCCGCCACCGATGGAAATACCAACGAGCTCAAGCTCCCCTTGATCATCACCGATGCGAATTCTTGCCGTATTCGGGTGGTTCGGGATCGCTTCTTCTTTACGAAAGGTAATTTCAATCCCTTCCTGCTTGGCGATTTCTAATGAAGATTTGATTCGCTCGTCAAATGTATCAAAGTCTAAAAGACCTCCAACAATCGCGACATCCGTTCCATGCCCTTTATACGTTTGAGCAAAAGAACCGTAAAAGGATATATGCGCCCACTTTGGTTTTCTGCCAAATAAGCTGCGGGCCACTCTGCCAATCCGCGCCGCTCCGGCAGTATGGGAGCTTGACGGTCCAATCATAATCGGTCCAATGATATCGAAGACACTTTTGTACTTCACGATGTTTCTCCCCTTTATTGTCTCTTTGTATACAGTAAAATAGAAGGGATGAATCCCTTCTACTATTCTAACATATTATTCAATTGCGAAGATAAATGGATATAACGGCTGGCCACCTTCATGTACTTCTACTTCTACATCCGGATATGTTTCTTCTACATACGCAACAATTTCATCGACTTCTTCTTCTGTTGTATCTTCACCGAAAATAACGGTTAAAATTTCCGCATCTTCATCCAACATTTCAGCTAAAAGTTTTTTCGTAACGGCCAATTTGTCTTTCTCCGAAACGATGATTTTGCCGTCAGCGATTCCCATATAATCATCTTTTGAAATCGCGACACCATCAATATTTGTATCGCGGACAGCAAATGTGACTTGACCTGTTTTTACTTGTGAGAGGGCAGCGTTCATCGCTTTTTCATTTTGTTCCGCTGAAGCAGCTGGATTAAAAGCTAAAATGGCCGACATACCTTGAGGAACTGTTTTGGAAGGAATTACAATGACATTGTTTTCAGTAACAGAAGCAGCTTGTTGTGCAGCCATAATAATGTTTTTATTATTTGGCAGTACAAACACCGTCTCTGCGTTAATTTGTTCGATTGCTTTCACAATGTCTTCCGTACTAGGATTCATCGTTTGTCCGCCTTCGATTACCATGTGGGCTCCGATGCTCTTAAACAAGTTTGCAATTCCGTTGCCCATTGTTACCGTTACAATTCCGTACTTCTCTTTTTCCTTTTTCTCGGGGCGAGAAGCAGTTGGAAGCGGAGCTTTTGTTTCCTGCACAATATTTTCATGTTGCTGACGCATGTTTTCAATCTTAATGTTGATCAAGCTTCCATAACGTTGGCCGTATGTCAATACTTCGCCTGGCTGCTCTGAATGAATATGCACTTTCACAAGTTCCTCATCGGCAATCACTAATAATGAATCGCCAAAACGGCTTAAATCTTCACGAAACTTCTCTTCCGTAAATGGATTGTTTTTTAGCTTGTCCTCTTCAAAGCGAACCATAAACTCTGTGCAATAGCCAAATTCAATGTCTTCTGTATTGATATGACTTTGTGCACTTTTATGATGTTCAGCATTGACAAGCTCTTGCATCGACGGTTGCTCCGCCGGTACGTTTGCTACTTTTTCTCCTTTTAACTCAGCTAAAAACCCTTCATATACATATACTAATCCTTGTCCACCGCTATCAACAACGCCGACTTCTTTTAAGACAGGAAGCAGCTCCGGCGTTCGTTTTAAGGATGCTTTTGCTTCCTTTACTACTTCTTCCATCACTAAAGCGATATCCGGTTGTTTTTTCGCAACAGCTATCGCACGTTTCGCAGCATCTTTTGCTACGGTTAAAATCGTTCCTTCTACCGGCTTCATAACAGCTTTGTATGCCGTTTCGACACCCGCTTCAAGAGCAGCTGCAAATTCTATGCTATTAATTTCTTGTTTTGTTTCGATTGCTTTTGCAAAGCCGCGGAACAATTGCGATAAGATGACTCCTGAGTTACCGCGCGCTCCCATTAACAGTCCTCTCGCTAACGCACTGCCGACTTTACCAATGTGATCACTAATGTTGTTTTGTACTTCCTTCGCTCCTGAAGTCATCGATAAATTCATGTTCGTTCCAGTATCTCCATCCGGGACTGGAAAGACGTTAAGCGCATCTACTGCTTTTGCATTATTAGCTAAATGTTGCGCCCCCTGCAATATCATTTTTGCAAAACGTCTTCCATCTAACGTCTTAATTGTCACAGATTACATCCTCCTTACTACGACTACGGATTCGTCACACGAACCCCTTGAACATAGATGTTAATCGATTGTACATCAAGTCCTAATGTTTGGTCTAACGTATACTTAACTTTTGTTTGCACGTTATGAGCAACCTCGGAAATTTTCGTGCCATAACTGACGATAATGTACATATCAATATGTACTTCATCGTTTTCTTGGCGTACAATGACACCTTTTGCGAAATTTTCTCTACGTAAAATTTCTGAAATCCCGTCTTTAATTTGATTTTTAGACGCCATTCCAACGATTCCATAGCAGTCCACTGCAGCACCGCCAGCAATAGTAGCAATCACGTCATTTGAAATCTCAATGCGTCCGTACTTTGTTTGCAACTCGATGGACATATAATTTCCCCCTTTGGAATTGTTCGCATAAACTAAAGCCATTTTACTATACTAGCCCTTTTTTTGAAAGTACTCTCCCATCCACTAGTATTATTTAGCCTAATTTAAAAATGTATGTCAAGGATATTTTCTTGAATGCTGTTCAGAGAACTATTGCATTCTCTTGTTATGTATGATAAATTATAGTAGTGTTTTCAGCACGATAAAGGAATTTCTTTGGCAATGAGGAGGGAAAAAGAATGGCAAAATGCTTTGTAACTGGTAAGAAAAAATCTTTCGGTAACGCACGTTCACACGCTATGAACGCAAATAAACGTACATGGAAAGCAAACCTTCAAAAAGTGCGCATTTTAGTTGACGGAAAGCCTAAACGCGTATGGGTTTCTGCACGCGCTTTAAAATCTGGAAAAGTTGAACGCGTGTAATAAAGAAAAGCGGAGTCGCCGCGATTAGCTCTCGAAGCCAAATGTTCTTCACCCGCAGAAGTGCTTGCCACTTCGAGGGGGGAAGGTTATTTGGCACAGAGAGCTAGGCGACGGAGCTAGACAATAAAGAAAAATGGAGGCGCCGCGATTAACTCTTGAAGCCAAATGTTCTTCACCCGCAGAAGTGCTTGCCATTTCGAGGGGGAAAGGTTATTTGGCACAAAGAACTAGGTGCCGGAGCTAGACAATAAAAAAGCACCAAGTACTTGGTGCTTTTTATCCTTTTTTAAATGAGTTTAACATGGCACGGACAATGCCGCCAAGAAACTTTGGCAGCTTAATTGTGTAAAACTTCATTACCGTTCCCTCCTCCACCTTCATCACGAACTTAACGCTGCTTCCTTATAAGTATATTCGCTAAGAAAAAAATAGTACCTAGAAGCTCCCGCCTAAATCTTTGCTTCTTATCATCATTAATATGCCTTCAGAAAATGAAAAAGTACCATGAGATTGGATGAGTTCATTACTAATACATAGTGTAGACCCAAGCTGAATATGACAATTTGTTAGCGGATATTTAAATCCTCTTAACGTGATGCCTTTCACATCCATAGTGAT
Source organism: Anoxybacillus sp. (assembly GCA_035645275.1). Taxonomy (GTDB): domain Bacteria; phylum Bacillota; class Bacilli; order Bacillales; family Anoxybacillaceae; genus Paranoxybacillus. The sequence continues at coordinate 135,810 of DASQMX010000031.1, forward strand.
TGGAATGAATGAAATATATCGATAAAAAGGATCATTCTTGATCACATACTCTCCTGGTTCATGTGCCGTAATCATATTTTGCCGATCCATTATTTCAATATTTGTTTTTACATTTTTAATTAGCAGCTGTATATTTCCGAATAAATGATCTAAACGTCCCCCTGTTGCTCCAAAAATTCTGATTTTATCAGCCTTTTGTGCTAACGCCCAATCGAGTGCGATGTCCATATCCGTTTTGTCTTTTTCGGACGGCCAGATTTCGACTTCATTTAACCTCGTTTGCGCCCATTCTAATTCAGCTTGTGTGATGGAGTCAAAATCACCGAATGCCTTCGTTGGAGTAATCCCTGCTTTTAAAAGCGTAATCACTCCCCGATCTACCCCAACCCATATGACTTCTTTCTCATGATAATGATGTAAATCTGGAATAAATTCATTCGGACCGCCGCCAAGAATGTGAATGATCAATATCATCATCTCCTCTCCTGCCGTTTTACTTTTCTTTCACTATATCATCTAAATATAAAAAGAAAAAGAGGCTGACCCTCAAGTAGTGTCAGACCCCATACTCCAAATATTAGATGAGAACACGATAACATGAGATCAGACACTTTTGGGTCGTCCCCTTTAATCATCATAATCATAACGAAATCCATCTTTTTCTTCATTGTTATGCTGTTTAAGCTTTCTCCATACTTCAACATATTGTTTGGTCTCGGCATGGTTCGTCGTATTGGCAGCAGCAAACTTTAATGCCTGTTCAATCGTCGCTTGTTCACGAGCCGTTAAGTCCATTGAGCCACCCCCTTATATATAGAATGTGCAGCTGCGATTTTTTCAAACAAAAAAGAGGCTTATCTCTCTCGGTGCATCCGGAGAGAATCAGCCCCTTAGTTTTTATTCACCGCGAATAGCACGAATCGCCGCAGCACGGTCTTTTTTATTGTAAATCGCTGAGCCTGCGACTAATACGTTTGCTCCTGCCTCAACACAAAGTTTTGCGGTGTCTTCGTTCACTCCGCCATCTACCTCAATTTCAACATTTAAGCCACGTTCTTTTACCATTTGGGCAACACGCTCGATTTTTGATAACACGGAATGAATAAATTTTTGTCCACCAAATCCTGGATTCACAGTCATTAATAACACTAAATCGACATCGGCGATGATATGTTCGATCATCGCAACAGGTGTATGCGGATTTAATACAACTCCTGCTTTGACACCATGTTCCTTAATAAGATGGATAGTGCGGTGCAAATGCGGACAAGCTTCAACATGGACAGATAAATAATCTGCTCCTGCTTTTGCAAACATCGGAATATATTGATCAGGATTTTCAATCATTAAATGTACATCAAGTGGAAGATTGGTAATTGGGCGAATCGCCTCGACAACTAGCGGTCCGATTGTAATGTTTGGAACAAAATGTCCATCCATCACATCAACATGAATGTAATCGGCACCACCTTTTTCCACATCAGCGATTTCCTCAGCAAGCTTGGCAAAATCGGCTGATAATATTGAAGGAGCGATTTTAATCATCTTTCTCTAATACCTCGGCTTTCTTTCTTTAATTTCTTCCATAAAGTTCAAATAATGTTCATATCGATAGCTTGGTATTTCTCCAGCCTCAAGCGCTGCTTTTACTGCACATTTTGGTTCTGCAATATGCGTGCAGCCACGGAATTTACATTCATGATCACGCTCACGAAATTCTGGAAAACAAAGCGGCAATTGTTCTGCTTCGATTTCATTAAATTCAAGAGAACTAAATCCCGGTGTGTCAGCTACTAAGCCGCCGCCAATCTCTATCAACTCGACATGACGAGTTGTATGCTTTCCCCGACCTAAGTGGGTAGAGATGTCATTTGTTTTTAATTGCAAGTCGGGACGTAATGCATTTAGAAGCGATGATTTACCTACACCTGATTGACCAGCAAATACAGACGTGCGGCCTTCTAAATACGGCAGCAGCAGATCCACTCCGTTCTTTGTCACCGCTGAAGTTTCAATGACTTCATAGCCGATTTTTCGATAGTCACTCGCATACTTCTCCACGATTGGCTTTGTTTTATCATCGGTTAAATCCATTTTGCTAATCACGATAATCGGACGAATATCTTTTGCTTCAATCAGAACAAGAAATCTGTCAAGTAAACCAGGGCTAAAATCTGGCTGTACTGCGGAAAAGACGAGAATCGCTTGGTCAATATTGGCAATTGGTGGACGAATCAACTCATTTTTCCGCTCGCGAATTTCCATAATATAACCGTCTGTTTTATTTTCTGCTTGGAAAACGACTTCATCACCAACAAGAGGAGTAATTTTATGTTTCCGAAACACACCGCGACCGCGGCATTGAAATACTTCTCCATCGCTTAACACGTAATAAAATCCGCTTAATGCTTTAATAATTTTTCCTTCTGGCATAGCATCACTCCTTATTAGTTTTGTTATGTGTTCGGGTATGGAACAACTCCCTCACGCTTCACCGCGTTGTTAATCATCACACGATAATAACCTGTTTCTCCAGGAGGAATAATAAATTCTACTTTTTCTTTCACTGTTTCTGTCAATCTATATGTTTTATACGGTTTTATCATATCATGCTTCGCATCTTGAATATATAACTGCGCTTCGAGCACTTCTCCTTCATGTACCGGCTCATACGGAATTTCAATTTCCTGCACCACTTTTCTCTCTGGAAGCGGTGCTTTCCCTTTGGAAATGACTACGTTTATCGTTGCTCCTTTTTCAAGTTTCGAATTCGCTTGAGGTGTTTGTGAAATAACAAGCCCTTCCGGAACTTTATCGGAATGCTCGTACTTTACTAGCACATATAATCCTTGTTCTTCGGCATAATCCCGAACACTTTTCTCGGTATAACCGGATAAATCTTTTAACGTAATTTTTTCTGGACCTAGACTGACAGTGAAAGTTACTTCTGTTTCGTCTGGCACGACTTTTTCTCCCGGTGATGGAGATTGAGCAATAATCGTTCCCGGCGGCTCGTCGCTATACACTCCATCTCGTTCGACAAGCAGAAAATTTTGATTTTGCAGCGTTTGCTCTATATCTTCAATATCCTCACCAATAAAATTACCAAATTCTATTTTCTTTTTTCCAATGCTTTTATAAATCGTAATTTCCGTTCCTTCTTTTACCATTTTTCCCGCTTCAGGCTTCGTGCGAATGACTTTGCCTTCAGGAATTTCATTGTGCTCAACAGATACCGTCTCTTTAATCTTAAACCCTAACGAGGCTAACTCCGTTACTGCCTTGTCATAGTCTTCATTAGCTACATCAGGAACAACTATATCATCAGGAAGTACGATAGGAGGAATCCAAGTAATGGCACTAATACCTACGACAACAAGAAAAATAAAAAGTGAAACGAGCCATATTGCCCATTTCTTTTTCTTTTTTAATTGTTTTGTTTGCTCTGTCTGATTTTCTTTTTTTAAAGAGTCATTGACAATCGTCTGTTGATGATCTTGTATATGATTCATATTTTTGATAATTGGTATGGCTTTTGTAGCTTCATCGTCATCGGCAATCGTAAACTTTTTCTCGTTTAACCGTTCAGGATTTAACGCCGTACGAATATCTTCTTCCATTTCTTCAACCGATTGATAACGATAAAACGGATCCTTAGCTGTTGCTTTTAAGATAATATTTTCAACGCTTTGCGGTATAGAAGGATTCCACACTTTTGGTGAAGGGGTCTCCGTTTGTAAATGTTTTAACACGATGGAAACCGCGGATTCACCGGAAAACGGTAATCTCCCGGTTAAAAGTTCAAACATAACAATCCCTAATGAGTAAATATCCGATTTTTCAGTAGCAATGCCTCCACGCGCTTGCTCGGGTGATAAATAATGAACAGAACCTAATACTGAATTCGTTTGCGTAATCGTTGTCGAGCTTAACGCAATGGCAATACCAAAATCGGTAACTTTTATAATCCCGTTTTCATTAATAAGAATGTTTTGCGGCTTAATATCGCGATGGACAATTCGGTTTTGATGTGCATGTGAGATCGCAGAAGTTAACTGCGCCATAATGTTTAATGCTTTTGGAACGCTAAGTGGTGCATGCTGCTGAATATATTGCTTTAATGTAGTCCCCTGCACATATTCCATCACAATATAATAAATGCCTTCATCTTCGCCGACATCATAAATGGTGACGATATTTTCATGGTTTAAACTCGTTGCCGCCTGTGCTTCCCGGCGAAAGCGTTTAATAAATTGTTCATCTCCGGAAAAGTCAAGTCGCAATACTTTAATCGCTACATCGCGCTCTAAAATCATGTCTCTAGCCAAATACACATTGGCCATTCCGCCGCCGCCAATCATTTCGATGATTTTATAGCGACCATTCAATCTTTTACCAATGAGCATGCGCCATCACCCACTTTCACGTTCCGATGAAAATTCAATGATTGCCAACGTGATATTGTCTTCTCCACCATGTTCATTGGCTAAATCAATTAGCGCCTGCGCTTTATTTTCAATCGATTGCTCAGAAGTTAATATATCTATCATCGTTTGCTCAGACACTTTATTCGATAATCCATCGGAACATAAAAGCAATATATCGTTTTCCTCTAAGACGAGAGATTTAATATCCATTTTTACTTGTCTTTCTGTTCCGAGCGCACGCAATAACACATTTTTTCTCGGATGGTACTCAGCGTCTTCTTTAGAAATTTGCCCGTTTTTTACTAATTCGTTGACAAGCGAGTGGTCTTCTGTTACTTGCTGAAATCCATGAGCATTGAGCACATAACAGCGGCTGTCGCCAATATGTCCAACCGTTACAAATTGCTTTGTACAAATGGCACTGACGATGGTTGTCCCCATTCCTTGGCATTCATCATGATGGAGCGCATGTTGAAATAGTGTTTCATTGATCTTAGCGACATGTTCCTTTAACCATTGTTCAGCGATTTGTGGGGAAGAGATGTTTGTTGTCTCTTCCCACATCTTTTTTAAATACGTAATTGTCATTTCGCTCGCTACATCCCCAGCGCGATGACCACCCATTCCATCAGCAACAACCGCTAAATAATCACCATCTTTATTAACAAAAATTCCGCCGCAATCTTCATTGTGAGGCCTTATTTTCCCAATGTCGGTTTGAAAAGCGACTTTCATTATTTCACCTCGTCTCTTCTTTTCGCTCCTTCGCGCGAAGCTGCCCGCATGCTGCATCAATATCGTGTCCTTGCTCGCGGCGAATCGTGACATTAATGCCATGTTTCTTTAATGTGCGTTCAAATGCAAAAATTTGATCACGCGGTGTTCGCACATAATTTCGCTCCGGTACATAGTTAACAGGAATGAGATTGACATGACACTTTAGTCCTTTAATAAGTTTAGCTAACTCTTCCGCGTGTTCGATTTGATCATTGACCCCGCCGAATAAACCATATTCGAACGTAACGCGGCGTCCCGTTTTCTCAATATAATAACGTACGGCCTCCATTAAATCAGGTAATTTATACGCTTTATTAATCGGCATTAGCTTTGTGCGCAGTTCTGTATTCGGAGCATGTAAAGAAATCGCAAAATTAATTTGCATATTTTCATCAGCAAATTTGTAGATTTTTGGAATAATTCCACTTGTCGATACAGTAATATGACGGGCACCGATATTTAATCCTTTATTGTGATTCACAATTTTTAAAAACTTAATCAACTCATCATAATTATCAAACGGCTCACCGATTCCCATCACGACAATACTGCTGACGCGCTCTCCTTGCTCATCAAGCGCTTTTTGCACTTTCACAACTTGAGCAACAATTTCTCCAGCTTCGAGATTTCGTTTTAACCCTCCAAGCGTTGAGGCACAAAACGTGCAGCCAATCCGACAGCCTACTTGTGTCGTGACACAAATCGAATTGCCGTAATCATGTCTCATTAATACGGTTTCAATGGAGTATCCGTCATGAAGTTCAAACAAAAACTTCATTGTACCGTCTTTTGATGTTTGTTGGACAAGTGTCTTTAACGTAGTAATAACGAAATTTTCTTTTAGCTTCTCACGTAAACTTTTTGGAAGGTTGGTCATTTCGTCAAACGTAGTAACTCGCTTTTGATAAAGCCACTCAAAAATTTGTGTGGCGCGAAACGGTTTTTCGCCTTGTTCTTCGATCCATGCTTTCAAGTCTTCTAATTTGAATGAATAAATAGATGGTTTGCGAACTGCTGTTTCAGATGCTTTTCTTATTGTGCTTTCTGTTTTTTCCAATGAACTTACACCTTCTTTCGTAATGTTGCAATAAAAAATCCGTCTGAACCAAAATAATGTGGTAATATTTGTAACTGTCCATTTTTAACATATGGCTGCACCTTTTTTGGAAGTCGCTCTTTCATTGTCTCATCCATCACAAACTCCGGATGATGCTCTAAGAAATCTTTTACAACATCACTGTTTTCCTCTTGGTCGACTGTACAAGTGCTATAAACAAGTATGCCACCTTTTTTTAATAATGGGGCAACCGCATCTAAAATTTCTCGCTGAATTTTCGCTAGCTGGCGAATATCATTTTCTGTTTTGACATATTTGATATCAGGTTTGCGACGTAGCACACCAAAACCTGTACATGGAGCATCTACTAAAATTTTATCAAAGGTTTCTTTTTCGAAATATTCGTTGACTTTACGGCTGTCTAACACTTTTGTCTGAATGTTCGTTAGGTGCAACCGTTCCGCTTGTTCTTGAATGAGTTTTACTTTGTGATCATGAATATCTAATGAGACAACTTGTCCCGTATTATGCATTAATTCGGCAATATGTGTTGATTTTCCACCAGGGGCCGCACAGCTATCTAATACTCGCTCGTTTTCTTTTACTCCTAGTGCCTTGGCGACCAACATGGAACTTTCGTCTTGTATGGTCAAATAGCCTTCCTTGTAGGCTAGCGTATGAGCAAGGTTTCCCTTTTCTGCTTTGATTGCCTCGGGGGCAACATCGCCGCCTGCCACTTCGACTCCCTCTTGACGCAAACGTTCGATTGTTTCATCAATCGTCGCTCTTGTGATATTTACACGCGCAGTTTGTTCTGGTGGCAACAAATTCGTTTCGCACATTTTCCGAGCTTCGTCCATTCCAAACTGCTTAACCCATCGCTTGACAAGCCATAATGGGTGGCTTGTTTCCACCGCTAAACGTTCAACCGGGTCAGCAATCTGTTCAAGCGAAGGCACCCCTTCGCGCTGAATGGCGCGGAGCACTCCGTTTACCATTGAAGCGATTCCTTTATGCCCCCGCTTTTTCGCAATCTCAACTGCTTCGTATATCGCTGCACGGTCTGGAACGCGGTCAAGGTAAAGCATTTGATATAAAGATAGCCGAAGCAATACCTTCACCCAAACTTCAAGCTTGCTTGGTTTCTTTAAAAAAGGTCGCAAGAAATAGTCAAGCGTGTCACGGCGTTGGATCGTACCATAAACGATTTCCGTCAACAATCCAACATCTTTAGACGATAGCTGATGCTTTTCGATCATTTTATTAAGAAGAAGATTGCTGTACGCCTGATTTTTTTCGATCGCTAACAACGTTTCCAGTGCTACTTCTCTTACATTTTTACCCTTCATTGTCGACTCCTAACTTTGTACCGATTGTTAAGCTAGCGCCAGCTCCACGTAAAAATTCCGCTCCGTTCATTCGCTTTTTGCCAGCTGGTTGAAGTTCCGTAATTTTGATTGCTGTTTCATTTCCTGTCGCTACAACGATTCCATCTTCACTAAGCTCGATGATTGTGCCTGGCTCCGCCGTTTTGCGGGCCGCAACTTTTTCACCCCACCAAATTTTCCATACTTTCCCGTCCATTGTTGTATAAGCAACCGGCCACGGATTTAAACCGCGAATATGGTTGTAAATTTCCTCTCCTGATTTTGTCCAATCAATCTTTTCTTGTTCTCGTTTAATGTTGTAGGCATATGTTGCCTCTTCATCATTTTGTTTTACTGGGATGATTTTTCCTTCGAGTAAAAGCGGAATCGTTTCTGATAACAGTTTTGCCCCAGCTTTGCTTAGTTTATCATGAAGCGTGCCGACTGTGTCTGTTTCTGTAATTGGCACTTCTACTTGCGTTAAAATATCGCCTGCATCGAGTTTTTCCACCATATACATGATTGTAATTCCTGTTTTTTCTTTTCCTTGTAAAATGGCATAGTGAATCGGTGCACCGCCGCGAAGCTCAGGAAGCAGTGAGGCATGGACATTAATACAGCCATATTGGGGAGCTTCAAGTAACTCTTTCGGTAATATTTGCCCAAATGCCGCTGTCACGATTAAATCCGGCTCGAGAGCAAGCACTTGTTCATATTGCTCCTTCTCGCGAATCTTTGTCGGTTGCAAGACCGGAATTCCGTGCTTTTGTGCCTCCACTTTCACAGGTGGAGGAGTTAATTCTTTTTTGCGCCCTTTTGGTTTATCCGGTTGCGTCACAACGCCAACTACGTTATATCCATCCTTGATTAATTGCTGCAACACGGGAACGGAAAAATCAGGAGTTCCCATAAATACAACTCTTACCATATCGAAACCAACCTACCCTTCTAACTCTCCGTTTTCATAATAGCGAATCACTTTTGATGTAAATAAAATTCCGTTTAAATGATCGATTTCATGCTGTAAAGCGCGCGCTAAAAAGCCTGTTGCTTCCAATGTGAACACATGTCCGCGACGGTTTTGCGCCCGTACTTTTACATAGTCTGCACGCTTTACTTCACCAAAAAGGCCAGGAAAACTGAGGCACCCCTCAGGGCCGACTTGTTCGCCGCGCTCTTCAAGAATGACAGGATTAATCAGTTCAATCCTGCCGTGTTTGTCACCAATATCAACAACGGCAATTTGCTTGGCAATTCCGACTTGAGGAGCGGCCAGCCCAACACCGTCTGCTTCAAGCATTGTATCATACATATCATTTAACAATCTAACTAGATTGCGATCGAATTGTGTTACTTTTTCACAAACCGTTTCTAACACTTCTGCTGGATATTTTACAATTTCTAATATCGCCAATGTTATTTCCTCCAATTTACATCATCATATATGGATTTAAATCAATGGTAATTTGCAGTTGGCCTTGAGCCACTTCTTGCTGATAGTGATCCACAATGGTTTTTAAAGCCTGGGTGAATTTTGGTTCCCGCTTGTATTTTATCATGCATTGATAGCGATATCTATCGTTCAACCTAGCAATTGGCGAAGCGACAGGACCGAGAATTATTGTCTCAGAAGATAAGTGGTTTCGTAAATGTGCTGCGATTTTTTCAGTGATCGCTACCGCTTTTGTTAATTCTGGATGGGACACTGTAATAAGAGCCAAATAATAAAACGGCGGATAACCGTGCAGCTTGCGAATTCGCATCTCTCTTTGATAAAACATTTCATAATCGTGCTTTGCTGCTAATTCTACGCTGTAATGCTCCGGAGTATATGTTTGAATAACGACTTCCCCAGGCAGTTCATGGCGTCCAGCTCGTCCGCTTACTTGCGTTAGCAACTGAAACGTCTTTTCCGAAGCGCGAAAGTCGGGAAGACGGAGCATCGTATCCGCCGCTAAAACGCCGACAAGCGTCACTTTTGGAAAATCTAATCCTTTTGCAATCATTTGCGTCCCTAAAAGTATGTCAGCATTTCCTGCGCCAAACTCATGTAACAGCTGCTCATGTGCCCCTTTTCGGCTTGTCGTATCGACATCCATGCGAATCACTCTTGCTTCTGGCAACAATTTCGCCAACTCTTCTTCGACTTTTTGCGTTCCCGTTCCAAAAAAACGAATATGTTCACTTTGACATGATGGACAACGATAAGCGATTGGTTCTTCATAACCGCAATAATGACATTTCAAGCGTTGCTGCACGCGATGATATGTCAGTGAAATATCGCAATGCGGGCAATTAATCACATATCCGCAGTCGCGGCACATAACAAACGTTGAATAGCCGCGGCGATTTAAAAATAAGACAGATTGCTCCCCCCTCGCTAAGCGGTCTTTCAATTTGTCAAACAAGATGCGTGAAAACATGGAACGATTGCCGCTTCGCAGTTCTTCGCGCATGTCGACAACTTCGACCGATGGCAATCCTTTTTCATTCATCCGTTTTTTTAATGTAAGTAAACGATAAACCCCTTTTTGTGCTCGGGCAAATGATTCAAGCGATGGGGTGGCGCTTCCAAGCACGACTGGACATTGATGAAAACGAGCGCGGTAAATCGCTACGTCGCGGGCATGATAGCGCGGATTTTCTTCTTGTTTATAACTTGCTTCATGCTCTTCATCAATAATAATCATGCCGATATTTTCGAATGGGGCAAAAATAGCTGAACGAGCACCAACAACAAGTTTTACTTCTTTCCGATGAATTTTTCGCCATTCATCGTACTTTTCACCGATCGATAAACCACTATGAAGAACAGCTACTTGTGAACCAAATCGCCCTTTAAACCGTTCAACCATTTGTGGAGTGAGCGAAATCTCGGGCACTAGCACAATCGCTTCTTTTCCTTGTTTCAATACTTCGTCAATCGCCTGCATGTACACTTCGGTTTTACCGCTGCCTGTCACACCATACATTAAAAATACTTCATGTTTGTTGGTGCGCACGCTTTCTAATATCGGTTCGATCGCCCGTTGCTGCTCCTCTGTCAGAGGAAGCGGCTTCGTTTTGACAAATTCCCGATGTTCGTAAGGATCGCGATAGATTTCTACCTCTTGCTCTACAATTACACCTTTGTTCAGAAGCGCTTTTACCGATGATGAAGAAGCCCCTGTCAACTCTAGCAAATCTTTTAACAGCATTCCTTTAGGGCAAGAAAGTAAACATGCAATGATTTCTTTTTGCTTTGCTGCTTGTGTCGGGAGCTTGGTCATCATTTCTTTTGCTTCTTCGGCGGGCAAAGCAAGGGCTACATGTTTCATTGTTTTCTTTGTTCCTTTTTCTTTCACGCGATAGACGACTTCTAAATGGCCTTTTTGCATCTCTTTTTGCAAAAGTGGCAACACATTCGTATGTTCAAGTTCTTTCCATGGAATAACAGAACGATGAGCGAAAAACGGTTGAATGTCTGTATGCAAATAAGCGCGATGCTCCTCGCTGACAAGATGAATTTCTTTTTCGTATTTCGCTTTCATTGCTGCTGGCAACATCGCCTGAAAAGCAGAAATCATAAAACATAGTGTCGTTTCTGTCAGCCATTTTCCTAGCCCTAGCAATTCGTCGTTTAAAACAGGGGTGACATCAACAATCTCTTGGATTGGTTTCAACGTCTTGAACTCTGAATGAGTTTTTATCTCAATAACAAATCCTTGTAACAGTCTAGGGCCAAATGGAACAGTTACACGCATGCCGACTTGAAGAACATTCTCCCACTTTTTTGGTATTAAGTAGTCAAAAGGCCGATCGGTTTGCCGTGTCGGCACATCGACAATGACCGCTGCAACTTTCATCGAATCGCCTCGATATACTGGTGAATTTCTTTTAATAGTTCTTCAGCGACTTTCTTTTTCGATAAAAGCGGGAGCGATTTGGAAGAGCCATCGCGTTTGAAAATCGTCACAATATTTGTGTCTCCTGCAAAACCGGCACCTTCTTCCGACACATTATTTGCCACAATCATATCCAAGTTTTTGCTTTCTAATTTGCGCTTTGCATACTCTTCTACCCGCTCGGTTTCTGCGGCAAAACCGACTAAAATTTGCGTCGTTTTTTGCTCACCAAGCGTTTTTAAAATATCGATTGTTCGCTCCATTTCAATGACGTAATCTCCCGGCTGCTTTTTCATTTTTTCGGCAAATACATATTTCGGACGATAATCGGCAACAGCAGCAGATTTAATTACAATATCACTGTCTTGGTAATATTTCATCACTTGTTCATACATTTCTTGTGCTGATTCAACACGAATCGTGTTTACATGTTCGGGAGAAATCAAATTCGTCGGACCGGAAATAAGCGTGACATCGGCACCAAATTTCGCTGCCGCTTCCGCAATCGCATAGCCCATTTTTCCTGTCGAGCGATTGGTGAAGAAACGGACAGGATCTAGCTTTTCGCGCGTTGGTCCTGCGGTTACAAGTATTTTCTTTCCTTTTAAAAATGGCTTCACTTCCAATAATGAAAAATGATTTTCAAGAAGGGAAACGATTTTTTCCGGTTCTTCTAACCTTCCTTTGCCAACATAGCCACACGCTAAATACCCTTCTGATGGTTCAATAAATTGGTAGCCAAAGCGAACAAGTTTTTCGATATTCGCTTTGACAGCCGGATGGTCATACATATTGACATTCATCGCTGGAGCAATCCAAACAGGTGCTTTTGTCGCGAGTAGCGTCGTCGTAATCATATTGTCCGCAATTCCGTTAGCCAGTTTGCCAATCGTATTTGCCGTAGCCGGAGCAACAAGAACTAAATCGGCCCAATCAGCTAAGTCAATATGCGCAATCACAGCCGGATTTTTTTCATCAAACGTATCCATATATACTTCATTACGTGACAACGCTTGAAATGTGAGTGGTGTAATGAATTGACAAGCTGATTCACTCATGATGACGCGAACGTTTGCCCCTGCCTGCGTCAGCTTGCTCGTTAACATTGCCGCTTTATAAGCAGCAATTCCGCCTGTTACACATAACAAAATATTTTTTTCTTTTAACATGCAAACACCGCTCCCCTTGTATAACTATTGTAAAAAAATAACAACCTAAAAAATTAGGTTGTTATTTTCGCTGAATTGTCTTAGTCCTCTTTTACTAATTCGATATGGCCTGCATCAATTTCCTCTAAAGCTTTGCCAACAAATTTTTTTGACACAGGCTTTTCGATCGTGCAATCATCTTTTACTTGCAATTGACGCGCTCGTTTCGCCGCAACCGTTACAAGCGTGTATTTCGAATTAAACTTTTCCATTAGCGAGTCAATGGAAGGATATAACATACTTACTCAACCTCCAACATTTTTTTATAGCGTTTGGCGACTCGTTCACGCTTACAATGTTCTGCCATGACAATCGCTTTAATGCGTTCGCAGGCAAGCTCTACTTTATCATTTTCAACCACATAATCATAGGCATCCATCATTTCCAGCTCTTCTCTCGCTGCTTTCATTCGATTATTAATTAACTCCTCAGACTCCGTTCCTCTTGTAATAATGCGGTTTTTTAGCTCACTCAAACTAGGTGGAGCTAGGAAAATGAATAAACCTTCTGGGAACACCTTGCGCACTTGCAACGCTCCCTGCACTTCAATTTCAAGGAAAACATCTTTCCCTTCTTGAAGCGTCTTTTCTACGTAGTCAATCGGCGTACCATAATAGTTTCCTACATACTCTGCCCATTCAAGCAGTTTATTCTCACGAATCATTTGTTCAAATTCTTCTCTCGTTTTAAAGAAGTAATCAACACCATCTACTTCGCCTTCACGCGGTTTTCTCGTTGTTACAGAAATAGAGTAGTGAAGGTTAATATCTGGCTGTGAAAACAGCGCTTTGCGTACCGTGCCTTTTCCTACTCCCGATGGACCAGACAATACGATTAATAATCCTCTTTCACTCATAGAAATATGTAAACCTACCCTTCCTCTGATAAGTCATCTCGGTCAAAGAAACGATGTGCAACAGTTTCCGGTTGCACAGACGATAAAACGACATGATCACTATCCATTATAATAACCGCACGAGTCCTTCTTCCATGGGTTGCATCAACAAGTTTGCCGTTTTCTCTTGCATCTTGAATAAGCCGCTTAATAGGAGCCGAATCAGGACTGACAATCGAAATAATGCGGGCTGCGGATACCATATTTCCATAGCCGATATTCACTAATTTAATCCCCATGAAAGCTCCTCCCACTCACATAAAAATCATTGTTCCCATCGCATTTCATTTGTAAACAGTTACTCTATATTTTGCACTTGCTCCTTAATTTTTTCAAGAGCGCTTTTCATTTCAACTACTTGCAAAGCAATTCGGCTATCATTTGCTTTTGAGCCAATCGTGTTGATTTCCCGATTCAGCTCTTGAACAAGGAAGTCAAGTTTACGGCCAATCGGTGCATCACTGCCTATCGCTGCCGTAAACTGCTCAACATGACTATGAATACGTTTCAATTCTTCATTAATATCTGCTTTTTCGGCAAAAATAGCAACCTCTGTTAAAATACGCGCTTCATCAATCGTCCCTTGTAAAAATTCTCCAACCCGCTTTACCATCCGCTCACGATATTGTTCACTCACTTCTGGAGCAAACCTTTGTATTTTGAACGCACATTCCGTTATAGATGATAATTGCTCTCTTATATCGTTAATGAGCGCACGCCCTTCTGCTTCACGCATGCCTTTTAATTGTAATGCAGCTTCATGCGTTGCATCAATAAGAAGTTGCTCAATTTCCTCATTTCCTGCTTCTTCTTCGACAATTTCCGTCACTCCTTCCAAGCTGAACAGCTGGGATAATGTGACGCGATCTTGCAGTGCAAAGCGCTCATTTGCCTCTTGCAAACTTTGATAATAATCGCCTAACAGCTGCCAATCGACTTGCAGTTTTTTCTTTGTTAATCCTTCCCCTTCAACATTAACAAAAACTTCCACTCTTCCGCGTTTGACATACTGCAAAACAACTTTTTTTATTTTATCTTCAAACATTAATAGCTGTCTAGGCATGCGAACAGTTATTTCGCAAAAACGATGATTCACTGATTTCATCTCAACCGTTATCGTCAAACGGTCATTTGCTTTTTTTCCTCTGCCAAAACCAGTCATACTATAAACCATTTTATCACATCCATCATCTAACAGTACAAAAAGAAAGTAATAGAGCAATCCCTATTACAAACAAAATTATATCATATTTGACAATCGTTTTCTTAATAAACGATTGTTGCTTCCATTACTTATTATACACGATATTTAACGACATTCGAAAAAAATGATATAATTCACTAGAGCAAATTATAGAAAGGTGTATTATTTATGTCATTTGACGGAATTTTTACATATGTAATGACAAAAGAACTAAAGGAGACCATTGAAAGCGGACGGATTACAAAAATTCATCAACCGTTTAAGCATGAACTTGTTTTGCAAATTCGCGCCCGCGGTCAAAATTATAAATTGCTTCTATCGGCCCATCCAACTTATGCACGCGTTCATTTAACGAACGAAGCATATGATAATCCTATCGAGCCGCCGATGTTTTGTATGCTTCTAAGGAAACATTTAGAAGGGAGTATTATTGAAACGGTAAGACAGGTTGACTTAGACCGCATCATCATTATCGAGACAAAAGGGCGCGATGAAATCGGTGATTTGTCAGTGAAACAATTAATCATCGAGATTATGGGACGCCATAGCAACATTATTTTAGTCGATAAAAAAACAAATACGATTATTGACAGCATTAAACATCTTCCGCCTTCGGTAAACCGCCATCGCACAGTTTTGCCCGGCTATGAATATATCGCCCCGCCGTCACACGGAAAAATAAATCCGTTACTAGTGAATGAAGAGACGATATTAAAAAAATTAGATTTTAACTCCGGGAAATTGGCGGAACAGTTAGTACAACATTTTTCTGGCATTTCACCACTCTTTGCCAAAGAAGCCGTGTTTCGTGCGGGAGTGGCCAACCGAGCCACATTGCCAAAAAGCTTTATTGCGATGGTGGAAGATGTAAAGCTGGGGCGCATCATGCCGCAAATTTATTATCATGATACAAAAGAAACGTTCTATGTCTTGCCGCTGACGCACCTTCAAGGGGAAACGAAAATATTTTCTACCCTCAGCGAAATGCTTGATCGGTTTTATTTTGGAAAGGCCGAACGCGACCGCGTCAAGCAGCAGGCAAATGATTTAGAGCGGTTTATCACCAATGAGAAAACGAAAAATGAAAAAAAACTGAAAAAGCTTGAGCAAACATTAAAAGAAGCGGAAAAAGCCGAACAATATCGGTTATATGGTGAATTGTTAACAGCAAATTTATACGCCATCAAGCGCGGGGATAAGCAAGCTGAAGTCATCAACTATTATGATGAAAATGGCAGTACGGTTACTATCCCGCTTGATCCGCAAAAATCACCGTCAGAAAATGCACAAAGCTATTTTCAAAAATATCAAAAAGCAAAAAATTCTGTGCATATCGTTCAAGAACAAATCGAACGGACAAGACAAGAAATTGACTATTTCGAACGTCTCCTGCAACAAATGGAGTCGGCGTCCCCGAAAGATGTGGAAGAAATTCGTGAAGAGTTAATTGAGGAAGGATATTTGCGCGCGCGGCAATCGAAACAGGCAAAAAAACAAAAGCCAGGGAAAATCGAACTTGAACGCTATGTTTCAAGCGACGGAACAGAAATTCTTGTCGGGAAAAACAATAAACAAAACGACTATTTAACAACAAAACTAGCACATAAAGATGACATCTGGCTGCACACGAAAGATATCCCGGGTTCGCATGTTGTCATTCGCAGCAAAAACCCATCGGAACAAACAATCATCGAAGCTGCCAATCTTGCCGCCTACTTTAGTAAAGCGCGACAGTCCAGTTCCGTTCCTGTCGACTACACCCGCATCCGCTACGTCAAAAAACCGAGCGGCGCAAAGCCTGGGTATGTGATCTACGAAAATCAACAAACCGTCTATGTCACTCCAAATGAAGATTTAGTCATCCAAATGAAGAAAACCGTCTGACAATAGGCAGACGGTTTTTTTCGTCATCATCCTCTTCTAAGTCTTCACGTTTTTCTTTTAATATCAGCCGTGATCGTACATCTTATCTAACAATTTCCACCTTTCTTTATTATCGTTCATTTATCGTATATATTGTGTAGTGGGGTCTGACACTTTGCTTTTGAGTCAGCCTCCTGAGGAAAATAAGTATATACTTTAATACATGTTACCTTTCTCGTCCTTATAAATGGTTTGAACAAAGGTTCGCTCAAACGGTTTACCATCCAATGTTTCACCCTTGATATCGATTGTTAGATGATAGACACCTGCTTCGTTTTGCTTTGGAATCATGATTTCTTCATGTTCTGACAATGAGGCTTTTTCTTTTAGTTTCTTTCCTTTCTTTTTCCCTGGATTGTTTTCCTTAGCTACAAAATCAAGGCTGTATTCCACATCCGTTTTTTTCGTTTTAATTTTGGTGCCGTCCATTTCTATGACCCATTTGTCTTTATTGTTTTTTGGTTTTAGTTTTATGCTTTTTGTTAAGTCTGAATCGAACGTAGCAACGAATAGATAGGCGATTGTGTCATCACTTGTCGCTTCAATCTTCCATTCCCCTGACATTGGTTGATTGATTACTGCCACGTGATTCCACGCCCCTTGAAAAACGCCTTCCTCTTGATACACGTCAACGGGTACGTTCACTGTTTGATGGTCAGGGCTTATCATCGTTAACGTGTCAACTGCTTGATCACTCATCCAGTTAATTGTTAACGTACGCACGTTACTTTCAACAGTAAGGTTTTCAACAGCCGTTTGTTGGAAACTTCCCCCTCTTATCACGTGAGAGCCGGCTTCGTCCGATTCAAATCCTTTTTCAGAAAATAAGGAAGCCGTTTGAATCGAAGAGCTTGCAGCCCCATTGGTTGTCAAAAAAGGTTTAAAAATCGAGAATGTAGATGATCCATATTTGATAGTCGAGTGATTCCAGTCCCCTATCCATAACATCTGCCCGTTTGGCAAGTACGCATTCGCCACCGTGACAGCCCCATCATTCGTTCCGTACTGAGATAAATAAAGCCCGCCCCAATATAACGAGGAACCGAACGAACCCCATTGCGTTCCCGCTAACGTATAGTAGTTATTTTTATTCACATTTGCGTGATGATCAGTAATCGAGCGAAAATAGTTCATATAAGACGTCTGTAAAGAATACGTACCATCGCTTTTCGATCCAAGAATATCAGTGAGCCAACTCGCCCAGCTGCTGTATGCCAGGTCTGCTAATTGAGAACCATAGTGTGGACTTCCTAACGTAATTACATTAGAGACATAAGGATACGCATTGTAATGAACCAAAGCCGTTTGCGCGTCAATGCCTCCTTTACTATGAGTAACAAGCACTAGTTTTTTACCGAAATAGTTGTAAATTTCCTGGATTTTCGCGGCTAACAAACTTCCATTGTCCCACATGTCCTCCGAAGTTCCGCCTGAGTCGTATAACTCCAAAAAGGCTGTTTGGTATCCGTTGTTATAAGCGGTCTCGTACATATCGTTATTGTCATACCATGTGCTTGCGGAACTATTTAGCCCTTGAACAAACAAAATCACGGGCGCACTAGGATTCAAATTGTCGGGCGTTGAGCCAATGTACCAGGTGCCTGGCGCCCCACCAGAACCAGGATTTGTAAACTTACCAGCATCAGTCGGAGTGGCTACCGCCGTCATCACAAGAAACCACACAAAAAATAACGAAAAAACCTTTTTCAATCAGGCAACCTCCTTCATCTGAAACTCATAATTCAACCACGTCAATAAAACCTATTTAAAGGAAATTGAGGATATGTCAAAAATGTAATGATTTTAATGTTGAATCCCCCTTTTTGTTCCTGTTGATTCTCAATAAAACAACTTTGTTCTTTTATCTACACACCACAAATTTTGTTTTGTCTCTCTCTTTTTGTTCGAAAGGAAATTAAATTTCTCTTACCCTATATTTGAACTTCTCTAATCATGAATACTTTTATTTTTTAGAAAAAAGAAAGAGAGCGCTTTTCTTCATACAAACGCTCTCTTAAGAAGATAGAATAACCGTTCATACTTTCTGAAGTCTATCCAACTTAGTTGTTGTGCCCCTCTCTATTCCACTCTTCCAGATATTCTCGCCATTGTTGTAATGTAGCGATGTCTTCCTCTGTAATGACACCCATCTTCACCGCTGTGTCAATAAGTATATCATAATCGGTAAGCGTATGGACGGCTACATTGTTTTCAGCAAAGGCTTGTTTTCCTTTTTCCAAACCATATGTAAAAATGGCAACGACACCGAGTACGTTACATCCTTCTTCTCTCAATACGCGAACAGCGGTTAGGGAGCTTCCTCCTGTAGAAATTAAATCCTCAACGACAACGACCTTTTGTCCTTTTTCCACTTTTCCTTCAATTTGTTTCCCTTTTCCGTGTCCTTTTGCTTGGCTGCGCACGTAGCACATCGGTAAGGCTAAGCGCTCGCTTACCCATGCCGCATGCGGAATCCCCGCTGTTGCCGTTCCAGCGATCACTTGAACATCTGGAAAATGCATGCGAATAAGTGTTGTTAAACCATCAGCAATGGCGCTTCTAATGCTTGGATAAGCTAACGTCAATCGATTATCGCAGTAAATCGGTGACTTGATTCCCGATGACCACATAAATGGTTCATTTGGTCGCAATGACACCGCGCCGATTTGTAGTAAATAGGTGGCAATTTCTTTGTTCATTTTTCTTCCTCTCCATTCCATTCCCGTTGTAGTTGTTGGTAAGCCTCATACGGATTGGCTGCCTTTGTGATGCTGCGGCCGACAACGATTGCGCTTGCGCCAAGCTGTTTCGCTTCATAAGGCGTTACCACGCGAACTTGATCGTTTTTTTCATCCGTGGCAAAACGAATGCCCGGCGTCACCGCAAGAAACGCTTCACCAAAATGTTCACGAATAAACGGTACTTCTTTAGCCGAACAGACAACCCCATCCAGTCCGCTCTTTTTTGCCAGTGACGCATAATGAAGCACCGTCTCTTCCATCGAGCGTTCGATAAGAAGCTCTTCATTCAGCATTTGTTCACTTGTGCTTGTCAGCTGTGTTACCGCAATACATAGAGGACGCTTTTTTCCTGTTTCTCTCCCTGCCTCAAGCCCTTCAAGAGCCGCTTCCATCATCTTTGTTCCGCCGGCCGCATGAACATTGACGAGATCAACACCTAAACGCGAAAGCCCTTTCATCGCCTGCTTAACCGTATTCGGAATATCATGAAGCTTTAAATCTAAAAAAATTTGATGTCCCTGCTCTTTTAAATAAGCAATCATGGCCGGTCCTTCCTGATAATATAATTCCATTCCGACTTTTACGAACAGCGTTTCATTCTGAAATGGCTGTAAAAACGTTTTGACCTCTTCCATTGACGGAAAATCAAGCGCCACAATAAACGGATGGTTCATCCTTTCTCCAGCTCCTTCCTGTACACTCGGAAATATGACTCACTCCAAGCTTGTCAAGCAGTGTTGGCAATGCCTCAATAATGTTCGGGCAAACAAACGGGTCAACAAAATTTGCAGTTCCAACTGCCACCGCACTTGCTCCCGCGTAGAAAAATTCAATCACATCCTCGGCTGACTGGATACCGCCCATCCCGATAATCGGAATAGAAACGGCCTGGCTTACTTCATAAATCATGCGAATCGCAATTGGTTTGATGGCTGGACCGGATAATCCGCCAGTGCGATTGGCAAGGATTGGTTCGGCTGTTTTTAAGTCAATGCGCATCCCTATAAGCGTATTAATCATCGTCAATCCGTCAGCTCCTGCCCCTTCAATCGCCTTAGCCATCTCCACAATGTTTGTTACGTTTGGCGAAAGCTTCACATAGACGGGAACTTCCGATACTTCTTTCACAAGTTTGGTCAATTCGGCAGCGACCTCTGGAATGGTTCCAAACGCGATTCCGCCCTTTTTGACATTTGGGCAAGAAATATTTAACTCAAGCGCATGAACATTCGGCGCTTTCGAAATTTCTTTTGCTACTTGTACATAGTCTTCCATTGTCGAGCCAGCAACGTTAGCAATAATCGGTACAGCAAATTGTTCAAGCCACGGCAGTTCTTCGCTTAATACTTTTTCTAACCCCGGATTTTGTAAACCAATCGCATTCAGCATACCACTTGGCGTTTCTGCGACTCTCGGCGTTGGATTTCCAAAACGGGGTTCAAGCGTTGTCGCCTTAATCATAATGGCTCCTAATTGACTCAAATCATAAAACTGTGCATACTCCCGGCCAAATCCAAAACATCCGGAAGCGGGCATAATCGGATTTTTTAAAGATAGTCCCGGCAATTCCACTGCTAGGCGATTCATAAAATAACCTCCCCCGCTTTGAAAACAGGTCCATCGCTGCATACTTTTCGATAGGCTGTATCGCTGTTTGGGACGCGGCAGACGCAGGCCAAACAAGCGCCAATTCCGCAGCCCATTTTCTCCTCTAGAGAGAGGTAAACATTTTGATTTGGAAAAGTTTGCTCCAAAGCTTTTAACATCGGTTTAGGGCCGCATGAGTATAACACATCGAATGTTAAAGCGTATTTGGAAATGACGTCTGTAACAAATCCTTGCGTTCCGTATGATCCATCAACCGTTGCCACGTATGTTTCTCCTAACTTAGCAAACTCGTTTTCTAAAAACACCACATCTTTATGTTGAAAACCGAGTACATGAATCACATGGATACCTTTCTCCACTAATCGTTTAGACAACTCATAAAGAGGAGGAACACCAATACCGCCGCCAACAAGTAAAGCCGTTTGCCCTTTTTCTACTGCCTCAAGCGGAAAGCCGTTTCCAAGCGGTCCAAGAATATTTAACATCTCACCGGGCATTTTCCTTGCAAGAATACTTGTGCCAAGCCCCTCTTTTCGATAAATCATCGTAAATTGTTTTCTCTCCTGATTAATCTCGCAAATACTAATCGGGCGGCGCAAGAGAGGTTCTGCTTGCGCCCCGATTTTTACATGAACAAATTGACCTGGATTGTTCATTTCACTAACAAGGCCACCTGTTAAAACGATGCGGTAAATATTGTCGGCGATACGTTCATGAGCGACAATGCTCATTTGTTCTTTTCGAATCATGAATGAATCACTTCCTGACATTTTGCAAATTTCGGCATCACCGTCGTCGAGAATGTCATTGATTCAATCACTTGAAGCATTGCTTTTGCTGTATCAAGCGATGTCAAGCATGGAATGCCATTTTCCACCGATTCGCGACGAATGCGGAAACCATCGCTTTCAGGCTGTTTTCCTTTCGTTAATGTGTTAATGACAACTTGCGCTTTTCCTTGGCGAATCACATCTAAAATAGTTGGTGATTCTCCATCGACTTTGTTAACCACGGTTACCGGAATATGTTCCGCTTTTAATGCTTCTGCTGTTCCGCTTGTTGCTAACAGCTGATAGCCGATATGGTGGAAACGTCTTGCTAAATCAATCGCTTCTTCTTTATCTTTATCAGCAATCGTTAATAGAACAGATCCGTAAGAACGAATATGAATTCCTGATGCGACAAGACCTTTATATAACGCTTTTTCAAATGTCACATCCTTGCCCATTACTTCGCCGGTTGATTTCATTTCCGGTCCTAAAGAAATGTCGACGTTCCGCAGTTTCGCAAATGAGAACACCGGAACTTTTACATACACTCCTTCGCTTTCATGATGAAGTCCCGTTTTAAACCTAAGTTCAGCAAGCTTTGTACCTAAAATGACTTTTGTCGCAATATTCGCCATTGGTACACCCGTAATTTTACTTAAGAATGGTACTGTACGGCTTGAGCGCGGATTCACTTCGAGCACATAAACTTCATCTTTATACATGACAAACTGAATGTTCAAAAGTCCGACAATCCGTAACCCTTTTGCTAGTTTAATTGTATAATCAACAATTTTTTGTTTAATGCTTATTGTTAATGTTTGTGGTGGGTATACCGCAATCGAGTCACCGGAATGAACGCCCGCGCGCTCAATATGCTCCATAATTCCTGGAATAAATACAGTTTCCCCATCGGAAATTGCATCTACTTCAATTTCTTTTCCGATTAAATAACGGTCAATTAAAACAGGATGCTGCGGATTCACTTTTACGGCATTTTCCATGTAATGAAGCAATTCTTCTTCTTTATACACGATTTCCATTGCTCTGCCGCCAAGCACATATGACGGACGAACTAAGACAGGATAGTCAATTTCCTTGGCAATTCGCACGGCCTCATTCACAGAGAACGCTGTTTTTCCTTTCGGTTGTGGAATTCCTAATTCCGATAATGTCTGCTCAAATTTGTCACGGTTTTCAGCTCGATCTAAGTCTTCAAGAGATGTGCCTAAAATGCGGACACCACGAGCTGCTAATTCGGCCGCCAGATTAATCGCTGTCTGTCCGCCAAATTGAACAATAACCCCAATCGGTTTCTCTAAATCAATGACATGCATCACATCTTCAACCGTCAACGGTTCAAAGTATAATTTGTCGGAAATGCTGAAATCCGTTGATACCGTTTCTGGATTATTGTTAATAATAATCGCCTCATATCCAGCCTCTTTAATCGCCCATACGGAGTGTACTGTTGCGTAATCAAACTCGATTCCTTGTCCGATTCTGATTGGTCCCGAGCCAAGAACGACAACACTTTTTCGCTCTGTAACGATTGATTCATTTTCGTCTTCATATGTGCCATAGTAATAAGGTGTTTCTGATTCAAACTCAGCCGCGCACGTATCCACCATTTTATAAACTGGGATAATCCCCGCTTGTTTTCTTATTTCATAAATTTCGCGTTCGCTCTTATTCCAAAGTTTAGCAATAGCACTGTCTGAAAAACCTAGCATCTTTGCTTTTCGTAGCACTTCTAAGTTCCCAATATTTTCTTTAATGATAGATTCATAGCGGATAATGTTTTCTAACTTTGTCAGGAAAAAGCGGTCAATTTGACTCCATTCATGTATTTCTTCTATAGAGATCCCCCGGCGAAGCGCTTCAGCGATATAAAATAACCGTTCATCCCCTGCTTTGCGAATTCGTTTTTCGATTCGTTCATTCGAAATTTTACCTGCATCTTTTAACTCTAAATGATACACATTGGATTCTAAGGAACGAACGGCTTTTAAAATGGACTCTTCAAACGTACGGCCAATGGCCATCACTTCTCCTGTCGCTTTCATTTGCGTGCCGAGGCGGCGGTTCGCTGATTCGAACTTATCAAACGGGAAGCGCGGGATTTTGGTTACAACATAATCAAGCGCCGGTTCAAAGCAGGCATATGTTTTTCCCGTTACCGGATTGATCATCTCGTCTAATGTTAAACCGACAGCGATTTTCGCAGCGAGCTTGGCAATCGGATACCCTGTTGCTTTCGAAGCCAATGCGGAAGAACGGCTTACACGCGGGTTTACTTCAATGACATAATAATGGAAGCTGTGCGGGTCAAGCGCAAGCTGCACATTGCAACCACCTTCAATACCGAGCGCGCGGATAATTCGTAATGACGCATTGCGCAACAATTGATATTCGCGATCACTTAATGTTTGGCTTGGGGCAACAACAATCGAATCTCCCGTGTGAATCCCAACTGGGTCAATATTTTCCATGTTGCACACGACAATGGCGTTATCGCTTGCATCCCGCATTACTTCATACTCGATTTCTTTATAGCCTGCGATGCTTTTTTCCAACAAACATTGATGAACAGGGCTCATTTTTAAACCGTTCGAAACAATTTCAATCAGCTCTTCTTCATTTGTACAAATCCCTCCACCTGTTCCGCCAAGTGTAAACGCTGGACGGACAATCACTGGATAACCAACTTTTTCAACAAACTTATAGGCTTCTTCTAGACTATGAATAATTTCGCTTTCTGGGACAGGCTCGCCTAACTCTTTCATTAAGCTGCGGAACAGCTCGCGGTCTTCTGCTTTTTTAATCGCTTCAAGTTTTGTCCCAAGTATCTCAACATCACATTCTTCTAGAACACCTGCATTGGCCAGTTCTACCGCTAAGTTTAGTCCTGTTTGCCCTCCAAGCGTTGGTAAAATCGCATCAGGACGTTCTTTACGGATAATGCGTGCAACAAATTCAAGCGTCAAAGGCTCGATGTAAACTTTATCAGCAATCTCTGTATCGGTCATAATCGTCGCCGGGTTCGAGTTGACTAAAATCACTTTATATCCTTCCTCTTTTAAGGCAAGACACGCTTGTGTTCCCGCATAGTCAAATTCTGCTGCTTGACCGATAACGATTGGACCTGAGCCGATTACTAGAATGGTTTCGATGTCTTGACGTTTAGGCATAAACCATTTCCCCTTCCTTTTTGAACTGCTCAATCATGCTGATAAACTCGTCAAACAAATGGTTCGCATCTTCCGGTCCTGGTGATGCTTCCGGATGATATTGCACCGTAAATGCCGGATAGTCTAAATGACGAAGCCCTTCAACCGTTCCATCGTTTAGAGCGACATGTGTAATCTCTAATCTTGTATGTTTTAGAGATTGTTCGTTAACGGTATAACCATGATTTTGCGAGGTAATCGCCACTTTCCCTGTCGCTAAATGTTTAACCGGGTGATTAGATCCACGATGACCGAATTTCATTTTTTCCGTATCTGCTCCGCAAGCAAGAGCAAATAATTGATGCCCGAGACAAATTCCAAACAGCGGCACTTTTCCTAATACTCCTCGAATCATCTCAATCGCTTCCGGTACATCTTTTGGGTCACCAGGTCCGTTGGAGAGCATGATTCCATCCGGCTTTAAGCGCAATATCTCTTCAGCTGTAGTGCTATACGGCAACACGATCACATCGCAATTTCGTTTATTTAACTCACGCAAAATACCATGCTTCATGCCAAAGTCAATTAATACAACACGATGCCCGCGGCCTGGACTTGGATAGGCCCTTTTCGTTGACACACGCTTTACTTGATCATTGGGTAAGTTTGTAGACTTTAACAATTCCACCACTTCATGAATACTCACATCTAAATCGCAAATCGCTCCTTTTAAGGTGCCGTGCTGGCGAATGATTTTCGTTAATTTTCTTGTATCGATCCCTGCTAACCCTGGGATCTTTTTTGCTTTCAAATATTCGTCTAACGTCATTTCGTTGCGCCAATTGGATGGAACTTTACAAACTTCCTTCGCAATCAGTCCATGAATATATGGTTCAATCGATTCAAAGTCATCCCGGTTAATCCCGTAGTTGCCGATAAGCGGGTATGTCATTGTGACAATTTGCCCGCAATAGGAAGGGTCAGATAGTATTTCTTGATACCCCGTCATTCCTGTGTTAAACACGACTTCGCCAACCATTTTTTCCGTACTGCCAAACGCTTCACCGATAAAAAATGTTCCGTCTTCTAAAATGAGTTGTCGTTTCATTTTGCTTCTCTCCCTTTCTTCCAAACAAGTTTACCGCCAACAAACGTCATGATCGGCCATCCTTTGCATTTCCAACCTTTAAATGGAGTGTTCTTTCCTTTTGACACAAACGTTTCTGGATCAATTGCTTGTTCTTGTTGTAAATTAATCACAGTTAAATCGGCTTTTTCTCCTACCGCTAATCTTCCAGCCCGTAAACCAAAAGCTTCTGCCGGCTTTATCGTTAGAAAATCGATTAATTGTTTTAAAGAAAATTTTTTCGTTTCAACAAAGTGTGTATATAAAAGCGGGAACGCCGTTTCCAAACCGACGATTCCAAATGGTGCAAGCTGCATTCCTTCCGCCTTTTCCTCTGCCGTATGCGGCGCATGGTCGGTAGCAATAAAGTCAATTGTTCCATCCAACAATCCTTTGATTAATGCATCGCGGTCTTCTCTTCCCCTTAACGGCGGGTTCATTTTATAGTTGGCATCTAGTCCTGGTATATCTTCATCACAAAGTAATAAATGATGGGGTGTCACTTCCGCAGTGACACGGATTCCGGCGCGTTTTGCCTCACGCACAATGCGAACGGACTCCTTTGTGCTTATGTGACAAACATGGTAATGACACCTTGTTGCTTCCGCTAACAGCACATCACGGGCAATATGAACCGATTCACAAACAGAAGGGATACCATTTATTCCATATTTTTTCGCAAAAATTCCATCGTGAACGGAACCTTGATTCATAAGTGTATGATCTTCACAATGGGCAACAATCGGCATATTTAATTTTGCTGCCCGCTTCATTGCTTCGTACATCATCCCCGCTGACTGCACACCAACACCATCATCGGTAAATGCGAATGCGCCTGCTTCTTTTAAAGCAGCAAAATCCGTTAGTTCCGTTCCAAGCTGACGAATGGTAATCGCTCCATATGCTAATACATTGACATGGGCTGTCTCGTGAATACGCCGTTGCAACCATTCCATTTGCTCTTTCGTATCTGGCACAGGACGCGTATTTGGCATCGCCGCAACGGTTGTAAAACCGCCTTTGGCTGCTGCCAATGTCCCAGTTGCTATTGTTTCTTTATGTTCACCGCCAGGTTCACGCAAATGGACATGCAAGTCGATAAAACCGGGAGTGATAAGATTTCCTTCCACATCGATAATTTCATCAGACTCATCACCGATAATGTTTGGAGCAATCTCCGAGATTTTGTCATGTTCCATTTTTACTTCTGCTTTTTCCATTTCACCGTTCTCATTAAGCCATTTGCCATTTTTTAAAATAATAGCCATTGCTCATCCCTCCTCCGACTGATTCAATTGCCCGTTTTAAAACAGCCATTCTTACATACACACCATTTTCCATTTGTTTAAAGATTCTGGAGCGTTCACTTTCAACAAGACTGCCGGCAATCTCCACATCGCGATTAACTGGTGCCGGATGTAAAATGATACTATGCCGCTTCATGCGTTTCTCACGTTCTACGGTCAAGCCATACCTTTCATGGTATTGTTCCTTCGTTAGCCCCATTTTTTCTCCGTGTCGTTCATGTTGAATGCGCAACAGCATCACAACATCCGCTTCTTTCACCGCAGTATCTAAATCTACATATGTACCAAATCGGTTTGTTTCATCTTTCCATTCATCGGGACTTGAAAACAATACATTCGCCCCTAATCTCGTTAATACTTCTGCATTAGAGCGGGCCACGCGGCTATGACGAATGTCGCCGACAATCGCAACTGTTAAGCCTTTAAATGTTAAAAATTCCTGGCGGATTGTCATTAAATCTAAAAGCGATTGGGTCGGATGATGACCGCATCCATCTCCCGCATTAATGATTGGTATGTTGACACCGTTGCGTAATGAGTCAAAATATTGTTCCATTGAATGGCGAATAACGACTGTTTGAACTCCGATTGCCTCAAGGGTGCGAATCGTGTCATAGAGCGTTTCTCCTTTTTGAACACTTGACATATCTGCAGCAAATGGAATCGGCTGAAGACCTAATTTTCGTTCAGCGACTTCAAAGCTGCATTTCGTCCGTGTGCTCGGTTCAAAAAACAGATTGGCAACAAACACTTGTTTATTTGGCTGCCATTGCTCTCCCTTTGCAAATGCTTCCGCTTCGTCAAGTAAAAAAGTGATTTCCTCTAGCGATAGTTCACTCAATGTCAACAAATGTTTCATTCTTTATCCACTCCTAAAGATGTAATAAAAAACACCCTGCCGCTTAAGCAGGGTGTTAAACAGTTTTACGTGCAAAGGCGTAAATGAGCAAGCTAGAACAAGCTCCTAGCTATGCACATTCTCTTCCCTAACTGTAACACCCTTTTAAGCCTCTCTGGACTTAGTTAAAAGGTGATTTACGCTACATGATTATGATCTTCATTTTCTGTTTCAAACATATTTTCACTTACTTCCGGGCGCCCCGGTAAAATAAGATTTAACAGCACACCGCAAATGGCCGCAAGCGCCATTCCGTGAATTTCAAACTGTTCAGACACTTTAAGAATGGCACCGCCAATTCCGATCACAAGAATAACAGATGAGATGACTAAATTTCGTTTGTCACCAAAATCGATTTTGCTATCAACAAGCATCCGCAATCCTGATGAAGCGATAATTCCGAATAGCAAGATAGAGACGCCGCCCATTACCGGTGTTGGAATGGAGCTGATTAACGCTGTGACTTTGCCAACAAAGCCGAATATCGTTGCAATAATGGCTGCACCTAAAAGTACATACACGCTATATACTCTTGTAATCCCAAGAACTCCAATGTTTTCACCGTACGTTGTTTTTGGCGGTCCGCCGATTAAGGCAGAAATCATCGTCGCTGTCCCATCCCCTAAAATCGAACGGTGCAGGCCAGGTTCTTTCAGATAATCACGGCCAACCACTTTACTTAACACAAGCTGATGACCGATATGCTCAGAAAGCGTAACAATCGCTACAGGTACCATTAATAGAGCTATCTCCCACGTCACACTTACTTTGTAATCAACGAATGGAATGAGGAAGTCAGGCATTTCAAACCATTTTGCTTTCGCTACTTGTGAAAGATCAACGACACCAACCGCTAATGCATATACATAACCAACGACAATCCCTACTAACACAGGGATTAGGCTAAGCATTCCTCTTAAGTAAATCGAGCATACAATCGTTACCGCCAGTGTCACTAATGCCACGGAGAAATGTGTTAAGCTATATTTTCCGGCTGGATTGTTCATCGCCATATTGACCGCTGTACTCGCTAACCCTAATCCGATAACAATGATCACTGGACCAACGACAATCGGCGGCAGCAATCTCATAATCCAACGATAGCCCGCCCTTCTAATTATGAGAGCAACTACTCCGTATACAAGCCCCGCCAAGAAACTGCCAATCATTGCTGCGCTAGGTCCGCCTGCCGTTTTGGCAGCAATAATCGGCGTAATGAACGCAAACGAGGAGCCAAGGTAAGCTGGTACTTGCCATTTCGTGATGATTAAAAAGGCAATCGTTCCTAAACCGCTAGAGATTAAAGCAATCGCTGGACTTAACCCGACAAGGTAAGGCACTAAAATCGTTGCACCAAACATAGCAAATAAGTGCTGTAAACTTAATGTCAGCCATTGCATTGGTGACGGCTTATCCTTAATATCTAATACTGGTTGGCTCATATTATTTTCTCCTTTCCGCTTGTAATAAAAAACCTCTTTGCCCACTAAGGTGCAAAGAGGTACAGATTTAGCCTATGGAAAATATCGTTAGACTAATTTCCTGTTCCCCTTTGTCAGCCTCGCAGGACTGCCTTTAAAAAGGGAGTTATTCTTTTTCATGAATGCTCACTTGATCTAATTCGTCTATTTCATTTAATTCCACAACAATCATTTCGGAACTAGAAGTTGGGATATTTTTCCCGACAAAGTCAGCCCGTATCGGCAATTCGCGATGACCGCGGTCAACGAGTATCGCTAACTGAATTTGCGCCGGACGTCCGAGGTCCATCAGCGCATCCATGGCTGCTCTTACAGTACGTCCTGTAAAAAGAACATCATCGACTAAAATCACTTTTTTGTTTGTTATATCGAACGGGACATCTGTTCCTTTCACGAGTGGTTCTTTATCGTGTGTTTTCGTTGTTAAATCATCACGATAAAGCGTAATATCCAACTCACCTACCGGAATAGCTGTGCCTTCGATTTGTTCAATTCGTTCGGCAAGCCGTCTCGCTAAATAAATGCCGCGCGTCTTAATACCAACGAGAACACAATTCTCAATTCCTTTGTTGCGCTCAATGATTTCATGGGCAATTCTTGTCAATGCGCGACGAATCGCTTGTTCATCAAGAACAACTGCTTTTTGCATCGTCTTTCACCTCACAAAAAATTCCTCCCGCCCAAGAAGCGAGAGGAATGGTTGATTTAACATGCATGTACCCATACTGATTCCTATATCATCCGATTCCTTCTCAGCCTCACGGGACTGAATTTAAAGGTCCTATTCACTTGGTCTTAATTTTACTTTTATGAATCGATTTTGTCAACGATTATTTCGCAACATATCTAAAACGCGTTGAAATTCCTCAGGTAATGGCGCCTCAAATTCTAAGTACTCCCCTGTACGCGGGTGAGTAAACCCTAATATTCCTGCATGCAATGCTTGTCCATCAATCGGCAGCGTTTTTTTCGGACCATATTTCGGATCGCCAGCAAGCGGATAGCCGATATATTTCATATGAACGCGAATTTGATGAGTGCGTCCCGTTTCCAACTGACATTCGATAAACGTAAATTTGTCGAATCGTTCAAGAACGCGGAAATGTGTCACCGCCTCTTTACCATTTTCCTCTGTCACGGTCATGCTTTGACGGTCATGTTTATCGCGGCCAATTGGCGCATCAATTGTTCCATAATCATGTGGAATCACACCGTGGACAATCGCTTTATATTTTCGAGTAACCGTCTTATTAACAAGCTGATTGACAAGGGATTCATGGGCGAAATCATTTTTTGCTACCATTAGAAGTCCTGAAGTATCTTTATCAATGCGATGCACAATTCCCGGGCGCAGCACTCCATTAATTCCCGATAAATCTTTACAATGAGCTAACAATCCGTTTACAAGCGTCCCGCGCATATGACCAGGGGCTGGATGAACGACCATTCCGCGCGGTTTATTCACGACGATGACATCAGCATCTTCATAATATATATCTAAATCCATCTCTTCTGGCTCAACATCAAGCGGCTCTGGTTCCGGAAGCTCAATGACAACCATATCTCCCGCTGAACATTTATAATTTGCTTTTATCGCTCTGCCATTAACCGTTACTAACCCATCCTTAATCCATTGCTGAACTTGTGAGCGTGACCACTCTTCGTTAAGTGAGGAGATTACTTTGTCAATTCGCTCTTTATCCTGTTCCTCCTCAATAGTAAATTGGATTACTTCCATTACTCATTCTCCTTTTCTTTTCTTCCATCGATTATTGTTTGCAGTAAAATAAGTGCAACGCCAATACATAGCGCTGAATCTGCGATGTTAAAAATCGGGAAGCTGTATGTAAAAATGTATGTATGAATAAAATCGACCACTTCTTGACGAAAAAGACGATCGATAAAATTCCCAATCGCTCCGCCAAGCATCAGTCCAAGAGCCGTGCCAAACAACTTTTCCTCGCGCGGCAAGCGTTGAATGTACACGACTAACCCAATGACAACGATAGTCGTGATGAGGTAAAAAAACCAAAACTGTCCTTGTAAAATTCCCCACGCTGCACCACGGTTTCGGTGTGAAGTAATATAAAGCACATCGGTAATAATCGGAATGCTTTCCCCTAGTTCCATATATTTAACAACGAGCCATTTTGTAAACTGATCAATAAGAATAACGACAAGCGCAACGATATAATAAATCACGAAATTACCCCCAACTGAGCAGATGTACCTTAAGAATTGTAGCACATTCATTTTATCATATACAATGCAAAACTCTAAAGTCTTGCCAGTACGAATAGATTTAGTAAGAGTAATCAATGGCACTCATGCGTTTATCATTTAAGATCGTCTTTTTTCGTAAATCATATATGATTATGTCATAATACTTCGATATTTTTTGTTTATTAGAAACAATAGAAAAGGAATGTTATTCATCTTGAAAACCTTAAAATAAAAAAGAGAGGCTGTCCCATACAGCCTCCCTTTTGCCAATTAAGCCATATAATGTTCTTTTACAACTTTCGCACAGCGTGGGCATAATGTTGGATGATCTTTGTCTTCGCCTACCGTCGGTGTAACAACCCAGCATCTTTCACATGTTTCGCCTTCCGCTTGTTTAACGACAATCGCCACTTTTTCAAATTTCTGTGCTTCTTGAGGTGCTTCTTCATATGTGCCGGCAATTTCAAAGCCAGAAACGATAAAGATTTGTTTTAAGTTTTCGTTAATGGAATCAAGGAGTTGCTTTGTTTCAGCATTTGGATAAAGAACAAGACTTGCTGTTAACGATTTGCCGATCACCTTTTCATTGCGCGCAACTTCTAACGCCTTTAAAACGTCGTCACGCAACGCCATAAACGCATCCCATTTCGCTACTAGCTCATCCGCTCCGTCAATTTGCAGCGGCTCAGGCATATCGACAAGCTGTACACTTTCCTCTTTTACATTTGGAATGTATCCCCATACTTCATCAGCTGTATGCGGTAAGATTGGCGCAATTAGTTTCGTTAACGCCAATAATGTCTCATATAAAACGGTTTGAATAGAACGGCGCTCTTTATTGTTTGGCGCTTCGATATAAAGAACATCCTTGGCAAAATCAAGATAGAACGAGCTTAAATCAATTGTGCAGAAGTTGTTCACATCGTGATAAATGGCCGCAAATTCATATGTTTCAT
This sequence comes from Anoxybacillus sp., assembly GCA_035645275.1. Taxonomy (GTDB): domain Bacteria; phylum Bacillota; class Bacilli; order Bacillales; family Anoxybacillaceae; genus Paranoxybacillus. The sequence continues at coordinate 168,829 of DASQMX010000031.1, forward strand.
AAGAATGTTTCACTTTTTCAATGAGACGGTTGAGCTTTACGAGCATGTAGCGATCGACTTCTCGTAACTCTTGTAACGGAACAGCATCTGTTTCTGGATTAAAATCAAACAAGTTACCTAATAAGAAACGGAACGTATTGCGAATTTTACGATACACTTCAGCGACTTGTTTTAAAATGCTATCGGAAATTCTTACATCTGCTTGATAGTCAACAGAAGCGACCCATAGACGTAAAATATCCGCACCTAGTTGCTCCATTACTTTCGCTGGAACAACAACGTTGCCGAGCGACTTACTCATTTTACGCCCTTCTCCATCAAGCACGAAACCATGGCTCAATACTGCTTTATATGGCGCTTTTCCTGTTACCGCGACAGCTGTCGATAAAGAAGAGTTAAACCAACCGCGATATTGGTCAGAACCTTCAAGATAAAGGTCAGCTGGACGCTGTAAATCATCACGCTCTTCAAGAACAGCTTGATGGGATGAACCTGAATCAAACCAAACGTCCATAATATCTGTTTCCTTTGTAAACTTACCGTTTGGACTAGATGGATGCGTAAATCCTTCCGGTAACAAGTCTTTCGCTTCACGTTCAAACCAAACGTTAGAGCCGTACTGTCTAAATAAGTTTGAAACATGTTCAATTGTTTCGTCTGTAATGATCGGATCGCCATTTTCTGCATAGAATACTGGAATTGGTACACCCCATGCGCGCTGACGAGAAATACACCAGTCACCGCGGTCGCGAATCATATTGTAAAGGCGCGTTTCGCCCCAAGCAGGCACCCATTTTGTATCTTGAACAGCTTTTAGCAACTCTTCGCGAATTTTATCAATCGATGCAAACCATTGTGCCGTTGCCCGGAAGATAACTGGCTGTTTAGTACGCCAATCATGCGGATAAGAGTGTGTAATAAAGCCGAGTTTTAATAAAGCTCCCACTTCTTTTAGCTTCTCAGTGATTGGTTTGTTCGCATCATCATAGAATAAACCTTCAAAGCCCGGTGCATCAGCTGTCATATATCCGCGCTCATCAACTGGGCATAATACATCTAAACCATATTTTTGTCCGACGATGAAGTCATCTTCACCATGACCTGGAGCTGTATGAACGCAACCTGTACCTGCATCCGTCGTTACATGCTCTCCGCACATAACAAGGGAATCGCGATCATAAAACGGATGTTTGGCTACAACGTATTCCAAATCGCTTCCTTTTAACGTTTTGTTAACAGTTACGTCTTCCCAGCCGATTTCTTTTTTTACGGACTCAAGCAATGCAGATGCAACAATATATTTTTCTTCATTTACTTGCACAACACTATATTCAAGGTCAGGATGCACAGTAATTCCTAAGTTCGCTGGAATCGTCCAAGGAGTTGTTGTCCAAATAACAATTTTTTCGTCCCCGTTAAGAACCCCTTTCCCATCTTTGATGGCAAAAGCAACGTAAATCGACGGTGAGCGTTTATCTTTATATTCAATTTCCGCTTCTGCTAATGCGGATTCGCTTGAAGGGGACCAGTATACAGGCTTAAGTCCTTTATAAATCAAGCCTTTTTTCGCCATTTCACCGAACACTTTAATTTGTTGTGCTTCATATTCCGGCTTTAACGTAATATAAGGATTTTCCCAATCGCCACGCACGCCAAGACGTTTAAATTGCTCACGCTGACGATCGATTTGTTCATAAGCATATTCTTCACAAAGCTTACGAAATTCCGCTACACTCATCTCTTTGCGGTTAACACCTTTATTTTTCGTTAAAGCTGTTTCAATCGGCAAACCATGTGTATCCCATCCTGGTACATATGGAGCACAATAACCGCTCATTGATTTATAGCGGACGATAAAGTCTTTTAAAATTTTGTTAAGCGCATGACCCATATGAATATCGCCATTTGCATATGGCGGACCATCGTGTAACACGAATAACGGACGGTCTTTTGTTCGCTCTTGCACTTTTCGATAAATGTCCATTTCTTCCCATTTTTCTTGAATTTGCGGCTCTCGCTGCGGAAGATTGCCGCGCATCGGGAACTCCGTTTTCGGCATCAACAACGTGTTTTTGTAGTCCATCCCTATCATTCCTCCAACATTTGTTTACTAATTTATAAAAAATAAGACCTTTCCATCCCAAAAGGGACGAGAAAGGTCTCGCGGTACCACCCTTATTGACTATGTATGCAAAAGTGCATGAATAGCCCACTCTTCATTCGTAACGGGAATGACGCGCCATTGCTTACTGTCATTTCAGCATGGAACTCCAGGGTGATTTTCGTTCTTTCGCCTATGCCAAGCTCCCACCGTCCTTGGCTCGCTGAAATAAGCTTTTGAAAGAACTACTGTCCCTTTCATCGTCTAGATTATATCCTTTTTGTATTGGTTATTATATGTGAAAAAAGGAATTTTCGTCAAGATTGGCTCGCTTCTTCAAGCTCTTCTTCATTGATCTCTTTCACTTCATATTCTAATAAATGATTCCAATCATCGTTATTTAACATTTCCAGCTGAGCTTCAATCAGCATGCGGAAGCGAGTGCGAAACACTTTAGATTGTCGTTTTAATTCCTCAATTTCAAGAGCGATTTTTCGCGATTTTGCCAGCGCCTCGCTAATGATGCGATCGGCATTTTTTTCCGCTTCCTTAATAATAAGTTTTGCTTCCTTTTGTGCATTTCGTTTTACTTCTTCTGCTGTCTCTTGGGCAATTAAAATCGATTTATTTAAAGTTTCCTCGATGTTTGTGAAATAGTTTAGTTTCTCAGTTAACTCTGCTACTTTTTCCTCAAGCTGTTTTTTTTCACGAATAATCATTTCATAATCTTTAATCACTTGATCGAGGAACTCATTAACTTCGTCTTCATCATAGCCTCGAAAGCCTTTGCTAAACTCTTTATTATGAATATCTAATGGTGTTAAAGGCACAAGTGCCACCTCCATTAAAATGATTTGCTTCAATTTATTATGATACCATTCGACATCTTTCACGCAATTCCTGCTATCTTTCACTTATTTTTGTTTTCCGATTCGCACCCGCCATTTCTCTTTTTTCGTCTTACCGTCAATCGAAAAAATTTTGCAACGTCCAAAGCCTCGTGCCGATAACGTATCTCCTTCTTTACACTCGAAATGAGGCTCTTCAGTAATTTTCCAATTCACTTTGACTAACCCGTTTTCAATTAATAACTGCACTTTTTGGCGGGAAACGTGAAAAGTTTGCGCCAACACTGCGTCCAGTCGCAATGAAGAAACCGTAATCGTTTCCTCTAACCATTGTTCTTCAAGCTGTACAATATTGTCAAGAGTGAGCTCTTCAAGAGAAATTTTCGTTTTTCCAACCATATCGAAATTTAGCTGAATGTAAGAGGCAACATCTTTGGCGACAATAAATTGTATCCTTTCTTCTTTTATAAGAATATCGCCAAATTTTGCTCTTTTAAGCCCGAGAGACATCAGGGACCCAAGTACTTGTCGATGCTCAAGCGACACGAATTTATGAGGATATTTAATTTCAAAAAGAGTGAGTTCAAACTCTTCCTGTTTCGGCTCAAAATATTCGGGATACAATAATGCCCGTTTTCGCTCGACAAAAGGAGCTCCTCCGTAAAAGGAAAGCTTGACTTCAGGATCATTTCCGATAACTAACCGTACAATTTCTTGTTCACGCGGATCCAAAAAGTCTGTCAGTTTCGGTGCATACCATGTTTTCACAGATTCACGCCACTGAAGCACTTGATCAAGAAAGTGATGCTCTTCTTTACGAAAATGCTGATAAAGATTCATATGATTCAACACCCAATAGTTTAATGTTTATCGGCTCATAAAGAAAGGAACCCTATGGTCGGATTCCCCTCTATCCTAAATTCAACATACCAAAAAGTGCATATAAACCTCTTGTGGCAAAGTTAAGAACTAAAATCGCTACAATTGGCGATATATCCAGCATCCCGATAGGTGGAATCATACGGCGAAACGGTTCTAAATATGGCTCGCAAATATTAGCTAATATTTGCCCAAACTTCGTGTCTCGTGCGTTTGGAAACCATGACATGAGAATGTACACGATTAATGCATAGGAGTAAATTTCAATAAGCCACACTAAAAACGAAAGCAAACTGTCCATGTAAAATTACCACCTCTTAATTGATGATTCATCGTCAGAAACGACAGAAATAGAGCCTGTCACATCGACATTGTCAGGTGTGCATAAAAAGATTTTCGTACCTACTTGCTGGATATCGCCGCCAATAGCGTATACCGTTCCACTTAGAAAATCAACAATGCGTTTTGCCTGATCGTGAGGAATGCGCTGAAGATTGACAACAACAGCTCGTCTACTTTTTAAATGATCAGCGATTTCTTGAGCCTCAGCATAGGTTCTAGGTTCATATAATACAACCTTCGATGATTTTTGCACGCTTTGCAAACTAACTACATTTTGCTTGCCATGCCCTTTTTGCAAAGGCTTTGAGACTTCTTCCTCCTCTTCTTCCTCAAAATATTCTTCCTCATATTCATCATATTCTTCCTCGTCTAAAAAATAGTTTTTAAATTTTTTAATAATCCCCATATTTCGTTCACCTCCAAATTATTCTTTTCCCACTAATGACGTGCCTAAGCGAACAAATGTCGCACCTTCTTCAATGGCAATGATGTAGTCATTTGACATTCCCATTGAAAGCTCTGTACATGGAGCATAAGGAATATGTAAGGCCTGTATTTCTTCCTGTAATTTCTTTAGTTCGCGAAAACAGCGGCGAATTTCTTGCTCATTATCTGTAAATGGTGCCATTGTCATTAGTCCAACTACGATAATGTTTGGAAATTCTTTAAGTTTTTCAATAAATGGAATTACTTCTTGTGGCGGTAAGCCGTGTTTCGACTCTTCTCCTGATACATTCACTTGCACGAAACATTTCACTGGCTTTGTCGCCCGTTTTTGAATCTCTTCAGCAAGCGATAATCGTTCAAGCGAGTGAAGATAATCGATTTTATCAATCACATTTTTCACTTTGCGAGACTGGAGCGTGCCAATAAAATGCCACGTTGGTTCACTTCCTAACGCTTCGTATTTTTGCAAAAATCCTTCATCACGATTTTCGCCAAAATCCGTAATGCCAGCCATATACGCTTCTTTAGCACGCTCAATGCTCACATATTTCGTTACAGCAATAATGCGAATGTCCGCTGGATTGCGCCCAACACGTTCGCACGCTTCAACGATATTTTTTTTAATTGCAGCTAAATTGGCGCTAACAGACATTCACTCATCCTCCTTCCTGCCGATAAAACTCATCATCCGACCTGTTTTTCCTTTATCACGTCGATGAGAGAAAAATAACTCATCCGCGCAACTTGTGCAATATCCGCTGACAAGGATGTTTTGTTCCGGAATGCCTGCTTTTAATAGCAATTGCCGATTTAACTCTTTCAAATCAAGCGCATATTGCCCCTTGCTCGTTTCTTGATAAAGATTATATTTATATGCGGAATCTTCTACAACTTTTTTCACTAAATCGATAACACGATCGTCAACTATATAACAGCACTTGCCAATGGAAGGGCCAATCGCTGCGTAAATGTCGGCATGGCGAACTTTTTCCTCCTCTACCCAAAGGCGAATCATTTCGCCTGCGATGTTTTTGACACTACCTTTCCACCCTGCATGCGCAAGACCAACAAGTTTATGCTTTGGCGCAAAAAAATAGAGGGGAACACAATCAGCAAAGCAAAGGGCCAACAAAATATTTGCTTCATTTGTATATAGCCCATCAGCACCAGCTACTGCTGTATCATAATGAAAAACTCCTTTGCCGCAATCATTCTGAGTTACTTTTTCAATTCGATTATCATGTATTTGCTCGCTACACACCCATTTTTCGATTGGAAATTCTAATACTTCAGCTAGTTTTTGGCGGTTTAGCCGAACATCATCTGCATCATCATGAACGTGTAACCCAAGATTTAAACCTGTAAACTCTCCTTTGCTATAACCGCCTTTCTTTGTTGTAAAGCCGACAACCAGCCGCGGCATCATTAAACGCCAATCGTCAAGAAAGAGAACTTCTTCATTACTTTTTTGTTGAAAAATCTCAGGCATGCTCTACATCCTTTTAATCGTATTTTGTAGACTTTTATCACTTTTTTTCCTATTTTATCATAGTTTGCTTAAATATGATAATGATTATTGAACTATTTCTAAATAGGAGAGTTGTTCACTAAAAAATTTTTTAATCTGTTTCTTCATTTATGTTTCTTCATTGAGACGGACTAAAATGACATCTGTACCAACTTTAACAATGTTATTCCAGGGAATGATCGTTTCTTCTTCCCTGCCGAATAGGCCAAGAATTTTTCCTGTTCGCAAAATAATAATCGCTTCAATATGTCCCGTTTGTAAATTAATATCAATATCGCCGATGTTTCCTAATTTCTTGCCGTTCGCTACATTTACTACATCTTTTGATTGGAATTCCGAAATTTTTACCATCCGAACCCCTCACTTTCATCATCTCTTATCTTTACTATATGATTGCCTTTCCACTATTCATGCACAAAAACAATAAGAGGCTGACCATTTCAGGTCAACCTCATCATATTTGAATATTTTTGTTCATTTGTCTGATTGCTGCTTTTTCTAAACGCGATACTTGTGCCTGGGAAATCCCAATTTCCTCAGCCACTTCCATTTGCGTCTTTCCTTGGAAAAAACGTTTTCTTATGATCATCTTTTCTCTTTCATTTAAACGCCGCAATCCTTCTTTTAAGGCAATTTCCTCAATCCATTGAGTATCGCGGTTACGTTCATCGCTCAGCTGGTCCATAACATAAATTGGATCGCCACCATCATTATAGATTGGTTCAAAAAGGGAAACTGGATCTTGAATGGCATCTAATGCAAAAACGACTTCTTCGTGTGATATTTCAAGAACTTTGGCGATGTCTTCAGCTGTCGGTTCTTTTGCTGTCTCAGCTATTAGTTTTTCTCGTACTTGAAGCGCCTTATACGCAATATCCCTCAATGATCGTGAAACGCGAATCGGATTGTTATCACGTAAATAACGACGAATTTCACCGATAATCATCGGTACCGCATACGTAGAAAATTTTACATTTTGACTTAAATCAAAATTATCAATCGATTTCATTAAGCCAATACAGCCGACTTGAAACAAATCGTCGACAAATTCTCCGCGGTTGTTAAAGCGTTGAATGACGCTTAAGACAAGGCGCAAATTTCCATTTACTAGCTTCTCCCTTGCTTCTAAATCCCCTGCTTGCATTCGTTTAAAAAGTTCACGCATTTCTTCGTTTTTCAACACTGGAAGTTTCGATGTATCAACGCCGCAAATTTCAACTTTGTTTCTTGTCAAGTCTTTCCCTCCCATCAGGAGATGCTGTCAACTTTCAGTATCTCCTTAGGTGGGAAAAATATGCACAACCCAAAAATCGAAAAAAGTGTTTGCCATTCGAGACAAACATTAGCCTGTTTACATCATCTTATTAAATTCTTTTCTCAACCTTTTAATAATTCGTTTTTCAAGCCGGGATATGTAGGATTGTGAAATCCCTAGCAAATCCGCAACATCTTTTTGTGTTTTTTCCTCTCCACCGGAAAGACCGAAACGAAGCTCCATGATTTGCTTTTCACGATCGCTTAACTGATGAAGAGCATTCATCAACAAATTACGATCAACATTTGCTTCAAGGTCTTTTGTAATGATATCCTCTTCCGTTCCTAATACATCGGATAAAAGCAATTCATTTCCATCCCAATCAATATTCAGCGGTTCATCAAATGATACTTCAGCTCTTACTTTGTTGTTGCGCCGCAAATACATTAATATTTCATTTTCAATGCAACGTGATGCGTATGTAGCAAGTTTAATCTTTTTCTCGGGATTAAATGTATTAACTGCTTTAATTAAGCCGATTGTTCCAATACTAATTAAGTCTTCAATATTAATTCCTGTATTTTCAAATTTCCGTGCAATATATACTACTAAGCGCAAATTTCGTTCAATTAACATAGAACGCGCCGTCTCATCCCCAGATGGAAGTTTTTGCAATAACAACTCTTCTTCCTCTTTTGTCAATGGCGGCGGCAATGCTTCACTTCCACCGATATAATAGATTTCATCCGTCTTTAATCCTAATCTCATTAACAATTTATACCATAAATAAGTAATGCGAAGCTTTAATGTTTTCATTGAAATCCCCCTTCTAAGTTTGAGAATAAATGAGTATGATATAGTATCACGAAGCCGTTAAAACTTTTGCCGTTTGCACCATTTTTGGATGGACGATGCATTGGTATTCTCCGTCTGCTGATAAGTTGGACTCGTTCAATCCGATCAGACCTCTTGTTACTTCAAGCCATTGGTTTTCATAGCGGATCAGAATCTTATCTGGTTTGAGAGCTAATAAAAATTGCTGTTCTCTGCCGACGGCACGGTAAGGAATAATACGTAAACGATGATGCCATTTCTCCATATCTTTTTCATTTGTAGAGTGAAACACATGAGCCAACGTAAAATTTTCAAAAATAGACTGCGGAAGTATTTGTTTCAATTCATTCATGTCAACAATCATCACCGGTGTTTTCGTAATTGGATCGTATAATTGGTTTCCGCTGTCAATTAATCCTTTCAGAGCGATATTAACTCCATCTAGAGTAATGAATACATCGATGATGCTGTCAAAACGAAGCTTTTTTTCACGAATTCCGTCAATACGCTTTCGTGAAAAAAACCATAACGTTGGAAATCCCAGCAAGACAAATAACCAACTGACAGGATCCCCCGCCCCTGTAGAAGACGTGATTATTGCTCCTGCTGTTGCGCTAAAATCATTCTGCAGTAAGTTGTGAAGAGCAATCATTCCTCCGCCAATCATAAAAGTGGCAAAATAAAAAGTGAGCAAGTTTTCGATAAAATAGCGAAATCTCTTAAATCCGAAAGAAGCGATGATGATAAAAAATGAAAACAATAGTTTAATAAACGGATGAGATGCGTACGATGAAAAAGGGGTAAACATAAACAGCACAAGTAAAGAGCCAATGAGTGCACCTAAAACAATGCGCCATAAAATAATTTGTCTTTTCAGCATAATCGCAGTGAGCCAAAGTAGCAAACTATCAAAACATACATTAAGGAACCAGATAACATCTAAATATATAGACAACTTCTTGCCTCCTTTAAAAATGGACGCCAATAGATGAGTTCTGAAAATAGTATATAGTACATCTTATTGGAAAGTCTGTCAGTTCATGCTGTAAAAAGAGGAATTTTTTGGGGTATTTTGTCAATAATTTACGGGAATAAATAGGCGGAAAAACAAAAAGCATGAATCATGATGATTCATGCTTTTTACAGAGGTTTGTTCGCTAACTTCAATGTTAAGCGGGCGCTTCCGTTTTTCTGTATTGTCTAACTTCAGCGCCTAGCTCTCTTCTGCCAAATAACCTTCCCCTTCGAGGTGACAAGCACCACTGCAGGTGAAGAACATTTGGCTTTGAGAGCTGACCACGGCGCTTCCGTTTTTCTTATTTGTCTAGCTCCGGCGGCTATCCCCTCCCGACGCTTCGGATCCGCTGTGGCGGCAACAGCCTCCTCGCGGATCCTCCAGCGCATGTCGGGGATAAGCAAGCCGCCTCCGCTTTTCTTATTAACGGCGGCGGTTACGATTGCGCAAGAAAGCTGGGATATCTAACGGATCTTCTACTTGTTGTGTTCGCAGTGATGAATAATCTTGCATTGGTTCTTCGCGTTTTTCCCGCTTAATCCCTACCGTTGCTTTCGGATTTGCTACACCAAAGCCTGTACGCAGTGGCTTTGATGGAGCTGTTTCACTATCTTCTCTGAATCCAGTTGCAATGACTGTAACAACAATTTCATCTTTTAAATTTTCATTAATAACAGAACCGAAAATCATATTCACTTCTGGGTCAGAAGCAGAAGCAACAATGTCAGCCGCTTCTTGCACTTCATATAAGCTCAAGTTTGTGCCGCCAGTAATGTTCATTAACACACCTTGCGCTCCATCAATCGATGTTTCTAATAATGGGCTTGAAATAGCTTTTTTAGCCGCCTCGGCTGCACGGTTTTCTCCACTAGCAATACCGATTCCCATTAACGCTGAACCTTTATTCGACATAATCGTCTTGACATCAGCAAAGTCAAGGTTAATTAAACCAGGCACAGCAATTAAATCAGAAATACCTTGCACACCTTGACGAAGGACATTATCTGCTTCACGGAATGCTTCAAGCATCGGTGTGTTTTTATCAACAATTTCCAACAAACGGTCATTTGGGATGACAATCAACGTATCAACCGCTTCTTTCATTGCAGCAATTCCACCTGCTGCTTGTGTCGCACGCTTGCGTCCTTCAAATGTAAATGGCCGTGTAACGACCCCTACTGTTAAAGCCCCTAAATCGCGGGCGATTTGGGCAATGACTGGAGCGGCACCTGTTCCTGTTCCGCCTCCCATCCCAGCTGTTACAAAGACCATATCTGCGCCTTTTAGTACTTCTTCAATTTGTTCTTTGCTTTCTTCAGCGGCTTTTTTACCCACTTCCGGATTGGCACCTGCGCCTAAACCGCGCGTTAATTTCGCACCAATTTGCAGTTTAGTAGGTGCTTTTGATAGATTGAGTGCCTGAGCGTCTGTATTTACCGCAATAAATTCAACGCCTTGCACACCATGTTCAATCATTCGGTTAACGGCATTGTTCCCACCGCCACCGACACCAATAACTTTAATCGTTGCCATCTGATCAACAGTAGTGTCAAACTCCAACATGACAAAATCCTCCCAATAATTCAATCTCTATTCAAAGAAATAACCGAAGAATTTTTTTACTTTTTGTCCTAAGTTTTCTTCTTTTACTTTTTGTTTTGTTTTCACTTGAGGTTGTTTTTGCACTCGCTTTTCCGGTGATTCTGCTACAGAAGCTGAAACAGGAATGGCACGCCCCTGTAGCTTTGCGTTTTTATACGCAAATTTAATTAAGCCGACCCCTGTCGTATATTGTGGATCGCGTACTCCAATGTAGTCCGGAAGAGCGATGCGCACACTGTTTGCGAATACAACTTGGGCTAATTCTAATATCCCTGGCATGTTTGCAACTCCGCCTGTCAGCACATAGCCGCCAGGCAAGTCTCGATAACCAAGTTTACGAATTTCATGCTGAACCATTTGAAAAATTTCTTCAAGTCTTGCCTCGATAATATCAGCAACTTCAAGCTGACTAAACTGTTGATGCTGATCACTACCTATAATTGGGACGCTAAACACTTCCTCATCTGAAGCATGGTCATAAAAAGCATGTCCATACTTAATTTTAATTTTTTCTGCATCTTCTGTTGAAGTTCGCAAGCCGATTGATAAATCTTTTGTGATATGGTCTCCACCAACCGGCAAAACTGTTGTCGCTTGAAGAAAGCCTTGTTCAAACACCGCAATAGTTGTTGAACCGCCTCCAATGTCGACTAGAGCTACCCCTAGGTTCTTTTCATCCTTTGATAATGCAAGAGACCCAGCCGCAAGCGGTTGAAGGCAAATATCGGTAATTTCCAATCCAGCTCGTTCTACACAGCGTAACAAGTTATGTAATATCGTTTTAGAAGCAGTAATAATCGTGCCTTCCATCTCTAAACGAACACCGAGCATTCCGCGTGGGTCATTAATACCATCGAGACCATCGACAATAAACTGTTTCGGTATAACATCAATGATCTCTCGCTCTGGGGGAATCGAAACAACTTGAGCAGCTTCAATCACTCGCGCTACATCCTCATTACTAATTTCCCGGTTCTCACTAGAAACAGCAACTACTCCATGGCAATTTTGCAACTGAATATGGTTGCCTGACACTCCGACAACGACGCGGCGAATATCAAGCCCGACCATTCTTTCAGCCTGTTCAATTGCTCTTTTAATCGATTGAACTGTTTCATCTATATCAACAATAGAGCCTTTTTTTAATCCTTCCGATTTAACATTTCCGACTCCAATAATATTCAATGATTCATTCATCATTTCGCCGATAATGACCTTAACACTGGATGTACCGATGTCAAGACTGACAAATATTTCGTTGCTGTTCATCTTTGGCACCTCCTTTAACCAAATAAGCAAAAGCATCTGAACAACAATCGTATGTATCGTATTTTACTGTTATATTCAACATATGGATAGCATTCCCTTTAAAAAAATCAATATTTTTCAAATCTCTGGCGTTTTTCCATCCATTTTGTAAGTAAAATACGGCGAATGACGGCAATATTTTGGAATAATCGAACTCCAAAAGCAAACACCGCTGCTAAATACAAGTCTACACCAAGATGGACACCGAGAAAAGCTAAACTTGCTGCTAAAACAATATTAAAGAAAAAGCCGGACACAAACACATGTTGATCGTAAACATTTTGTAAATGTGCTCGAATTCCACCAATTAGCGTATCTAACGCAGCTAATACGGCAATGGACAAATAGTTGGAATATTCGTCAGGAACTCGTATATCTGTTAATAAACCCAAAATTAAACCTAAAACTAAGCCGATGAGCGGAAGCCACATATTATTTTTCCTCCTTTTCGGCTTCTACGGTTTTCATGTAGCGAACGCGCAATAAATCATTATAAGGCGGTATAACTATGGTGTTCATCGGTTGCGATATTTCTAGCTGTAAACCTTCAATCGCAAAATCCTCAAGCAAAGTCGAGCCTTTCAAACGGTTATAAAGCTTTTCCGCATCTTCTGCAGTGACCTTTATTTGTATTGGGAAAGAATTGATTTTATAGTTGTCAACTTTCGTTATCCCATTTACATCGCGTATCACTGTCGTATTAATAATGCGTTGGTCAGCAATCGCAATTTCTTCAGCACCATACATATTTAGTTCATTCATTAATCTTTTAAGCAAATATGGCGAAACCGTCTGTATAACAGGACCTACATAGTTTTCAGCATAAAATGGCTCAATAGTAATGATCACTCCCTGGCCGTGAACTTCTGTAAGCCCTGCTTCCTTTCTTAACTCCTCTACTGTTTCTCGCAATGCGATTTCCTTGCTTTCGGTACGCTTTTGCTGATAACTATCAAGAGTCGTTTCATAAACAAGAATTTCTTCTAAAAGCTGACGCTGCAATTCTTGCTCTTTTTTTAAATCTTCACGAAGCTCCCACATATCTCGCGTATCCCGGACAACAGGATGGTTCGTTGTTTGAAACTGCACGGCAAGCATAAATCCAATAATCGTTGTAATGACAGTAAAATGTATCTTTTTTTTACGTTCCAACGAACATCACCAAACTTTCATCAAAGCCGTTGCCGTTATTAACCATTGTTTACGTTAATAATCGGTTCTAATATAATTTCATCTTTCCTAACAATTTTCACAACGATATTATCGTTAACAAGCCGCTCTTTTACCCCTCCCGCGATATTTAGTGCCGGAATGAGAACATCCGGATCTCCAATCGCTGAAATAACAAAAGGAGCCGGGTGCTGATTGCCATCAATTTCGATCGTTGGGCCGTTGCAAACAATGTACGAACGATGCGATAGGCGCTGACCATTCACAGCAACGGCTGATGCTCCGGAAATTAATAATTCATTAATGACACTGAAAACATGTTCTTCATGTACAATATAGTCAGTAGCATTAGCTTCAGAAGGAATATAAGAGGCGTCCGCTAGCGTGACTTCCACTCCTTGTCCTTGAACTTTGACTTTCCCAAGATACATACGCAATTTTTCAGCATCTTCGACTAAGTTATAATAAATTTGCTCCTCGTTCGCCAACTCTTTTTCCATTTTCTGAACTTTTTGCTGCTTTTTGACGAGTTCTTCATGTAACTTTCGATTTTTTTCCTGCTGCTCAATAATCTTGTTGCGATACTCGTACTCTTTCTGCCATTGCCGGTCGGTTAGATTTCTTTTTTGCATCTCTTCCTTTGCATATTGATAAGAAAAGGAAATCATAAAACCTAACACTAAACATACAAGGGAAAGGATGACATGATTACCTTGTATTTTCCTCATTGTCATCCCCTTCTTTCTTCTCTTTGTCAGCCGGATAAGCTTTAAAGTAGTTGCTTACTTCCAGGTGAATAATTCCCTTCACATTACGGTCTAACTGACTGACAATCGATGGGTATAAAGACATTTTTTTTGCAAAATTTCGCACAGTTGCACTTACTTCATATCCATCATTCATAAATACAGTCAGATGATAATAGTCGTGCTTCGTTGGCGTATGATGAATTTCGGAAATAGCATTCAACACATGTGAAGGGAGTTCCGTTAATTGCGCCACCATTTCTTGAATGTCTTCTCCCTCTTTCCAATTGACTAATACCGGGGCATCGTTGGGCACAACACCTCGTGAACCGGTTAAAACTACCCCATTTTCTAAAACAGGGAGAAATTTTTGTTTATCGGAAATATAGGCTACTCTTTTTCGTTCTTTAATCGACAATATGACCTTGTTAGGAAAATGTTTTTGTAATTGAACACTTGCAATTTCAGGGTGTGAACTAATTTTTTTTTCAACGATTTCATCCTTTACTTTCCAAAAGCTCGTCCGATTCGTAAGACCGCTTAATTCAATGATTTCCTTGTCAGAAACATACTTATTTCCTTTTACTTCAATATGTTGGATATTGCTTAATGGTGATTGAAAATAAATGATGCATAAAATAAGTATAAAAAAGAACACAATATATCCAACTAATCTCCGATTTGCTTTTTGTCTGCGCTGTTGTTTTAATTGCGGTACCCGTTCTTCAAGAACGACGACTTTGTTTTTTTCCAAATTCCGTTCACCCCATTTAGAGGAACACGTAATCCGCTCACCTCTACATACCTTTTCAGCTGCTAAACAATAAAAACAAACGGCATGAAAGAATGCCGTTAGCAAAATTTGCTCACCTATGTGAACAATTCAACTTATATTATATCACAATACTTGAAAAAATAGGATTACATTTATATTACTTTATATTACGTTCTTTATATTACGTTCGACCGATTATTTCTACTTCCGTTTGTAAATGAATGCCGTATAATTCATGAATGGTGTTTTTTACATGCTGAATTAAGTTAAGAACATCTTCTGCTTTGGCATTTCCTGTATTAACAATAAAATTAGCATGCTGTTCAGAAATTTTTGCTCCACCGATTGAATAGCCTTTTAAACCGGCTGTTTCAATTAACTTTCCTGCGTAATTTGGAAGCGGATTACGAAAGATGCTGCCAGCACACGGATAGTTCCATGGTTGTGTCTCACGGCGATAATCCTTGTTTTTTTGCATTTCAGCAACAATTTCCTCACGTTTTCCCTCTTTTAATTGCAATACAGCTGCAATGCAAATTCCCGGGCGTTTGTGCTGTAAAACCGATGTCCGATATGAAAATTCCATTTCTTCGTTTGAGAGCCATTCAATCGAACCATCTTCAAATAAAATTTGAGCTTTTTTCACGATTTTGGACATATCGGACCCATGCGCTCCCGCATTCATATAAACTGCACCGCCGATGGACCCTGGAATCCCTCCGGCAAATTCTAAGCCAGACAATCCTTCTTTACTGATGATTGTTGCAAGTTTAATCAGAGAATATCCACCGCCAACTGTAACCTCTGTTCCATTAATAGAGAGCTTGGCAAATCCTTCACCAAGCTTAATGACAACTCCCTCAATTCCTAAATCGGAAACAAGCAAATTAGAACCTCGACCAATGGCACGCCACTTCACTCCATGTTTACGAATAATCTCCATTGTTCTTTTTAAACTTTCCACATCATTCGGTTCAACCAATACATCAGCCGGCCCACCAATTTTTATCGTTGTATAATTAGCTAACGGTTCGTTTCTTTTAACTTTTCCTACATTTGCATCCATTAATTCTCTTACAATCGCATCCACAAAACCTTCCCCTTTCTCTTTCTATTTTTTTATACTATAAAGAAAACTTTAACTAGAATAAAGTGAAACTTCATCAGTGGGGTTTTCTTCATCCCTACTGATGTTAGTTGAACTTATCGCGCTTCTAGGAAGCTGTCTCAAAAGCCAAGGGTCAGACCCCTCAACACAGTATATAGGACATCATGTCGAATAAATGAGCGATATATTGTTAAACGTAAGTGAGGTCAGACCTTTATGAGGAAGCCTCATTAGAACGGGATAAAACAACACGATAAGGGTCTGACCCTAAAGCAAAGTGTCAGACCCCACAACACAATATATAGGACATCATGTCGGATAAATAAACGATATGATTGTGCAATATGCGCCAGGTCAGACACTTTTGGGTCAGCCCCTTCGTACACTACTTTTTATTGGGCAATTAATACCTTGAATGGCGGCTAATGTTCAATAGCACTCCTATCGCCATTAACATAAGTGTTAACGATGAACCACCATAACTAAGAAATGGAAGCGTAATACCTGTTACAGGCATCAAACCGGTAACAACCCCAATATTAATCATGACTTGAATCGCAATCATTGAAATAATACCGATAGCAAGAAAGCTGCCGTATAAGTCAGGGGCACCGAGAGCGATTCGCACCCCTCGCCAAAGAAGAAGACTAAACAGAAGCAATACGAGTGAACCGCCGATAAAGCCTAACTCTTCTGCTAAAATAGCAAAAATAAAGTCCGTTTGCGGCTCAGGCAAATAGAAAAATTTTTGTCGGCTTTGACCAAGTCCTAAGCCAAACAGCCCACCCGGTCCGATGGCATACAGTGATTGAATCATTTGAAATCCGCTTCCTAACGGATCTTCCCACGGGTTTAAAAACGATGTAATCCTCTTAATCCGATAAGGCGCGGAAAGAACAAGGGCAGCAAAACCGACCAATCCTAACAAGCCTAAGCCGACAAAATGGCTGATGCGGGCACCTGCTACAAAAATCATTGCAATACACGTACCAACCATCACCGTTCCCGTTCCTAAATCCGGCTGCAGCATAATCATACCAAAAGCCGTAAACACGAGTATTAAAGCCGGAAGTAACCCTTGTTTAAAAGAGGGAATTTTCTTTTGATTTTCAGATAGAAACTTTGCCAAAAAGGCAATCATCGCTAATTTCATAAACTCTGACGGCTGAATCGAAAATGCTCCAACACCAATCCAGCTACGTGATCCATTGCGTACCATTCCAACTCCTGGAATAAGAACAAGAACGAGCAATACGAAGCAAACGATTAAAATCACTTTCGCCCATGTTCGCCATGTCCAATAATCAACATTCATAATAAAAAACATCGCGATAATACCGACTGCAGCAAATAAAAGCTGTCTCTTTGCAAAGAAGAAAGAGTCATGAAACTTATATTCAGCCCAAACCGCACTTGCGCTGTACACCATGATTAGGCCAATCGCAAGCAAAGAAAACGTAATAATAATAAGCAGAATGTCAGGCGTAGACTTTTTTCCAGGCAATGCGGAACACCTCATCTTTTTAAACTGTAGAAGGGAAAGTTGTCCCCTTACTTCAACTTATGCACCGCACCGATAAAAATGTCTCCTCTTTGTTCAAAAGTTTTATATTGATCCCAGCTTGCACAAGCTGGCGATAAAAGAATGATATCCCCTGGCTGCGACAGTTCATAGGCAACAGGTACGGCCTTTTCCACATTATCGACATGTTCAATTATTTCTATTCCAGCCTCTTTCGCTACACGTTCCAATTTGCGCGCTGTTTGTCCAAATAAAATCATTGCTTTTACATTTTTTAAATATGGAATTAGCTCGTCAAACTCATTTCCACGGTCAAGACCGCCAGCAAGTAGAATAACGGAGTCATTTTCAAATGCTGATAAAGCTTTTTGCGTTGCAAGAATATTTGTTGCCTTTGAATCATTATAAAATTTACGACCGTTCACTTCGCCGACGAATTGCAGTCGATGTTTTACGCCTGTAAATGTTTTTAATACCCGAACAATTGCTTCATTGTCTACGCCTGTTAATTTGGCAGCAGAAATCGCTGCTAAAATGTTTTCTAAATTGTGCTTGCCCGGCAATGCAATATCTTTCGTTTCAATGATTTTTTCGCCGTTGAAATAGATTATGCCATTTTCAATCCAAGCACCGCTTTGTAAACGTTGCGTGGTTGAAAAAAATACCTTTTGTGCATCCGATGATTGGACAAGCTTCATGACCGTTTCATCATCCGCATTCACTACAGCGAAATCATCATTGGTTTGATTTTTAAAGAGATTTCCTTTGGCTTTAGCGTACTCTTCTTTTGTTCCATGATAGTCTAAATGCGCGTCAAATATATTTAACAAAACAGAAATTTTCGGCTGAAAACTAATAATCCCCATCAGTTGAAAGGAAGATAATTCTGTCACAATCCAATTTTCGCTTGAAGCTTCCTTTGCGACCTCACAGGCTACCGTGCCGATATTTCCGGCAATTAACGGCTGTTTGTCGCTTTCCTTTAACATCTCATAAATTAATGTTGTCGTTGTTGTTTTTCCGTTCGAACCTGTAATGCCGATAAATGGAGCTTCAGAAATTTGATACGCTAATTCCACTTCCGTTATGATAGGTATACCTTTCTCCACTGCTTTTGCAACAAGCGGATTATAATATGGAATTCCTGGATTTTTCACCATTAAGTCGAATGGTTCGTCCAAAAGTTCAAGCGGATGGCTGCCGCAAATAACGCGTATTCCCATTTTTTCTAAACTTTGTGCTGCCTCATTTTCTTCAAACGGCTTCTGGTCATTAACCGTCACTTTTGCACCTAACTCATGTAACAACTTCGCAGCAGCAAACCCGCTTTTTGCTACACCAAGTATTAAGACATTTTTATTTTGATACATAATCACCTTTTTCAATTAGATCCACACCTCGATATAAATTCCAAGCATTGCAAATAGTAAGCCGACTGTCCAAAATGTAACAACAACGCGCCATTCAGACCAACCAACTAATTCATAATGATGGTGCAACGGGCTCATTTTGAACACTCGTTTTCCAGTCGTTTTAAATGAAATCACTTGAATAATAACGGATAATGTTTCAATAACAAACACACCGCCAATAATGACAAGCAAAATTTCTAATTTCGTCAAAATAGCAACCGTTGCAATCGCTCCGCCTAAAGCAAGCGACCCGGTATCTCCCATAAACACTTTAGCTGGGTGCGCATTAAACACTAGAAATCCAAGAACAGCCCCAACTACAGCTACACTAAAAATGGCAATGTCATACTGCGATTGATTCCAAGCCAAGACAGCATATGCTCCGAATGCAATCGCTGCCGTACCTGCTAGCAGCCCATCGAGACCGTCGGTTAAATTGACGGCATTCGAGCCGCCGACAAGCATAAAAATCATTAATAAGATATAACCCCATCCTAAATCAAAAGTAAAGTCAATTCCCGGTATGCGCAGTTCCGTTGAAAAATCATTTTGCTGATAAACAAAATAAAAAATAAAGGCGATCATTAATTGGCCAAATAACTTTTGTTTACTAGTTAAGCCAAGATTACGTTTCATGACAACTTTAATAAAATCGTCTAAAAATCCGAGCAGACCGTAGCCAATCGTTACAAACAGCAATAAATAAGTTTGCACCGTAGGCTCAGCAAATTTATTTGTCATTAGGATCGTTGTAGCAATAATCGATAACAAAATCATAATCCCGCCCATTGTCGGGGTACCTGATTTCTTTTGATGTGATTTTGGACCTTCTTCACGAATGCTTTGCCCAAACTTGAGTCTTCTTAAGAAGGGAATAAATATAGGCGATAACAATACTGTAATTAAGAAAGCCATTGCAATGGTGAAAACAATTACTTGCTCTAGCACGACTGTCCACCCCCTTCTTTCTGTAACCGTTGTTCAAGCTGCTTTAATAAATCTATTACAGCTATATCATATGAATGATTTTCTTCAATATGAGCCCCTTCCATATTCAAACAAAATCGAGTCATCTTTTCATTCTCCATTTCGTTAGATTGCAAATATGTTTCGACAATTTCTATTAATGCTTGAAGCGGGGAAGAAACGAAAAAAATAGGAAAATGATTCGGAACATAAGCCGGCAGCGGCACACCCTTTTTCCAAAGTGCAGCAATCGCTCCATTTTCAATCGCCTGCTGCAAATCTTTATGTTCATATCTTAGCGGCACAAACAACCCTTTAGCTGCTACCTGCAGCGGATGAACGAATAGATGGCGGAATTGAATAGTGTCATCTTCAATTCCGCGCGTGACTGGAAACAACTTTTTTAAGAAGCGATACGTCAACATGATTCGTTTCGCTCCTTAATGGCTTGACGCGCCACAAGCCGGTCATCAAATTCTAACACTTCGTTTCCTATAATTTGATATGTTTCGTGTCCTTTTCCGGCAATTAAAATGACATCCCCTTCTTGTGCATGGAAAACGGCATAACGAATCGCTTCTTTCCTATCAACTATAGAAATATATTGCTTTCCTTTTACACCTTCTTCCATATCTTTTAAAATAGCAACCGGATCTTCAGAGCGCGGATTGTCTGAAGTAAAAATTGGCACATCTGCATATTCAGCAGCAATGCGTGCCATAATTGGCCGCTTCGTGCGATCGCGGTCACCGCCGCAGCCAACAACTACATACACTTTGCGTTTGGCAAATTGCTTAATCGTTTTTAACACATTTTCCAAACTATCCGGAGTATGTGCATAGTCAACAATAACGGTAAAATCTTGGCCACCATCAACTACTTCAAACCTTCCTGATACACCTTTCATTTCTTCAATGGCCTCAACAATAGTAGCGAGCGGAACATTTGATACTAAACAAGCTGCCGTTGCCGCAAGGATATTATAGATGCTAAATTTGCCAATTAGTTTCGTTTTCACGCGAACTGTATCTAGTGGTGTCACAAGATCAAACGTTGTTCCGTTTGCTGTAATTTCGATATTTTTCGCCATAATATCGCTTTTTTTATCAATTCCATATGTAATCACCGTTGCTGCGGTACTTCTTTTATATTCATCTGAAGCTGGGTCATCTTGATTAAGGACGGCAAACTTTGGTTTATGATGGTCGAAGCGGTTACCTAATTGCGCAAATAACAGCCCTTTGGCCCAGCGATATTCATCCATTGTTCCGTGATAATCTAAATGATCTTGCGTCAAATTAGTAAAAACTGCAACGTCATAATCACACCCGTGCACTCTTCCCATATGCAATGCATGCGACGATACTTCCATTATCGCAACATCGACGTTTTCGTCTACCATTTGCTTAAATGTTTTTTGCAGGACGAGCGATTCAGGTGTCGTATTTTTCACATCATATGTTTGATCGCCAATTTTAATATTGATCGTCCCGATCAGCCCCGTTTTCTTGTTAGCGCGGCGAAAAATATGCTCAATAATATGAGTCGTTGTTGTCTTTCCGTTTGTGCCCGTCACACCAATTAAATGTAATTTATGTGTCGGCTGACCGTAAAAAATATCTGCAAGAACAGCCATTGCTCTTTTACTATCTTTGACGATGATGACTGGCACATCTACCTCAATTTCTCGTTCAGCAATAATTGCTACCGCCCCATTTTCGACAGCTTGTTGGGCAAAATCGTGCCCATCAACTGTAAACCCTTTAATACAAATAAATAAAGAGCCGCGTTTTACTTCACGCGAATCCATCTCGATCGATGTAATGGTCGGATTCTCACCAACATATGTTGTGAAATCATGTAAATAAGAAAGCAACGATTGTAATTTCATCGCATTCATTCCTCTCGCTTTGCTTCTTTAATTTAACAGTTTAACTATTATATCATAACAGAAAAAGAAGCCATGAGGGTTATTTTCCTCTAGGCTTATCTTTCCGATAAAGCAGCATTCTTCGCTCCTAAATAGACGCGAATCGTCGCCCCTTCTTTTACCTTTACACCTGCTTGCGGAGCTTGTTCAATAACCGTTTCTCCTTCTCCACTAACATCTAATTTTAAGTTAAAAAGCTGCTGTTGCAAGTCTTTTTTTGTAAGGCCGATTAAATTCGGAACTGTGACAACTTTCGGATCATTCCATGCTCTTTCCTTTTCAAGTTGCTCTTTGCGTGGTTTTACTCCTAAAGCTTGAAGGCTATCTTCCATAATTTTCCCTACTATTGGAGCTGAAACTACTCCACCAAATTGCACTGTTCCTTTTGGGTTATCGACCGCAACATAAACAACAAGTTGTGGGTTATCCGCCGGGGCAAAACCGATGAATGATACAATGTGATTATTTTCTAAATACCGTCCATTTTGCGCTTTTTGCGCTGTTCCTGTCTTTCCGCCAACACGGTATCCTTCAACAAACGCCCCTTTTCCTGTTCCTTGGGCCACTACGCTTTCAAGCGCATATCTCACTTGCTTGGACGTTTCCTCGGAAATAACACGGTGTTTCACTTTTGGAGTATTGCGGCTTACGACCTCACCTGTAACAGGATCGACCCACTCTTTTGCAATATATGGCGTATATAAAATTCCACCGTTAATCGCTGCCGATACAGCCGCAACCTGCTGAATCGGCGTAACGGAGACTCCTTGACCAAACGCAGTCGTTGCCTGTTCTACCGGACCAACACGGTTCATATTAAACAAAATTCCTTTTCCTTCCCCTTGCAAATCAATGCCCGTTTTCTCACCAAAACCGAAATCTTTTATATATTGAAATAACTTTTCTTTTCCTAATCGCTGCCCTAATTCGACAAAACCTGGGTTGCATGAATTTTGGACAACCTCAAGAAAACTTTGATGACCATGCCCTCCTCTTTTCCAGCAGCGAAGAGTAGCTCCTGCTACTTTGGCATATCCAGGGTCATGAAAATGGTCTCGTAATAAATCTACTTTTTTCTCCTCCAACGCAGCAGCAAGAGTAATAATCTTAAAGGTAGAACCAGGTTCATATGTGCTCCAAACCGGTAAATTACGGTTGAAAATTTCCGGCGGGACATTGCGATAGTTTGCCGGATCAAAGTCCGGACGGCTTGCCATCGCTAATATTTCGCCATTGTTTGGATTCATGGCAATAGCTATTATTCCATCAGGGTTATATTTCGCTACGGCAATGTCCAACTCCCGTTCAACGATTGTTTGTACGCGCGTATCAATCGTTAATCGTAAATTCAATCCGTCTGTAGGCGGTGTATAATTATCAGCCATATTCGGCATTCTCTTACCTTTCGCATCAGAATAAAATTGCACCGAACCTTTTTTTCCTCTCAGTTCTTTATCATAATAAAGTTCCAACCCTGTCAATCCTTGATTATCAATGCCGGTAAAACCTAATACGTGGGATAAGTAGCTGCCGAATGGGTAATATCTCTTAGAATCTTCGGCAATATAAATCCCTTTTAGACCAAGCGCACGAATTTCTTTTGCTTTTTCATCGGAAATTTTTCGCCCTTCAGGATGAATCCGTTCGATTAAAGTTCGTTTTGTTACATGCTTATATGCCTTTTCAACCGGCATATTTAATATTTTCGCCAGCTTCTCTGCTGCTTCTACAGGATTTTCAATTTGCCGCGGTACAACATACACGGTCGGAGCGCTCATATTCGTAGCGAGAGGAATATTATTTCGATCCAAAATCTCCCCCCGCTCCGGTTCAAACGGAATATTGCGGCTCCACGAATCTTTCGCTTCTTCCGTTAGCATATCACCAAGCACAAATTGAACATATCCGAGCCGAATATCAATAATGGAAAAAATAAGAAACCCAATCAGTAACACAATCATTAGTCGTTTTCGAACAGTGACATATGAAACGCGCATATAGCAGAACCTCCTTTATAGAATGGGCTCGTTCCACTATATGCTTGTACCGGTTCCGATAGAACATCCATCGCTAATCAAGCGGCTTGTTCTTATCTTTTTGTTTTTCATTTTCCTCTTTTTGTTGTGCGATTTCAGCGATTCTTTTCTCAATCTGTTTTGGATTCGCTAGTTCAACAATCAAATAATCTCCCGGGTTTACGTTTGCGCCTGGCGGGATATTTTGCGTGACTGCATAACCATGTCCTTTTATGCTCGGCTGAAGCTGTAATAGTTGCGCTAATTTCATAATATCGCGCAGCGACCATCCAGTAACATCAGTCATTGTTGCTTGTCCGTCTGTTTGTAAAATAATCCGCTCGCGTGCAATCACTTCCTCGCCAGCTAATGGCATTTGTGCTTCAATTCGTTGTCCTTTTCCTATAAAAACAGGTGTCAACCCTTTTTCTTGCAACCGCTTAGTTGCTTCTTCAACCGTTAAACCGACATATTGCTCAAGAACGATTCCTTTATTACTTTTTAGCTTTTTTTTCGTTTCAAGAGAAGGTTGAATATTTAAATATTGTAAACTGTTTTTCATGACGCTGTTAAAAATCATTGAAACAGGTGCAGCTCCCGTTTCTGTATAGGAAATTTCCGGCTGTTTCACTGCAACATACATAAGCAGGCGCGGATTTTCTTTAGGCGCCATACCTAGAAAGGAGAAAATATAGTTGTTATAGCCGGCTAAATATCCACCATTTGGCGAAGGAATTTGCGCTGTGCCCGTTTTTCCGGCAACACGATACCCTTCAATTTGGTATGGTCGCCCTGTTCCATTCTCCGAAGTAACAACCGTTTCTAAAATATCCAGTACTTTTTCCGCTGTTTCTTTTGTAATCGGTTGTCCGACAACTTCAGGTTTGTTCTGCTTAACCACTTTTCCCGTGTCAGGATCGACAATCCGATCAACGATATAAGGCTTCATCATTTTGCCGCCATTGGCAATGGCAGTAGCCGCCTGGATTTGCTGAATCGGAGTAACCGATGTCCCTTGTCCAAATGCAGTCGTTACTTTTTCAATCGGATATCGGTAAACAATATTACCAATCGTTTCATCTGGAAGATCGATTCCTGTCGGCTGATTAAAATGGAAACGGTGTAAATATTGCAGAAAGCGATCTTCCCCTAATTTTTCTCTTACTAAAATCGAAAAAGCAACATTTGAGGAGCGCTGCACTCCCTCATTAAAGGAAATGGTACCCCATCCAACTTTATTATGATCGCGAATAATATTTGGACCGATTTTATAAGTCCCTGACTTATAAAGTTCGTTGCCATTATAGACACCTTCATTAATAGCAGCAGCTAACGTAAAAATTTTCATCGTTGATCCCGGTTCGTATGGATAGGAAATTGCATCATTCACATAGTATTGAATGTTTCGCTTGTTCGGGTTAAAGCTTGGTCTTGAACCCATCGCTAAAATTTCTCCCGTCTTCGGATCGGCGACAATAGCAATGATTTTTTGAGGATTGTATTTTTTTTCTACTTCATTCATAGCATCTTCAAGGAACGTTTGGATTTTTTGATCAATCGTTAAATACACATTGTTTCCGTTATCAGGCGGAACAACCGATTCTTTCGTGTTTGGCAGCTTTAAACCTTGAGGATCACCCTTAAAGGTCACGTATCCATCTTTTTCTTTCAAGTAACTATTTAAGCTTTTTTCGAGCCCCATGGCTCCAACGGTTTGTCCATCTTCCTCATCGTTTTTTCGAGCATAACCAATCACATGGGAAGCAAATGTCCCATTTGGGTAAAACCGCTTTGTATCACGAATGAATCCAATACCTGGAAGATGCAACGCTTCAATTTTCATTTTTAATTGTTGGCTTATATTTCGTCCCTTTGTACCAAACTCTACTTGTTTCGCATCTTTTTTTAATATTCTTTCGACCTCGCTCACTTCCATTTTCAGTAACGGAGCGAGTTTTTTTGCCGTCATTTCCGGGTCAACGACATGGCGTGGTCTTTTAGGATCAGTTGTTAACTTTTTATCAAGGACAGCCACAACCGTATACGATGGCGTATCTTCAGCAATAATTTCACCGTTTCGATCAAAAATCGTACCACGCTTAGCCTCAATAACTCGCTGCTGCTTATACCGCTTTTCCGCCTCAACAGCCAGCACTTGACCGTCTGCTACTCCTGTTGCCTGCAAATAGACAAATCGGGCCAACAATATAAAAAAGAGCAGACTAAACAAAATAAATAAAACAGCTGCTCCTTTATTGATGTTCATATGCTTTTTAAATGTCATCGCCCATCAGTCCTGTACTACTTTTACATTATTTTCGTTCAATGAAAGGCCGAGCTCTTTTGCTTTTTCTAATATACGCTCATATGTACTGAGCTCTTGTACTTGAACAGATAAGTCATTATTATATTTTTTCTGTTCTTGTATCGTTGCCTCTAGCTGTTGAATTTGCTTGTTTGCTTTATAAATCGCCGCTTGATTAGAAACCATTTGAATACTACAGTAGACGACAAACATGGCAAACGCAATTAAAAGCACTTTTTCCCCCAATGTAATACGAAATTGACGCTTCCGTTTCGGACGCACATGACGCTCTTGTCTTTGTACTTCTTGCGTTTTTATTTTAACAGCTGTATTATTCAAACTCTTTTCCTCCTCTAATTACAATTTTTCAGCAATACGAAGCTTTGCCGAACGCGCCCGATTGTTCATAGCAAGTTCCTCTTCTGATGGGACAATTGGCTTTTTTGTAATAATTTTTAATTTTGGCTTATATTGTTCTGGAATGACAGGTAACCCAGGTGGGAGTTTCGGTCCTTCACTTGCTTCTTTGAATGCTGCTTTGCAAATACGGTCTTCTAAAGAATGGAATGTAATCACACTGATTCTTCCCCCTGGCTTTAATAAGTCAATCGCCTGTTGAATTGCTTCTTCAAACACCTTTAACTCATCGTTGACAGCAATACGAATCGCTTGGAAAATTCTTTTTGCCGGATGCCCGCCGCTTCTTCGTGCAGGCGCTGGTATTGCCGCTTTAATCAGTTCAACTAACTCCCCAGTCGTTTCGATCGGCTTTTGCTGGCGGGCCGCTTCAATTTTTCGCGCCACTTGCTTTGAGAATTTTTCCTCCCCATAATGGAAGAAAATTTTCACCAATTCTTCATAGGACCAATGATTGACGACATCATACGCCGTTAATGTTTGTTCACGGTCCATGCGCATATCAAGCGGCGCATCATGATGATAGCTAAACCCCCGCTCCGGTGTATCCAGCTGCGGAGAAGAGACACCTAAATCAAATAAAATACCGTCGACTTGATGAATCCCATGTTCTGCTAGTTTATCCGTTAAAAAACGAAAGTTGCTTTTAATAATCGTTACTTGTTTTTCGTATTTTTTAAGCTTTTCTTTCGCATGTTTAATGGCCGTTTCATCTTGGTCAAAGGCAAACAATTTCCCTTCTTCTGATAGCTTCGACAATAAATATTCACTATGACCTGCGCCACCGAGCGTACAGTCTACGTATATCCCATCCGGCTTTACTTGCAAGCCATCGACCGTTTCCTTCAATAAGACTGTTGTATGCTCAAACACAGTCTCACCACCTTTTATTTTTCTTGTTATAATCAATCATCATAATAAAAAATGATGATAACCTTTATATTATATCGCAAAACTACTCATATTTTTAGGTGTTTCTTGTAAAAAATCGTCTTTGTCTGTTCGAAATTGTCGTGACATGTAAAATTTTGTCCTCCTCTATTAACTTACCATACCTTTTATTACCACGCCAATTACTTATGTACTAATTCTTATCAATAAAAAAAAATCCTGCGTTAAGCAGGATTTTTTTCTTCGACGTTTTCTTTGGAAAATGTTTAAATATAAACAATTTTATGCATGCCATTCCATTTATAATCAAGGCGCAATAAACGGTCTACAAAATCCAATCCATGCTTGTTCATGTAATAAAAGATGTTCCAAATCCGCTCCTGAGGCGCACGATTCGGCAATAAAGCCATCTCAATACGCGCAAATTTTCGAAGCTCCGTTTCATATTTTTGTTCTAAGCGGCGCTGCAATGTTTGGTGAAGAAAATCTATTTGTGACTGAAGGAAATTGGCATTTTTCGTCAACAAGTCCGCTAAGCCGCGATCAATCTCCATGCCGATTTCTCTTAACGGGCGATGAATCTCTTCTATGTTCGCTTTTGCATTTGCAAAAAGTTCCTCAAGCGGATATTTGAACTGATTACGCAGCCAATTTTTCTTTGCTTGTTCAATTGCTCCTTGTAAAACAGCAGAGACCGTTAATCCTACTTCTTCGATATCCGTATGAACGGAGCGTTCAACAATCGTTATGTTAAGGCGGG
Source organism: Anoxybacillus sp. (assembly GCA_035645275.1). Classification (GTDB taxonomy): domain Bacteria; phylum Bacillota; class Bacilli; order Bacillales; family Anoxybacillaceae; genus Paranoxybacillus. The sequence continues at coordinate 197,005 of DASQMX010000031.1, forward strand.
GTACAACGGGAGGCATTCTAAATTCAAACAAAGAAAATGCTTGTTTTAGTTCAGCCCAATAAGCAATTTCCCCAGGTCCGCCAATAAAAGCTAATGTCGGGAACAAATATTCTTGCATTAACGGTCTTGTCACAACATTATTACTAAAAAGTTGCGGTTTTGTTTCAACAAGCGAAATGAGCTCTTCATATGTATATGTAAAGGAAACTTCTCTTTTTTTGCTACGAAACTGCTGAACTTGATCATCGTACTCTAACAAAAGCCGCTCTCCATTATGATGATAAAACAAATGAACAGACTGTTCCTGAACATCAAGGGTTTTTTTGTATCCGATTTTATTTAGCTCTTCTTGTTGCGCTAATACTAGCTTCGTAATCTCTCGATGACGATTCAATAATCGTAGAAAAAAATCGCGCTCAATGGCTCTTAATTCAGAGTCTGCCGCATTAATCACGACCAATCCTTCCGAAGCAAACAGACGCAAAATGAGTGACGCAAAAAAATCAACAATCGTTTCTGCTTCCCCTAAGCTTTCTTCAATAAACGAAAGCAATTGATTGGTCACGTCCGTTTCGCCATATGTTTCAACAACTTCTTTTACCCATTCAAAACATCGTTGTCGATCAATCGGTAAATCCGCTACCATTCGTTTTTCCGAAAATGTATATGGGTATGTTTTCTTTTTGATTTTTTCATTTTCTACTACATATACGTGGTTCACTTCGGCGAAATCATGATCTTCTCCAGCAATCCAAAATACCGGCACAACCGGCACTTTTAATGCTTTTTCCTGTTGTTTAGCAAACTTTAAAATCGAGATAATTTTATGAATCGTATAAAGCGGTCCTGTCAAAAGTCCTGCCTGCTGTCCACCAATGACTACTACGCTTTCTGGGTCAAGAAGCCTATGTATATTGTCTAACGTTTTCTTGCTTACCGTAAATTTTTGATGGTAGCGTAGCAAATGTTCAACGAGCTTTTGCCGCGGGTATGCTCTTTCTTTCAAGTCATTTAGACGCATTTTAAAAACATCATCATCATAAATATTGTAATCAAAGCCAACTCTTACGGGAAATAACCCTTCTATATAATCCGTTGCTAGCGGTGTTACAGACGGTAAAGAGATTTCCATTATCTCCATTAGTGAAACTTCCTTTCTCGTTTTCATTTATTTTTCTTCCAAGAGTATACCATTTCTTTTCGTAATATAAAAAAATATGGATTACAAATTTTCTATCGTACGCATAATGAGTCCGTAAATGAGCAAACTAAAATAGGCAAAAGAAAAAACTAAGAAATTAAAACGCCAAAACAAACGAAACACAGGAGCGAGATGCACATCTTGTTTTTTCAGCCAATAACCTATCATAAACAATACTTTTAACAAAAGCAAAAATATAATAATCATCCATAAGTATGATGTGCCCCAAATCGCCATAATCAAAAAATGGACGCCCAAAATAAAAAAGATGGTCGAAACGTTTATGGCTAAGTGAAAGGACTTCTTTTTTCGTTTCAAAACTTTTCTTCCAAGCATATAGACAATCATAAAAGCCGCAATCGGCACCGTAACAAATGTCGCAAAAAGTCCAGAAACGAAATCACTCATTCGTACTCCCCCTTCGTTCTATTCCCTTAATCGCATGCAGCAAAAACTCACATAAAGGGGTTTGTATATTCATACTCTTTCCTCTCTGAATTATGTATCCTAAAATAGCATCGATTTCTGTTTGACGACCTTGTTCGATATCCTTTAACATCGAAGAGCGATTGTTCGCTGTTTTCTCACATACATGAACAATGTTTTCCCATACTTGCTGTTCATTTGAAAGCGATAATACATCTTTGAGCTCACTAAACAGCAATTGCATCATGATTCGATACTCCTTTACTTCGAGCAATTGTCCATTTTTCACACGCAACAACGCTGTCAAAGGATTTACGACGGCATTAATCGCCAACTTCATCGCCAACATTTCATACCAATCTTTCTTAAACAAAAACGGAAAATGAGATGAAGATTGCTCAATAAAACGCTGAGCTTCCCCTATCTCTCCTTTCCAAACCGCAAGGCTGATTTTTCCTTCCCCTGTATGTTCGACTGTACGATCGTCATGTTTTAACGCCCCATGCTCCACAACACCGAGCACAATATTTTGATTATTGAATTGGTTTAAAAGCGGCAAATGTCCCATTCCGTTTTGCAAAAATATAATAGTTGGAATGTTTTGCAGCCTGTTCGCTGATGAAGCTAATTTAGGCAAATCATATTGCTTGACAGTAACGAATACGACATCTTCATTCATCTCACTTTGTTCGATATGTTTCGCCTTAATGAAAAACGTTTTTTCCTTACGACCTTTCATAAATCGTAAACCGTTTTTGTTTAGTAAAGCCGCTTGCGATTGTCTTCTCGTATATAGAGTTATATCATATATACGATGTAAATAGGCAGCCATTAACAACCCGACTGCCCCACCACCAACAATTCCCACTTTCATATCTACTTTTTCCTCTCTTTCTATTCATTAACTTTTTATAGTTATTGTAACAAATCAAAACTGTTTACGTTAACTGACAAACATAACAAAAAATAAAGCCGCCTCATAAAACGTAATTCCCTCAAACTATCGGCATTTTCTTTTCTTTGCGATAGAGATTGTAGTAGAGGGGTCTAAACCTACGCTTTTGAGACAGCCTATGACTCTTCTTATTTTTCAATTTTCTCCAAATTCCCATTTCGCTCCATTTGAAATTTTACTTTTTTTGCTTGCTCATCTTCTTCAAAAACTACCATTTTTCTCGCGCGTTCCATAATACCAATCAACGCTTTATAATCCTCTTGAACCATCTTTAACTCTTTTTCCAGCAACTCTTTTTCTACTTGTAACCGCGTTATCATCTGCTGTAATTGTTCCATATCTTTTTTTAAAGCGCGATTTTCATCGATGGCATGTTGAAAGTCGTTTACCGATTGATGATATCGTTGCAAGAAAGCAATCACATCTTCCAAAGTAAGCTCTTTCGCTGCTGCGATCTCCGCTGTTACTGTTTCCTTCCTCTCCATATGAACAGCCGCTTCTTTTTTCTTTTCTTTCCGCTGCTTTTTCGCTAATTCAATTGCATCTTTATACTGCTTTCTTACATGTGAATTCCAACGAAAACCACAAGCTGCCGCCGTTCGCAAGAGACGCCGCCCGACGTCTTCAAACGCTTGAAGCTGCGTCCCGCCTTCACGAATGTAGCGCAATACTACTTCGGCTAACAATAAATCTTCATCTTCTGTCCATGCATCTTGGCGTACATTTGTCATCTCTCATCCTCCTAGCCGCTTTTTTCACTATATGTATGCGACTAGTAGAAAAGATAGACTATTTATTTAAAAAAGCGCGTACTGCTTCATCATGCTCAGGCGATTCCCATAATACGGAACAGCGTTCAATTTCAGCAAAAAATCTAGCGCGAAATGCTTCATTCTTCCATTTCGCAACCGCTGCTGTTTTATAGGCCCGCAAAACTTGTACAGATTTGGATAAATATGGAGAAAGAAGTTTTCTACATTCTTCTTTCAGCCCTTCTTCCGGCAAAAGAGAATGAATCCAGCCATATTCATACATTTTCTCTGCACTAACAGGTTCTGCCTCTAGCAATACATGGAGCGCACGATCATAAGAAATTTTTTCAAATAACATCGTGCTTCCGCCCCAGCCTGTTGTAATCGCCAACTTTCCTTGAACAAATCCAACTTTACTGCCTCTTTTTGCATAGCGGAAGTCGCAAGCGGTCGCCAGCTCACATCCACCGCCAATTACCGTGCCATTAATCAGCGCAACCGTCGGCTTTGAAACGGTTAAAAGCGAATAGAGAATATTCCCCATTTTTCCAAGCATCGAATACGCTTCTTCTTTCGTCTGCAAACGATGAAAGCTGCTTAAATCTCCGCCCGAACAAAATGCTTTATCCCCCGCGCCAGTAATAACCAACACTTTCACATTGTCGTTCTGTTCAACCATTTCAATCGTTTCTTGTAAATAATCCATTACTTCATAATTAATCGCATTTCTCTTTTCTTGTCGATTAATCGTAAACCAAACTATACCGTCCTTATCTTGCTCTAACAAAACATCCGCCAAATTCTTTCCCCCTCTCTTTCACTTTTTATCCCGTTCTAATCGTCCGTTATCTCCCACCTCTACAGGTGGGAGATAACGGACGCTAGAAGTGCGATAAGTTCAACTAACATCAGTGGGGGATGAAGAAACCCCCACTGATGAAGTTGCACTTTATTAAATTTAACAAGAATCCCCTGTTTTCCTGCCGCTCTTCGCCGAAAGTAAAACAGCATTTCTCCAAAAAACAAGAGACTGACCCTAAAACAAAGCGTCAGACCTCACAACCAAAATATATAGTATATAACGTTAGATGCGAACACTATATATTATGGATTGTGCGTGAGGTCAGATACTTTTAGGTCAGCCTCTTGTAACTTCAATCTGTTAACAATTATTTGTTAACAACTTCTTTTCCTTTGTAAGTTCCGCAAACTTTGCATACACGGTGAGCAAGTTTCATTTCACCGCAATTTGGGCATTCTACCATACCAGGTACTTGTAATTTGAAATGCGTACGACGCATTCTTTTCTTCATTTTAGATGTTCTTCTAAAAGGTACAGCCATTATTCCCACCTCCTTAAAAGGATTTACAAGTATGATGAAGGCCGGATAATGCCGGTTCTTCGCTCACTCTTCTTTTTTCTTTTCAAAAAACTTCGCTAAGCCCGCTAGTCGAGGATCAATTTTATTTTTCAGTTGTTCTTCCGTAATCACTTCCCAATCTTTTCCTGACTGCGGTGCAGCTCCTTCGACATTTTCTTGTTCTGCAAAGATTTGCAGTGGAATTTCAAGGAGAATCAATTCTTTCACAATCGGCAATAAGTCAACCGCTTCTCCTTGAACAACATGCATATCTTCATCAGTTGTGTAATCATAATCATTTAATAAAAACGTCTCGATTGTATCAATTTCAAATGGATAAGAGACGTCAACTAACGTTCGGGAACAAGGTAATACCATTGTCCCTTTGATTGTTAAATGAAACGTAAACTTTGTTGAACTCAAGTCAGCGCGCCCTTGAACATGCACAGGGGAAATATCGCGAATTGACTTGTCAACTTGTTTTAAATCAGAAACATCAACGGTTTCATCAATTGTTAATCCTTTATTTTGTAACTGATGAAGCTTATGAATGGTCCATTTCACTAAAATCACCTCAAGGCAACAAAGAAAATTATACGTTTCGTTTTCTTGTTTGTCAATATTTTTTCTTTACACTATAATGTAGTCAGCTTATATACAATTTATCACGTTTTTAACAAAACTCCAAATTTAATATGAGGAAGGACGAAATCGCATGAAAGCGGTTGGAATTGTCGTTGAATATAATCCGTTTCATAACGGTCATTTATATCATTTGCAGGAAACAAAGCGGCACACTGGAGCAGATTGCGTCATCGCTGTAATGAGCGGAAATTTTTTGCAGCGTGGCGAGCCGGCCCTCATCTCAAAATGGGCGCGAACCCGCATGGCTCTGGCTGCCGGGGTAGATATTGTCGTTGAATTACCTTATATGTTTGCCGTGCAAGCCGCTAAAGAATTTGCAACTGGAGCTGTTTCCTTGCTTGCTGCTTTGCATTGTGATTGTATTTGCTTCGGCAGTGAAAGCGGTGATATTCACCATTTTACTGAAGCGGTAAAAGCTTTAACAAAACAAGAAGATAAATACAATGCCTACTTGAAAAAAGCGTTACAGACAGGAGTCAGCTATCCAAAAGCGAGTTCGCTTGCTTTCCAACAACTGCAAATTAAAAATCTCGATTTAGCGAAACCAAACAATATTCTCGGTTTTTATTATGTAAAAGCGATTATGGAAGAACATAAGCAAATGACCCCGCATACGATTAAACGAATCGCCGCCGATTATCATGATCAGACGATTTCCGATCAGTCCATTGCCAGCGCGACAAGCTTGCGGAACACGCTTAATTATTCCATTGAACATCTTGAAAAAATCGCTCCTTACATTCCAGAATCGACGAAAAATGTGTTATATGAGTACTATTCCACTTATCGTTTATTTCATCAATGGAACGACTATTTTTCGCTATTAAAATATCGCATTCTTACAATGGATGTAAACGAAATGAGAGAAATCGCCGATATGGACGAAGGATTGGAATATCGTTTTAAAGATGCTGCCATGGAAGCAAAAAACTTTGCAGAACTCATCGATATGGTGAAAACGAAACGCTACACTTGGACAAGATTACAGCGTACATGCGCACACATTTTAACAAATTTTACGAAACAACAAAAAGAATCTAATAAAAAAGCAACCTATATTAGGCTGCTTGGCATGAACGAAACAGGTCGATCCTATTTAAAAACAGTAAAAAAGCAACTATCACTTCCACTCATTTCAAAAGTGTCGCTTCTTGAAGACTATCCCATTTACAAACAAGAAAAGAAAGCAGCATTTGCCTATGTATCCGTGCTGCAAGAGCCTTTACGTACAAAGGCAATCAAAGAAGAATATGCGACTCCTCCAATTGTAAAATAAGGTTTAGAAAACATCTATTTTAATGTTTGTAAATAGCGAAGCGCCTCATCAAACGTATCGACCGGAACGATTTTCATCTTTGTGCCGATATCTTTTGCCGTTTTTAAAGCCTCTCGGTAATTGGAATCTTTGGCTCCTTTTTCATTCGGGGCAAAAAAGATATCGGCTCCCGCTTTGTCTGCAGCAATAATTTTTTGTGAAATGCCGCCGATTGGTCCAATTTCCCCTTTTTCATTAATCGTCCCTGTTCCTGCAATGGTATATCCTTTTGTAATATCTTCTTCAATGAGCTGATTATAAATTTCTAAAGAGAACATAAGCCCTGCTGAAGGTCCGCCAATTTCTTCTGATTTGATTTCAACAGGAGGGTCAGTCACAATTTCGCTGTCAGTAACAAGGGAAATGCCGATGCCGACCCGCTTTGGATGTTCCGGAAATGGTTGAAGGGCAAGTTGAACGGTTTTCTTTTTCCCTTTTCTCTCAAATGTAATCTTCACCGATTCTCCTTTCGTTTTTTGACCGACATACTCAATAAATTGCTCGGCAGATTGAAGCTTTTTCCCATCGACTTCAACAATTCGATCTCCTGCTCGCAAATATTGACTAGCCGGCATATCCGGAAGAACTCGTACTACATAAACGCCGAGAAATTTGTATGTAATTGGTTTTCCGGCCTTTTCATAAGCAACGGCAATCGCTGTTTGTTTAGAATCTTCCATCATGTGCAGCTGCCGCAACGTGTATTCTTCGTCACTTTCTCCTTGTTGTTTAATCGCTTCTACCGGATAAAGTTCATAATATTTCCGAACTTTGGCTAAAGCATAAGAGATGACATTTGCCCTTCCCATTCTTACCGTTGTTAACATAAAATCTCCATCATCTTGATCTCCACCTTTCACATGAACAAGTGGCTCCAGTTTTTGCGCTGTTCCCGGCATAGTGACATAATAAGGCAATTTTATAAATGTAAGTAACACGGCAATAATAGCACCTATAGAAAATGCGACTAAGTGTATTCTTTTTTTCATTTATGTTATGACTCCTTCCATTTTGCAATCGCTTCATGAATTTTCGTTAGTTGTTTTCGTGTCTCTTCCTCTCCAATAGCGATAATTTCTTCTGTATGCGTAAATGCTCGTGAGCTAAACTGCTGGACGTGAGGTCGAATCATCACATCTGAGGCAAACTCGCGATGACGTACAAGCTCATCTTGTAAAATGTCAATACTTTGTAAAATAACGTCGAAAATCGAGGAAATTTCTTCGTTCACTTTTACATGAGAAACATCGACAGCAATCACAATATCCGCTCCCATCTCCCTTGCAACGGAAACAGGAATACGATCAATAACCCCTCCATCTACAAGCAAACGACCATCAATTTGTTCTGGTACAAAAATTCCCGGAATCGAAATGCTAGCTCGTACAGCATCTGCAATCAGCCCTGTTCGAAATACGACCTTTTCACACTTTTGCAAATCTGTTGCAACGATACCAATCGGAATATGTAAATCTTCAATTCGCTTTCCTTTTGTCAATAAGCGAATAAACTCTTTTATACGTCTCCCGGAAATAAGCCCCATTTTCGGTACTGTTAAGTCAATATAATCATTCCGCTTAAACGCCTTTGCAAGTTTATATAAACGCTCAATTCCTAGACCGCTTGCATACAGCGAAGCCACTAATGCTCCCATGCTGCTGCCTGCGATTAAATCAATCGGAATATTTTCTTCTTCGAGCACTTTAATGACTCCTAAATGCGCAAAGCCTCTGGCTCCACCAGATCCTAACGCCAATCCAATTTTCGGCCGCATCGTTTTCCTCCTTAGCTATCTCTCACCATTTAGGAAGGATTCGTCTCGAGAAAGTCCTTTTTAATCTTATGGTCTAAAATGATTGCCTATACTCGTATATTAAACTATATGAAGTTGGACAACGACATTTTTGCCTGCATAAAAGCAATCATTCATAAACGATTCTTTACGGGAGGCAACTCTTTTATGAAAGAAAAAATAAAAACGATTTTTCTAGCTTTATCCGTTACATTATTTGCCGTCTCACTTATTTGTTATCCGAAGCAATCTTTTGAAGCGTCCATCAACGGGTTAAATATGTGGTGGAAAGTAGTTTTCCCCTCTTTACTACCCTTTTTTATTGTTTCCGAACTACTCATTCATTTCGGTGTCGTTAATTTAATTGGTGTATTCCTTGAACCACTTATGCGCCCATTATTTAAAGTCCCAGGGGTCGGCGGTTTTGTCTGGGCGATGGGAATGGCCTCAGGGTACCCTGCTGGAGCGAAATTAACCGCCAGGCTCCGCCAAGAAAAACAAATTTCCGCCATTGAGGCGGAACGGCTCGTATCATTTACAAATTCTTCTAACCCGCTATTTATTTTCGGAGCGGTTTCTGTCGGTTTTTTTCATAATCCACAAATAGGCGTTGTGCTTGCATTATCACACTATATCGGAAATATTTGTGTTGGTCTGCTCATGCGTTTCCATGGCAAAGCAAATCAATCATCTACACCCCATGATTATAAGCGAAAAACATCCATGCGAGAAGCGTTCCGCGTCCTGCATCAAACAAGACTAAGAAATGAACAAGCCATCGGAAAAATGCTGGGTGACGCAGTACGCTCCTCCATTCAGACATTGTTAATGATTGGTGGCTTCATTATTCTTTTCTCTGTGCTAAATAAACTTCTTTACATGATTCACATAACAGAGTACATTTCCTATATTTTTCAATATATATTAAGCCTATTCGCTTTGCCAAAAGAACTTAGCATCCCGCTTATTTCAGGATTGTTCGAAATTACTCTAGGCAGTCAAATGACCAGCCAAACCGACAATGTAGACCTGTTACAAAAAACGATCATTACAAGCTTTATTCTCGCATTCAGCGGCTTTTCCGTTCAAGCGCAAGTCGCGAGCATTCTTGCCGAAACGGACATTCGCTTTCAGCCATTTTTCATCGCACGAATTTTTCACGGTATTTTCGCAGCCATTTTTACATATGTATTTTGGAAACCGTTTTATGAAGACCTTCAAGCACACCAAGAACATTCAAAGATCATTCCGGTCTTTTTAACCAAACATTCCCCTGAGTGGCTCTCAAATTATTGGCAGTTTCTCATCGAATATGGACCAATGATTACGCTGCTTTCACTTGCTTTCTACGTGCTGTTGCTTGCATTAGATTGGCGAAAAGAAAGGACGTAAATGATAAAAGGCTGACCCTAAAGCAGTGTCAGACCTCACAACGCAATATGGATAAATGAACCATATATCGTGAAATGCGTGGGAGGTCAAACACTTATGGATCAGCCCCTTTATTTTCATTGATTCGCAAATTTCTTGCGTAACGCTTCTTCAACAACAGGCGGAACAAGATCGGAAATATCGCCATTATATTTGGCTACTTCCTTCACAATACTTGAACTTAAAAACGCATATTGATTATTAGTCATCATAAAAAAAGTTTCAATATTTTCGTCTAACACTCTATTCATAGACGTAATTTGCATTTCGTATTCAAAATCAGATACAGCGCGCAAACCGCGTAAAATTGCATTGGCATTTTTACTGCGGGCATAATCAACAAGCAGACCTTGAAAAGACTCGACAACAACGTTCGGAAGCGATTTCGTTACTTCATGAAGGAGCTGCATCCTTTCCTCTACTGAAAACAGCGGCTTTTTTGACGAGTTATTCAACACACAAACATATACTTTGTCAAACACTTTCGCACCGCGCCTTATAATATCTAAATGTCCATATGTAACGGGATCAAAGCTTCCCGGACATACTGCAATGCTCGCCATTCATTTAGTCTCCTTTCTCTTCAGCAATATAGCCGTAAATCGACACACCTGTAATGCCGTATGTTTCATGCTTTAATTTCACTAAATTTCCAATATGCTGCGGGAGCTCCACTGTTTCAGCATGTTCCGCTACGATATATCCTTCTTTTTCTAAAAGCCCATGCTCATCAATCGTTGAAATAAGCGCTTCCAACTCTTTGTTCTTATATGGGGGATCGAGAAAAATAAGTGTAAAACGTATACCGCGTTTGATAATCGCTTTCAGTGCCCGATTCGCGTCGTTACGATATATTTCCGCCTGATTAGATAAACCGCACGACTGTATGTTTTGACGAATCGTTTGGATTGCTTTTCCATCTCGATCAACAAAGATGACTTTGTCCAATCCTCGGCTTAATGCTTCGATTCCTAGACCACCGCTGCCCGCAAACAAATCTAAACCAATTCCGCCATGAAAATAAGGACCAACCATATTAAACATAGCCTCTTTCACTTTATCTGTCGTTGGTCTTGTCGTCATGCCAGGAACGGCTTGTAGCTGGCGCCCTTTGCATTTTCCTGATATTACCCTCATACACGAATCACCACATCGATAGACTTTTGCCATCCTTATCCTATCATAAACTTAAACAGGACTCCACTTTTTCACGCAAGAAGCAACTTCATTAGAAAATTTCAAATGTAAAATGTATACAAATTTGTTCATTGGTCATAATGAGTAATGGCAACATCGGTTAAGATGTTGTTGCCAACCACGGAGAAGACTTACGTTTCCCCATAAGTTCTTCCTCCGGTTTCTCCTCTCCCTTTTTCCTTCTGCTTTTAGGTTCTATCGATGCGCGAGAACCTAGAAGCATAGAAGGAGGGGCTGACCCAAAAGCTAAGTGTAGACCCCCACAACACAATATATCATATTGTGGATTGTGCATGAGGTCAGACACTTATGGGTCAGCCCCTTTTTTTATCTTGACAAGACACCGCCTCATTGATCATTAATTCCATTAATATAAATGGCATCATCTCTTTCTCGCACTTCAATGTAAAACCATTCTTGTATCATTTTTTCACTAATATAAAGCTTATTATCGATTTTATGAATAATCATCGATGGAGCATCAAAGCGGGCATTTCCTTGCACATAAATATTCGAATTTACAAAAAAGCGCCAAGAGTTATATCCTTTATCAATAAAGACTGCATCTCCTGACTGACGAACTTGATACCCGAGCTTTGTCATTATTTCGACAAACGGCAGCAGCTGCTCGCTGTGTCGTGTAATCGCAAAAACTCCTTTAAGCTGTTGTTCGTTTACAAATAATAAAGTATTTTCCTTAAACAAAAGCGGAAAGAGGCTTTCTCTCTGACTATTATCCACAAAAAAAGTGGTCGATCCATGTCGCACATTGCCAAGTGTGCGGTCAAGAAATTGTAAAGTTAACTCTTTTCCTTTCTGTTTTAAAACAGCGTCTAAAAATTCTACCCTCTCTTCACTCGTCAGTTCACTGTTGAGTTCATTCAACACTTGTTTTGCCTTCGGTGTCGTCGCTTCCAGATTGAGCGTCATTGCCGTTAAGAAATCCCATACCCATTCTTGAACAGGTGAATGGAAAGAGTATAGAGAACGATAATAAGCACGAACATAATCAGCTTGCACAGAAGCAAAAGAATCTTTTTCTGACATAACGATTAAGGTTGGAGAAACGTATTTTACATTAAGAGGAGATACAACAATGGTTAACGATGGAACATCTGCGATGCTGTCCGCTTTTGTTTTCGTCCATTGTTCTATGTCAATCTCCTTGCCTGCATAAATTTCTATGTTTTCTGAAACCTTCCGATTTAATTTCATCGATTGAAAATAAAGCGGGAACGAAACAACATCTTTTTGTGACCATGCATAGTAAGTAAAACTGTCACGTCTTGTTTGTCCTTCTAATTTTGCTCCGGCAATCCATATGCCATCATTTTTTGTAAAATCAATCATTTCTACATGAAATTGCTGTCTTTGCCCTGTAATAAGCGATGTTGACCAGTGCTCAAGCCAAATAACATCTTTTTTTGGCGCTAACGGCAATGAGTATTGCATTTCAAGAGCATCGAGCCCTTTTGTTTTTACAAAGCGCTTTTCATTTTCACTGTAAAAGACACATTTTTGCTCCTTTTCGGATTTGCACGAAAAATTTCTTGCTATATTCGGGATTATGATTTCATAATTATCGCTTATGATGCCGCTTAAGCGATGTTGAACTTCAAGATTCCCTCCGTTATAGCGGGCAATGATATGATGAACAAGCGGCTCATTTGCTTTCGTACTGATTTCATGCTGATAATCATTCCATTGCGTATAAACAATGCCACCGCTCACTCCTAAAAGTAATAGAATGGTTAAAAACGCCACTCTCAACATAATGTACCCCTTAATGAAATATTCTTTTATTATTAAGATAACAAAAAATGACACATTCGTCACATATTGTTCTCATAAATTGTCGAATATTTTTATCGAGATTCTCATTTTATCAGAATAATGTTAAAGTATTGAAATAGAAGAACTATTATCATTGTAGAGAAAGGAAGATTGAATATGATTCAACGTTTTATCGAGCTGGGTGAAGGGTATTCCGATATTTACGAATTAATTGAATTAGCAAAAGCAAACCGCCATCGTCTGTCTGGACTATTTGCTTTTCATACGATAAAGAATGGACAGCCTGTGACATCTTTAGTTGTCGTTTTACACCCTACAGACCCTGGGGACTTCCAGCCATTATATATTTGTCGTGAAGGCATTCCACATCCTCATTATAAACCGAACAAACGCTTTGAATTGTTTGCAGAACTTGCAAAAGAGTTAAATCAAGAAATCATCCATTTGGAAGTGAAACCTTCTACATTTTTTGCTGAATTGGATTTATATTACCAACATTTAATTGGCATTATGCGCATGAATCGCTTTATTCCACCACTTCAATAACCATTTCTTTTAAAAGTTAAAGAAGAAATGGCTGACTCAAGAAGCACCCCTTTTTTAAAAGGGATTCATACTCCCGAGTCAGCCATTTTTCTATGTTGAACAGCTTCGTTTAATGATATTCTTTTTCTTTCTCCTTATCAGTCTTTGATTCAAACTCGACTTTTAAGTATGGACGATATGAAGGTTCGACCTGCTTCACAAACGGTAAAGCAGCGATTTTTTTTATTACATGATCAACTTCTTCCATATTACAGTATAAAACAACATACTTGAGCCGTTTTGAAACGTAATGAATATTCCCAAATTTCCGTAAATGTTTACTATGTTTTAATGAATATAGCCAAACGATGATTCCTTGACGCTTCGGAAACATAACAAAATCCCCTTTTCAACATTTAAACAAGATATGTTGATTAACCAATAAAATCTAGTTTAAGTAGCTTTTCTGCCGAAGTCAGCTAAGCGTTTCGCTTAGCTGATTGGGCATGCGGGCGCATGCCTAACCCGAACGGCAGAAAAGCGTGAATCACCGAGAAAATATTTATAAAGAAAGGATAATCAACACTCATGACATTTAAACCACTATTGTTTTCAATCTATTTTTACGCGATGATTGCTATTGCTTAAAAAATGTCCGTTGACGTGATTGCAATAATGCAATAAAAGAGAGAGCTTTCGCGTTATACGCGGCAGCCACAGCTTCCCCCTGTACCGCAACCACCTGAGCAACCAGCAATCGAATCAAAATAAGGATTACCTGTCGGTACTTTAATTTGTTCAGAAACCGCTTTTCCGATTAATACACTAATTTCATCGAGTAACGATTGAAGAGCATTTTCCGCCTTTTTAAAAGCAGCGACATTTTCATGTAAATCAAGTTTTCTTTTGACTTCGCGAACTTCTTTCATAACTTCATGATAGTCAGGATGGTATTTGCCAAATCGCTGCACTTCTTCGTATTTTTCTTTTAGTTTTACAAAACGCTGAATGATTTCCTGGGCTTCCTTATCCTGTTTTAATCTATAATAACAGCGACGATATTCTTCCGCTAATTCTGATTGTAAAATCATTTTGGCCAATTCCTCAGCTTGATTCAATAATTCAAGACGTTCCAATGTTGCAATCATCACGAGTGTATAACACCTCCATATTTTAATCATATCATGAAAAATGGAAACAAAGAAAGAGGCTGTCTCAAAAGCAAAGTGTCAGACTTCACAACCACAATCTATCGTACATTACGCTTGTTAAGTACGACCGGCGTGAGATCAGACACTTCTTGGACAACCTCTATTCTTTAGGAAATGTTGACTTCAAATTCATGATGCAATCCATATTTACTTGAATCGTTATGAACAAGTTCAAGGCGAATGACATGTTTCCCCTTCGGAAGCCCTTTGAGCATGAACGCTGCTGTAGACACCTCATCTACCTTTTGCCCGTTCACATATAAATCAACATGTCCTTCACCATCCACTTTTTTTCGCTTACCGCTTTTAAAGCTAAAGTTTGTAACGATACATTCGATAAATACACTCGTTCCTCTTACTTGATGTTTTACAGTCATCGTTCTTTCATCCGTTTGTAAAAGAACGGGCATGGCTTCATTCCTGCTCATTACAGGCTCTATTTGAACCTTTGTTTCCGGCTCTGGTTTATCATTATTACATGCAGTAAATACAATCAAAATGATGAACGCCATGATCAATCGAATTAGCAAAGACATCACTCCTTTACGAATTAGTCTTTGCTATTTTGCAAAAAAATAATACAAACTTAATCGCTTTGCCGCATTGATTGAAACATATGAAGCATGAATGAAGCCATTTCCAATGAACTTGTAATTTTCTCTACTTTGTGTGGGATGGTTTGCTGATAATAATGAAGAGCAGCAAGTTCAAATGATTGCAAATCACCCGGTTGACGCGCTAACTGGCGATACCAACGCGGCTGTTCACGAATGAATTTTTGTAAGAGCGGTTTCGCTTGAACATACTGTTGCACTTCTTTCCTCATTGCTTATGCTCCTAATCTTTTCGAAACGAAAAAGGGTGATGATTTTGCGAGTTTGGATGCGAGTGATTGGGATTTGGGTTTCCACTTTGAAACTGTCCGATGACGTTTTGAATGGCAGAAATAGCTTCTTGAAAACTGGCGATATGCTTCTCTAGATTATTGACATCCATGTTTTTTAGCGATGACACAATTTTAGACATAAAACTTTCACTTGTACTTGTTTCTGCCTTTTTTGCTTCTTTGTACCGTTCCCAAATTTCGTCTTCTTCTCCAAATAAATACCAATCCTCATAAAATTCCTTCCACGTTTTATTTCCTCTGCGCACTTCTTTAATCATTTTCGGATGTCTTTTAACAAACTGTTTAAACTGTTCAACTGAAGGATGTAGATTTTTTCCCATCGTACCTACCCCTCTATTTTATTAATGCAAATACCTATCATATACTATCCTTTGCTTCATGAAAATGTGCACCCATTTTCATTTTTTAATAAAATGCATATAGAGGAGGGGTGTTCGTAGTTACAGCGATTGTCATTCCAATACTATTTGCATACTTCTACTACTTAACAAAAAAAGAACGAAGAAAGTACTATGAAAAGTGGATGAAAATTAGAAACGTAAAAGAAGAAGCATTGGTAAAAGGCACCGTTATTGACGTTCAAGAAAGAAAAGAACGATATTATCACCATTACTTTATTCATGTGACTGATGTTGTACTCAATGACAGTCATAAAAAAATTATCGCCAGAACGCAACTTCCGGCGACAGATATAGTGGAAAAACCAATTTTTCAGAAAGGGAAAACGATTATTAGTTACGGTCAGTGGAGGGATGGAATATTTTTTTCGAGAAGTTTTTAACGAGTCATTCTACTGAGGTTTAATAAAATTTTGTGTATAGTACTTGTCAAACACTCCTACTCCAAGGTGTGTAAATTGTTTACTTAATAATGTTTCCCGATGGCTTTGGCTATTTAACCATCCTTCAACCGCGGCAATACCGTCGACATATTGGGCAGCGATATTTTCGCCAGCGATTTGAAAATTCACTCCTGATGATACTAATCTTTCCTTTAAATCTCCATGCCGCGGAGATTCATGAGAGAAAAATTGGTTCTCTTTCATATCTTTACTATGTTCATAAGCAACCTTGGATGTTTTTTCATCCCAGCGTACCATTCCAACATCATGCCGCTGCCGAATTATATTTGTGATATCTAATATTTGTTTGGCATTTGCTAGTTCTACTTTTTTTTGTTCTTCAACTGATAAAGGTTTTGGCTCTAACAGTTCACCGCGATAAACTAATTCATAAGGGCGCATTTTTATTAATGTTTCCGCATCCATAAAACGAACGCTTGATACTCTCCCTGTAAACCGATCAACATAAATTTGCGCATACACATCCCCTAATTTGACAAGCGGTTGAAATGTTAAATCCTCTTCCGACAATTCAAAGCGATATGTACCACTTTCAAGAGAAACGGGAATGCTTGAATCAATAGGAAACTTTTTAAAGACATCCTTGATTGGCTGATTAATTTGAAATGGTCTTACATTTACTTTCTCACCACAAACATAGGCTGTAACAACACGATTTTTCAATATCCCTATTTGAAAATACGTTTGCGGCTGGTGATTATAAATCCACCACTTATAATCATAGGCCGAATAGTCAATACGCACCGGCTCACCAAATTGCTTTTTTACTTCTTCCGCACTTTTTCCAATCAGTGATACAATCCCTTCTGATGCTGATACTTGTTTTAGCAAATTATCATCTTGTATATGTTCCTGTTTTTGTTCAGGACGTGATGAATCTTCAGGAAAAAAATAAAAAAAGCCAACCGATAGCAATAATACGACGAGAAACCATTTCATCGTGTGAAAATCACCCTCTTTCATAACCATTGCTATTGTCATTATATCCTTATTTATCCAATAAAAACACTTCAACCAAAAGAAAACACATTAAATTTAAAGTTTTATTACCAAAAGTAAAGGGTCACAGGTCCCTCAACCACCATATTTATGGGCAATCGAAAGAAAAAGCCCTTAAATATCTTGTCATGGTCGAGGGAGTCAGACCCTTTGAGACACCCCTAATGAGTATGATGTTGTTCAGATATTTCGCTCAAAGCATGTCCTGCATTTTGATCAGAATATGAATTAGTTGCTAAATCTCCTAATGAAACCATACCAACTAACTTCCCGTTCTCTACAACAGGCAAGCGGCGAATTTGATGTTTCGCCATCAGCTGTACTGCTTCTTGAACGGAAGTATCCGGAGAAACAGTAACGAGATTTTCACTCATCACATTTGTTACTTGATTCGATCCTGAACGTTTCTCTGCGATGCCACGCACAACCAAATCTCGATCAGTAATCAATCCGATTAACCGGCCATTTTCCACAATCGGAATCGCTCCTACATCTAAATCGCGCATTTTTACAGCAACTTCATAAACATTATCAAGCGGTGTACAGTATTCAACGTTCGTCGTCATTACATCGCGTACGGTTTGCACAATAAATTCCCCCTACTGTTTATTTGCCAATAAACATTTGCGTCCAATAATGCCCATAAGAACCACCTCTCGCATATCCAACACCAATATGCGTTACGTCTCTCTTTAGAATGTTGGCGCGATGTCCTGGGCTATTCATCCAAGCGTTTACTACTTCCTGTGGCGTCCGCTGTCCAGCTGCTATATTTTCCGCTGCTGTCCGGTAGCTGATTCCAAAGTTTTTCATCATCGTAAATGGTGAGCCGTATGTTGGGGAATTGTGTGAAAAATAGTTCTTATCCCTCATATCAACCGATTTATAGCGTGCTACTCTTGCTAATTGCCAGTCAATTTGTAATGCTGGCAAACCATATTTTGCACGCTGTTGATTCGTCAAACGCACCACTTCGTTTTCAATACTTTTTACATCGTCGAGAATCGGGATATTTACCTTTTGCCCCGGATAAATTAAATTCGGGTTAGGAAACTGTGGATTGGCCTTAATAATTTCCGATAATCCTACTTGATAGCGGACAGCAATTTTCCATAATGTATCTCCTGGCCGGACCGTATATGTCGTTGTCCCTTGACCATGCGCCATATGCGGCATTCCTGCGATAAGAAAAAACACACTAAGCAAAATCGAAATCATAGTCTTTTTCATATCGATTTCCTCCTTTCGCTCTTTAGTTTGACCAAATTCACAAAAAACTCACGAACAAATTAAATTTTTTGTTTCTTCTCATTTCCATAACTATAGATTGAAAGTTGACCGCTTTCATACTATTATTAATGAAGGGATATTTCTTTTTATTTTCTATTTAGCTGGAGCATGGTCAGTTGCTTTGAAGTTTTTATTAGGAGGGAAATTACATAATGAGATTCGAAAATACGGGAATCGAAAACCAAACAGTAGAATTGTCTCAACTAGACGATTTAATGGAAAGTCTAGGATTTGTGCGCGCAAGCCAATGGGATTATGACCGGGTAACATATGACCGTAAATTTGAAATAAAAAATGACGTTTATTATTTACGCGTTCAAGGCTATGCTGTAGAAGGCGATGTGGGTGCGCGTTACGCATTAATTAAACTCCTTCCGCCTTTACTTGGCAAACATTATTACCCACATGGAGTCGAATACGGTGAAGGAGAAAACTTCCCAACTTCATTAGTAAACCAATGTCAAACAATCTTATCGAAAGTAAAAGAAGGCTTAGCTAAATTCCAAGGGTAACATAGAAAAGCGAAGGCGAGCGCCTAATGCCGGAGGAAAATGTTCTTCCGACGAGAAATACTTGCATTTCGACGGAGGAAGGTTATTTTCCACTAGGCATTGCGAGCCGAGCTAGACAATTAGAAAAGCGGAGGCACCGTGGTTAGCTCTCGAAGCCAAATGTTCTTCATCCGCAGAAGTGCTTGTCACTTCAAGGGGGAAGGTTATTTGGCATAGAGAGCTAGGTGCCGGAGCTAGACAATAACGAAAAGCGGAGGCACCGTAGTTAGCTCTCGAAATGGTAAACTAAAAAAACGCATAGGTTCTCTCTATGCGTTTTTTCTATACACTAAATTTTGAACAGTTATATTCACATGCTCAACTGTAAAATTCGTCATCTCTTCAATTTCTTCTTTAATATGCTTTTGCAACTTCTCGCAAACATGAAGAATATTTGAGCCATATTTCATCGTCATTTTCAAAAAAACCGTGCAACACTCGTTTCGTTCGAAAACAATATCAATTGATGTATCAGGAAGAATAATTTCCTCATATTCGTGTAAACACATCATTGTAATCGTAATGAATGTCAAGGAAGCCACATCTGAACGCCTTTTTAAACGCACTGCCACTCTCATCGCTCCCCTTCCCGATATAAAATAAGAACATCCCGTCCACTTTTACATTCCTATAGCATTTATTATACATATGATATGATTCGGATGAAAAATATGACAAAACATTGAGCTGCAAATGTCATAGCCTATGACTTTAACATTTATTCACACAACAAAAACAGTCAGACCTCACTCAAGGAAGCCTGACTGTTTTCGCTAAAAGCCTAAAATTGCTTTAATAACAGACGTTGTTTCTCCACCGCGGTAAAATACATAAAGAAGCAAATAAACAGCAACCCCAGTCGTTGCGGTAAAAAACCATATTACACTTGTAACCGGACCTAGCTTTTTATGTTTAACCAAATTATTTTTAAAGCCCGATAAAAGGGTAACGATTCCAAAAATAGCACCGACAGTCGCCAAGACGATATGGAAAAATAAAAAGATGGTGTAATAAATTTTTATATCATCAGGACCGCCAAAGCTAGTATTGCCGATAAAGATCGTTCTTGATAAATAAATGAGGAAGAACAACAACGCAAACACAGCTGCCCAAATCATCACTTTTTTATGGGCTTCCACTTTTCGCTGACGAATTAAATACCATCCAATTGCGACAAATATTGCACTCAAAACGATGAAACTAGTGCTAATAGTAGGCAAAATCGGTAATGAATGCTCCATTTTTCGTGTCCTCTCTTCATCTATATCTAATTCTCTTTTTTCAAGTTTTATTTTAGTAGAGTTATCCTGATTTTTCAATAAACAAGCGGTTTTAAATAGCGTTTAAAACACGAAAACGGGACAAGCAAATGCTTATTCCCGCTGAAAAATAAATTACTATTCAGAAGGTTGCGGAGATATAGTTGCATCGATGGTTTCTTTTTCCCGTTCTTTTTTATACCATTCGATAAAAATAAAGAAAAGCATTGCACCATATACAATTTCCTGAATAATTTTCATAAGCACTCCGCCCAGTTGCTGGTCATGGAGAATGGACATTGACATAAACATTTGTGGGCCTGTTAAATCAAGAGAAGTTAATGTTCCAGTAGGCACACAAAGTTCAAGTGCGTTCATCCATGCTTGCGGGTCATAATAGGTTGCATACAATGGATCATTCGCAAAAATAATTAACGCACAAGCTGGTGTGATCAAGATACCATCTGCGAAAATATATCCAACCTTTTTAATTCCCGTAATCGTCGGCCAATCAGGTAATTTATTCACTAAAGGCCACCACATCATAAGCGCCGCAACAAAAATGACTGTTGTAACAGCAGCGTGTAAAAATACGTTTGTTTTAACAATATCAAAAATGAATGGAACGTGATAAAAAGAGAAAAGCCCATTAAATAAAATGAGTGAAATAAGCGGTTTTGTAAAAAACAAAACTGTTCTCTTTAGTGCTTTTATACGAAACATACGTTCAAACATCCAGTTTGGAATCCCTAAAATAAGTAGCTGCGGGATAATCAAGTTAAGAACGGCCATTTGTATCATATGAGCGCTAAACATCAAATGACCAAGTAAATCAATCGGTGAACCTTTACAAATATAAAGCAAAACAATACCAACTACAAAAAACGCTTTTTGTTTTCTTGTCGCCGGTCCTTCATTTGTAAAACGAGAGCTCCACGGACCAACCATCATAAAATACAGCCATGTAATAACTAATAATGACATAAAGAAAAATGGACTCCATAGCGCAGCAAAGCCAAACATATTTAATGATGCCATCGTTGTTTCACCTCGATTCTTTCCCTATTCATTATACTACAATTGTAACGTTTGTACATTGTGAAACTTTTGTGAAAAATAAAAGGAAATCAGCTAAAGCTGATTTCCTTTTTATTTGTTACCACCAAACAACGGTCATAAACGCCCAAATAGTTAGAAACGCAACAAATACGCCGCCATAAAGGAACAACGCTGGTAATTCATGACCTTTGTGGCTCATATGCATGAAATAATATAATTGGAATACAACTTGCACAGCAGCAAGAAGCACAATAAATGGAACAGAAAACCAAGGTGAAAATTGGTCATAACCAACTGCGAAAAACGCAATGAGCGTTAAGAAAATCATTAGCGCGAATGAAATGACTTGATGTTTCATATCTTCCGCATTTTTCTTGCGGCGATATGCTAAATCAACATTTGGGTTACCTGAATTTGTATGATTTGCCATACAATCACCCCACCATTCCCATTAAGTATACAACTGTGAAAATGAATACCCATACAACGTCAATAAAGTGCCAGTAAAGGCTTGCCACATAAAACTTTGGTGCGTTGTAAAGGTCAAGACCGCGCTTAGCGTTGCGAATCATAAGCGTTAAAATCCATAATAAACCAAATGCAACGTGACTACCATGCAGGCCAACTAATGTATAGAAGGCAGATGAGAAGGCACTTGTTGAAAATTTATGGCCCTCATGCACATACTCACTGAACTCGAAAATTTCTAACCCTAAGAAGCTTGCCCCTAACAATACAGTGATGCCAAGCCAAAGCTGCATTTTCTTAAAGTCAAAGTTTTTCATATGGTACATTGCATACACGCTCGTTAAGCTACTTGTTAATAAGAGCATTGTAGCAACAAACACGAGGGGTAATTTAAACAATTCCTCAGCTGTTGGACCACCAGCTGTTTTATCTCTTAGCGCTAAGAAAGTGGCAAAGAGGGAGGCGAAAAGAACTGTCTCTCCCCCTAAGAAAAACCAGAATCCTAAAAATTTATTTTTCCCTTCGAGGGTGGCTTTTTCAGGTGATGCTGGGAATGTTTCCGCCGTTAATTTTTCTTCAACATGCATTATGCCTTAGCCCCCTTTTTCTCCGCTTCAATAATTTCCTCTTTATGAATGTGGTAACCATGGTCATCGATCACAGAGCGCAAGAACATGGCTCCAAACGTAATTAATAGACCAACGATTCCAACCATTAAGCCCCAAGAATAATCTTTATAGTACATAAATCCGAACGAAGCAATGAATAATCCAAGTGAAATAACAAACGGCAAGAATGAAGGGTTCGGCATATGAATGTCTCCAAGCGGTTCTGCCGGAGTTAAGCCTTTTTTACCTTCCATTTTCTCAACCCAAAACGCATCTAAACCACGAACAAGTGGAGTTTGCGCAAAGTTATACTCAGGTGCTGGAGATGAAACCGCCCATTCAAGCGTACGTCCGACTCCCCAAGCATCTGCTTCTGCTTTTTTACCTTTAACCGTTGTAATTACGATGTTAATTAAAAGAACAATCGTACCTGCCGCCATAAAGAAGGCACCAATTGTACTAATTAAGTTTCCAGTTTCCCAGCCTTGGCCTGGTAAGAATGTAAATACGCGACGCGGCATGCCCATTAAACCAAGGAAGTGTTGGATAAAGAATGTTAAATGGAATCCGGTAAAGAATAACCAGAATGTCAACTTACCAAGCTTTTCGCTTAGCATTTTACCAAACATTTTTGGCCACCAATAATGTGTGCCTGCTAATAGAGCGAGTACTACCCCACCAACAATTACATAGTGGAAGTGAGCAACGACGAAGTAGCTGTCATGATATTGATAGTCAGCCGGTGCTGTCGCGTTCATGACTCCAGTTACTCCACCCATAACGAAAGAAGGAATAAACCCAATAGCATATAACATTGGTGTTGTAAAGCGGATGTTTCCACCCCACATTGTAAATAACCAGTTAAAGATTTTAATACCTGTCGGAACAGCAATCGCCATTGTCGCAACCGCAAAAATTGCGTTTGCAATTGGTCCCATACCAGTCGTAAACATGTGGTGCGCCCACACCATGAATCCTAAAAAGCCGATTAATACAACGGCAAATACCATTGAAGAGTATCCGAATAAACGTTTTTTAGAGAAAGTCGCGATAATTTCTGAGAAAATACCGAATGCCGGTAATACAAGAATATATACTTCAGGATGACCGAAAATCCAGAATAAATGCTCATAAATAATTGTGTTACCGCCTAACGCCGGATCGAAGAAGTTACCACCGAATAAGCGGTCCATCATCAGTAAGAGTAAGCCAGCCGTTAACGGCGGGAACGCAAATAAAATTAACGCAGAAGCAACAAATGTTGTCCAAGTAAACAATGGCATGCGCATGTATGTCATACCTGGAGCACGCATATTAACAATTGTTACTAGGAAGTTAATACCACTAATTAATGTACCGAAACCTGAAACCTGTAAACCTAATACGTAAAAATCAATACCGTGTCCCGGTGACTCTAATGATAAAGACGCGTAAGATGTCCAACCAGCGTCAGGAGCTCCGCCTAAAAACCATGAACAGTTTAGGAAAAGTCCCCCGAAAAAGAATAACCAGAATCCTAATGCGTTTAAGAACGGGAACGCAACGTCGCGTGCACCGATTTGAATAGGTACAATCGCATTCATCAATGCGAATAATAAAGGCGTTGCCGCCAAGAAAATCATTGTTGTACCATGCATTGTTAACACTTCGTTATAAAAACCTGCGCTAACAAAATCGTTGTTAGGTACCGCAAGCTGAATACGAATAATTAGTGCCTCAATACCGCCCATGATGAAGAAAATGCCACCGGCAATTAAGTAAAGAATGGCGATTTTCTTATGGTCAACCGTTGTCAGGTAGTCCCATATTAGGCTCTTTTTACGAGCTACTGTACTCACAATGTAACCTCCCTTTTTACATAAATCCCCTTATTACTCAACCTTTAGACTCATTAAATATTTTGTTAAAGCATCAATTTGCTCATCGGTCAATTTGCCATATGTGTTTGTCATTTTATTACCAGGTTTAAGACTTTCTGGGTCTTTTAGCCATTTTTTCAAGTTTTCTTCGTTATGTTCTAAAATTCCTGCGATGCGCTCACGATCGCCAAAGTTTCCTAAGTTTGGCGCTGTACGTGCTTGTTCTGGACGGTTATCAACCGGAGTAACCGCATGGCATCCGATACAGCTCTTATTGAAAATTGCTTCCCCTTCTTTTGCAACTGGATCAGTTACAACTGGTTTCGCATTTTTCATTTTTTCAATCCATTGATTGAATTCATCTCTAGGAACTGCTTTTACTTTGAAGTCCATCAATGCATGGGAAGGACCGCAAAGCTCCGCACATTTACCATAGAAAATGCCGCCTGCTTTTTCAGCATCCTCTTGGTCAAATTCTAACCAGAACTGGTTTTTGTTTTCCGTGTTTGTGTCCATTTTCCCGCCGACTGCAGGAATCCAGAATGAGTGTTTTACATCTGATGCTTTTAAGTTAAAATACACACGCTCATCAGTTGGAACCACTAAATCTTGGCTTGTAATTACGCCATAGTCAGGATATTCAAATTCCCACCAATAAAGGTTTGCACGAACATTGACAACAAGCGTATCTTTATCGCGCTTCTCTTTGTTCATTGGTTTTACATCAGCAAGATCAAATGTTGCTTTAACCGTTGGAACTGCCAAGATAATTAAAAGGATAATTGGAATGACAGTCCAAATGATTTCAAGCTTGTGGCTTCCTTCCACCTGCTTTGGAATTTTGTTTTCTTCGCCTTTACGTTGACGGAAACGAATGACAACGTATACGAAGATAATCGTTACAACAATAATAACAAGAACCATAATGGCTGTGCTAAGCAGCATAAGCGAATACTGCATATCTGCTACTTCGCCGGCCGGTTGAAGCGCGGAAATAAACGGCTCTCCACAGCCAGCTAATACAAGCGCCATTACACTAAAAAGAGAAAATAAGCGCCAATTGAGTAGCCATTTCTTCATAGCCTAATCAAACCCCTCTTTCAATTTAGATAAAATAAAAATAATATATAAATTCTTTCTTTATGTAATAGAAAGAATTATAAACGACTATTAGTCAATAGTAACAATCACCATTGCTACGAATAAAATGGTTAAATAATTCAACGAATATATAAACATCCACTTCGCCCATTTTAAATCATCTTTCATTTTAAATCCAGCAAGTCCCAATGCCAACCAGCCGATGTTTAACAATGTCGCGATGACAAGGAACGGGATACCTAATGAAAAAAGATAGAACGGAAGTGGAAGTAAACAAGCTACCCAAACAACCATTTGGCGTTTTGTAATGCCAAAACCATGAACAACCGGTAACATTGGAATACCAGCCGCACGATACTCTTCTGCCCGCTTCATCGCAAGCGCCAAAAAGTGTGGCGGCTGCCATATAAACATTAATAAAAATAATACAAGCGGCACAACATGAAAACTTGAATCGACCGCTGTCCAGCCAATGACTGGAGGCACAGCCCCCGAAATGCTCCCGATGACCGTATTCAACGTATTATTCCGCTTTGACCACATTGTATACAAAAAGACGTAAGTAAATACACCGATAAGTCCAATAATCGCTGCGGTTACAGTCGTCATTAATAAACTCACTGTTCCAATAACCACTAAAAAAATACCTAGCCAAAGCACTCGTTTTGGGTCCATTCTTCCAGTAACAGTCGGTCTTGATTTTGTCCGCTCCATCAAATAATCAATATCGCGGTCAATATAATTGTTTAAACTGCACGAACCAGCAATAATCAATGCTGAACCAAACAGGGTAAAAAAGACAATATGAAGATTATCAAGAAAACCTTTCCCCATAAAATGTAATGCTAACCATAAGCCAGTAAATGTCGTAATTAAATTCGAATTTACAATTCCTATTTTCACAACAGCTAATAAATCTTTCCAAACGGTTGAATGTGTATACTCTTGAGGACCTTGCATCGCATTTGCATCGCCTTCATTTAATGCCCTCATATCCGCCATCATTAATTCCTCCTTAGTCCTAAATCAAAAAGACCCTCTAACCATTTCCATTGAAGGCGTTTCCATCGCTTCGTTATATTAAAAAATCTCAATTAGAAAATATTGCTAGGATAATAAAAAGATAAACGCTTCATCTCTATATATTAAATCACATTTCATTGACAAATTGTGAAATTTTTTTGGATTATTTGTGTCAAAATTGTGACTGGCTGTATTTCTAAATACAATATTAGCCAGAAAACAGCATTTTTATTGTATTCATTTATATTTCTAGCAAACTCATTAACAATATTCAACCTTTTTTACTATAATATTTATTTGTTTTTTACACGATCCATATTGTAAAATGATGATGTTTGCCGATTTTATTTTGCTCTCTTGCACTGTTTACGTTAAGATAATAGATGTAGATTTTTCGTCTATTTTATTTTTTTACCATTATTGTCACATCGATATTTCTTAATCGAGAAGGTGAAGATTTTGCAGCGTACATTAAAATGGTTTGCGGTTCTAACGACGATTGCGATGCTGTTTGTTTTAATCGGTGGCGCTTTAGTAACAAAAACAGAATCAGGAATGGGATGTGGCCGGTCATGGCCATTATGCCACGGTGAACTAATTCCTTCCAACATCACCCCTGAGCTCTTAATTGAACTAAGCCACCGCGTCGTTTCTGGACTTGCTGGCTTAATGGTATTAGGATTGTCCATTTGGGCATGGCGCGCGATTGGGCATGTGCGCGAAACAAAATTTCTTGCGCTTATTTCGTTTATATTTCTTGTTTTGCAAGGATTGATTGGAGCGGCTGCCGTCGTTTGGGGGCAATCTGACTTTGTTCTTGCTTTACATTTTGGCATATCTCTGATTTCTTTTGCTTCCGTTTTTCTACTTACGCTACTCATTTTTGAAGTAGATAAAAAATTCGACGCCGATTCAGTAGTGATTGATAAGAAAATGAAATTTCATATTTATGGAATTATCATATATAGTTACATCGTTGTATACACTGGGGCACTTGTTCGTCATAAACTAGCAAGTTTAGCTTGCCCAAGCTGGCCACTTTGTTCAGAAAATCGTCCTTTTCCTATCCAACTTCACGAGTGGATACAAATGGGACACCGCTTGGCAGCTGGATTAATCTTTGTTTGGATTTTACTTGCTACGATTCAAGCACTAAAATCTTATCGGAATCAACGTGTGATATACTGGGGCTGGTTTGTTGCTCTTTTCCTTGTATCTGCACAAGTAATCACCGGTGCACTTATTGTGTTCACGAAACTAAATTTATATATTGCCTTAGCTCATGCCTTTTTCATTTCTTGCTTATTCGGCGTACTCAGTTATTTAGTTTTATTAGCTGCTCGAAGCAAGCATAATGAACAAATGTTATCGCATTCCCCCAATCATGCGAAAAGAATGACCTCCATCATAGTAAAATAAAAAAACGAGGGACAAGCCCTCGTTTTTTTATTTGTATAAGAAATCAATTGCCCAGCTTTCTACTTATCTTAACAACTATTTCAACTGGATAATCCCTATGAATTATAAACATTCATGAACGGTCATTACTAATTGCCTAGAGCTTTCAAAAGGAGACTCCGCCAAACTAATCGCCGTTATAACAGAAACACCATCAGCCCCTGCTTTTATTACCTCGCTTGCATTTTCTGCGTTAATGCCGCCAATGCCAACCATCGGGATTTGGATCCCATTCTTTCTAAGAGATAGGATAAGGGAAGTACCTTGCACTTCTTTTGCGTCTTCTTTTGTTTTTGTCGGAAAAACGGGGCCTACTCCGATATAATCCGCCCCTTGCGCAATAGCTTTACGCGCTTCTTCAAGATTATGAACAGAAACACCAAGAATTTTGTCGCCAATTTTTTCACGAACACGCTCGGCAGACTCGTCTTCTTGCCCGATATGTACGCCATCGGCATCAAGTGCAATAGCTAAGTCGACATCATCATTTACGATAAAAGGAACGCTATATTTTTTACATATGCTTTGAATTTCTTTCGCAAGCGCGTATTTTTTCTCTCCGGTTAAAGCGCCTTTCCCTTTTTCGCGAAATTGAAACAACGTAATTCCCCCCTCAAGCGCTTCGGTTATGACTTCCAAGGGGGCCTTTTGACAGTTATTACTTCCCATAATAAAATAAACTCTTAATAATTGTCTCATTTTCTCATCCGAAATTCTCACCAACGATTCATCCTCCAATTTCTTCAGCACTTTTGAGCCTCTTATCGTTTTTTCTCTCGATAAGCCCAATGATTGGTCGGTCCATGACCGCGCCCTATTCCTAATTCGTTTTCAATAGCTGCTTGAATAAAATCTTTCGCTGTTTGTACAGCTTCTTTTACATTGCTTCCCTTTGCTAGTTCAGCCGTAATCGCTGCAGCAAATGTGCAGCCTGTTCCGTGTGTATGTTTCGTCTCGACCCTTTTGCTTTTAAAATAAGAAAATTGCTCACCATCATACAATAGATCGACCGCTTCACTTTCTCCTTCATCATGACCGCCTTTAATAACGACATATTTTACACCTAGATCGTGTAAACGTTTGGCTGCTTTTTGGCGGTCTTCTAATGTGTGAATCGTCATTTCCGTTAACACTTCTGCCTCGGGAATATTAGGCGTAATGACGGTTGCTAGCGGAAGTAAATCGTTTTTTAAAGCGCTTACCGCTTCATCTTGTAAAAGCGGTGCACCGCCTTTGGCAATCATGACAGGATCGACCACAATATTTTTCCATCCAAATTGTTTAATTTTTTCAGCAACCGCTTGAATGATTTCGCTGCTGAAGAGCATCCCCGTTTTAACAGCATCTGTTCCTAAATCAGTTCCAATCGATTCAATTTGCTGTTTAACAGCTTCTACCGATAAAGGATATACCCCTTGTACCCCAAGTGTATTTTGCGCGGTAACCGCGGTTAATGCGGACATACCAAAAACTTTTAACTCTTGAAACGTTTTTAAATCGGCTTGAATGCCGGCACCGCCGCCGCTATCAGAACCGGCAATTGTTAACGCTTTGTACACTTTCTTCATTGTGATTCCCCCTAGTAAACTCATCTTTTTTCAATCGAGCCATATTGGTTAATTTGTATAGCGCCTACTTTGGCGAGCTCGTTTAAAAACGCGATTTGAAAACTTCCTGGTCCTTCTTCGGCTTTTTTACTCGCTGCTACTTCAGCTGCCACTCCGTAGCTAACAAGCGCAGAGACGGCCGCTAAAACTAAGTCTTTCTCAACCGCTGCAAACGCTCCAATCACCGATGTTAATAAGCAGCCTGTACCCGTTACTTTTGTTAAAATCGGATGACCGTTATGAATGACGTATGTCGTTTCACCATCAGTAACGACATCCTCTTTACCAGTAATCACGACAACCGTTCCTAATTGTTGTGCCGCTTTTTTCGCTAAGGCAACAACATCTCCGTTTCCTTCTTGCGCATCGACGCCTTTAATGACCCAATTTTCTCCTATTACATTAGCAATCTCAGCGGCATTTCCTCTTATAATTGAGACTTTTACTTCTTTAACAATCTTTCTTGCCGTTTCCGTTCGGTAAGCGGTGGCACCTGCGCCGACCGGATCAAAAATCACCGGTACTCCGTTTTCATTTGCTGATTTTCCTGCCATAAGCATCGCTTCGATTTCTGTTTCATTTAGCGTACCAATATTAAGCACAAGCGCTCCTGCTATTTTTGCCATATCAGCAACTTCTTCTTTTGCATATGCCATCACTGGGGAAGCGCCTAATGCTAAAAGACCGTTAGCGGTAAAATTTGTCACAACGACATTTGTAATATTATGGACAAGCGGATTCACTTGGCGTACTTTTTCTAACGTTTTTACAATTTCTTTAATATTCATAATCACATTTCATCCTTTCCCTCAATACGTACGGTATGGAATAAGCAAACAACTTCTGAACATGATGAAATTCGGCTTCTGAAGAATGTTCCTGCTTCATAAACGGATAGATGTTGTCAATCATTTCTTGCTAATGCATGATATCTTCCAATCCTTTCTTTGAACATAATAAAAAAGCACTTTGCGCGTAAGCAAAGTGCCTATTAGTCCCTTATCACTTTCCCTACGCTGGCATTACCCAACAGGTTCAAACGGTCAACGACGGATTAGTCGTACTCTCAGCCTGATTCCACAGGCTCCCGCCAAAAAATTTATTTTCATATACTCAAAGTCTACTTCTTCTAAAAAAAGAATACAAGAAAAACAAAAAACGTTAAGAAATTGTTTGCCCGTTCCTTACAAAAAAGTAGCTGCCCCGTAAATGTCTGACCTCACTTGCATTTCACAATATATATTGTGTTGTAGGGTCTGACACCTTGTTTTTGGGGCAGCCTCCTTATTATTTTATTTTGTTAATTCTATGAGCAAATCGCCTGTTTGGATGGCCTCTCCGCTTTTCACATAAATATCTTTTACAATGCCGCTGAATGGTGCTTGCACGGTTGTTTCCATCTTCATCGCTTCGGTAATCATGAGATGGTCTCCCTTGCTTACTTTTTCGCCCTTTTCAACTAGCACTTTCACAACTGTTCCCGGCATCGTTGCTGCAATATGATTCGGATTATTTTTATCGGCTTTAATGCGTGAAGCAACCGTTGTTTTAATGCTCTCATCTTTAATCATCACTTCGCGCGGTTGCCCGTTCAACTCAAAATAGACGACGCGCGTTCCGTCAGCTTGTGGTTGCCCGATGGAAACAAGCTTTACGATGAGCGTCTTTCCTTTTTCAATCTCTACTTCAATTTCTTCACCAAGACGCATTCCGTACAAAAATGTTGGTGTATCTAGCACGGATATGTCACCAAATTGTTCAACTGTTTTTGTGTAGTCGATGAACACTTTTGGATACAAAGCATACGCAAGCGCATCAAAGTCAGTTACTTGGCGGTCGAGCTTATGGAACAATTCTTGCTTAATTTTCTCAAAATCAACTGGTTCTAATAGTTCTCCTGGCCGCACGGTAATCGGTTCGCGTCCCTTTAAAATAATGCGCTGTAATTCTTTCGGGAACCCGCCATGCGGTTGTCCTAAATAGCCTTCGAACAGCTCGACAACCGAATCTGGGAAGTCAAGCGTTTCACCGCGTTCATAAATATCTCGCTCGGTTAAGTTATTTTGCACCATATATAGCGCCATATCGCCAACGACTTTCGATGAAGGAGTTACTTTCACTATATCACCGAACATGTCATTGACACGGCGATACATCTCTTTTACCTCATCCCAACGGTCGCCTAAACCGACCGCCTTCGCTTGCTGCTGAAGGTTGCTGTATTGTCCGCCAGGCATTTCATGCATATACACTTCTGTATGTGGTGCGTTCATGCCGCTTTCAAACTCTTGATAGTATTTACGGACATCTTCCCAATAGCGAGAAAGCTGTTCCAATGCGTTGATATCGACAGTTGGCATCCGTTCTGTTCCTTCAAGCGCATAATAGAGCGTATTGGCACTCGGCTGTGACGTTAGTCCGGCCATTGAACTTACGGCCACATCGACAATGTCAACGCCCGCTTCAATCGCTTTAGCATACGTATAAATTCCATTGCCGCTTGTGTCATGCGTATGAAGATGAATCGGAATGTCAACCGTCTCTTTCAATGCAGAAATTAATGCATACGCTGCCTGTGGTTTCAAAAGACCAGCCATGTCTTTAATTCCTAAAATATGTGCACCTGCTTGCTCTAATTCTTTAGCAAGGTTTTTATAATAATCCAAATTATACTTTGTTCGCGTCGGGTCTAAAATGTCGCCTGTGTAACAAATCGCCGCTTCGGCAATTTTTCCTGTCTGCCGCACCGCATCAATCGCCACCGTCATGCCTTTTACCCAGTTTAAGCTGTCAAAAATGCGGAATACATCGATGCCGGCATGTGCTGACTTCTCGACAAACTCGCGAATAACATTGTCCGGATAGTTCTTGTATCCAACCGCATTAGACGCTCTCAATAACATTTGGAACAGCAAGTTTGGAATTCGTTCACGAAGCTTGAGTAAGCGATCCCATGGATCTTCTTTTAAGAAACGATAGGCAACATCAAATGTCGCTCCGCCCCACATTTCAAGCGAGAAAAAGTTTGGCAATAACCTTGCTGTAGGTTCGGCAATGTGCACTAAATCGGTCGTGCGCACGCGCGTTGCCAAAAGCGATTGATGCCCATCGCGGAACGTTGTGTCCGTTAATAATACTTCCTTCTGTTCTTTCACCCATTGAACAAGACCTTCTGCTCCACGTTCTTCGAGAATTTGTTTTGTTCCGTTTGGAATTGGCTCAGAATGCTTCACTTTTGGAATGCGCGGCTTTTCAAATACCGGCTTTTTTTTCTTTCCGATTCCCGGAAACCCATTGACGGTTACCGTACCGATGTACGTTAACATCTTTGTACCGCGGTCTTTTCTTTTCGGGAAGATAAATAGTTCAGGCGTTGAATCAATAAACGAAGTGTCGTATTCTCCTGTTAAAAATTTGGGGTGTTGCACCACATTCTCTAAAAATGGAATGTTTGTTTTAATTCCACGAATTCGGAATTCCCGCAAATTGCGCAGCATTTTTTTTGCCGCTTGCTCAAATGTCAATGCCCATGTAGATAATTTTACAAGCAATGAGTCATAATATGGTGTAATAACTGCTCCTTGGAACCCGTTTCCTGCATCTAAACGGACGCCAAATCCGCCTCCAGAACGATAGGCCATAATTTTCCCAGTATCCGGCATAAAATTGTTTAACGGATCTTCTGTCGTCACACGCGATTGAATCGCATATCCATGAACATGGATATCTTCCTGTTTCGGAATGCCAACTACATTGCTATGAAGCGAGTGACCTTCGGCAATTAAAATTTGTGACTGAACGATATCAATCCCTGTAACCATTTCGGTAATGGTGTGTTCTACTTGAACGCGAGGATTCACTTCAATAAAGTAAAACTCATCGCCAGACACTAAAAACTCAACCGTACCGGCATTGACATAATTTACATTTTTCATTAGTTTGACAGCGGCTTCGCAAATTTCACGACGAAGCTCATCAGATAATGACACGCTCGGTGCGACTTCGACTACTTTTTGATGGCGGCGCTGTACGGAACAGTCGCGTTCATATAAATGAACGATATTTCCTTCATAGTCACCGAGAATTTGCACTTCAATATGTTTTGGATTTTCAATTAGCTTTTCTACATATACTTCATCGTTTCCGAACGCTGCTTTTGCTTCCGATTTCGCCCGCTCATATGCTTCTTTTACTTCCGCTTTTGAACGAACGATGCGCATGCCGCGTCCACCGCCGCCTAATGCTGCTTTAATAATAAATGGATACCCATGTGTCTCGCCAAAGCGGATTACTTCTTCTAAGCTATGTACAGGACCATCGCTTCCAGGAATAACCGGAATTCCTGCCAATTGTGCTTGATGTCGAGCCTTTACTTTGTCGCCAAACATATCTAGATGCTCTTGTTTGGGACCGATAAAAATGATTCCTTCTTCTTCGCATCGTTTAGCAAATTGAATATTTTCCGAAAGAAATCCATACCCTGGATGGATGGCATCGACATCATGGCTTTTGGCAATTTCAATAATTCCTTCAATATCTAAGTAAGCATCAATCGGTTTTTTTCCTTCGCCAACTAAGTATGCTTCGTCTGCTTTATAACGATGATATGCCCCTGCATCTTCTTTTGAATAAATCGCTACTGTGCGAATACCAAGCTCAACGCAAGCGCGAAACACGCGAATGGCAATTTCTCCGCGGTTTGCTACAAGTACTTTATTAATTCGACGATTTTTACTCATACGATTCCTCTCCCCCTTTGTCATAATAAAAACTATAATGATTTAGTAATTTTGTAAATACATTGTTAAAAAGTCAGACCTCTTTTTTGTGAATTTTTCATAACGTTCGCTGTCTCCGCTTTCCCCTTATAGTTCGCTTCATATTTAACAAACATTGATATATTGACAAGCATACCAAGAGATGCCATGAGAAGAATAAGGGAGGAACCGCCATAACTGACTAAAGGTAGTGGTACCCCAGTAATGGGAATAAGCCCTGTAACTCCGCCAAGATTAATACACGTTTGAATGCCAATCATCACAGAAACACCAATCGCAAGCAAACTTCCAAACGCATCTTGACACTTTTTTGCAATCACTAAACCGCGCAAAACGATAAAGGCGAGCAATATAATGACAAAGGCGACGCCAAATACTCCTAATTCTTCCGCAATAATTGACATAATAAAATCAGTATGTGCTTCTGGCAAGTAACCATATTTTTGAATGCTTTCTCCTAATCCAAGTCCTTTTAAGCCACCTGAGCCAATGGCTAAATAAGAATTAACTAAATGAAAACCTGCATCATCAGCATATTTAAACGGATCAAGAAATCCATCAATACGCGACATTCTCTCTTTTGAAAAAATTTCATCTCCCAAAACAGGAATCCAAAACGGTGAAAATATAGCGACAATCATACTTAAAAATAAAATTTGCTTAACTAAAAGCTTCAAGCGAATTCCCGATGAAACAATCATACTGAAACAAATGAGTAAAATAATGCCAGCTGTCCCAAAATCTGGTTGAATAGCAATGAGCGCACATATAAATAAAGTGTAATAAATTGGAAATATGTGCCTCTTGTCAGGTTTGGAAAGCGATTTTTGTTTGTTCGCAAACACAGCTGCTAAATAATTAATTAATCCTAATTTAACAAATTCAGCTGGCTGCACATTAAAGGAACCAAACTTAAACCAGCTTGTTGCGTTATTTGCCGTATGTCCGGCAATAAAAACGGCAAATAAAACGATAGGCATTCCAAAAAAAATAGTTAATACCCATTTTTTTTTCGCAAACACTTTATAAGGTATAACCATCATACAGAAAAAAACAAAAGTTCCGATTATAAGCCATAATTTTTGCTTTTGATAAAAATAATCGCTCTCGACTCCAAAGCGAACAACCGCAGAAATCATGCTGGAGCTATATATCATAATAAGTCCGAAGATACAAAGCATAAATATAGTGAGCATTAAAGGGTAGTCATAGGACTTTGCGATTTTTTTTAATAACTGCTTATCCATCTTCCCTCTTCCTTAATTACTTAATCTGTAATAACCTATTTCATTTTACTATAATAATTCGAATAATACTGTAGTTTTCCTGCAAAAAACACAAAAACTCAAACGGTTGACTCACAACCATTTGAGTTGCTGTTTATGTTATTATACCCGCTTTTTTAAAGTCGCTTCATGAAGATTTGACAATTCTCGCTCTAGCTGATCAAGAATCGCTTTGCCGTCTTTTTCATCTACAAGACCTAGGCGAATAGCAAAATCAATTTCACGTGATAATCCAAACATTTGGGTATCCAGCACTTCTTCATAAAGAGGGCATTGGGGCATTGTTAAATTATCCATTTGTACTTGAATGAGTTTTACAATTTTATCAGCATCTGCTTTTAGCAGTGCATACGCTCTTTCCCGATAATTAATCGCCGTATTTGACGTCACATTTATCCCTCCGTTCCCCGTGCGATTACACACACAATCCTTCTTTAAATGTTAACGTGAAATAAGTAAAATTTCAAGTTGAAAGAGTTAGTTGATAGATGTATCACATGACAAACGGATCATTTATTACTATACTAAAAATAGTGTGAAATGGGGGAGGTTAGTTATCGACATGGAAAACATTATTCCAATCACAGGAAAAGTGAAATTCTCAATTACCCTTGATCCTGGTGTATGGATTTTTGATGATCGCAAAGTGGACTTGCTAACGTATTTTTCAGAGGTGAAACAAGAAGAACAAAACGAAGAAGACGAAATTCAAAAAATTTCGGCATATTGGGACCGCGAGATTCAAGAAGGAGCCGTTTTTCCGCCAACTTTAAAAACGGAAAAAACATATGAAAAAGAAAAAGTGATTAACGGAACATTCGGAATGCGTTTAGAACCTTTTTTACGAAATGCAGAACCACTTGCTGATGCAACAGCTCTAACCATTGTGACTGAGCATCAAGAAATTCAAATTCCGTTAGAACAAGCTTATGATGCCGTATTAGGATTTTCGAAAAACGGAAAACCGTTGAAAGAAGACGGACCTGTCCACTTTTATTTTGGGGATGGTTCCAATCAACATGAACCGATTACCCATGTTCGTAAGTTTATTGTTTCTTAACATGATCGTCTAATAAAGAAGGCAGCCCCCTTTAAGTGAAAGACGATTAGAAGGGAGCTGCCACTTTATTTTAACGTTATAACAAATCGGCTGCAAGCTGCGCTAATCCAGAGCGCTCCCCTTTTATTAATCGAACATGTCCTGCTACCTTTTGCTCTTTAAATTTCTCTACTACATAAGTCAGACCGTTATTATATTCATCTAAGTACGGATGGTCAATTTGTTCAGGGTCTCCCATTAATACGATTTTACTTTTTTCACCGACACGCGTTAATATCGTTTTCACTTCATGTTTGGTTAAATTTTGCGCTTCATCAATAATAATAAATTGTTTCGGTAAACTTCGTCCGCGAATATATGTAAGCGCCTCTACCTCAATTGAACCCATTCCTGATAAAATCGCATCTAACT
The DNA here is from genome assembly GCA_035645275.1 of Anoxybacillus sp. Classification (GTDB taxonomy): domain Bacteria; phylum Bacillota; class Bacilli; order Bacillales; family Anoxybacillaceae; genus Paranoxybacillus. The sequence goes on from DASQMX010000031.1 coordinate 234,196, forward strand.
CCCCTGGTTTTTTCGTATTAAACAAATACTCTAAATTATCGAATATCGGCTGCATCCAAGGCCGCAACTTCTCCTGCTTTTCTCCAGGCAAAAATCCAATATCTTTGCCTACTGGAACAATCGGTCTTGCGACAAGCAGCTTTTTATACCTTTGTAAATCTTCCGTTTGCATCAGCCCTGCCGCTAAAGCGAGGAGCGTTTTTCCTGTACCAGCTTTTCCAATTAACGTAACAAGCGAGATATCCTCCCGTATTAACAACTCAAAGGCCATCTTCTGTTGAGCGTTTCGTGGGTGAATTCCCCATACATGGTCATAGTTGAATGATAAACGTTTGACCTTTTTTCCAGTGTAATCAACGATACCGATTGCTGACGCTGAGCCGCCAAGCGCATCTTTCATAATAACAAATTGATTCGGATAAAAAGGGTGATTCGTTATTTCCGCAAGCACAAGCTCCCCTTTTTCATAAAATCGATTAAGATTTTCAATGTTTATGTACAAATCTAAAAAACCAGTATAAATACGATCAATTTCAACAACACGATCGCTTAGAAAATCTTCAGCTTGCAAGCCTATCGCATCTGCTTTTACGCGCACAAGAGCATCTTTGCTCACTAAAATAACCGATCTTCCGTTTTCTTTTGTTTGTTCTTCAAGCGACAAATTTTTCGCGACAGCTAAAATGCGGTTATCGTTCGTTTTTTCCACAAAAATTTCTTGAAGTTGCTGAAACGAGCGATGGTTGAGTTCAATTCGCAATATCCCGCCATTATCTAATGGGATTTTTTCATGTAATTTCCCAGTTTCACGCAATCGGTCAATTAATTTAGATACTTGTCGAGCATTTCGCCCGATTTCATCCATATAACGCTTTTTTGAATCTACCTCCTCCAGCACAACCGCTGGAATGACCACTTCGTTGTCTTCAAAAGAGAAAATGGCATAAGGGTCTTGCAGCAACACATTTGTATCTAACACATATATTTTTTCACCCAAATTTTCATGCCTCCTGTCCCTTAAAGTTTGGATATACATGTTTAACAGTCGGGACTGTTGCTTTTATATATATGAGCGGATGCATAAAAATAGAAGAATGTTTGCAAAATAAAGTTAAAAATATCGCTGTCTAGAGGTGTAAATGATGAGAATATTTCCTAACCTAATAATCGTAGCCGCTATCCTCTTTACTTTTGCAGGGTGTAATTTAACTGAAAAAAACAACAGCACGAACAATAACTCTGGTGTTCATGTCAAAAACACAACAGATGAAAAAATTATGAATAAATCTGGTCAGGACATCGCCAAACGTCTTGTAAAAATCGCCAGCAGCGTACCAAACGTAAATGACGCCACCGCTGTTGTAGTCGGTAAATACGCCATCGTCGGAATCGACGTCAATTCAAAAGTTGATCAATCTCGGGTAGGTACAATCAAATACTCTGTCGCAGAAAGCTTACAAAAAGATCCCTACGGTGCCAATGCAATTATCATTGCTGATCCTGATTTAAATGCAAGATTAAGGGAAATCGCTAAAGAAGTAAACAATGGGCGCCCGGTCCAAGGATTTATGGATGAATTAGCTGCGATTGTCGGCCGCGTAATGCCTGAAGTACCTAGCGACTTATTAAGAACGACAAATCCGGAACCAACAGAACAAAACGATTCACAATTAAATCCAAATGAAGAACAGCGGTTAAATAAGCGGCAGGAAAAGCAGTCAAATGACTACTTAAATAAATAAAAAAGAGAGGCTGACCCTAAAAATAAAGTGTCAACCCCCACAACCACCATATATCATATTGTGGATAGTGCGTGAGATCAGACACTTATGGGTCAGCCCCTTTTATGTATTGTTACGCATTGCGAAGGGCTGTCATTACTTGATTGTCCAATTTTGCCGCTGCCTGCGCATCATACGTTTTCTCGTATTTTGGTTCTACAGAAATTTTGGAGCCGTAAAACATGACATCGCGCACTTCGTTAATTTCAATTTCAACTAACGCCAGCTTTAAAGGAACTCCTTCCATTTTTTCAACCTTCACATGCGCTTTTCCACTGATAGAATATGTAGATTCATTCGCAATTAAATTCACGACTACAAGCGGATTGTTTTTAATATTTTGTACAATGCGTGAGCGATTATCGACCGCAAAATAAATTCGACTTTCATCAGGAGCATAAATCCATGAAATCGCGCTCACATTTGGTCCACCTGTTTCATGGTCGATGGTAGCAATGGTGACAAAGCGCTCTTTTTGCAACGCCTGGAATAATGATTCTATTAATTTTGGCTCTACTTGATTTGCCATATAAATCCCTCCAAAATGATATATTATATTCTTATCATACTTATTTTTGCATAAACTTAAAACTAAAAACCAACATTTCTTCGGAATAGTATAAAAATTATGTTATACTATGTTCATAAGCTTTAATCTTTCTCTATCTCTACAAAAAGAGGTGCATCATGAAAGTAAAATGTGTTCTTTGTGATAAAATTGATGTCATTGACGATGAATCACTGCTAGCAAAACGCTTGCGTAACCGTCCGATTCATACATATATGTGTCCAGAATGCCATGAACGGATAACTGAAAAAACAAAGGCACGTCTGGCCACCGGGAAATTCCGTTTCTACCGTTCAACAACTCCTGACGATGATTGGTAATGCTACCAATCTTACTAGCGGCATTACCTTAAGGTTATGAACCATTTATCGACAATGAACGTCTCTCACCTATCCTTCGTTTAGAAGGAGAGACTTCTCAGAAAAAAATTTTTTCTATTACTGATGGATATTCCATTTTCCAATGAATTTGTGATCATATTCTATATGCTGTTACATAAAAAAACCGAGCTAGCCAAGCTCGGTTTTTTCATGTCGGATAGTTGGCATACTTTTCCGGTTCACTGTTGATTTGCTCTAACATGGCCTCAATTAATTCCACAGGGAATCGCGTCGTTTTTTGTTGATCATCCTTCTCGTACGTAATGAGATACATTGCTTCATCTTTTGTAATATGAAGGTTTGTTACTTGAAAATCGTTTTTCAAAATTTCCGCAAAAAGCCTTTCTGTTTCCCACGCTGCTTGATCGTCTGGCCGCGCATCAGCTACCACTTTAATCGTCAGCCAATTATATAACGCATCTTGGAGCGATTTCATTTCCTCACCGCCTTATTTTTTCGCCTGATGGAGCCGAACTTTATAAATGATAAGCACAAGGGCTGCAATGACAAGACCTTCGGCAACGGGCAAAAAAACGGCAAAAAACGTTAAAATCGTACACCCTAATGCAAGTAAAATGTATATGATGACATTTTTCAATAGCGGTAATTTTTTCGCAAATCCGAGCCGATAGACGATGATGGAAAGAACAAGCACGGTAAAATAGAGAAACCACATTCCCCGTTCCGCATGTGTATTCACTTGATAAAGTGAAGCAAAAAACGAGAGTCGTTCAACAATGTCCATTCTTCTCCCTCTCCTTTACTTGGCCTGCTCGGCGAGCTTCTTTTTCTTTGCGATTTTCTCGCGTTCATTTTTATCTAAAATCTTTTTACGCAGGCGAATGGATTGTGGCGTCACTTCGCAATACTCATCGTCATTTAAGTATTCAAGCGCTTCTTCAAGCGTCATAATGCGCGGTTTTTTCATTGTGACAGTTTGTTCTTTTGTTGAAGAACGAATATTTGTTACATGTTTTGTTTTACAAATATTCACAACTAAATCATTTTCCCGTGTATGCTCGCCAACAATCATTCCTTCGTATACTTCTGTTCCTGGCTCAACGAAGATGGTGCCGCGGTCTTCTACTTGCATAATCCCATAAGCAGTCGCCTTACCTGTTTCCATCGAAATAAGCACACCTTGACGACGGCCGCCGATTTGTCCAGGCTGCATCGGCTGATAGCTGTCAAATGAATGATTTAAAATCCCGTAACCGCGTGTTAATGACATAAATTCTGTCCGATAACCAATAAGCCCACGGGACGGTACCATAAAGATGAGACGCACTTGACCGTTTCCGTTATTAATCATATCAACCATCTCGCCTTTACGGGCACCAATTGATTCCATGACCGCTCCGGTATATTCTTCCGGAACATCAATCTGTACGCGTTCAATCGGCTCACAAATGACACCATCGATTTCTTTTAAAATTACTTCCGGTTTCGATACTTGCAATTCAAAGCCTTCCCGGCGCATATTTTCGATTAAAATCGATAAATGCAGCTCCCCGCGTCCCGAAACAATCCATGCATCAGGAGAATCCGTGTTTTCGACTCGTAAGCTGACGTCCGTTTCCAACTGTGCGCGTAACCGCTCTTCAATCTTCCTCGCTGTAACATATTTTCCTTCTCTGCCGGCAAATGGGCTATTGTTAACAAGAAACGTCATTTTTAACGTCGGTTCATCAATGCGCAATACCGGCAGCGCTTCTTGATGGTCAATAGGGCAAACCGTTTCCCCGACGTTGATATCTTCCATGCCGGAAACCGCCACTAAATCTCCCGCTTTCGCTTCCTCAATCTCCATTCGTTTGAGACCAAAAAAGCCAAACATTTTTGTCACACGGAATTGTTTCACTGAGCCATCTAATTTCATTAATGCAACTTGCTGGCCGACTTTCATCGTGCCGCGGAAGATACGGCCAATCCCAATCCGGCCAACATAATCGTTATAATCAAGAAGCGACACTTGGAATTGCAGCGGCTCTTCACTATTGTCTACAGGAGCAGGAATATGTTTAATAATTGCTTCGAATAAAGCGGTCATATCTTCATCTTGCTTGTTCGGATCTAAGCTCGCTGTACCATTAATCGCAGAAGTATAAACAACAGGGAATTCCAACTGTTCCTCTGAAGCATCGAGTTCAATAAACAAATCGATAACTTCATCAACGACTTCCAGAGGCCGAGCAAATTCACGATCAATTTTATTAACAACGACAATTGGCGTTAAATTTTGCTCAAGCGCTTTTTTTAATACAAAACGCGTTTGCGGCATACAGCCTTCATAGGCATCAACAACAAGCAGAACCCCGTCCACCATGCGCATAATGCGTTCGACTTCACCGCCAAAATCAGCATGTCCCGGAGTATCTAAAATATTAATTCTTGTTCCTTTATAATTAATCGCCGTATTTTTTGCTAAAATAGTGATGCCGCGCTCACGCTCTAGCTCGTTCCGGTCCATTGCCCGCTCTTCTACATGCTCATTGGCGCGAAATGTTCCTGCTTGGCGCAGCAATTGATCGACTAGCGTTGTTTTCCCATGGTCAACATGAGCGATAATCGCAATATTACGAATGTCATTTCGTATTTTCAAACTTGTCCACTCCCATGTTTATAATAGCTTACCTATTATACCATAAACACGGTAGAAAAGCGGAATGTTTTCGTGTACACTAAAAGGCAAGGGACTGTGAACAAGCGAAGGGAGCTATAAACATGAACTCATTTCAACCAATTTTCCTCTTTTTTGCTGTGCTGGCTACTGCTTGTATAATGGGAATTGGAATTTTTATTGCCGAAAGAAGCCCTCTTGGCATCATTTTTTCGATCATTGCCCTACTAGTAACAATGGGGGCTGGTTTTATGACAAAAAAACGGATGCGCGAAAAAAAGGAAATATAATAAGGGCTGACCTATAAGTGTCTGATCTCACGCACCATCCACAATATGATATATGGCGGCCATGGGATCTGACACTTTGTTTTAGGTCAGCCTCTTTACTTACGAACATACTTATTTAAAATTTCTTCATGCAATCCAGGTTTTGCTACAAGAACAGAATTTTCTCCGAGTAAATTTAACGGTTCGCCATACAAATTGGTGACAATGCCTCCTACTTCATTAACAAGCACTAATCCTGCCGCAAAATCCCACGGGGATAACCTCATCGTAATATATGCATCTAAACGCCCCGAAGCAACATAGGCCATTTCAAGAGCAGCCGAGCCGTATGAACGTGTCCCCCGTACATCTTTTACTAATGGGGCTAACACATTCGGATCAATTCGCTTATTTTTTGTTACCCATGTGGCGTTAATGGAAACAATCGATTCGGAAATCGATGTTGTCGTCAATGGCGAAAGCGGAACACCATTTAAAAACGCTCCTGTTCCTTTGTGAGCATAATATAGTTCATCATGGACGACATCATAAATATAGCCAATCATTCCAATACCATCTTCATAAACGCCAACAGAAATCGCAAAATTGCGTTGTTGATGAATAAAATTCATCGTACCATCAATAGGGTCAATAATCCAAACAATTCCTTCTAACGCGGTTAAGCGATCGCCATAGCCCTCTTCTCCAAGCACGCGATGTTGCGGAAATGTATTTCGTATATTTTCAATAAAAAACTGCTCAATCTCACGGTCAACATTTGTGACTAAATCGGTACGACTCGACTTTGTTTGAATCATTAACTGTTGTTGAAATGTATCTTTTATTCGCCTTCCTGCTTCTTTTATCCACTGTTGCGCATACTGGTCGATTTTTTTCCACTTTTCATTCATCTCAAATTCCTCCTGCCATCCTATCGCAACCTTTTCTATTCAATAGCGTTTACTCATCAAAAAAACATATGTAGGAATATAAATTAGATTAGTGCAATTTCTCTTTCTTATCAAGAATCCGTTACTTTTTCAAAACTTTCAGATTCTGAACGAAGAAAAAACGAACCCGCCTAGGTTCGCCGCAAGTTTTTTACATTAAATTCCAAGACGAATCATCTCTTGACGTAATTTTTCTAATTTACGCTTGCATTCCTTTTTCTTTTCCTCATCATTTTCCATCATTGCCTCATAGAGAGTTGCTAATTCATAATCTAACTCTAAGCGCAATACCGCAATCCGTTTTTCACCGTCCATACGTTTAAGACCGTTCACCACTTTTTTCATAACAAGGAGCACCCCTTATCTGTATAATGACAAAAGCCCGTTTCCGAAGATAGAATTTTCTGATATTTTATTTATATATATATATGTTATGAAAGGGTGCTATGCAACAAAATTGTGCAGTTGTCTATCTTTATAAATATGGACTCCCCCGCTTAGCTAACGCTTGAAGCAGAGGGGGAGAACATAATTACATTTTTATAAAGTCACCGCTTTTTGCTTCTTTCGCTTTTTTTATTACCAGATATGAGGAATAGCCGCTCACTTCTTCAAATTCACCGCACAGCTTTTTTTCTTCGCTCTTGCTTGGAACAATTTCTTTAAAGCGGCGATATGCATTGATGAGCTGATCGCGCTCAATTCCTTTTTCATAAGCTTTTTCAATCGCTTCGAAAAATTTCACGACATCGATAATTTCTTGTGCCGTCCAATCGTATGAAATTGGATATGCATAGTTCAAAGATAACACCTCATTTATACTGTATTTTTAAATTGCCCATTGCTTGCGAATTTGTTCCGCTTGCTGAATCATGCGCGCAAAAAGTTCTGCAACCGTTGGCACATCATGAATAAGTCCCATGACTTGACCGGCCCATGCAAAGCCCTCGCTCGTTTTTCCGTCATAAATCAAGCGACAATTCGCTTCTCCGCTTATATACTCTTTTAAATCTTCATAAGTAGCTCCATGCTTTTCAATTTCTAATATTTTTTCTGTCCATTCGTTAGCAATCGCACGTGCTGGGGCTCCTAAACTTCTTTTTATAACAACGGTATCGCTTTCCGATCCTTTTACAAGCATTTCCTTGTAAACCTCGTTCGCATGTACACATTCCTTTGTTGCAATAAACCGTGTTCCCATTTCAATCCCTTCCGCACCAAGCGCAAATGCGGCCATTAAGCCGCGCCCATCGCCAATCCCTCCTGATGCAATAACAGGAATGGAAACAGAGTCCACCACTTTAGGAATTAGCACGAATGTACCGATATCATGTTTTCCTAAATGCCCGCCGCCTTCCTGTCCGACAACCATGACCGCATCGGCACCGAGCTCTTCTGCTTTTACAGCTTGGCGGACAGCCGCAACAAGCACCAATTTTTTTACTTCCACTCCCTTTAATTGTTCAAAAATAGGGGCAGGATTTCCCCCTGTCATCGAAATAACCGGGACTTTTTCTTCGATAGCGACTTCAAGCATATGGGAAAACGGTCTGCCATGCTGGCCAATGGCAAAATTCACGCCAAATGGTTTATCCGTTTTTTTCCTCACTTTCTTAATTTCTTCACGCAATTGTTCTGGTGTTTCCAATGACATCGCTGTAATTTGCCCTAATCCTCCTGCATTGGAAACCGCAGCCGCTAAATCAGCATAAGCTAAATAAGCAAGTCCACCTTGAATGATTGGATATTTAATTCCTAACAATTTTGTTACTCTCGTTTCCCAATTCATGTTCCATGCCTCCTTTATATAATTGTATATTTCGTCTTATTCATGCAATATCCTTTAACAAATTCACCTTAAAAATTTCTTTGCAAACATAAAAATAAGTGCTATAATGCATCTTGTTTTATATAAAAAGATATCGATTGTTGATTATAGATTATAAAGAGGTGTGGGGAAACGTTGTCACAGTTTGAAACGCCATTGTTTACCGGGTTATTAGAGCACATAAAGAAAAATCCCATTCAGTTCCATATCCCTGGGCACAAAAAAGGTGCAGGAATGGATCCACATTTCCGGGATTTTATTGGTGAAAATGCATTAGCGATTGACTTAATTAACATTGGTCCACTCGATGACTTACATCAACCAAAAGGCATGATTAAACGTGCCCAAGATTTGGCTGCTGAAGCATTTGGAGCTGACTATACATTCTTTTCTGTGCAAGGAACAAGCGGAGCGATTATGACAATGGTGATGTCTGTCGCAGGGCCTGGCGATAAAATTATCGTGCCGCGCAACGTTCATAAATCTGTAATGTCTGCTATTGTGTTTTCAGGAGCAACACCGATTTTTATCCATCCGGAAATTGACAAAGAACTCGGGATTTCTCACGGCATTACTCCAGAGGCAGTTGAAAAAGCGTTAAAACAACATCCTGATGCTAAAGGGGTTCTTGTCATTAATCCAACGTACTTTGGCATCGCCGGAGATTTAAAGAAAATCGTAGAAATCGCTCATTCGTATAATGTTCCTGTGCTGGTCGATGAGGCACATGGCGTGCATATTCATTTCCATGAAAAATTGCCGCTTTCTGCGATGCAGGCTGGCGCTGATATGGCAGCAACAAGTGTTCATAAATTAGGCGGTTCGATGACGCAAAGCTCTATTTTAAACGTTCGTGAAGGCTTAGTGTCAGCAAAACGCGTTCAAGCCATTTTAAGTATGCTGACGACAACTTCAACATCGTATTTATTACTTGCCTCATTAGACGTTGCCCGCAAACGCCTTGCGACAGAAGGACGTGAGCTTGCAGAAAAAGCGATTCAATTAGCGGAAAAAACCCGCAAAGAAATTAATGAAATCAAATATTTATACTGTGTCGGCGAGGAAATTCTCGGAACAAAAGCAACGTATGATTACGATCCGACGAAATTAATCATTTCCGTCAAAGAGCTCGGCTTAACCGGATATGATGTTGAAAAATGGCTACGCGAAAACTACAATATCGAAGTCGAACTGTCTGACCTTTATAACATTTTATGTATCATTACACCTGGGGATACAGAGAAAGAAACAAACATGTTAGTAGATGCGCTTCGCCACTTGTCTGATCAATTCAGTCATCAAGCTGCTGAAGGCGTTAAACCAAAAGTGTTGCTTCCTGATATCCCTGTTCTTGCATTAACGCCGCGCGATGCCTTTTATTCAGAAACGGAAGTCGTCCCATTTGAGGAATCAGCGGGAAGAATTATTGCAGAATTTATTATGGTGTATCCGCCTGGAATCCCAATTTTTATTCCAGGAGAAATCATCACTCAAGAAAACTTAGATTACATTAAAAAGAATCTTGAAGTAGGGCTCCCAGTACAAGGTCCTGAAGATTATACGTTAAAAACATTACGAGTGATCAAAGAACATAAATCCGTTCGCTAACTACTTAAGGTGCAGCACTGTCTAGCTGCACCTTTTATTATTAAACTAAAGAAAAAAACGCATGCCATCCCGTCCGCATGCGTTTCTATATACAAAACCTTTCCCCATTTGTTTGACCGTAACTCTATTATTCTTCTGTTTCCTCCGTGTCACATTCGTTACATTGACCGTAAAGTGTTGTCACTTTTTCATCTTCGAAATGAGCGATGGTTGAATTACATGTTTGGCACACAATTGTTCCCATCTTCATACCCCTTTTCTTAAAACGTCTTGAAAACGCTTAACGTTTTACTAATTATATAATAATATATCACATTTCAGTTGTCAACTATAAAATTGTATAACACATTAACTTTTTTATATCGCTATTTTATTCATATGTGTATGTAAAAAAGGAAATGAAATAAATAAGAGGCTGTCTCATCAGAGTCTGACCTCACGCGTATTTCACAATATATAGTTCATTTATCCAACGTTATGTCCTATATATTGTGTTGTGAGGTCTGATCCTAGAGCTTTTGAGACAGCCTCTTATCGTTTATTCATATTGCGCTGCTTCTAATGGAGCAAATGATGGTAACGCATCTTTGAAAAACTCTGCTAAATCAGCAGCTTGTTCAACTGTGTCAATACGGAAAATTCGTTGCAGAGATTCGTGGTCTTCTATATCTTTTGGATCGAGGAGAGCAGAGCGGCCTGTTTGCATGCAAATGACAAGAGGCTTACCGAAGAACATGTTCGTGTAGACGATACCAAAGTCATAGCGAACATCTTTTGTCGTGAAGCCGACAAAACGAACCTTTACTTTTTCATGCTCGTCATACAATTTTTCAAATAAGTTCATAGAACGCCTCCTTTTCAATATTTTGAATTTTATTATAACTTAATAATCCCGTTCCATCAATAAAGAATATTTTTAATTTTTCAAGTTGTGTTTTCTTTCTATAAAATGGTAGAATGAAAGGGGATGGCGAAATAGTAGAGGTGGTTTAACGATGGCAACACATGCATATATCAAATTAGTTTCTAAATCAAAAAAGAAAACGATTACATTATCAGAAGTTAAAGAGTTATTTCAATATTATCAAGACATTACAAAAAAAACCGGGGAACAATTAGGGTGGAGCTACGCAGAGGCAGCATTTCCTTATACAATTGCGGAGACAGATGAAGGAAAAGAACAATGGTTTTACTTAAAAGGAAAAAGTGACCGCTACCGAACAATCATTGTCGGTGTCGGACAAGAACAAATTCCGAACGAAGATACCGGTGAAACGGAAGAACAAACGTTTATCCAACTCACCTTGCCACAAGGATCTACGCATGGCGACAAAGGAAAAGCGAATGAATTTTGCAAATTTCTCGCTAAAAAACTAGAAGGAGAACTGCATTTATTTAATGGTCGCGTAATGTATTATTATAAACGATAGCTATTCAAACGCTATCGTTTTTTCATTTAGTGAATAAGGCTCCAAAACAATTGCTGGAAGCCAAAATAAACAATAAGTGTCATAATCGTAGTGAATAACGCTTTTCTTGTGCGTAATCCCATTTTTTGTGCCAATAGAAAGGCGATGTACAAAAATACACAAAGAAGCATTCCTTTAAAAAAAGGACGATCTCGTGCTGAAAGCCACTCTACAAGCGAAAAAGCGCTCCAAATAAGCGATTGCGTTAAAAACACAACATATTCCTTCATTCAAAAACCCCCATATTTTCTCTTATCATAAAATTATGTACATGTTTAGATAATTATTTTTATCATCGTTCTAAAATTCAATAAAAAAAAGGACTGACCTCAAATATAGGTCAGTCCCCTTTTTCAAATTATTTTACGATGTGAATCGGACTTCCAAGAGCCACTTCCGCCGCTTCCATCGCAATTTCACCTAATGTTGGGTGCGCATGAATAGTCATGGCAATATCTTCAGCTGTCATACCTGCTTCAATCGCAAGTCCTAGTTCAGCGATCATATCAGACGCGTTTGGACCAACGATTTGTGCACCAATGATGACACCATCATCTTTGCGCACAACAAGTTTCATAAAGCCATCTGCATCGTTAAGCGCAAGCGCACGGCCGTTTGCAGCAAATGGGAATTTTGCTGTCGTCACTTCAATACCTTCGTCTTTTGCTTGTTTTTCAAAATAGCCGACAGAAGCACATTCTGGGTCAGAGAATACAACAGCAGGAATCGCTAGATAATCGATTTCTGACGGATGACCGGCAATCGCTTCTGCAGCAATTTTTCCTTCGTAAGACGCTTTATGTGCTAAAGGTGGTCCAGCAACAATATCACCAATCGCGTAAATGTTAGGTACACTTGTTCTGCACTGTTTATCAATTTCAATAAGACCGCGCTCAGTCATTTTAATGCCTAATTGTTCAAGACCAAGCTCTTCTGTATTTGGACGACGGCCGACTGTTACAAGCACATAGTCAGCATCAACCGTTTTTGTCTCGCCTTTCACTTCAAATGTAACCGTTACGCCATCTTCACGTTCTTCAACACCTTTAGCGAGCGCATTTGTAAATACTTCAACACCTTTTTTCTTTAAGCGGCGCTTCACAACTGCGGTCATTTGCTTTTCAAAGCCGGAAAGGATTTCGTCAGCACCTTCAAGAATCGTTACTTTTGTACCAAAGTTTGCATATGCAGTGCCAAGCTCTGTGCCGATGTAGCCACCACCGATGACTACCATTGATTTCGGAATTTCTTGTAAGTTCAGCGCTCCAGTAGAGTCAAGCACACGCTTGGAGAATTTAAATCCCGGAAGTTCAATTGGACGGGAGCCTGTTGCGATAATTGCATTTTGGAACTTATATGTTTGTGCGCTATTTTCTGTCATGACACGCACTGTATTTGCATCCACAAAATATGCTTCACCGCGAACAATTTCTACTTTATTTCCTTTTAATAATCCTTCAACGCCGCTTGTCAACTTTTTAACAACGCCGTTTTTCCATTCTTGTACTTTTGAAAAATCAACTGTCACATTTTCTGCTTTAATTCCCATGTCCTCTGAGTGTTTTGCCACTTCAAAGCGATGACCTGCAGAAATTAATGCTTTTGATGGGATACAACCAACGTTTAAGCACACACCGCCGAGATTTGCTTTCTCGACAATCGTTACTTTTTGTCCTAATTGTGCAGCGCGGATTGCTGCTACATAACCACCAGGACCTGCACCAACGACAAGAGTTTCTGTTTCAATTGCGAAATCGCCGACTACCATTGTTTTACGCCTCCATTAATAATAATTCTGGGTCGTTTAGTAAACGTTTAATATGATTTAATGCATTTTGTGCTGTTGCACCATCAATCATACGATGGTCGAAGCTTAATGACAACGCTAATACCGGAGCAATCACAATTTCACCATCGCGAACGATTGGCTTCTCACTAATGCGACCGATACCAAGAATTGCTACTTCTGGATGGTTAATCACTGGAGTAAACCATTGACCGCCAGCGGAACCGATATTCGTAATTGTGCAAGATGCTCCTTTCATTTCATTTGGAAGGAGTTTTCCTTCGCGAGCTTTTGTAGCTAGCTCGTTAATTTCTTTCGCAAGCGTAAAGATTGATTTACGATCTGCATGTTTCACAACTGGTACAAGAAGACCTTTGTCTGTATCAGCTGCAATACCAATATTGTAATAATGTTTATAAATCACTTCATCTGTTGCATCATCGATAGATGTATTCAATGTTGGGAATTCACGCAGCGCAGATGTTAAAGCTTTTACAACGTAAGGCAAGAACGTTAACTTGATGCCTTTTTGCGCAGCGATTTCTTTGAATTTCTTGCGATGAGCAACAAGCTTTGTCACGTCGACTTCGTCCATTAATGTAACGTGTGGAGCCGTATGCTTGGAATTTACCATCGCTTTTGCGATTGCGCGACGGATACCGCTCATTTTCTCGCGAGTTTCTGGGAATTCTCCTTCCAGCACAACTGGTTGAGCAGCAGGCTTAGCTTCTGCTTTCGGAGCTGCTTTTTCCTCTGCAGCTGGAGTTTCTTGAACTGGTGCAGCAGCTGTCGCACCACCGGCTAAGAATGCATCAATATCACTCTTTAACACACGGCCATTTTTTCCTGTTCCTTGTACAAGACGAATGTCTACGCCTTTTTCACGTGCGTATTTGCGAACAGAAGGCATCGCAATGACGCGGCGGTTTGGATCTACTTCAGCTGTTTGAGCTGCCGCTTTTTCTGCCGCTGCTGGAGCTTCTTCTTTTACTTCCTCTGCTTTTGGTTCATCATCATGATCTTGACCTTTAAATTTAAGATTTTCATATCCAGGAGCATCAAATTTAATTAACGTTTGGCCAACTGTTGCCACTGTTCCTTCATCTACTAAAATTTCAAGCACTTTTCCTTTTACAGGGGATGGAATCTCTACAACCGCTTTATCGTTTTGTACTTCGCAAAGCACATCATCTTCATTAACTTCATCGCCAGGTTTCACGAACCATTTGACAATTTCACCTTCATGAATACCTTCACCAATATCTGGCAATTTAAACTCAAATGCCACTTTTCGTCGACCTCCTATTGTCTTTTTCAATTCGAGGCTGACCCATAAGTGTCTAACCTCGCGTGCATATAATCCTATATATTATATTGCGTTGTGAGGTTTGACACTTCGCATTTACATTTAGGTCAGCCTTATGCTTAATCAGTGCTATTATGTTTTCTCTAAAATTAGAAACTCATTACTTTCTTTGCCGTTTCGATTACATCTTTAAAGTTTGGTAACCAAACTGGCTCAGCTTGAGAGAATGGATATACAGTATCCGGTGCAGCTACACGCAAGACTGGAGCCTCAAGGCTTAAAATTGCACGGTCATTAATTTCTGCAACCACATTTGCAGCAATACCTGCTTGTTTTTGCGCTTCTTGAACAACGATTGCACGTCCTGTTTTTTCAACAGATGCAATGATTGTTTCAATGTCTAATGGTTGAACTGTACGCAAGTCAATGACTTCTGCAGAAATTCCTTCTTTTTCAAGTTCTGTAGCCGCCTTTAATGATTCATGCACCATTGCACCATACGCGATAATCGTTAAATCTTTTCCTTCGCGTTTAATGTCCGCCTTACCGATTGGAATCGTATATTCTCCTTCCGGTACTTCTTGACGGAAAGAACGGTAAAGTTTCATATGCTCTAAGAAAATGACAGGGTCATTATCACGAATCGCAGAAATTAATAAACCTTTTGCATCATAAGGTGTAGAAGGAATGACAACTTTCAAGCCAGGTTGTTGTGCGACTAATCCTTCTAAGCTATCTGCGTGCAGCTCTGGCGTATGAACGCCTCCTCCGAACGGAGAACGAACAGTAATCGGCATGCTGAAGCGACCGCCTGAACGATAGCGCATACGAGCCATTTGACCGTTAATAGAATCCATTACTTCGTATACGAATCCGAAGAATTGAATTTCAGGGACCGGACGAAAACCTTGTACAGCTAAACCAACGGCAAGACCACCGATTCCTGATTCAGCAAGAGGAGTATCGAATACGCGATCTTCGCCAAATTCCGCTTGCAATCCTTCTGTTGCGCGGAACACCCCACCATTAAGACCAACATCTTCTCCAAACACTAAAACGTTTGGATCATTTTTCAACTCGATGCGCAATGCATCTGTGATTGCTTGAATCATTGTCATTTGCGCCATGGTTTACTTCGACTCCTTCTCTTTATAAATTTCATATTGCTCTTTTAAGTTGAACGGCATATTTTCGTACATGATGTTCATTAAGTCCGTTACTTTTTGTTTTGGCGTTTCGTCTGCTTTCTTAATTGCCTGTTTAATATCTTCTTTTGCTTGTTCGATTACTTGATTTTCTTCTTCTTCGCTCCATAAGCCTTTCTTCTCTAAGAACTTGCGGAAACGAACGATCGGATCTTTCTTTTCCCACTCGTTTTCTAATTCTCTTGAACGATAACGTGTTGGGTCGTCACCAGCCATTGTGTGTGGACCATAACGGAATGTTAATGTTTCGATTAATGTCGGACCTTCACCATTAATAGCGCGTTCGCGAGCTTCACGCACAGCTACATACACTGCTAATGGATCCATACCGTCTACTTGAATACCCGGAATACCAGCAGCTACTGCTTTTTGTGCGATTGTTTTTGCTGCAGATTGTTTTTCTACCGGAGTAGAAATCGCAAAGCGATTGTTTTGCACAACGAAAATCGCTGGTACATTGAACGCCCCTGCAAAGTTAATACCTTCATAGAAGTCGCCTTGAGAAGCTCCTCCGTCACCTGTGTATGTAATGGCAACCGCTTTTTTGCCACGTTTTTTAATACCAAGCGCAACACCTGCTGCTTGAATGATTTGCGCACCGATAATAATTTGTGGCGGTAGCAAATTAACGCCTTCAGGAATTTGGTTGCCATGGAAATGACCGCGTGAGAATAAAAACGCTTGATAAAGCGGAAGTCCATGCCAAATCATTTGTGGAATATCACGGTAAGCAGGTAAAATAAAATCTTCTTTTTCAAGAGCAAACTGGCTTCCAATTTGGCTTGCTTCTTGTCCAGCTGTTGGCGCATAGAAACCGAGACGGCCTTGACGGTTTAACGAAATACAACGTTGGTCTAGTACGCGAGTGTACACCATACGGCGCATAAGCTCTTTTAGCTGCTCGTCGCTTAAATTCGGCATCGCTGCTTCGTTTACAACTTCGCCTTCCTCATTTAAGATTTGGAACGTCGGAAATTGTTCAGCAATTTTTTCAAGCTGCTTCTTTACATTGAATTGGGATGTTTTTGCACCCATCACGTTCACCTCTACCTTTCTTTTGTTTATGAAAAATAAAACGCAGACAACACATACAGCATTAATTTACCCAAAATTGTTTATACACAGACAAGATTTGCAATAGATGCCCTAAATGACTTGATGACCAACACGATCATTGGCAAGAAGCGGAAACGATTTATTCTGTATTAATTTTTTACAGAAAAAAATTAATACAACGCTTGCTCGTCATTTCAAGTTTACACCTTATTAACTTTATCGTCAATTACTTTAAACTTCTATTAAATATGTAGGTTAATATATTACCATTTAATGTAAAAACAATTCAAACCCAACAATCTGTTATATTATAAAAATCAATCTGTACTAATACTGTTTTTCCCGTTTTTTTCCGAAAGCATAAAATAAAAAAGACTGTCATGATGACAGCCTCTTATTTTAATGTATTGAATAATGCTTTTTTTGCTTCATTATATTCAACTGTATAGCGATTAAACTGTTCATTTGCTTTTTTAATCTCATCATAAGCAGAATTAATTTTTATTACTTGCTGTTCCAATTGTTCTAAAGTTAACTGCTTGTTTTGAAACATTCGATACAAATCGATTTCTAATTGCAATGCTTGCTGATAATCGTTGTAAAGTTCATCATACGTCATATAGCGCTTCTCTAGCAGTTGGACTAAACGAGAGGCATTTTCTTTCACAGCCTGATCAGGAAGCGAAGATATTTCTGTTTTTACTACTTCCAATTGTTTCTTTGCTAGCTGAATGCTGTCATATTCTTTTTTTATTCGTTTTTCCCTTTTTTCAATAATCTCTAACGCTTCTTCGGATAACTTTAAAATTTCAGGGAACTGTTTCATGCCAAGCGACATAATACGATCATAAATTTCTTTTTCTTTCTTTTCTAACTCGACAAGGGGCTTTTGTTGCTTATGAAATTCTTTTTCATATTTGATGAGCTTTTCGAATGCTGATAATAAAGACTGTTCTGAGGAAAGAATGTTACAACCAGCAATAAACAGCACAATGACAAACAAAAACAATAAACGAACTTTTCTTTGAAGCACCATCCATTCTCTCCCCTTTCATCTCTTTTCCGTCTATTTCACTAAAACTTTTAAGTCGATTGTTGAGTAGTATACAAAAATAAATCCCGTCGTTCAAGTTTACGACAAAAACGAAAATTTGTTAGACTAAAACCATACATGATGGAAAAAGGAGTGAGATAAATGATTACAATGAAAGATATTATTAAAGAAGGACATCCGACGTTGCGTAAAGTGGCAGAAGAAGTTCCTCTTCCTGCTTCAGAAGAAGATAAAGAAATTTTGCGCAGCTTAATTGAATATGTAAAAATGAGCCAAAATCCTGAATTAGCGGAAAAATATGGACTACGCCCTGCCATTGGCCTAGCTGCTCCGCAAATTAATGTATCAAAACGAATGATTGCCGTTCATGTAACGGATGAAAAAGGAACATTATACAGTTACGCTCTTTTTAATCCAAAAATTGTAAGTCACTCCGTTGAACGATGCTATTTAACAAGCGGAGAAGGCTGCCTCTCTGTTGACCGGGACGTTCCAGGGTATGTGCCCCGCTACGCTCGAATTACCGTAACTGGTACTACTCTTGAAGGAGAAGAAATAAAAATTCGTCTGAAGGGCTTGCCGGCTATCGTATTTCAGCATGAAATCGACCATCTAAACGGAATTATGTTTTATGATCATATTGATAAAGAAAATCCATTTAAAATTCCTGATAACGCGATACCTATCGAGCGCTGAACGATTCAATGCCCTTTAAAAAAGGAGTCTGTCCTAAGCGGAAGACTCCTTTTTCCTTGTTATTCAAATTAATTGCAGTTGCTTTAATCCGTATAATATCCCTTCCTCAGCAACATCCTTTGTCACAAAATCGGCCACTTCTTTTACTTCCTCTCTTGCATTCCCCATCGCTACACCTGTCCCAACAAAACTCAGCATCTCAATATCATTGAGACCGTCTCCAAAGGCGTATACATCCTCTTTTTTAATTCCAAGCCTTTCAATCATCCGTTTAATTCCTTCCGCTTTTGAACCGCCAAATGGAAGAATGTCCGTTGATAAAGCATGCCAGCGCACAAAATGAAATTCACTATATTCATGAATATATAAATGTTCCTCTTCCGGTTTACAAAATAAAAGTGCCTGGTAAATATCGCGATTTTCATAATAAAACGGGTCCAGCTCCGGATGAGTAAACTTCAAACTTCCCATGCTTTCATGAATATACGGATGATTATCCATGCTTGCCCTCATCGTCTCCGCATCCAGAAAGACAAGCGGATGCCCATTTTTGTGAGCATGCTCTTTTAAATCGTGAAGTCTTTCCCGATTCAACGGATTTTGATAAATGACTTCCCCCTCAAATACAACATATTGCCCGTTAAAACTGACATAAGAATCTATTCCTAAACGTTTTCGTAAA
The DNA here is from genome assembly GCA_035645275.1 of Anoxybacillus sp. GTDB lineage: Bacteria > Bacillota > Bacilli > Bacillales > Anoxybacillaceae > Paranoxybacillus. The sequence continues at coordinate 253,454 of DASQMX010000031.1, forward strand.
TCAGCAAACATAAACGGCGCTCTGCCCGTAGCGATGGCGACATGAACACCGTTATCTTTTAAAGCTTGTACCGCTTGAACGGTCGAATCAGGCAATTCTTTATTTTCATCTAGCAACGTTCCATCAATATCAAAAAATACGATTTTCTTTTTCATAACTTTCTACCTCACCTATCCGTTGTTTCTCTCTTTTGTTGTATGAAGATAAATAAACTCCGCCAAATATAAAAAGCAAACCTAAAACCATATGTGCAGAAATTGTTTCATCTAGCAATAACGCCCCCCAAAACGTGGCGCTTACAGGGACGATATACGTCACAAGCGAAGCAAATTCCGCACTTCCTTCTTTCACTAAATAATAATACAATAAATACGCAATTCCAGAGCCAAATGCGCCCAGCCCGATTAACGCTAAAATGATTTCACTTGATTGGATGATATGAATCGGAGTGCGATTAAATAGTTGCATACAAACAAAGCTAATGATCGCAGCCATCGTTAATGTAGTAAAGGAAATATGAGTGACACTTAAATGTTGTAAATATTTTTTCGATAAATGGGCACCTAATCCATAGCAAATCGTCGCTGCCATCATCATCATAACACCAAAAATATTCTCTGATAAAATATTTTCGATTTTGACATCTGCCAGTACAAAAATTCCCGCAAAACCTAGAAATAATCCACACCATTGTCTTTTCGTTAATGTTGTAGAAAACCAAATCGAGCCTATGACCATTGTCCAAAGCGGCGTTGCAGCATTAATGAATGAGGCCATGCTGCTGGAAATAAGCGTTTCACTTAACGCAATCAATCCCCAAGGCAGCGCATTATTGAACAATCCAACAAGGAAAACAGGCCAAAATGGAACTTCACGCCACCGAACAAATTCCTTTTTAACAAGCATTACAAGTAAAAGCGTTAAAGCTCCAAAAAAACAGCGCCAGAAACTAACTCCCCAATTTCCGAGTTCATCGACCAGAATTTTAATAAAGAAAAAGGACATTCCCCAAATAATGCTTAATCCGGCAAGCGTTCCGTACAGTCTCCCCACCGCGTTAATCCCCTTCCCCTCACTGTTTAATAACATTAAGCTAACGGAAGAACATGGAAATGTCAAACAATTTACCATTCACTGACTCCACATTTATCCATGAAAAACAAAACCTCTAGCACATATACTAATGACAAGAATACGAACACATTTACTTTCATTAAGAAATGGATAAAATATAAAGTAAGGAGTGATGGGTGATGCTTAAAAAGCTCAAAAAGAAACTGCTCCGACAATGGAAAGATTTACTTCGAAAAAAATCAATTGCTTAGAGGCTGTCCCATTAAGGGTCTGACCTCACGCAAAATTCACCATATATCGTGTAATTCCGAAAGATATAATACGATATATTGTGGTTGTGGGGTCTGACCCTTTGTTTTTTCGACAGTCTCTTCTTTGTCCAATTGTTCAGCAATTGAATGAAACGAGCAAATTCCGTCAAAGATGATACAGACCTTTTCTAAGAAAAAACATGAAAATCATTAAGTTTTTATATATAATAAAAAAAGTTAAGCAATAATCGGTGAGTAAGGAGAGAGATAATCATGATTTTCAAAGTGTTTTATCAAGAAAATCCAGATGAAGTGCCTGTGAGAGAAAAAACAAAAACATTATACATTGAGGCAGAATCAGAGCGCGAAGTACGCCGAAAACTGCAAGACCGCACAATTAATATCGAGTATATTCAGCCGCTTGAAGGTGCTCATTTAGAATATGAAAAACAAAACCCTGATTTTAAAGTATTGGAGATTTGAATATGAAGTTTCTTAAAGAAAATCAAGTAGGTGTCTTCGCCCTTGGCGGCTTGGGCGAAATCGGCAAAAATACATACGGTGTGCAATTCCAAGATGAAATTATCATTATCGATGCCGGCATTAAATTTCCAGAGGACGAATTGCTTGGAATTGATTATGTCATTCCTGACTACACTTATTTAGTAAAAAATGCCGAAAAAATTAAAGGTCTATTCATTACTCATGGGCACGAAGATCATATTGGCGGCATTCCGTACTTGCTTCGCCAAGTCAATGTACCAATTTACGGTGGAAAGCTTGCTTTAGGCCTTATTAGAAATAAACTAGAAGAGCACGGATTATTAAGCCAAACAAAATTGATTGAGATTAAAGAGGACGATGTGATCCGCTTTCAAAAAACAGCGGTCACATTCTTCCGCACAACACACAGCATTCCCGACAGCTATGGCATTGTCGTGAAAACACCAGCTGGACAAATCGTACATACAGGAGACTTTAAATTCGACTTTACTCCTGTCGGTGAACCAGCGAACTTAACAAAAATGGCAGAAATCGGAAAAGAAGGCGTGCTTTGCTTGCTATCTGATAGCACAAACAGCGAAATTCCTCATTTTACAATGTCAGAACGCCGCGTCGGTGAAAGCATTCATGATATTTTCCGCAAAGTGCAAGGAAGGATTATTTTTGCGACATTCGCTTCTAACATCCACCGTCTTCAGCAAGTGACAGAAGCTGCTGTTTTAAATAACCGGAAAATTGCTGTCTTTGGTCGCAGCATGGAAGCAGCCATCGAAATTGGTCAACAACTCGGCTATATTAAATGCCCAAAAGATACGTTTGTTGATGCAGCGCAAATTAATCGCTTGCCGGCAAACCGTGTAACGATTTTATGTACAGGAAGCCAGGGAGAACCGATGGCAGCATTATCGCGAATTGCTAGCGGCACACACCGGCAAATTCAAATTATGCCTGGCGATACCGTCGTTTTCTCTTCCTCGCCAATTCCAGGCAATACGGTAAGTGTCAACCGCACAATTAATATGCTGTACCGCGCTGGAGCTGACGTCATTCATGGTCCACTGAACGACATTCATACATCCGGACACGGTGGACAAGAAGAGCAAAAGCTTATGATTCGCTTGATGAAGCCGAAATATTTTATGCCAATTCACGGTGAATACCGAATGCAGAAAATGCATGCGAAACTTGCTGTTGATTGCGGTGTTCCAGAGGAAAATTGCTTTATTATGGATAATGGCGAAGTGCTAGGCTTAAGCGAAGATGAGGCGGGCATCGTCGGTAAGATTCCGTCAGGCTCCGTTTATATTGATGGAAGCGGCATTGGCGACATCGGCAACATTGTCTTGCGCGACCGCCGCATTCTTTCAGAAGAAGGGCTTGTCATTGTTGTTGTCAGCATCAATATGAAAGAATTTAAAATTGCTGCGGGTCCTGACATTATTTCACGCGGATTTGTTTACATGCGCGAATCCGGCGATTTAATTAATGATGCCCAAGTGCTCATTGCCAAACATCTTGAGAAAGTATTAGAACGTAAAACAAACCAATGGTCAGAAATTAAAAACGAAATTACCGATACATTAGCGCCATTCCTCTATGAAAAAACAAAACGGAGACCGATGATTTTGCCAATTATTATGGAGATATAAGAAAAGCAGAGGCGCTGAGCTGGACAATTTTTACCGCAATAACGAAACCCCATGGAATTCCATGGGGTTTCGTTATGTTAAACGGTTCTTTATTCCTCGCTCAATACTTTTTCTTCGAAGCGGTCAATATCTTTATCCGCTCCAATGACAATTAAAATATCATCTTTGCGGATCACTTCTGATGCTAGTGGTGAAACAATGATATCATTACCTCGTTTAATCGCAACAATGTTTATTCCATAACGTGCGCGAATATCCAATTCAAGAAGCGAATGTCCATCTAAACGCTCACTCGCCACGATTTCTACAATACTATGCTCGTCGGACAAATCTAAATAGTCTAGTACATTATTTGAAATAATGTTGTGGGCAATGCGTTCTCCCATATCCCGCTCCGGATGAACGACTTGGTCAGCGCCAATTTTTTTCAATACTTTCTCATGATAATCGTTTGTTGCTTTTACAGTAATATGTTTGACCCCGAGCTCTTTTAAAATAATCGTCGTCAAAATGCTTGCTTGAATGTTATCACCAATCGCAACAATAACATGGTCAAAATTACGAATCCCTAAACTCTTTAATACGGATTCATCTGTTGAATCGCCTACTACTGCATGTGATGCAATATTGGCAAACTCATTTACACGATCCTCATCAATATCAATTGCCAAAACTTCCATGCCTTGTTCGCTTAATGTACGGCAAATACTTCCACCAAAGCGACCAAGACCAATAACAGCAAATTCTTTTTTCTTCACAAAAATTCCCCCATTAAACATTTCAAGTTATATCGTGTCCATTTTATCATAACCGCCAAACAAAGCAGCTTTATTTTTTGCCTTTTACGTAATCTGCATCAAATAAAAACAACTTCATCAACAAAATAAGTGATGGTATAAGCAAAAGCAAGCCGGCAATAAACGCGACAACTAACGTAATCCCCATCGTTTCGTTTGTATAAGCTGAATAAATCGTTACATACGGGTCTAAAATATAAGGTAAATGTGAAGCACCATATCCGAAAAAGGCAAAGAAAAATTGCAACATCACAAAGATAAACGCCGTCCCGTAATGCTTTCTAAAATATATTAACGCGGATGCCACTAAAAAGCAAATGAGCGAAAAGCCAAACATCCACCAGTAATTAAGCATTTTTTCAAAGTGGGCAACATTATGCTTATATAAGGTAATAAATACAAGCAAGCTGGCAATAATCGTCGGTGAACTCCAAAACAATGCGAACTTCCGGACAATTTCTAGGGCTGGTTTATCATCGGCGCGGTCAGCATAATAAGTGAGAAACGACGCACTAATAAACAATACGCTAACAATGGCTAAAAACACAACGCTCCAAGAGTAAGGACTTGTAAGCAAGCGATCAGCTAAAAAAATAATCTCGTCACCACGCTTGTCGATAAAACCGCCCTCGGAAATAGTCAAGGCTGTCGATAACGAAGCTGGAATTAACAGACCAGACGCGCCATATAAAAACAAATATACTTTGTTTTCCTTAGAACCGTAGTTACTAAACGCATAAAACGAGCCGCGAATCGTCAATAAAACGAGCGCAATGCTGCCAGGAATCAATAAAGCTGTTCCATAATAATAAGCCGTATCAGGAAAGAAACCGACTAAACCGACAAAGAAAAAGACGAAAAAGACGTTTGTTACTTCCCAAACCGGCGATAAATAGCGACTAATTAAATGATTAATTAAATGATCTTGTTTCGTCAATTTACCGTAATAGGCAAAAAATCCTGCCCCGAAATCAATCGAGGCAACAATTAAATATCCGTAAAGGAATAGCCATAACACGGTAATACCGATTAATTGGATTTCCACCTCTCATTCCCCTTCCTTTGTCCCATCATTTGTTGAAACGATACTCAAGTTCTACTTCTGCTGGTTTATTTTTAAACATTTTAATCAGTACAATCGAACATACAACGGCCAGTACCATATAAAGCACGATGAAAATCAAGAACATAAGCCCAACGTTATCCGCTGTTGTTGCACCTTCCGCTACCTTCATGTACCCGCGCAAAATCCAAGGCTGCCGCCCTACTTCGGCAAAAATCCAGCCTACTTCAATAGCAATAAGGGAAAGTGGTCCGCTCAAAACAATCGCCCAAAGCAACCATTTGTTATATGGATTAAAACTTTTAAGTTTATCAAATAGGAGATACAAGAAAGAAACGACAACCGTGTAAACACCAATGGTTACCATAAGATCAAACATATAGTGAATCCAAACAGGTGGACGCTCATCTTCTGGAAATTCGTTTAAACCTTTTACTTCGGCATTAAAATCATTAAACGATAAGAAGCTGAGCATGTTTGGTAGACGAATAGCGTATTTTACTTCATTGTTTTCATCTAAAATTCCATATAGTAACAAATCAGCTCCTTCTTCCGTTTCAAAATGCCATTCACCTGCTGCTAATTTCTCCGGCTGGTGTTTCGCTAAAAATTTAGCAGAAATATCCCCGGCAACTGCTGTTAAAAACGCAAATACAAAGCCACAAACCATTGTCAGTTTAAGTGCTTTTTTATAATACTCATCTGTTTTTCCCCGCAGCAGCTGGAAAGCAGCAATCATTCCTAAAATAAAGGCGGAAGTTAGATAAGCTGACGTTAACACATGAAACACTTTTGACGGAGTTGCTGGATTAAACATCGCCTGAATCGGATCAATCGCTGTAATTGCCCCGTTTTCTAATTGAAACCCTTGCGGTGTATTCATAAACGCGTTTACCGTTGTAATAAAAAACGCGGAAGCGCTGGAACCGATAATAACAAGAATCGACAATAGCCAATGATAGAGCGGCTTTTTAAACCGATCCCATGTATATAAATAAATTCCTAAAAAGATGGCCTCAAAGAAGAAAGCGAACGTTTCCATAAAGAGCGGCAAGCTGATGACTTGTCCGGCAATCTTCATAAAACTTGGCCAAAGAAGAGATAACTGCAACCCAATACACGTTCCTGTTACGACACCTACAGCAACTGTAACGACAAATCCACGCGTCCAGCGTCGTGCCAACAATAAATAATGCGGGTCTTTACGCTTAATGCCAATATATTCGGCAATGGAAATCATTACTGGTACACCAACACCAATCGTTGCGAAAATGATATGAAAAGCGAGTGTTGTCGTCGTTAATAATCTCGCTAACATCACGTTATCGAATTCCATCTATCATTCACTCCTCTCCAGTTTTCACTGTATTAATATTGTAAACCCATGATCCGCTTTTCGGATAAGGTGAACATGAATTTTTTGTGACAAACATCACAAAGATATTTATGTAAAAAAGCTGGAGAATTTTTCCGATCTCCAGCTTTTTACTACTATTGCTTTTTCTGTTTTACGATGTTTTTTCCAAAGAAAATCAATAAACTAATTAGAAGAATGAATACAACGAGAATAGGTAAGTTGCCAATGATGAATACAACAAGACCTGAAAACAATGAAAGCAAAAGATTAACGCTCGATATAAACTGTTTTTTCGTCCTTTCCCATGTATTTAAATCCTTATTCTCTAAATCTGGAACAATTACTTTATTTTCAAAAAGGTGAATCGTAACCGTCGATAAATCCGATTGATTTTGTAAATACTTCATTCTTCCCTTAATTTGTTCAATTTCTTCCTGCACTCTTGCTAAATCGTTCGAAATGGCGAGCAAGTCTTTTGTATCTTTCGCCTCTTTCAAAAATTGATAAAGCCTTTCTTCAACCGCTTGTTTCGATTTTAGTCTTGACTCTAAGTCAACAAATTCTTCTGTTACATCCTGACCTGTAACATGACGAGAATGAACTTTCATCGCGAGTTTTTCCAATTGCCCTAAAAACGTTTGAAACTTCGCTTGAGGTATACGTGTCGTCACTGTACCCTCTAAACGATGATCTTCACTTTCATAAACATTCGCTTGAACGATGTAGCCACCTTGACTTTGCACAAGCTGCTCAATCGTTTGCTGAACTTTTTGAAACTCTTTTACTTCCATACGAATTTCTGCATGATAAATAACCATCTTCTTTTCGGATTTGATCACTTGTTGTTCCGAATTTTGCTCATCTGTTTCCGTCTCCATTTCTTGCTGTTCTGTGCTAGCTATATCTTCCATCGATTTTGATCCCCTACTGGCTTCTTCCTTCTTGCTTGATGAACAGCCAGCTATGCTCATGAAAACCATCAGACCAACAAGCAGGATTTTTCCCCATTTCATGTAATCACCTTAATTTTATATTTTTACTATAATTGACGTTTTTAGGTGAATAATGGTTACAAACAACATAAAAAAAGCTGACCCAAATAAAGTGTCTAATCTCGCAGCCAAAATATATAAGAGATCAATGTATGATCGATTGCGAGTGAGGTCAGACACTTTATTGGTCAAGCTTCTTTTATGATTTCTATTCTGTTTTCTTATTTTCCTCAAGAACGCGGTTGACGCGTTTTTCTAGCATTTTCATGCCGCTTCCGCCCGCTTGGAAATGACGGAGTTTTCCTTCAGCATCAAATACATAGTAAGCAGGAACATATTGATTTTCAAACGCATCTGTTATTTTATGCTCATTATCCACGGCAATTGGCTGGGTAATTCCATGCTCCTCTGCCACTTTCTTTACTTGCTCGATATCTAAATCATTTTCTGAACGCGGCATATGAATCGCAACAACATTCAGTTCATCCTTATATCGATCACGGAATTCGTTCACTTGAGGCATCGCTTCTTTACAAAGATGGCAGCTAACGGACCAGAAATGAATAAGCGTCGGTTTTTCCCCTATTAATTGTTCCTTCGTCACTTCTCCATTTAACCAAACAGTTGCTCCTGTTAACTCCGGCATTGGCTCACGCAATCTCATATTTAATCCCTCCATATTGTTCAAGCTCGTCGCCTCGCTTCCTTCAGCTTCGAAAAAGCAGACGACTTCCCCTGTTATTATGTACGATAAAAGGTCTAACATTACGTTAGACCTTTTCTATGCTTGTTTATCCCGTTCTAATCGTCCGTACAACTCCCACACAGGTGAGAGATAATAGACGCTAGAAGTGCGATAAGCTCAACTAACATCAGTGGGGGATGAAGAATCCCTCACTGATGAAGTTTCACTTTATCCATTAAAGAGTTGCCTGACCTGGTTTCCAGTTTGCTGGGCAAAGACCGCCAGTTTGTAATGCTTGAAGAACGCGTAATACTTCATCAACGTCACGACCGATGTTGTTATGGTGAACTACTGCGTATTTTAATTCACCTTCTGGGTCGATGATGAATAAGCCGCGAAGAGCGATACCTTCTTCTTCAATTAATACGCCGTAGTCACGAGAAACAGCATGGTTAGTGTCTGCTGCTAATGGATATTTGATTTGGCCAAGACCATTTTCTGAGCGTGGAGTTTTAATCCATGCTTGGTGAGAATATACAGAGTCAGTTGATACACCGATTACAACTGCATCTAAATCTTCGAACTCATCGTAGCGGTCAGAAATTGCTGTAATTTCTGTTGGGCATACGAATGTGAAATCTAGTGGATAGAAGAATAGAACTGTCCATTTACCATTTTTCATGTTTTCTTCAAGGCTTACTTTACCAAATTCACCGTTTGGTAAAACAGCTTTCATTTCAAAACGTGGAGCTTGTTTACCTACCATACGTTCTGCCATATGTATCCCTCCTAAAATATTTTTAATTGAGAAAAGCATCAATGATTTTCTCAATTAAATAACATCATTTCACTTAGAATTATAATAGATACAAGTATTTTTAGTCAATATTAAATGATAATTAATTTAAATAAATATTAATTTTTTATTTCCTGACTGCTCCAATTTAAATATTCCCTAGACATCTTATCTTTAAACAAATTCTCTAAAACAAGTTTAACATTTTTTAGTTTTAGAACAAAACAATTAGCACTTTTCCTGTGGGTCAAATTGTTTATGTATATGTTTTTGTTGTCTTGTAAAAAACTAATATGTGTTCTAACAAAAGAAAGAAGGCGTGAAAAATATGAATTGGAATGAGTGGAATGTTGATTGGTCTTCAATTTTTACCAAATTCGGCATTATTATTCTAAAGCTGCTCGCGATCTACATTGTCTACATAACGATTAAAAAACTTGGAATGAAATTGATTCATCATTCATTCGAACGCATTAAAGAGCATCAGAATATATCTAATGGGAGAAGTCGAACATTACAGTCTCTAATATCGAATATTTTTTCCTATACACTTGCGTTTATTTTTGCCGTAATGATATTACAAACTTTCAACATTAAAGCAACCGCGATTTTAGCAGGAGCCGGTGTTGTTGGTTTAGCTGTCGGATTTGGTGCCCAAGGACTTGTCAGCGATGTTGTTACAGGATTCTTTTTATTGCTTGAGAAACAGCTTGATGTTGGAGATTATGTAACCACAGGTAATTTTTCCGGCATCGTTGAATCAATCGGTCTTCGGACCACACAAATTCGCAGCTTTGACGGCACCTTACACTATATTCCGAATCGTATGATTACAACATTAAGTAATCATTCGCGCGGAAACATGCGCGCCCTTGTCGACATAAGTATTCCTTACGAGCAAAACATTGATGAAGCCATTAAAACGCTGCAAAATACATGCAATCTTCTTGCAAAACAGGAACCAAAAATTATTGAGGGGCCAAATGTTTTAGGAGTACAAAACTTGGGGACATCAGAAGTTGTTATTCGTGTCATTGCTAAAACGGAAAACATGGCTCAATGGGAAATAGAACGCAAACTGCGCAAAGCTTTAAAAGAAGCATTAGATGAGTTGAACAAAAACCCATAAAAAACGAGGCTTTTCGCTCATGATGCGACAGCCTCGTTCTTTTTCTCATCTGACTATGCCATTTGTTAGCGAAGTTTTTCCTCAACTTTTTGACAAACTTCCTCAGCTGTTAAACCGCTCGCTTCAATGACTGAACCAGCGGTCACTACATTTTGAATGCCCATTACATTAGAGTCTTGACCTGTGACTACACAACAATCGCATCGTTTTGCATCGCTTTCTTGCTGAAGCGGAACTACCTCATGTCCTCTTGCTTTCAATGCTTCCTGTACATTTGTTAATGATTGTTCTACACCGATTTTTGCCATCGTCCATCCACCTCCTCACTTAAGTAATGTGTCTCAAGCAAGGAGAAAATATGCAAATTATTGATTCGCTTTCCAAGTGAGATAAGAAACTAACAAACGAATCGCCGTTTCAATCGCACCTTCATCAGGGGAAAGTTTCGCATGATGAAGACCGTATGGTGAATGAACTCCTAACCAAAACATAAACCCAGGAATTTGCGCGAGCATATATCCAAAGTCTTCGCCTGTCATCGCCTCTTTGCAACGAACAACTTCAACATTTGTATGCTCCTTAACAAAGCTCATAAATTCATTTGTCAACTGTTCATTATTATATACTTGGTAATACATAGAGCCGTAATCAATTGTCGCTTCACATTGGTAGCCGATTTCAATTCCTTTGACAATTGCTTCAATTCGTTCTTTTACCTTTTTCATCGACTCTGCTGATAAGGTACGAATCGTTCCTTCAAGCCGAGCATGTTCAGCGATTACATTTTGCACCGTGCCCCCAGAAATTTTCCCAATTGTAATAACAGCGCTATCAAGCGGATCGACATTGCGCGATACAATGGACTGAAGCTGCGTTACAAGCGAACAAGCAGCAACAACCATATCGTTCGCTAAATGCGGAAATGCCGCATGCCCCCCTTTGCCTTTTAAGTCGATAAATAACTCAGAAGTATTGGCAAACAATAGACCTTCCTTTGTGGCAATGGTGCCAACAGGATATTCAGGAGCAATATGAAGCGCAATGATCATATCCGGCTTCCATTGTTGCATAATCTCGCTTTCTAACATCGGTAAAGCACCGCCCGGCCCTTCTTCTGCAGGCTGGAATACAAACAATAAATCATCTTTCGCTGGCTGGTGGGCAAAATGAGTCAACACTCCAAGCGCAATACTCATATGAAAATCATGGCCGCATGCATGCATTTTTCCTTCGTGCTCCGAAGCAAAAGGTAAGCCTGTTTCTTCGCTAACAGGCAACCCATCGATATCCGCTCGATAACCAATCATCTTGGTAGGCTCTGTCCCGCGCACTTTAACAAAAATCCCTGTTTTCCAAGTTTTTACTTCTAAACGTTCCTGTGGCAATGTTCCAATATAATTGAGCAAATATTGCTGTGTTTTAAATTCTTGAAAACCTAACTCGGGAATTTTATGTAAATCGCGACGAATCTCCACAAAGCGATTTAGTTGCTCCACATTCATTTCCTCCTTGTAAAAAAGCGTGGAATAAATCCACGCTTACATGTTTTTGGCTTAACGCTCGCCTCCGCTTTTCTTATTGTCTAGCTCCGGCACCTAGCTCTCTGTGCCAAATAACCTTCACTCTCGAAGTGTTAGGCACTTCTGCGAGTGAAGAACATTTGGCTTCGAAGGCTAATCGCGGCGCCTCCGCTTTTCTTATAATTGGCGAAGTTCCTGTTTAATTTCTGTTTTTGCTTTTGTTTTTTCGTCAATTTGTTTAATGACACGTGCTGGCACACCCGCAACTACCGTATATGGCGGAACATCTTCAATAACAACGGCTCCTGCCGCAACAACGGCACCTTTTCCAACGGTTACTCCCTCTAAAATAACAGCATTCGCACCGATTACAACATCATCTTCTACAATAACAGGCTTTGCAGAAGGTGGTTCAATCACACCTGCTAATACGGCACCTGCGCCAACGTGGCAGTTTTTACCAACTGTTGCACGGCCGCCAAGCACTGCATTCATATCAATCATTGTACCTTCTCCAACAACCGCTCCGATGTTAATAACAGCTCCCATCATGATAACGGCATTGTCGCCGATTTCGACTTGATCACGAATGATTGCGCCCGGCTCAATGCGAGCTTTAATTCCTTTCAAGTCTAACAACGGAATAGCAGAATTGCGGCGGTCATTTTCAACAACATAATCTTCAATTTTATCTTTATTCGCCTCAAGAGCTGCTTGGATTTCTTGCCATTCGCCAAACACAACCCCGGTATTGCCAGTAATGAAAGTTTTTGCGCTTGCTCCAAAATCGATTCCTTCTAGATTTCCTTTTATGTATACTTTAACTGGTGTTGCTTTTTTACTATTTTGAATAAACGAAATAATCTCATTGGCATCCATCATTTTCATATATACTTCCTCCCTATGCTTTCTTCTTTTTCACTTTAGCAAACTACAATAAAGTTGACAAGCTAAAAATCAGGCGGTGTGCTTATCGATGATACGGATAAACGCTTGCACTTGTGGCAGTTGAAACGACAATTCAGAACCAATGAGCCATGTATCCCTTGTCATCAGTTGACCTTTTTGATCAGTCAGCGGAATTTTTATCATATCATTACCAATTTCTTTAATCGCAATCTCTGGCAAAATCGCATAACCAATTCCTGCATAGGCCAACTGCTTACAAGTCTCAATTTGATCTACAACAATCGTTCGCTGCGGAAAAGTACGATATCGTTCATACCACCAATATTGAATTTGTTGGTGATATGTTGAATCGCTTTTAAATTGGATAAACGGTCGTTCCGTTATGAAAACATCCTCTAATCGTTGAATTTCCTTATCAACTAAAAATAACTGCTCTGTAAATAAACGGCGGAGCATTCCGCTCCATTCCGGCCGGCCGCGAACAATAGCGACGTGTACATCGCTTTCATACATAGCCGTCATCATTTCGCTTGTCCAACCAGTGATAAGTGAAATTTTTACGCGCGGATACGTTGCTGTAAAGTCTTTCAACACATCAGGAAGCCAATGTTGAGCGATAATCGAAGCAGCTGCAAGCTTTAATGTCCCGTATATCTTACCTTCAGACTGCTCAAGCTCATCTTTCACTCGATTCGTGCTCGTTACTATTTCTTTTGCGAGCGCAATAATTTTCTCTCCAGCTGGTGTTAATGTTAATCCTCGCTGCGAGCGCAAAAAAATTTTTATATTCCAATTTCGCTCAATCGTTTGCAAACGCTGCGATAAAGCTGGCTGCGATATAAACAGACGGTCAGCTGCTTTTCGCATATTGAGTTCTTCTGCCAAAACAACGAGAACCTCGTATTCAGAAAAGTTCACAATCTCACCTTTTAATAAGTTTTTCTTATAGTATATACTAATTTTTTTGAAATTTCATTATCAAACAAATTTACATACAATAATTTTAGAAACAAATCGAGAAAGGAGAAGAGAATAGTGGATTTTTTATTACTTATTGTTATCGGATTTGCTACGTCTTTCATCGGAACGCTTGCAGGAGGTGGCGGATTAATTGGAATGCCGGCGATGCTCATAACGGGAATTCCGATCCATCAAGCTATCGCAGCAGCGAAGTTTTCAAATATGTTCAGCTCCTTTTCCAGCTTTTTTGTTTTGCTCCGTCAAAAGAAAATTGAATGGCGGAAAGCGGTCTGGCTGATTCCGATTAGCCTCGGCGGCGGGATAACCGGGGGAATCATCGCTTCAGCTTTGCCCGAAAAAACAATGACATTCATAGCGATCGGCTTGCTAAGTTTTGCGCTAGCTTTGCAACTGCTTAAAAAACAGAAAAATGACCTTCAAACTGCTACCATCATTCCTAAAAAGCTATATCCTATACTGTATGGAATCGGGGTCTATGACGGAATGTTTGGACCTGGGCAGGGTACGCTGTTAATGTATGCATACTTGCGCAATGGATTTGAATATTTATCAGCCATCGCCTTTACGAGATTTCAAACATTTCTTAGTTGCTGCGGTGCCTTTTTCGCCTATTTATCTGCCGGTCATTTTAATTGGAAAGTCGCTGTTTTTTTAGCAGCAGGCTCGCTAATCGGAGCGCAAACTTCTATTCGTCTCGCCAATAAATTAAAAAAGCACCACTTACAAATGATTTTAAATACGGTAACAATGCTTTTGATTATTGAACTAGTTATAAAGGTTGCAAAATGAACCTCTCCCACCTACACGTTGTTTAGAGGTGGGAGACTTCTCGGTGAACATGTTAAAAGAAGCTGTCATATAGGCTAGACTGCTTCAAACGATACAATATTTATCAGTGCCCTATTGTAGTTAAGCAGTCTGTTGCCTTGGAGACAGCCTCTATTATCATTAAACATAATGGTTTAAACGCCTTACTTGTTTGTGCAGCCGCTTCAATACTTCTCGTCTTGTAAAAATACCTTCAAAGTAACCATCCTCATTTTCGACACAGACAAATGGATGATTGATAACGAGTTCTAATCCTTTCATTACATGGTCATGTAACAATAGCCGCGGAATATCTTTGTTCATCACTTCTTCCACTTTCATTTTTTCTAACCGTTCAAATTCAATTCTTTCCAAACCTAAAATTGCATCCATAATCATTGTCATACTGATGAGTCCATGCAATTTGTACGATGAGTCTAATACTGGAATCGCTGAATAGCCGGTCTTCGTTAACACTAATAAAGCATGGTCTAAGTAATTACCGATTTGTACATGCGCTACCTTATCAGAAGGGATAAGAAATTGCGCAACTTTTTTATCTAAAAATTCCTTGCTGTCAAAACTAATCATGCTGCTTCCGCCTTTCTTCCGAACATCTTTCTATAAAACTTTTTCTCTTTATATAGTTTATCACATTTACAACATTTCTTAGTAATATTGTATTACAGCAAGGAAGAAAGCGTTTTTATAAAATTTAAAAAGACTGGTCCATCAGTGTCTGACCTCACGTGTATTCCACTGTAGGGTCTGACATTTTGTTTTAGGGTCAGCCTTTTCCTATGTTTACATCAATGTCTCTCTCAGTCGGTCATATAGCTTTATTAGCTTTTTGTAATGTGTTTCCTCCACTTGTTTATGGCCGTTTTCAATGTCATAAAGTTCGCAGCTGACTAACTCAAGAGCATAGTGTTGATTGAACAAAAGATGGAGCAGTAGTTCTTGTTCTTCGGCCGATAGCTGTTCAAGCAATGCTTTTCCCATCACTGTTTCTCCCTTCCTTTTTTGAAATGTGTTTTTCTTTAATAACAAATGTTTTTTCTATTACTATTATTTTGTGTATCTATTAGCATAGCTAAATGCTGCGTACGCTTCTGGTTTAATGATTGGTTCAATTCCCATTGCAGCTATTTTTGCTGTCATTTCACGAATGAATTCCTTCGTTGTTCCTTTTCGTCCAATATCAAGATGAATTTGAAAAGTAAGGTCAGCTCCATCGCGCTTATAAGGAACTAATAATTCAATCAGTTCTCCTAGTCGTTCGGAAATAAACAAGTAAGCTACTTCTTGACTCAACATCGTCTCATATGAAATTTTTTCACGAACATTGCGAATGGCACGCGGAATGATATGTGAGTGTACGCACCCCCAAGCTCCTTTTCCAACTCGATGTAAATGAATCGCAGTGACGAAACGAGTTTCATTTTTGTACACATGTGAATCTGTGCCGATTGATAAAACGTAATGATGTTTCGGAGCTATTTGGATAAATTGTTTTAACCGCTCCATCACGATTTCAAATGACATTTTACTTTCTATAGTATTAAAAAACGTATTAAAATCCATTTTGCCACTCCTTCATTGTTCGTGAGTGTCTTACTTATATACATATGCTAAAAAATTAAAGATATATATAAAAATAGGAGGCTGTCTCATAAAAGTCTGCCCCCTCAAACGCTGTTATTATCCTGAATTATCGCGGTTGAGGGGCTGACTCTTTGTGAAGACAACCTCTTTATCCTTTGCTTGTATGAATATTTCGCAGCATAAACTGACAAGCTGGACATGTATAAATAACATTTTGATTCGCCTGAGCGGTCAAAACCTCTTCCAAATACGCTTGCTTATGGCAATTTGGACAAATAACTACTGGTTTGTTCACTTATTTTCGCCTCACATTTGTAATAATTCAAAAATTTCAATCGCAATCATGTCAATATTATCAAATTGATAATATTTCGGTTTACTGCCTTTTTCATACACTTCGAGGATAAATGTATCAGTCTTTACCTGATACGTAACACTACATCTTTTTTCACCATTCACTTCGAAATGTCGCTGCAGTGGTTCATTTCCGCTTCCTTGTTGCTCCTGCATATTCATTAATCGCTTAATAATCCCTAACAGTTGCGACATTAAACCTCTCCTTTCTTTAGCAAAGGGACCTTCTTTTATTTAGAATACACCCTTCTCAAAAAAGGATTCTTTCCATTTCCTTTTTTATAAAAAGATGCTGCCGCACATTGTATCGATAGCGCTGCCAACTTAACTGCTGACAGGACCGAGACAAAAACTGACAAAAAGCCACTAAATCGGCACCTGTTTTTTTCATCAAGCCATTTCCGATGCTTCACGTATTCTTCATGAAAATACAGACCCTGATGCCAAAAGAGGTCAAGCCCATTTTTAAAGCGGTAATAAAAATAAGCCACCAATTAATGATTCTCTCCTTCACTTTTTTCGCGTGACATTATATACGATTTCATCTACAATTTGAGATGATTGAAAAACTTTTATCATAAAATTGACATCTATTGATGGAGGAAAGCGATGAACGAAAAAAAAGTTACCGTATATACACAGCCAGACTGTCCGCCATGTAAAGTGGTGAAAGAATTTTTACGTCATCATCAAATTGATTTCGAGGAATTCGACGTTTCGAAAGACAAAGCGGCACGCCATCGTTTAATCAATGTTTACCGTTCATATTCCACTCCTACAATTGTTATAGGTGATGAGGTTGTGACCGGATTTGATTTGCCGGCATTAGAAAAAATTTTAGGCCTGTAGCTCTAAATAAAAAGGCTGACCCATGGTAAAGTGTCAACCCGCAACACAATATATAGAACATAACATTGGATAAATAAGCTATATATTGTGGAGTTCACGTGTGGTTAGACGCTTATGGGTCAGCCTCTTTCATTTTCGTCTTGTTACCAGCTATAAGTGAGAGCAAAATAAATAATGGAAATAATCGCTACTCCGCCGACAATGATATATGCCAAAAATACAGGATTACGCAAATATGGGTGCTCCTGTACTTTTTCATTGATCTCTGTATCATACTCTCCTTGTAATTTTTGATTTCTTCCAATCGAGTACGTGTAAATGAATCCTACCGCAGCAATTAAGAAAGCAACAACTGACATGACTAGCGCAAACTGTATCATCATTAATTCACCTCACGCTTACTTTCCCACATGGAGGCGAATTTATTCATTCATAGGTGGCCATCATTTTCAAATAAATAATCATAAGTAAGGTCAATAAACAAATAATGTTTTTCATCGATTGGATAGGAGAATGTCCGAATCGTTTCTCCTGTTTCAATATCGCTGTATAAGTCAGAAAGGATGCCGCGTTTCCGTGAACGCATTCGGAAAATATTTTCTAAAAAATATGGACGCCAACTCCAATTTTTCATATAATACTGAGGTTGTAATTCCCATTTTTCCTTATTTTTAAAAATGTTCGCTGATTGTTGAAATCCATCTTCATCACAAATGTAAATTCGAAAGCTGCTGTCGCTTAACTCTTCGGCAAGAAAGCAGATTAATTCATTAAAATCGCTCACCTTTTTATATTTGTTTAATAAGACCGTCAAGCGCTGCTGAAATTGCTCGGAAATGTTATATAGCGTTTGCAGCTTTTTCTTCTCATACTGAATGAACTGATGAAACTCTTGACGCAATCGTTCTTTTAAATAATCTCGTTCTAATAAATGGGCAGCTGGTTTAGCTAAATAATACCCTTGATAATAACGGCCGCCATTGCGCCAAGCATATTGCAGCTGAAAAGCCGATTCAATGTCCTCATACAATAAAGTTGCCCCGATTTTCCTTGCTAATAAAGAAATGGAATACAACACATCATGGTAAGAATCATTGACAGATGTTTTGCGCAATTCCCCTAAGTCAATTTTTAAAATATCAGGTGACAACAAACCGATGCGGTCTAAATTGCTGCTCTCTTTTCCAATATTATCTACCGCTATTTTTATTCCATATGTACGCATATATGTTAATAAATGACTTAATTGATGGATGTCTCCTTTAAAATGATGTTCTGTAATTTCCAGCACAATTCGTTCAAGCGACAATCCTTTTTCTTGATAATGTAGCAACATTTGTAAAAAAGATTCTCCACGGTCCAACATGAGTAAATTCGCATCGCGGTTAATAAAAATGAGTGTAGACGAATCAGATGAAGCTAACAAGCAATCAAGCGATTTTGATGTGACAACCTCATCCACTTCCGCTCGAAATTCTTCCGGAATCGTCTCATCTTGAAAAAACGGACCGAGACTGACAACATCTTCACCGATGCGAAATCGCCCTAACACTTCATAACCAATAACACAGTGCTCATCCGCACTAAATATCGCCTGATAATGCGGAATGACCTCGTGCAAATGGGTCATAATATCAAGCGGATCCAAGGCTTATACCTCCTTTTGCCATTCTCGCTGTTTTTCGCATTATTATAACACATTCCATCCTTGATGAGCTGATTTTCTTAGCCATTATCAGGTTAACAAGCAGGTGTATTTATTAACCAATAAAATCCAGATAAAGTAGGTTTATTTAAGTAGCTTTTCTGCCGTTCTTAATAAGACTCGTTCATTTATGAATCACTTAAAAAAGCGAGGCTGACTATTTCGTCAGCCCCTTTTTTTAAAATGGGTATTGATTCAACCACTGTCCACCGTCTATCGTAATGCACTCACCGTTAATGTACGCTGCTTCGTCGGAAAGCAAAAATGAAGCAAGTGCAGCAATTTCCTCTGGTGTACCTAAACGACCAAGCGGAACGCTATTTAACGTTCGCTGCGCAGCCTCTTCTGACTCCCAAAGCCGTTCTGCTCCCCCCGTCCGTTCAATCGGTCCTGGAGCAATAGCATTGACGCGGAAACCATACTTTCTTCCCCACTCGACAGCAAGCGTTCTTGTCATTGCCAATACTCCCGCTTTGGCACAGGCCGAATGGATCACACCTGCTCCAGCATTCCATGCATATGTCGCAATCATATTGATAATCGATCCTTTCTGGCCCTTATTAATCCAGTAGTTTCCTATTTCTCTGCTGCAATAAAAAGTTCCGTTTAAAACGATATTAATGACACTATTCCAGCCGTTAATCGAAAGTTTTTCGGCTGGGCAAATAAAGTTTCCTGCCGCATTGTTAATAAGGGCATCAATTCGTCCAAATTCTTCATCCGTGCGTCTAACCATTTCCGCAACAAGTTCAGGGTCACGCACATCCATCTGAATCGGCAGCACTTTTCCTGCCTTTGATTCAATTTCTTTTTTTGTTTCTTCTAAAGCCTCTAATCTTCTTCCCGTAATAACGACATTAGCCCCTTCCTGTACAAATCGCTTCGCCATATATTTGCCCATTCCACTTGAACCACCCGTAACAATAATCACCTTTCCGTTCATCGCTCTCCCCCTAACAAATGACTGATTATTCATTCATTTACATCTTACTATAAATAGACAAAATTTTCTAATATTTCTTTCATACCTTTGCCGCTTTTCACTTTGACGGTTTCCATATATAATTAATAAAGCAATTGTGAAAGGTCATACGGAGTGGAATACATGAATAATAAAATGGTAACCGAGCGGGATAAAAAAACGAAACAAATATATACACGAAGGCAATTTTTAAAAAAAAGCCTTTCGTTTATAGTTAGCGGCTTTGTATTTACATCAATCGGTTATTTATATGCACGATTCATCGAACCGAAACAGATTGTCACAACCAGCCATATGATTTCCCATCCGCTAATTCCAAAAAGTTTTGATGGTGTAAAAATTGTCCAATTTAGCGACACTCATCTCGGTCATTTTTATGATTTAAAACAATTAGAGCGTATTGTCCTTAAAATCAACGAACTCAATCCGGATCTTGTTGTCTTCACCGGGGATTTAATTGATGAACCGAATAAATATCCGAACACGAAGCAAATTATTCCTATTCTTAAAAAGATTAAAGCACGTCTCGGAAAATTTAGCATTTATGGAAACCACGATCATGGCGGCTATGGCACCGAGATTTATTTAGACATTATGAACAAAGCAAATTTTAAAACGCTCATCAATGAACATGTCATCATTGAACTTTTCGATAAAAGTAAAATTGCGATTGCCGGCCTTGATGATATGATGCTTGGCAAGCCGAACTTCTCCGCCATGATAAAAGATATTCCTCCAAACACATATACTATTGCTTTGCTACACGAACCAGACGGTGCCAATATTACTGCTTCTTTTCCGGTTCATTTACAACTTTCAGGACACAGCCATGGAGGGCAAATACAAATTCCGCTCCTAGGCCCTCTTGTTACTCCGCCTCTGGCTGTGCAATACTACGAAGGTTTCTATAAAATTAATGATTTAACGTTATATGTAAACCGTGGTCTAGGAACAACAAGAATGCCGTTTCGTTTTTTCTCTCTTCCTGAATTAACCGTCTTTACGTTAAAACATCAAAGAAGCTGACCCAAAGCAAAGTGTCAGACCCCAAAACACAATATATTAGGACATAACCACATTGTGAAATGTACATGAGGTGAGACACTTATTGGGTCAGCTCCTTATTCCCAAGTAAGCAAGCGAAAACAAAATAATACTTCCAAATATGGACAGTATAATATAAGCGATTGCTGTCTTATACTGTTTGCTTATTAACAGCTGAACTGCTTCTACACTAAACGTTGAAAATGTGGTAAACGCCCCCAAAAAACCAACCGTTAATGCTTGGGAAACGGCTATTTCATACTTGGCAGATATCCCTGTTACCATTCCAAATGCCAATGAACCCGACCAGTTAACCAGTAAGATGGCTAGCGGCAACGATTTAAAGTTGGTCTTCCCTAACCACATACTACATAAATAGCGACAGTATGCCCCAAGCGCTCCTGCTAAGGAAATAGTGATCATGATTTCCATTATGTTTCACCCTTCATTTCTCTTTGTACCGATTAAGAATCCAAGCGAGCAAAAAAGAAGACTACCAACTAATGATGTGATGATATAAAGAATCCCTTTCAGCCAATTTCCTCCTGCCAACAGTTCAAACGTTTCCTTGCTGAACGTTGACATCGTTGTAAACCCACCGCAAAAACCGGTACCGACACCCATTTTTATCCAATCTTTTATTTTGTTTTGGGTTGAATAGGCTGTAACAATTCCAAGAAGAAATGAGCCTGCTATATTCGCCAGTAAAGTAGATAAAGGAAAGTATATTCCTAAAATATAACGACATAACGCGCCAGCTGCTCCGCCAGAAGCAACAGCAAGACCCATTTTCCAAGTTGGTTTCATCATGATCCCCCCTTTTTACCAAAGAGAAAGAAGCCCATACTTCCCCCGGGCTTCCTTATTCCTCATCTTCATTTACATTATAGGCCATGCTGAATAACACTAATTGACTGTCGATTTCTTCTTCTCCCTCACGACGCTCCACATAATGATAATTACCATGCTCATCTTGTTCCCGCGCTTTTACATTGTCAGAAAGCATAATCGATAATATTTTCATAATTCGCTTTTTCAAATGTTCCGCAAAAATAGGGAACAAAATTTCCACACGCTTTTCCATATTCCGCGTCATCATGTCTGCTGATGATAAAAATACTTTATCTTCTCCATTGTGATGAAAATAATAGATCCGACTATGTTCAAGAAATCGACCGACAATGCTGCGTACTCGTATATTTTCGCTTACCCCCGGAATACGCGGGCGCAGACAACAAATTCCGCGAACAATTAAATCAATTTTTACACCCGCTTGTGATGCTTCATACAACTTCATAATGAGCTCTTTATCTGTCAGCGCGTTCATTTTCGCGATAATTCTACCATTTCCGTATTGTTTATGGAAGCGAATTTCCTCTTCAATTAACTTAATAAAATCGCGGCGAATGTCAAACGGCGCGACAGATAAATGATGAAAATCCGGTTTTTCCATATACCCGCTTAAATAATTGAAAAAGTTTGTCGCATCTTCACCAATTTCTTTATTGGCAGTAATAAGTCCTAAATCTGTATACACTTTCGCTGTCGCATCATTGTAATTACCTGTACCTAAATGAACAAACCTTTCAATTTTTTCATTTTTCCGCCTCACGACAAGCGTAATTTTGCTATGGGTTTTTAAGTGAGTAATACCATAAATAACGTGGCAGCCCGCTTTTTCTAGCTCTTTTGCCCACTGGACGTTCTTTTCTTCATCAAAACGCGCCTTTAGTTCCACAAGTACTGTGACTTGCTTCCCATTTTCTGCCGCCCGCTTTAACGCTTCAATAATCGGCGAGTCGCCGCTGACACGATAAAGAGTTTGTTTAATCGCTAATACATCCGGATCATCTGCAGCATCGGAAACAAAATCAATAACCGGTTCAAACGATTCATATGGATGATGTAGGAGAATATCTTGTTCTGCCGCTTTTTCAAAAATATCCTCATCTGAGCCTAAATCCTTTGGAGGTTGTGGAATCAACGCCTCATATACTAAATGCTCTTTAAACTTGGACAACTCCTTATAAAAATTAAATAAAAACGTTAAATCAAGCGGCCCGTCGATTTCATAAATGTCTTTTTCATGAATTTCAAGTTCATCTAACAAATAATGTAAAATGAACTTATCATGATCATTTTTTCTCATTTCTAGTCGAACAGCAGCTCCCCATTTTCGCTTTTTTAATTCTTTTTCAATTTCTTTCAATAAATCACGGGCACCTTCTTCATGGATTGTTAAATCTGCGTTTCGCGTAATGCGAAATTGCGTAACAGAAACAACTTTGTATCCTTTGAACAACATATGTATATGGGCAGTAATAACATCCTCAAGTAAAGCATAACATAAACGTCCATCATTAGAAGGCAATGAAATGAAGCGATTCAAGACGGAAGGAACTTGGACGATTGCTAGCTTCTTTTGTCTTTCGACACCTTGTTTATTGTCTTCAAGTTCAAGTAAGATCGCTAAATTTAAACTTTTATTTAACAACATTGGAAACGGGCGATAGGCATCTACTGCCATTGGGGTTAACACTGGAAATACTTGTTCAACGAAGTAGTTCCGCAAATATTGTTTTTGCTCGTCTGTTAGTTCATTCGTTGAAAGCAGATAGATATTTTCCTCGTTTAACATTGGCATTAACACGTCATTATAAATTTGATATTGTAACTCGACGAGTTCGTGTACCTTGAGCGAAATCTTCGACAACTGTTGTTTTGGTGTCAATCCCGCCTTATTTTCTGGCTTATTAAACCCCGCCTTTACTTGATCTTTCAAACCTGCAACACGAACCATAAAAAATTCGTCTAAATTAGAGCTGAAGATAGCTAGAAATTTCAAGCGTTCCAGCAATGGATTGCGTTTGTCAAACGCCTCTTGAAGCACACGCTCATTAAACGCTAACCAACTTAGTTCACGGTTGTTATAATAGCGCGGATTGTTTAATTCAACTCGCTGTTCTGCCATTATTGACCACTCCCCCTCTTTTTTAGATAAAATGCAACAGGGATGAATTTACTATACCGCTTTTCGGTTTTTAAATAAAAATATTTAGTCAATGGAGTGAAAACACAACTCAATCTTCTGCTTCAATACTTTCTCTAAATGCTTTTTATTCTTTTCTGCCTGATATTCCTCCGCCTTCCAATTACCACGACAAAAAACATGCATAATGACTGTGCTAGTATTATTTTCTAAATGAACAGCATGAACAATATTCCGTTTTGTTTCATTCAAACTGTATGCAAACTTTAATAACGCTCCAAGAAACCGCAATTTTTTTTGTTCATCGCGTGTAAACCAATTTTGAAACGGCTCTATATATTGTTTAAAAACAGTTTTATTTTTATAAGAAGCGATAAGTGCAAGTTTTAACCGTTCTTTATGCATCAAACCATCAATCGTGCGATTTGCTAAAATATAAAATGTATGTTGGCTGCTTGATTCTTCATCGATATATTGCCCTAAATAAAATACGTAGGCTGCTCGCTTTAAATCGCGTATATCATCGTTGGTAAGCGGATATAAATTCAGGTAACGAATTTGTTCTACAAGCTGAATGAGCAATTTGTTGACATGACGTACATTATCTAAATTAATATTATAGTCTTCCGCTAGCTCAAAAAAACTTTCTTCAAGAACGTTAGGGAAAATCGGTGTGCGAAAAAATTCTTCATAAAATATACCATCACGCAATCCTTTGCGGCTTAATACAAAAGAAGTAGCATTAACCGTTTCATACAATGTTTTAAACACTTCAACGGCCGGAATAATAATATCTGCCCGGTCTTTCGACAAACCTTCGAGTTTTTGGATTTGTTCAAACGTCAACGATGTCAGCAATCTGCGTACTTCAACGATATCATTTAAACTCATTTCATACTGATGCACACCAGCAAGAGGATATTGTTTTAATAATTGATGAATTTGCACCAAATTTCGTGCGTTTCCGCCGATGGCAATGATCGGCACTTTCTTATTGCACAGCCATGGCAGCGATTGAAACTGTTCTGCAATATAGAAAGAAAGTCGCCTTAATTCTTCTCGTGTAGGAATATTGTCAGCGATGAATTTTTGTTTTAACGATAACGCGCCAAATGGAAAGCTATAATATTCAATAAGCTGACGGTCTTTATAATATGTTAACTCTGTGCTTCCCCCACCGATATCGATTGTAATTCCTTCTGTAACGGGAGTTGAATTAACTACTGCAAGAAAGCCGTAGTAAGCCTCCTCGTATTCCGATAAAACACGAATCTGAAAATCAGTTGTTTCTTCTACTAATTTTACGATATCTTTTTGGTTTTTTGCCTGGCGAATCGTTGCTGTTGCAACACATTTCACATGTTGAATTTGGTGATGGCGAATAATATCCTGAAAACTTAACAGCGTCTCTAGCAGCACGCGAATGCCTTCTTCTGTTAAAACATCATCTTCTGTTAAATAATTGCGAAGCCGTGCTACAGACTTCACGTTTCCGACTTCTTTCAAGCGCCCGCTTTTATTACGTTCATATATAACTAATCTCATCGTATTTGAGCCGATATCAATAATACCGTACTTCTCCTTCATTTTATTTCATCCTTTTGCTTTATTTAAAAAATATTGTCAATTTTATTTTATTATATCATACTCTTTACTAAACCAATGTTCATGCTTCCAAAAGCCGGAAAAGAGGAGGACCCTATGTATAAACATATTGTAAAACAAGGAGAAACCATCTCTTCCATTGCGATGGATTATCGTACCTCCGTGCAAACTTTGTTAAATGCCAATCATTTAGCCATATCTTCTACTCTCGTTCCTAGCCAAGCCATCGTTATTCCTCATCTTCCTGCCAAAGGCTCTATCCCATATACAATCCATATTTCGGTCAACCGCCGGAAGTTAACATTAAAAAAGAAGGGAAGCATCGTTCATGTGTATCCGATTGCTGTTGGAAAAATAGTGACTGCAACACCTGTTGGCGACTTTATTATTGTCAATCGTCAACCGAATCCTGGCGGGCCATTTGGTGCTATGTGGTTAAGTTTATCGAAACTTCATTATGGTATTCACGGCACAAATAATCCATCTTCCATAGGAAAAGCTGTATCAAAAGGATGCATCCGAATGTACAATAAAGACGTGCTAGAATTAGCTTCGCTTGTACCAAACGGAACAGAAGTTTTCATCCGTCCATAACATTAAGAAATTTTGCAAACAAATGTTTTTAAAGTGTATAATAATGTCATAAGACAAGCTATTTGAAAAGGAGATTGTATATGGATCGTTTAGAACCTTCAGTCGAAAATCTCGCCAAGGCTATTTTTACCGTAAACCGCCATGCGAAAACGGCATTAAATCCTTCCTTTCTTTATCTTTTAAAGAAAAAGGCAATCGAAAAATTAATCAGCGAAGGAAAGGCTAAAAAAGTTGGTCTCCATTTCTCGCCAAACCCAAAATACAGCAAACAACAGTCTGATGTGCTCGTCTCTGTTGGCAACTATTATTTTCATATTCCTCCTACAAAAGAAGACTTCGCGCAGCTTCCGCATCTTGGCACGTTAAATGGGGCGTATCGAAACCCAGTAACGAAAATGCCGCTTTCCCAGGCTAAATCTTTATTGCAAGCGTATACAGGCATTAGTGAAGGGCCAGCACGCAAGCAAAAAACGTACCAAAAACCGATTTTTAAACGCTTAGGCGAAAGCTATTAATAAAAAAGAGGCTGATGAAGCAGCCTCTCGATTTTCTTTTATAAAATATTCTCATCAATCGTTTTAACAAGCTCACCGATTTCTGGTTTGCTTACTTGAGCGGTTGCTCCAACCATTTCTCCTTTATGGCGCAAATCATCTGTAATTAACGACGAGAAAATAATCACTGGAAGTTTGTTCAAACGACCGTCTTCTCGAATGCGTTTGGTTAAATAATGGCCATCCATTTGTGGCATTTCAATATCCGTTATGACAAGCTGAACCTCGCTCTCAATGCTTCTCCCTGTTTCAACGATGGATTGCAAATAGCCAAGCGCATCTTCCCCATTTTCAAAAAACTCGATATGCTCATATCCAGCTTCGGCCAACGTATCATGCAGCAATTTTCTTAATAAAGGAGAATCTTCTGCCACAACAAGTTTTTTATTGGACCGCTCACGCTTCCCTAATTTTTTTACTTGGTTGATATCGATTCCAGATTCTGGATTAATATCAACAATCATTTTTTCAAAGTCTAATAGAAGAATCATTTGACCATTTAATTTAACGACGCCAATAATTTGGCTGTCAAGACCTTGATACATTTGTGAAGGCTTTTCGATTTGCCTCCAAGAAATGCGATGAATTTGTGTCACAGCATGCACATGAAACACAATTTTTTGTTTATTAAACTCGGCTACAATAAACTTATCGCCCGCTGGATTGTCAGAAGGCGGGAAACTAAGAGCCTTAGCTACATCGACAACCGGAAGAATTTCACCGCGCAACTCAATAATTCCCTCGATATAATGATGTGAATGCGGGACCTTGGTTACAGGAACCGGATTAATAATTTCTTTTACTTTAATGACATTGATACCGAACTTATTTTTGCCAATGCCAAATTCAACAATTTCCAATTCATTTGTACCACTTTCGAGCAAAATCCCCTTTTGTTGATCCATAAACAAAATACGTCCTTCCTTCATAAAAGTAATCCACCTTTATTATAATTGGTCAGTCTATCCATTTGAAAGTGTAAAAATAACGATATGTAAAAGAGGCTATCCTCTAGCCGATTTATCTTTATAGATTGTAGTTAAGGGATGGAGCAGCCTCTTACCTCTTAATATAAAAATTCCAATAAGCGCCGATCTGCAAGATTTGTATCAATCCGACAAGCCTCTGCATCGCGCCCATATTGCCATGCCCATACATTTGCTTTACAGTTTGGAGCAGCCGGCTTATATTTCGGTGCCCTTTGTTCTTTTGTTGTACCAGGACGAGGAGCAGAACTCCAAATCATTGTTTGTACAGCAACTTGATTATTATTTTTTACAGCTTCACAATACGCTTGGGCAAAATCGCCTTTGGTCGGATCAGCATAAATTCCAGGACGATAGCCAGTTGGGTAAAGCGTCTCCACCCAAGCACGGATCCACTCTTCATCGACTGAAAAATAATCTTCAATATTAGCAAATAGTGCCTTATTTTTCGGAATCCCAAGGCGGCGGGCATGAAATACAGCATTGCGCGCTACCACCTGGCCATTGCTGTAACCGACCGCTTCACGAAACAGATTATAAATCGGCAATATTTTCACACCGTAATTTCGAATTAATGTGATTTCCTCTTTCGTCAACCCATCCGAAACATTCGCAACATCTGTTAAATAACGCCCCCAAAACTTCGGATAACCAAACTCATTTTTTACACAATAAAATAATTGTTCCGTTACTTTTGTCGCTGAGTCAACACCCCAAACCGTTCTTGCCATCTTCTCCCTTCCTTTCCTACAATCATTCTTTTTCATGTATATGACAATACGGTTTGTCTCATTGACATCCATAGGCGTTATTTCCTACTAATTTATACAGTGAACGATGCCTATTTTCCACAAATCTTACATCATGTAAAAATTTTTCTATTTTACATAAAAAACCATTATAATAGGAAATATAGTCTATTGACTTTGGGGGTCTTAAATGAATAGACAGAAACAAAAGGAAAATATAAGGAAATTGTTACAACAAAAAGCACTAGAATTATTTAAATCTCAAGGCTATCATCAGACAACGATTATGCAAATTACGGAAAGCGCTGGTTTGGCAAAAGGTACATTTTTTAATTACTTTCGCACAAAAGAAGAGATTTTATATGCGATTAGTGATTGGTACATGCGCTTAATCGAGACGGAAATGCAGCATCTTGCCAACACTAGCAGTATAACCGATCAGCTTTATTCATTGTTAAGGAAGTTGGTAAGCATAACCGAAGAATTAGGTCAAGAATTTATGAAATCCCTTTTTCATGTTTCTATCATCGGAAATGGAAAACAAAAAAATGAAAACAAATATACGCAAATGCTGATCAATATATTTTCTCCTTTGTTTGCTCAAGGGCAAGCATCAGGAGAATTTCGTGATGATTTGCCTACAGATGTCATCGCTTCTACCTTTTCACACATTTATTTCGGAACATTGCATTATTGGTGCACAAATACCAGCTCACCACCACTAAAAGAACTTTTTGAAAATACATTTATAATCTTTTTCACCGGCATTCGAAAAGCCTAGCTGAAAAAATAAAAAGGGTCGGCTCTCTCGAAAGCAATGAGTTGATAGGGAGAAAGCCAAACCCTTTTTATCCCGTTCTAATCGTCCGTAAGATTCCCACCTCTACAGGTGGGAGATAACGGACGCTAGAAGTGCGATAAGTTCAACTAACATCAGTGGGGGATAAAGCCCCCCCCCCACTGATGAAGTTGCACTTTATTTTTTACAAAGTGGCAAAGTAATTCGACCGTTTTCCTCTGTTAAGCCTGTCCGCCCCATTACACGATAACTCTTTTTGCAGTATAATTTCATCACGAATCGGAATTCCATTTTCAGCGACAAAAGGGATTTGCGGTTTGATCGTCCGCGCCTTTTCTACCGCATTTACAACAATCGCGGCAATTGTAAATCCTCTCTTTTGATAAAATTGCAACGCTCGCAAATTATCGTTCGTTGTAATTAACTTAATGATTGTTCCGCCATTCTCTTTCACTTTTTTCTCAAAAGATTGTAATAATAAACTGCCAATCCCTTTATTTTCAATCACGCTGTCTAAAGAAATAATCTCCCACTCTTCTCCACGCTTTACATATGTAAGTAATCCGATGATTTCACCATTATCAGCGAACACAACCAATCCATCAAGTTCGTCACAGTGATAAACTCCTGTAGAAATCACCATTTGTGAACTTCCCCATTGTTTTTTAAAAAACTCCTTCACTTTCGGCCGATCTTTATTCGTCAGTAAACGTATCAGCATACTTTCTCTCTCCTTCTGTTTTAAAAAATAGACATTGTTATAAGCGTAATTTCAATGTGAATCCGTATATTCCTTCTCTAACAAAATCAAATGAATGATTTATTGAGAGACGCCCGTAAATAAGTTAGCCTCATTTTCTTTTAAGAAGTGAATATAATCTGTAGCGATTAAATCGTATCCTGCTTGATGTAACATTACCGAAATATTTCCGCGATGATATGTCCCTTGATTAACGATATGATAAATCATCTCCAATATCGTATTAGACGCTCTTTCCCCTTTACCGTTCGTATATGAGACAACAGCATTCACATCTTCTACATCACTGACAAAGTTTCGTAAATCCTCTAAAAATCGGTCATATGCTAATATAAACTGTTTAACAGGCCAACCGTATTTTTCTTCCATATCGCTTTGTTCATTTCCTTTCATGCGCTCAAGCCAAAGTTCATCATCTGCCAACATATGAACAAGAACGGCCTCAATATTAGGAAATAAACTGTTGATTGGCCATGTCAAAACGTTGTGCGGTAACGCCTGCAAATAGCTTAATAATTTTTTCGTTGCCCAACAATGATATTGAACAAGCCCCATTGCAATCTGTTTCATGGCACTCCCCCCGCACCGTTTTTTTATTATTATACGTTACCTAGTTTATGATCAGAAGCAACACAAAAACACTCTTCATCTTTTAACAAAAATTTCTATGTTCGGATTTATCTAAATATTCTTTACTTTTAAACAAAAAACAACGATAATATAAAAAAGGGAACTTTCCCGAAAAGGAGGAATGACCAATGTATGAAAAACACTATCCTCATGAAGGCATGATTGTCTTTGTCAAAAAGGAAGAGTCTAACGGCTACGAACATGCAGCTCAACTTATTATTGAGCAAGCACTTTTCCAATACGAAAAGAACAAACTAATGGAACAAATTGACGATGCTTTAATAACCGGAAATAAGTCATTATTCCTTGAATTATCATCTCAGTACAATAAATTACTTGAAAAATATGGATACTTACAAACGAAGCAAGCAGGTGAATCAGCATGAAAACGCATAAAAAACGCTATAAACTTGTAAAAAACTCGAAAAAGCAGATTGTGACCTTTGGTTTATCCCCTGAGCAATGGTTTACTCTTCAGCTAGAAGCGCAGTTGTTTTTAGATGAAATGTGCTACCGTTTTAATAAACAACGCCTTGAGATGTTGATTGACGATGCTATTGAGAAAGAGGACAAAAAACGCTTTATGGAAATAGCGGCAATATATTCACAATATGTAGGGGCCGAGAGTCGATGATGGAATGTGAAGACTGTTACCTCTACTTTGCAGTAGCGATAAAGTGAGTGGCTTCTTCAAATAAACTAAGAAGGAGACACTCACTTTTCATTTTCTTTTTCACTAGTACCAATGAACGAAACATTGTAAAATATACACTATAAATGTCGATGGAAGGATGAACAACTAGTGGAACATCTCGTTAATTCGCGTGTAAAAGACATTGAAATCTCTGGGATTCGCAAATTTTTCAATATGGTCGCTAACTCTCCTGACCTCGTTTCCTTAACAATTGGTCAACCTGACTTCCCAACACCTGAACATGTGAAAGAAGCTGGCAGTCAGGCAATTGCTGACAATTTTACAACTTATACTCATAACGCAGGATTCCCTGAATTGCGGAAAGCAGCATGTGAATTTGTCCAGCAAAAATATGGTCTTACATACGATTTTGAACAGGAAGTGATTGTGACCGTCGGAGCAAGTCAAGCGATTGATATTGCCTTTCGGACGATTTTAGAAGAAGATGTCGAAGTGATTTTACCTGGTCCCGTTTATCCTGGATATGAACCGATTATAAAGATGTGTGGAGCAAAACCCGTTTATGTCGATACGCGTGAAAACGGTTTTCGCCTCACAGCAGAACTGGTAGAGCCATTTATTAATGAGAATACTCGCTGCATCGTATTGCCCTATCCGTCTAATCCAACAGGCGTGACACTATCTGAACAAGAGATTCTAGAACTTGTCGATTTATTAAAAGACAAGCCGATTTGGATTTTATCTGACGAAATTTACAGTGAACTCGTTTACGCAGGTACGCACCAATCGATTGCCAAGTGGCTGCGCGAGAAAACAATTGTGATTAACGGTTTAAGCAAATCGCACTCAATGACCGGATGGCGCATCGGCTTTTTGTTTGCTCCAGCATTTTTGGCAACACATATGTTAAAAGTGCATCAATATAGCGTTTCCTGTACTTCGTCCATTTCCCAAAAAGCGGCCTTTGAAGCGTTGACAACTGGATTTAATGACGCCGATTATATGCGCAAACAATATAAAAAAAGGCTCGATTATGTATACAAACGATTAACCGAAATGGGACTTGAGGTCGAAAAACCAACGGGGGCCTTTTATCTGTTCCCTTCCATAAAAAAATTTGGCAAAACTTCCTTTGATTTCGCCCTTGATTTAGTTAAACAGGCGGGAGTTGCCGTTGTTCCAGGAAGCGCCTTTTCCAAATACGGTGAAGGTTATGTGCGCCTTTCCTACGCCTATTCACTTGAAACATTAGAAAAAGGATTAGACCGGCTCGAACGATATATCAAGACCATCTCTAAATAACAGAAAAACGAGGCTGACCCAAAAACAAAGTATCAGACCCTCACAATACAATATCAGTACACATCATATATGATGTATGATGCGTGAGGTCATATACTGAGGTCAGCCCCTCTTTTTATCCTTTGTATTCTCCATTATTCTTCGATGCTTTTTCTTTTTTTGCTTTATCTTTATGAATTTTATTTGTGTCCGCACTGCCAAATTCGTGGCTGAACTCAGAGTCAATAACACTTGAATCGAAGCCCTTTTTATTTTTTTGCTGTGGATCATTTTTTTTCGTCCGTTTTGCCATAAATAAAGTCACACTCCTTGAACCCGAATTAAAAGCGCGACTTTATTTTTTGATAAACCGATTTGAATTATTCATTTGAGTTTAATCGACATACTTTTTATATAACGCTTGTGTGCCGCTATTTTCTTCACCTTTTACCGCTAGTTGCTCATACATTGCTTTGGCAAGTTCAAGACCTGGCAGCTGTAACCCAAGTCTTTCTGCTTCCTCTAACGCAATTTTCATATCTTTAATAAAATGCTTAATATAAAATCCTGGTTCAAAATCGCCAGCCATCATCCGCGGTGCCAAGTTGCTTAACGACCAACTTCCTGCTGCTCCAGTGGAAATGCTCTCTAATACTTTCACATGATCTAACCCTGCACGTTTCGCATAGGCTAACGCTTCGCACACGCCAATCATATTAGTGGCAATCGCGATTTGATTGCACATTTTTGTATGCTGACCAGCTCCAGCTTTCCCTTGTAAAACAATATTTTTTCCTAAAACTTTAAAAATGGGTTTACATTCATGAAAGGCTGCTTCGTCTCCCCCAACCATAATCGCCAGCCGCGCCTCTCTTGCGCCAATATCACCACCTGAGACAGGAGCGTCTAACGCATGCATCTTCTTTGCCTGAGCCGCTTCATAAATCCGCTCAGCAAGCGATGGTGTTGAAGTCGTCATATCAATCAAATATGTACCTTCTCTTGCATGTTGAATAATTCCGTTGTCTCCAAAGTACACCTCTTCTACATCACGCGGGTAGCCAACCATTGTGATAATCACGTCCGCTTCTTTAGCAAGAGCAGCAACTGTTTCTTTCCATACAGCCCCTTCATTCAGTAAATCAGCTGCCTTTTCTTTCGTACGTGTATAAACAATAAGTGGATAACCTGCTTTTAATAGATTGCGAGCCATGCTTTTTCCCATTACGCCAAGACCGATAAAGCCTATTGTTTTCTCGTCCATTTCCATCCCCTTCCAATTGTATGATTCCAAAAATTTTCTTCTCCATTTTAACACGAAAATAAAGCCTTGCTTGTTACAAGGCTCTACTCTTCCATATAATAATTGTACTTTCGATTGAATTCCTCATCAGATTGAACTAAATATAGAATTCCTTCAATCAAACCGATGATACTCGGTATCCCCGTCCAAGCAAATATTAAATAAAGAATTCCCTGTCCAAGTTTTCCTAAATAAAATTTATGAATTCCAAGACCGCCTAATAAAATGGCTAAAATTCCTGCCACTACTTTATTTTTCAAAGCTGTCGCTCCTTTCTCTTTGAGGGTGCATACTTCATTTTATTCCCTCAAAAGAGAAAGTAGCACATTCATTTCATCAAATCGCCTTCACCATTCCCCCATCAACAATAAACGACTGTCCCGTCATATAGGAATTCGCATCAGAAAGCAGGAACGTCACAACTTTGGCAAACTCCTCAGGTGTTCCATAACGCCCAAGCGGAATGGTACTTTTCACACGCTGCTCCACTTCTTCTTTAGAAATTCCCAGTTTCTCGGCATTGAGTTGATCTAAAAAGGCAACGCGTTCTGTTGCAATTCTCCCTGGAGCAACCGTATTAATCAAGATATTGTATGGTGCAAACTCCTGAGCTAACGTCTTTGTTAAGCCAACAATGCCTGTGCGGAACGTATTGGAAAGAAGCAGTCCAGGAATTGGCTCTTTAATGGACGAGGAAGCAATGTTAACAATTTTTCCGCCGTTTTTCTTTAAGTAAGGAAGAGCTTGGCGAATGATACGAATATAGCTGAGTAAATTTAATTCAAATGCTTTATACCAGTCCTCGTCACTGATCGTTTCAAATGTCCCGGCCGGTGGTCCACCTGCATTGTTAACCAGCAAATCGAGCGAATGAAACGTTTCTACTGTTTTTTGAATCAGATTTTCGATATCTTCTTTTCTAGTAATATCAGCTTTTACATAGGCAACTTTTCCTTTATTGTAAGATTGTAATTGTTCGGCTACCTCTTTTAATTTATCCTCATTGCGGCTAGTAATCATCACATTTGCGCCTTCAAGAATAAGCTGCTCAGCAATCGCTTTTCCGAGTCCTTGGCTGGAAGCAACAACGAGTGCCGTTTTTCCAGTTAAATTCATTTCCATTTTCCCCACTCCTACCTTATGTAATGTAACTTAAGCCTATTATAAGATATTTTTATGATGAAATGGAGAATATTGCATAATAAAATTTCGAAAATTATGATATCTGACCTTTTAATGTTTTTAACTGTTTATAAATCTCAATAATTTCATCTAGTTTCATCCGTACGAGTCCGCTTGAAGAGGGTGCGACAAAATCAATCACTCCAGGTACAACGGCAGGTTGTTGTACTCCCCACAGAACATGTTTTTTTAAACTGTATTGAATATAGACTCCTTTCCCAACAAAGGAAACGATTTTAGGCATATACATCTCGATTTTTTTACGCAATAGCTGTCTGCCCGCTTTATATTCTTCCTTTGTAATGTCGGCAGCACTTTTCGTAGGCCGTTCAACAATATTTGTAAGTCCATATCCTAATTCTAACAATTTATAGTCTTCTTCAGGTTTATATAGACGTGGTGTTAGCCCCGAACGATATAGTATCATCCAAAAGCGGTTTCGTGGATTGCCATAATGGTGGCCGATTTCACCGGAGCGAAGGCTCGGATTAAAACCAACAAACAAAATGGATAATTCTTTTTGAATGTAATCGGGAACATGTGTCATTTTGTTTTCTTTCCCCTTTAATTGATGATGTTATACTACTAATAAAAACAACCAACTCCGTTATTGAATTGGCTGTTTAACCACAAATTATTTTATTTCTTTTCCTTTCATAAGCGAACGAAACCGTTTCATTTCTGGATCTACTTCAGGCTGTACCTGAAAAGGATTTTTTCTTTGTGAAATTTCAAATGGATCAATGTCGACGCGCACTCCGATGGCCTCACCTTCCCTTGCTAGTCCATCATTAATAATCCCTTCATATTCTCCATCAAAATGGGCGTCACGTTCATGATAATCTCTTCCACGCTCAGGCATATTTTTTATACCTCCTTTTTTATTAGCTTTTTTAAAATTACTTTTTTTATACAAAAAATTAGGCTGACCCATAAGTGTCTGACCACACACACATCTAGCAATATATAGCTTTATTATGTGCCATATATTGTGTTGTGGGATCTGACACTTTACTTTTAGGTCAGCCTCGTTTTTGGTTTTTACACTTTAAATCTTTCCACTAGCTCTTGAAGTTGTCTGCTCATTTGATTAAGAGTTTCTGCAGATTCGGTGACAGTACTTAATGCGCGGAGCTGGTCTTCGGCCGAAGCAGCAACTTCCTCAGCCGCTGCTGCTGATTGTTGAGAAATCGCCGAAATACTTTGAATCGCTTCCATCACTTTGTTTTTATTTTCATTCATATTTTTTACTTCATTTGTAATATGAGAAATCGATGCTGACAATTCTTCCATTACGGAAACAATTTTCATAAAGGAATCTGCGGTTGTCTGCATAGCTACCTGCTGCTCATTATACATTGCTTTTGAACGGTCAACAGCTTGCATAGCTAAGTCCGCCTGCTGCTGAATTGTCGCAATCGTTCCACGAATAGATTCTGTCGCTTGTGCCGACTGCTCAGCTAATTTTCGAACCTCTTCAGCAACCACGGCAAATCCTTTTCCGTGCTCTCCTGCCCGCGCCGCCTCAATACTAGCATTAAGCGCTAATAAATTCGTTTGTGCAGAAATAGCTGTAATGGTTTGAATCACTTCGTCAATTTTCTTCATTTTTTCCGCTAAATCGCCCATCACCTTTTCAACAGCTTGTAACTCGTCTTTCGCCTCATTCGACTTCGTTTGTAATTCATTCAGCTTTTCCAAACCATTATAGCTTGCTTCTTTTGTGTTATTGGACAACATGTGCATTTCCGTTGCCGATTGTCCTACTGTCTCCATCTGTTTAGATAATGCTGTTGTTTGATGATTCATCACATCAAGGTCGCTTGCCTGTTCCGTTGCTCCTTTGGCAATATCGTTAATCGCACCTGTTACTTGTTCGCTTGTTGCCATCGTTTCTTCAGAAACAGCACTTAAATGATCGGCCGATGCCGCCAACTCATTAATCGAATCATTGACTTGATGAATAAGGGCACGCATTTCGTTTACCATATGGTTAAAATGGTTTGAAAGCTGACCAATTTCATCTTTTGCTTTACTTTGAACATGTACAGTTAAGTCTCCGGCTGCTACCTTTTGAACTTGGTCTTTTAAATAAATAAGAGGTTTAACAATGGAACGTGACAAGAAATAAACAGCAACAATAGCAACAACAATAGCAATAAGCGAAATGATGATCATTTTCGTAGTAATGGAACGGCTGACCGCAAGCAGATCAGCTTCTTTGTATACCGCTCCGACTTTCCAGCCTAATTTCGGAATAGTAGTGAAGTACATAAAACGCTTTTCATTTTCAAACGTATATCCAAATGCTCCAGCGTCTTTCTTATATAATTGTTTGATAACAGGATTGTCTGACATATCTTTCCCTTGATATTGCGGATGAACGATAGCAACTCCATTTTGATCGAACATGAATGGATATCCTTTATAACCAACATCAAGATTATTTACAATATTTGTGACGGCGTCAAAAGTCATATCAAGGGCGACAACCCCTAAAACGCGGCCTCCTTCTGTGATCGCTTTTGCAAGCGTGATGGTATGTTGATCTGTCGCGGCGTCTACATAAGGATCTGTCAAAACGACCTCATCAGGATTTTCTACCGCTTTTTTATACCAAGGTCGAGACGTCGGATCGAAATCAGCTGAAAGCTCAATTGCCGGTGTCGTATACATTTTTTTGTTTTCTGTACCAACATAAATTAATGCGACGTCTTTATGATTTTTGGCAAATACACTAAATTCTTTATTAAGCAATACCCATTCCGCATGTTGAGGATTTTTTAACATTTGTTGCATAATGACCGATTCAGCGAATTGCTGCAATGCACTTTTTTTATCTGCAAAGCTTCCTTCAATATCGGACACCAACCCTTCAACAAGGGATTTAGCCCGTTTACTAACATCTTCTGTTATTATTTTCTTTGTCTCTACCACTCCCACTATTTGTACTACAGCTAGAGAGACTAACAGCAATGATGTCATTAACACAATCAGCTTCGTTTTCAACGTCTTAAACACTATCTGTCTTCCCCTTTCAAGCCTGTTTCCTATTATCTCATTTTTTGTCGAATATAACCAAAATTCATTATAAGGTGTGTCATGACTATCGTCTATAGGGTTCTTTTCCTGCTAATAGTTAAGAAATTGAATATTCTATTTTCCAACAACAGAGACTACTATCGAAAGAGGTGAACAAACATGGGGGCTATCGAGCGAAATGGGTATATTTTCGAACCGGAATATAGCGTTACTCATCAAAAAGGAGCAATTCATGTATATTTTCGCGGAACGTTTGTTGAAGAAATTCCTTTTACATTTAGCGGAACAAAGCCGAGCGATGAGCAGATCGAATCGTTAATTGATGACTATTTTCGGAAATGAAAATGAAACTGTCGGCAATAAAAATGTTTAAATTCCCATCGTTAATTAGTGGTTATTTACAAATTATTAAATTACTGTAAAAATATCTTGCAAACAAGTAAAAAGTGTAGTTAGAATGTAAAATCGAATATATTTATAACACTATACATCCCATTTCATAGTGAGGTGAGGAAAACAGTGTATAAAAAAGAAATATATGTTTTCGATGGAGACGTTCCTAAAAAAGCGATTATTCGCAACTATACAAAGGAAGATTTTCACGATTTAATCCGCATTCAGCAGGAAAGCTTTCCACCACCGTTTCCATCGGAACTTTGGTGGAATGAAGAGCAGCTGACAAACCATGTTACATTATTTCCGGAAGGGGCTTTATGTGTAGAAGTA
Organism: Anoxybacillus sp.; assembly: GCA_035645275.1. Taxonomy (GTDB): domain Bacteria; phylum Bacillota; class Bacilli; order Bacillales; family Anoxybacillaceae; genus Paranoxybacillus. Next base: position 292,362 of record DASQMX010000031.1, read on the forward strand.
GACGGGCGTATTTGCGGCTCCATGACGGGATTGCTTGTTGATTTTGATTCCTCACACCCTGTACATACATGGGAAGAGATTACAGACGGCGGTTATATCCGAAACCATAATCCACAAGGAAATACGCTGTATGTAGTTGACATTTGCGTCTCTCCTCCATATCGAAAGCTTGGGTTAGGAAAATGGCTAATGCAATCAATGTATGAAGTTGTCGTCCAGTTAAACCTTGATCGTTTGCTCGGCGGTGGAAGGATGCCGGGATATCATAAACATGCCCATACTTTAACCGCTAATCAATATCTTGAAAAAGTTCTTGCGGGTGAGCTAAAAGACCCGGTGATTACATTTTTACTTCGCTGCGGTCGCACTCCTGTCCAAATCGTGGAAAACTATTTAGAAGACGAAGAATCATTAAACCATGCCGTATTAATGGAATGGCGCAACCCATTTAAGAAAAGCGGAGGCGGCTCGCTTATCCCCGAAACGCGCTGAAGGACCCGCGAGGAGGCTGTTGCCGCCACAGCGGGGTCGAAGCGTCGCGAGGGGATATAGCCGCCGCAGCTAGACAAATAGAAAAGCGGAGGCGAGCGCCTAACGCCGTAGGAAGTAGAGAAAATATATAAAACCGGTCAAATGACCGGTTTTATTGTTTATTCAATATGAAACGTTTCCTTGACAAACGCCACTACTTCTTCAGCTGTACGCATATTTAAAATAGTTTCCTTAAATCTTGCTGCCTCTTCTTTTGATAGCTTTTTCATCTGTGAACGTGCCCGCAATATCGAAGTTGCACTCATGCTGAACTCGTCCAATCCTAAGCCGAGCAAAATTGGGATGGCAATTGCATCTCCAGCCATTTCTCCGCACATTCCCGCCCACTTTCCTTCTTTATGAGCGGCATCAATCACATTGCTAATAAGGCGTAAAATTGCTGGATTATACGGCTGATACAAATACGAGATTCTTTCATTCATGCGGTCAGCTGCCATTGTATATTGGATCAAATCGTTTGTTCCGATACTAAAGAAATCGACTTCTTTTGCAAACTGATCAGCCAGAATAGCAGCAGCTGGAATTTCAACCATCATACCAACTTCGATATCGTCAGACACTTGTACTCCTTCTGCTTGAAGCTTTGCTTTTTCTTCTAGCAGAATCGCTTTCGCTTGACGGAATTCATCAAGTGTCGCAATCATTGGAAACATAATCTTCAAATTGCCATACACGCTTGCTCGCAATAAAGCACGAAGCTGCGTGCGGAACATATCTTGCATTTCTAAGCAAAGACGAACCGCTCGGAATCCTAAGAACGGATTCATTTCTTTTGGAAGATCAAGATATGGAAGCTCTTTATCTCCGCCGATATCAAGTGTTCGAACAACAACCGGCTTCCCTTCCATGCGTTCTAATACGGTTTTGTATGCTTCAAATTGCTCTTCTTCTGTCGGTAATTGGTCTCTGCCCATATAAAGGAATTCAGTACGATATAAACCGATTCCTTCTGCACCGTTTTCTAGCACACCTTTGACATCATCTGGTGTTCCAATGTTTGCTGCCAGTTCAACATGATGGCCATCTTTTGTTGTTGTACGTTCATTCACAAGCTTTGCCCACTCAGCCTTTTGCGCTTCAAAATGAGCAAGCTTTTTCTCATATTCGGCAACAACTTCAACAGACGGATTCACAATAACTTTTCCATGCAAACCATCTACAATCACAACGTCACCATTTTGAATTTCCGCGGTAACGGATTTTGTGCCAACAACGGCTGGAATTTCCATCGAGCGAGCCATAATCGCTGAGTGAGACGTGCGCCCCCCGATATCAGTCGTGAATCCTTTCACATATTTACGGTTCAATTGCGCTGTATCAGAAGGTGTTAAGTCCTCAGCAATAACAATCACTTCTTCAGAAATTAAGCTCGGATTCGAAACGCTGACTCCAAGCAAATGGGCCAGTACCCGTGTCGTTACGTCGCGAATGTCAGCAGCACGTTCCTTCATATATTCATTATCCATTGATTCAAACATGGTAATAAACATGCTGGCTGTTTCACGCAATGCATATTCTGCATTTACACTTTCTGTTTCAATTTTTTCTTTAACAGGATTCAGCAACTCAGGATCACTTAAAACAAGAAGGTGCGCAGAAAAAATCGCAGCTTTATCTTCTCCTAATTCTTCAAGTGTACGAGCTCTAATCGTTTCGAGCTCTGCTTTTGCTTTGGCGATTGCCGCTTCAAATCGGGCAACCTCCTCCGCAATATTTGAAATAGTTTTCTTCTCAACAGTTAAATCAGGATTTTCTAAGCGGTACGCCTTGGCGATGGCGATACCGCTTGATGCTGCAATCCCTTCAAGTACTTTCATCATTATTCTGCTAAACCTTCTTTTGCTAAAGTTTCTGTTAAAGAAGCAATAGCTTCTTCTGCATCGCTTCCTTCAGCTACGATTTTAATTTCCGCACCTTGAGGGATCCCTAAAGACATAACACCCATAATTGATTTTAAATTTACTGTCTTACCGTTATATTCTAAATTAATGTCGCTATCAAATTTGCTTGCCGCTTGTACAAGCATTGTTGCTGGACGAGCATGAATACCAGATTCAGAAGTTACTTTGAAGATTTTTTCAGCCATTACAATCATTCTCCTTTATCGATAATTTTCATTTATTATCATGATACCAAATAGGTATCTCATAAGACAATTGAACTAATCCAAACATACTACATTATTTCAAATTTTAAGCGATGTTATTGTTTCTCAATTGTCACAATACGATCTTCAGATTTAGAAACTTTTCCTTGTTTCTCAATCTTTACATGCTCATTTGGTTGTAAATTTGTAAAGATAATCGGCGTAATAATGGAAGGTGCATGATTTTTTACATACTCGAGATCGACTTTTAATAATTCCTGACCTTTCTTCACTTCATCGCCTTGTGCGACAAGGGCTTCAAATCCCTCACCATTTAGTTTCACTGTATCAATACCAAAGTGAATTAAAATTTCACGTCCATTCGTAGATTCAATGCCGATCGCATGTTTCGTTGGGAACACATTGACGATTTTCCCATCGACTGGGGATACGACTGTTCCCTCAGTTGGCATAATCGCAAAGCCATCACCCATCATTTTTTGCGAAAACACTTGATCTGGCACTTCAGAAAGTGGAAGTACTTCACCGCTTAACGGTGCTGCGATTGCTTCTGTTTCCTCTTTTGTTACAGATGTTACAGAAGCTGAATTTTTTGGCTCATCCTTCATTTTTACTGGTGTGCGCCCTTCCATAATATCCTTAATTTGGGTTTTAAGAATATCTGATTTAGGGCCGAAAATAGCTTGAACATTATTGCCTACTTCGAGAACTCCTGCAGCCCCTAATGCTTTTAAACGGTCTTTGTCAACATTCTTAATATCGTTAACAGAGACGCGCAAACGTGTAATACAAGCATCTAAATGAGCAATGTTCTCTTTTCCACCCAATGCCGCTAATACTTCATACGGAAGATCTCCTGCACTAGCTGCTGCTGCTGTTGCTTCCTCTGTTACCACCTCACGTCCAGGAGTTGCTAAGTTCCATTTGCGAATCGCAAAACGGAAGCCAAAGTAATAAATGACAGCAAATACTAGTCCAACCGGAATAACAAGCCACCAATCAGTGCGGTTTGGCAATACACCGAATAATAAGAAGTCGATTACACCACCTGAGAATGTCATCCCGATTTTAACATTTAACATGTGCATAAGCATGAATGAAAGCCCTGCAAAAATTGTATGAATTGCAAACAAAACTGGGGCAACGAATAAGAATGAGAACTCAATTGGTTCAGTAATCCCTGTCAAAAACGATGTTAATGCTGCTGACCCCATAATACCGGCAACTACTTTTTTGTTTTCTGGACGCGCTTCATGATAAATCGCTAAAGCGGCTGCTGGAAGCCCAAACATCATAAACGGGAATTTACCTGTCATAAATGTACCAGCTGTTAATTCTACTCCATCTTTCAATTGCTCAAAGAAGATTTTTTGATCGCCGCGTACAACTTCGCCTGCTTTATTGATATACTCGCCGAATTCAAACCAGAATGGCGAATAGAAAATGTGATGAAGACCAAACGGAATTAAAGCGCGTTCAATGACACCAAAAATAAATGCCGCCGCTGTTTTATTAGCATCAATCATATTATGCGAAAACGCGTTTAAACCTTGTTGAATTGGCGGCCAAACGAAAATCATCACAATTCCTAACACAAGTGCTGATACCGCTGTAATAATTGGAACAAAGCGTTTTCCCGCAAAGAACCCCAGATATTGCGGCAATTCAATGTTAAAGTATTTGTTGTACATATATGCCGCTAAAATACCAACAATGATCCCACCAAAAACACCCGTTTGTAGTGTCGGAATACCTAAGACATTCGCATACGATGGGTCTGTTCCAATCATTTCAGGGGTTACTCCTAAAATGACGCTCATCGTAACGTTCATTACAAGATATCCAATAATCGCTGCTAGTCCAGCAACACCATCCCCACCTGCTAAACCAACAGCAACCCCGACTGCAAATAGCAAGGAAAGATTTGCAAACACGATGCCGCCAGATTGTTCCATCACTTGAGCAACCATCGTAATCCACTCAGCTTTTAATGCGGGAACTTTGTCCGTCAATGCCGGGTTCTGCAAAGCATTTCCTAAAGCGAGCAGAATACCGGCAGCCGGTAAAATTGCCACAGGCAGCATAAGCGCTTTACCGACTTTTTGCAATGTGCCAAACGCTTTCTTCATAAAAATTCCCTCCTTAGTTACTGTAGTTACTGTTATTTTTGCAACAAACTTTATTTTCATCCAATTTTTGTGAATGAAGCAACACGACATCGTTTCCAGCTATTCACTACAAGTCAGACATCTGACAAATGTAAGCATTTGCATTTTAGAGAAACAAAAGAAAACAAAAGGCATGAGTAAAAAAGAGCAAAACAGAGCCAACCAAAAGTTCAACGAAGAACTTTCGGCTATTTGCCTATTTTGTCTTCTTTACTCATGCCTGATCGAATCAGTAACACGTAAAGACAGAACAAAATTTATTCACTTTTCTTTGCAAGCCTTTGCAAATGCAGCGTCAAATAAATAGCTTCAGCTTCATCCACCGGCGTTTGCAATGTTTGTTGCATAACCTTTACTAGTTTCCAAGAGACATTATAGCAGAGTGGATATTCTTTTTTCAAGATTTCTGACAATGTTTTTGGTTCTTCTACTCTCTCTCCTTTTTTTACTCGCTCAATCGCATAGCGAAGATGACGAATGAACCTTAAGTAATGTACGCTCTCGCGGTCGATAACAATATTTAGCTGATTTTCCGCAATCTCGATTAGTTTTACGAGTAATTGGGAATGTTGATTTACTTCAGAAAGACTATGTTCAGAAATACCGCTATGAATATGTAAAGCAATAAAACCAATTTCTCCTTCCGGCAGTTCGACATCCAGCTTTTCGTTTAACATGGCCACGACTTCTTTAGCAATTTCATATTCAAGTGGATATAAACTTTTTGTTTCTACTAAAAACGGATTTTTCAAGTCAAGCCCCTGTTTAATTCGTTTAATCGCAAAGGAAATATGGTCTGTTAAAGCAACATGGATATGCTCGTTCAGTGACGCGTTCACCCGGCTTTTAATATGCTGCATAACATCATTCATTACGTCAATGAATTCTTCATCAAGTTCCGGAATCATTCTTTTATATTGCTCTTGTTCCCGTTCATTTTTCAAGATAAACCATTTTTCAACAGCCGTTTGTTCGATAATATCCCCTTTTTTCTTGCCAAAACCAATCCCTTTTCCGATCAATACAACTTCATCATACTCTGGATGCGATGCGATAAGAACATTATTATTCAATACTTTTTTTATTTGAAAGGACCCCTGCACAAAAGCCCATCTCCTTTAATTTAAACGTTTACAGTACTATCATCTTACGCAATAACCAATCAATCGTCAATGGAAGAAAAAGAGAGACCGAATCCTTTTTTCATATACATAAAAATAAAAAAAGAACATGTATACTATAACTATAACTGCAATGGAGGTAAAAAGATGCCTTATCTATTTGTTGAAGATTTTGTCCGTCTATATTACGAAGATGAAGGTTCAGGGAAACCGCTTATATTTGTTCATCCTCCCGGTATGGGTATCATTACGTTTTCCAACCAAAAAAGTCTAGCTGAGCATTTCCGCATTATCACCTACGATATGCGCGGCAACGGAAAAAGCAGTCCGTCTAATAAACCGGTTACAATCGCTTTACTTGCCGATGACTTAAAAATGCTCCTTGATGATCTTCACATTGACAAAGCGGTTATTTGCGGATATTCAAATGGCGGGTCCATCGCCTTGGAGTTTGCTCTTTCTTATCCAGAGCGAATTGAAAAATTAATGCTAATTGGCGGATTTTCCGAAGTTTGTACAACATTATTACGTTTGGAGTTTTTATTAGGGATTTACACAGTAAAAAACCATGGCATTCCACTATTAGCTAAAGTGCTAGGTCTAGCTCATGGGAAACACTATGCGGAAAAAAAAGCAATTGAACAATACGCGCGTCTAACTAATGAAGGAGATTTATACCAAATGTACACCGAAGGATTGCGATATAACTGTACAGAACGTTTATCTCAGCTAAAAATTCCACTTCTTCTTATATACGGTGCCCGCGATTATTATGTTCACTATTATCAGAGCATCTTTAAAAAATACGTTCCACATACGGATACTATTTATATTTCAAAAGCAAGACATCAAATCCCAACTAAATATCACAATGAATTAAATGCCATTATTAAGGCATACTGTTTAACGTAACAGTAAGTATTGAAGCATTTCATTCGTATAAAAAAGGAGAGATATTAGTGGCGAAAAAAGGAAGACAAAACAAAGTAAGCCAAGAAGTAGCAAATCCAACTGTCTCAAGCGCTGAAGCTGAAATGGCAAAAGACAGCGTCGATACAACAAAACAAGCAAAAAAATAGAAAAGCGGTGGCGAGCCAATTTCGCCTAAAGGCAGCTGACGAAATGTCGCCATCCTAGCTCCCGCCGAATGAAAAAGAGATACTTACAAAAAATAGTAAGCATCTCTTTTTGTATACATTATGCGGCTTTTTCTTCCATTTGTTGTCCTTTAAAGATTGCTTTCATAAGCGGCGGGGTCACAATGGTTGTAACAAGAACAACAACCACTAGCACAGTAAAGAGCTCATTGCTTAACAATTTTGTTTCTAATCCAATTCCCGCGATAATCAAAGCTACCTCTCCACGTGAAACCATACCTGCTCCAACCCCTAATGAACTTCTCCAATTAAATCCAGCCAGTTTCGCCCCCAACGCGGCACCAATTAGCTTCGTTAAAATCGCTACAATACTTAAAGCGACAATGACCCACATGTACTGTCCGACACCTGAAAACTTGACCGCTACACCGATGGAAGTAAAAAAGACAGGCACAAAAATGGAATAACTAATCGTCTCAACTTTTTCAAATACTTCTTGCTTATAATCCGTAAAACTAATCGCTACACCGGCGATATATGCACCAATAATGGCAGCAACTCCGGCAAATTCAGCTAAATAAGCAAATGAAAAACATACAATTAATGCCGCGGAAATCACTGTTTCCGTTACTCTTAACGGCGCAAATTTTCTTAACACAACCGGAACAACTTTCCATGCTATTAAAATGGCAACTGCAAAGAAAATCACTTTCTTAATAATTACTTTTCCAAGATGTACATCTGCGCCTGCCATGCTCATTAAAAATGCTAAAGCGATAATGACAAGAATATCATCAATAACAGCCGCACCAAGAATCGCAGAACCTTCTTTCGATTTTAGCTTATTCATTTCTTTTAATGCTTGAACAGAAATACTTACGCTCGTTGCTGATAATAAAAGCCCGAGAAAAACAGCTTGTATCGTAGATAACTCCATTACTAACCCAGCAAGATAACCTAACGATAATGGAATGATGATTCCTAATACTCCAACAAAAGTCGCAGCCTTTCCTGACTTCTTAAATTCATCCATATCCGTCTCTAACCCAGCGATAAACATTAATAATATAACACCTATTTGACTAATTTCTTTCAAAATATCCGTATCGTTTACAATCCCCAACACCGCTGGACCGAGAACAATCCCGATTAGCAGTTTGCCGAGTACAGACGGCTGTCCAAGCCGAACACTTATATCCCCCGCAATTTTTGAGGCAAATAAAATCGCTGCTAATTCAAGAATTAGCATTTTTCACTCTCCTTTCCTCTTTCAACCATGATGCTATAGGCGACAACTTATGTTTACGTATAGAGTACACAAAAAGTTTCATTTTTAAGTAATCAAACTTCATTAATAGTGCTTTTTTATCGCCACTATAGTAATTGAATAAAATAAAAAGAGGCTGCCCCATGTCAGCCTCTATTCATATTCTTGTTATATTGGTTTAACATTTTTCTCATCTGCAATAAGGTGGAAGGAAGCTCATCAAGAGCGACCGGCTTGCTGAAATAATAACCTTGCATTTCGTCACAACCTTTTTCTAACAAATAACGAACTTGTTCTTCTGTTTCTACTCCTTCTGCCGTTACTCGCAAATTTAACTTATGAGCAAGCAAAATCATCATTTCAACAATTTCCGTTCCTTTACGGTTTTCACTTAAATCGCGAATAAATGAACGATCGATTTTAACCGCATCAATTGGAAAACGATTTAAATAGTTTAAAGAAGAATAACTAACACCAAAATCATCAATGGCAATGGTGATGTTTTTTTGTTTTAATTTTTGCAATATCTCAATCGCCTCTGTCGGATCTTTCATAATCGTTGTTTCCGTAATCTCCAACTCAAAACAACACGCATCGGCACCAAATTTCCGAAAAATTTCAGAAATAATCTTCTCTAAATTGCCTTCATTAAATTGCTTTGCTGATAAATTTACAGCCATTTTTATATTGGAAAATCCCATTTGTTCTAATTTCTTTACATCGTTGCATGCTTGCTCGAGTACCCATTTGCCAATATCAACAATTAAGTTTGTTTCTTCAGCAATCGGAATAAATTCTGCAGGACTGATCATACCTAATTGCGGATGTTCCCATCTTAGTAGAGCTTCTAAACTAATTGAATTTGTGCGAAAGTTTATTTTTGGCTGATAGAAAAGAGAAAATTCGTTTTTCTCTAATGCCGTTTGCAAATCGTTTTCAAGACGAAGTTTTTTGGCAAAAATATCATGAATTTGTGAATTATACTCAACAACAAGGTTCGTCCCATTCATTTTCGCATAATAAACCGCTTTATCTGCATTGCTTAATAACGCCTCTACTGACAAATTCGCATCCGAAGAGCGGCTTATTGCCATACTCGCTGTAATATTCAGCTTTTCCCCGGCAATAAAATAAGGTTCATTTAAAACAACGCTGACACGATTTAACAGACTTTCGAGCTCTTCTTCATTTACATAAGTGTATGCCACGACGAATTCATCACTGCCAATGCGTGATAAAAATACATCTTCTGAATCGAGCGTTCTTAACCGTTCAGCCACCTCACGCAAAATTAAATCTCCATTAGAATGACCAAGCAAATCGTTAATAAATTTAAAACGATCAATGTCGATTAATAAAATTGCCAACTGCTTTCCGCTGTGAGAAACCAGCTGCTCATTTAATTTTTCTTTCAAAAAGGTACGGTTAGGAAGTCCCGTTAATGCATCATATTGCGCCATAAATTTGATTTTTTGATCTTTTGTTCGTTGTTCGGTGAGATCACGAATCACAAGAAATTCTGCCTGTTTATCATTATATTGAATCTTTGTCCCTTTTACTTGAACCTCTTTAAATTCCCCTTCTAATGTCTTCAATAGCCATTCATCGTCAACGCCATCAACTTTTTTAATAAATTCGCTTAGCTGCCGCCCTTGAACAACATTTGGATTGGCCGCTTTAATCATATCGATTCCTACTGGATTCATATACAAAATGGTGCCATTCATATGAATAACAACCATTTCAGGGAAAAATTCAATGACTTTTCGATATAACTCTTCACTTCGCCGCAATTGCTCATGTACTTTCATAAAGTCAGTTAAGTCCCGAAGCATGGAAAGTCCGGCAACTACAGCTCCGTTTTTATCAAAGATTGGAGTCATATTCGCTGACACATAAACAATGCTTCCGTCTTTACAAATTTGCGGCATTTGAATCGATGTCACACTTTCGCCATTTGCTATTTTCTTTATACTATTTTTAAATTTTGAACTATACTCTGATGGAAGGAAAGGAATTTCCTTTTCAATTAATTCTTCCTCCTTCCAGCCTAAAAGACGTTCCCATTCTCGATTGACACGAAGAACACGACCGTTTAAATCGAACAAAACGAGTGCATCATGAGAATGTTCCATAAACGAGTGAAACAACTGATTAATTTCCTGCAGACGTTCCTCTTGCTGGACAATTTCTGTCACATCCCTCGTAAAGCAAATAATGTAGCTAACATTTCCATTCTCATCAACAATCGGAACGAGAGTCGATTCAGCGACACGGAAAGAATCAGCCGTATTCATTCGATCTCTGTAAACGACAACATTTTTTGTTTCAAGCACTTTGCGATATTGATGATTTAAATGCTCAGCAATTTCAGGAGGATAAATATCTTCAATGCACTTTCCCATATCTTCTTCAACTAAACTGGCTAAATGAAGAGCGCTGCTGCTTACACGAACATACCGAAATCGCGGTCCGTCTTCCACTTTCATTAAAAATACAATATCAAATAACTTATTCATAATCATAAATAATAAGTGTTCATCCATGGTAAATTCACTTGTAAAATCGTTGCCCTTCATGCTATCAATTCCTTTGTAAGTAAAAATCCTATAGTGGCGTTCTACAACAACTTCTCAATTCGAATCTATGTAAATATTTCAAGTTAATAATAGATTTGCCTATTATTACTATGTTTAACAAAATTCAATGGTTAAAATTATCTTACTAAAATTTGAATAAACACTTCAATAAGCTGATTTACCTAGCGAAAATCCATAAAATGGAACAAACAGATTACGTCAGTCTATTCATTCTATGTTTTTACTAACACGAAGACGCTCATTAACAAACACAATGAAACCATTTAGCGACTTTTCTTTTGTTTTGCCACGAGCTTATGTTGTAAATTTCTCTGTTTATTTCCTGATAAATGAAGCGATATTCGTCCATATTTGTACCAATTTTTCATAGTCCCATGTTTAATAAAAATAGCGAGCTAGTGATAAAAGCATAATAACAGCCACAATTGCCATTACAATAGCAAGCCTTTTCTCTTGTTTATCGAACAATGTAATCCCTCACTTTTATCAAGTTTCTAATAAATACAGCTTTTTTCCACGAGAATGAATCAAAAAAGCATATACGCCCTTTTTCGACAAATCTAGATATGATTCATATTAAATATAACATGCTTGTAATAAAAAAATCCTTTCCTAAAATGTAGGAAAGGATTTTTTATCGTTTATACATCATTTCTTCTAATTGGTCGACTGAAATAGCCACTGGAGAAAATCGCTTCGTTCATTTCTGCTGTAACATTCACATTCCCTTTTCATTTCCTGATCCATTTTTCATCTCTCTTTCATGCTGCGATTGGTAAATTCGCTACCATCACCTTTACTGTCATACATTTCCATTATGTTCAGCTAATTGTTGCGGTAAATTTTGAATAGACTCAATAACAGAATCTAATTTTGCTTCAATTCGATGCAAGAGATAAAACGTAACAACAATTGGAAATCCAACATCGGATATAAAAGAGACATACGGTTCCAATTTTTTCTCTCCTTTTTCATAAATACGATAAAATAAACATAAGTGATATAGGAAAATATTTCCTAAATTATCGAAAAGAATTTAGAACATGATATCAAGAAGGTCAGCTCGGGAGTGAGCTGACCTTCTTTTTCACTTAGGCTAATACTAATTCTGTTACTTCATTTGCGAGCAATCTTGCCCCTTTTTTGGCAACTAAATTACCTCCGCTCGATGTAAAGACATTGGCTGTAATAATGGCATCCATGACGGTCGAAACAGCTGCTTCATTAATGGGTTCAATCGGATTTTCAATTAAAAGGCGAACAATTTTTCCTGCTTGATTAAGAAACTGAAGTTCCAAAATCTTCTCCATCATCCCGCTATCTTACCTCCTTTTTTAGTTCGTTAATACATGTTTGTCATTTCGCTCAACTTGTGTTAATGGATAGATTTGTAATGATGCGATCGCTTGAGCTACAGAGAGAAGCTGTTCAGCTGTTGCGCTCGTTTTAATGTTATTAAAATTTTTATTCTTATATTTCATTTTGCCGTTCTCATCTGTACCAAGCTCAAATATTAAACGAAGCTGTGAATTTTGAATCAATGTTTGCGCCATTGCCTCTTCACCTCCTTTCACCTTAACTATCGCTGTGAGACGGAAAAAGGATATCCGTAATTTTTAAAAATTTTTTCTTCATATGTTCTTTCTGTGCCAAAGCATAAAAAAAGCCAAACGCTTTTTGCGTTTGGCTTTACTTTAAATGGTATCCTTTATTTCATCCTTATAGAGCGGCAGTGTAACACACACCGTCGTCCCTTTACCAACTTCGCTATCAATTTTTAATGTTCCTTTATGTTCCTGGACAATTTTTGTACTTGTTGTCAGCCCTAGTCCGATTCCTTTTTCTTTTAATGTAAAAAACGGTTCGCCAATTTTGGCAAGACGCTCTTTTGAAATGCCAACACCCGTATCCTTTATACAAATTTCACCAACATTCTCTTCTTCACTAATGGTTATATCAACAAAGCCGCCCTTTGGCATCGCTTCGATTGAGTTTTTAATAATATTAATAAATACTTGAATAAGTTGATTTTTATCCCCATAGATGATTGGATTTAAGCCATTGTTATTTAACCTAATGGTTACATTATGAAGCTTTGCCTCATGCCCGATTAAATTGATAACGTAATCCATTGCCTCGTTCAGCGGGAACGGTTTATAACAATAGATTTGCGGCTTTCCTAATAATAACAATTCACTAATAATTTGGTTAATCCGTTCCAGTTCGTCCAAAACAATTTCAATATACGTCTCTTCCGCCCGTTTTGTCTCTTTCATCATTTGAATAAATCCTTTAATAGAAGTGAGCGGATTACGTACTTCATGAGCAATGCCAGCCGCTAATTCCCCTAAAACAGAAAGTTTTTCTTTTTTTAAGAGAAGGGCTTCTGCGAACTTTTGCTGCGTAATATCCCGTCCAATCGTTAAAATCCCTTTCCGTTCACCATTTTCATAAAAAAGCGGCACTTTAATCACATCGAATGTTTTCGTTTTCCCTTCTGGCGTCACAAGAGATTCTTCATACCTTGACAATTCTCTAGATTTCCATGCCTCTTCATCTGTTATCACACAGTAATCGAAAACTTCCCGAAAAAATGGTACAATTTCCCCCAGTTCTTTATCCGTTTTTCCAAAGTAATCAACGTTCTCTAATTGATAAAGTTTTTTACCAAAATCGTTCACTTTCAGCCAACGACCTTGGCTATCCTTAAAACAAACGAAATCAGGCATTGAATTAATTAACGTAGACATCAGCTGTTTTTCCTCAGCTATTTTCCGCAGCTGCTCTCTTTTTTTTAACATCATATAAAGAAAAGACGCTGAAACAGCGATAAATATAATACCTTTCCCTATTTCAATGATTAATTGCACAATCCCATCAACATTCAAAAAATAAACAAGCATGTCTGTTAATATAATCCAAGCTACACTAAAAATAATATACATTAGCACAATACCGGCCTTTGTAAACAATTCTTCATCAAGCTCCTAATGTGTTTTATACGATTGTTTAACCAAGAATTCATATATATTCTTTTCTTTACAAAACGAAATCAAAAGGAGAAAAGGCAGTGAAGTCATGAAAAGCTTCACCGCCTTTTCATCTACGTTGAACACCATTACATTTCACAAATCCAATACAAAATTTTCCTAGATAACTGTTCTACCTTTTCATTCGGTAAGATTTTGCTCAATGAAAGAAGCAGACGTTTTTCCAACTCTTCTGTCCCTTCTTCATAACGGATTAACAGTGACCACTCTATATCTGGAATCGCAACGACCCTATATTCCTCTTTCTTATTTTCATAAATATAAACGTTTGTCACTGCTTTCTCATCTAAAATATTAGCCTTCCGTATCTTCATGCTTCTTCTCCTTCTTAAAACTCAATGAAGCAAAACAAAGACATATTTTCATTTTAGCAACTTTCAACAAAACGTTCAATTTGAAAATAATGGTAAAAATTTTCCAAGTCTAATAAAAACAAACAATTTTATTTACATAAAATTCCATTGATTGATGGTGATAAAAGTACGAAAATATAGTAAAAAAGAAGTGAGTACGATGAAAATCATAAAAAACATACTTATGTCTTATTTAACCGTTATTATGATTCTTGCGTTGCTTCCTGCTTTTTTAATTACAAATGATATCAGTTTAATCGAAGAAATGATCTCTTCCATGAATCGATAAAATATAATTATCCAAAAGCAGCCCGTTTTACAAAGGCTGCTTTTGGATGAATAAAAACAATATATTGCCAAATCTCCTATTTTCATTCGAATGGAATGGGTTAGACAATCGTAAACAGCATATTTTCAAAAACAAACTTACGCTCTTATATTTCCTTATTTAACATTTTAAAGAATCGTTCTTCATAATAATTTGGAAGTTCACCTGAATCGAATACACCACTTTTCGCAATCGTTCTTGTTAAACTTCCCGGTTTCTTGATTCCGCGCATCGTCATGCACATATGCTCCGCTTCGACTACGCAAATGACCCCAAGAGGGTTAACGACTTTTTGAATGGTATTGACTATTTCGTTAGTGATGCGCTCTTGAACTTGCGGCCGGCGTGCAAATACATCGACTAATCGTGCAAATTTACTCAAGCCAACGATTCGTTCGTTAGGAATATATCCAATATGTACCTTCCCAAAAAACGGAACAAAATGGTGCTCACAAACACTGTAAAAAGGGATATCTTGAACAATCACAATATCTTTCGTTCCTTCTGCCGGAAAGGTTTTTTGTAAAATTTCTTCCGGATTTTCATGTAAGCCGCTAAAAATTTCCCGATACATTTTTGCGATACGCTTCGGCGTTTCAATCAATCCTTCACGCTCAGGGTCTTCGCCAATTAATTGAATAATTTCGTAAAAATGACGTTCTATTGGATCAGTAGCTACAGACTCCTCTTTTAATTTTGTGCTCATAAATCTTTTCTCTCCCATTCTATTGATTCAATTTTGTACAAACATGTTATCATAATGTATCATTTTTCGCCAAGCCTTATTACTTAACATATAGCATAATAAGAGAAGAGGCTGTCTCATAAGGGTCTGACCTCACGTGCGGTTCACAATATATAGTTCATTTATCTCAACATTATGATCTATATATTGTGTTGTGGGGTCTGACCCTGGACTTTTGAGACAGCCTCTCATAATATACGAGGACATGATATATTATGCGTAAGGAGAAACACTTATGAGTCATCCACACTTACTTTGCAAATACGTGATTTCCAATAACAACTGTTACTTGTTTAGAGCGCAGCCACTGGCTTTTCGCCGTTTTTGGATTATAGAAATATAGCGAACCGTTTCCTAAACCGCGAAAAGCAAGAGCTTCTTCAACGGCACGATATGCTTCACGGTCTGCTGGTTTATTAATCTCTCCGTTTTGCACTGGAGTGAAAGCATAATAGCCGCCAGAGCGCTCATAAATTACCTCTTTAATCGTATCAGGAAAATCAGGGTGAGCAACGCGGTTTAATACAACTGTTGCTACCGCCACCTTTCCGGCAAATGGCTCTCCTTTTGCCTCAGCATGAACAAGTCGTGCAAGCAAATCTTTTTCCGCAGCTGAAATGGTGCCAGGTATACGCAAAGTTTCTCCAACGAATAACAAGTTACTTTTTTTATAATTTTCTCTCTTTAAGTCTATTAAAGAAACTCCGTAATCTTTTGAAATCGTCCAAAGCGTTTCTCCTTGTTGCACTTTATGAACGGTTGTTTTTGCCTTAGCCTCTTGTTGAGTAAACATCATGGCGGTGAAACATACCGAAGCTAATGCTAGTGCTTTTAACTTTTTCATAAAATTCCCTCCTAGTCATTCGCTCGTTACTAGACTAGCAAGGATTTTTCATTCTATCATTATCTAAATAATGGAAAATTGCTATATCCCTTGATATTGCAAGTTTTATAGACCGGCTGGAAATTTCTCCGGAGCATCTAAAATGATGATAAATTCCATTTTTTACATTTTAAAAGTAAGGAAATAAACTATTTTCCGTTCGCCATTTTCCTATTTTCAGAAAACAAAGTCCACTTTTTTTCGAATTTCCTTATTTGCTCTGTTTATTTTTCTTTTTTATGTTAATAGTACCGCGGAATACACAAAAGCGCGCTTTGGGAAGGAAATTAGAGGTGAAGCAAGCTTTTGAAGAATTAGTAACCGCCTATCATCCGATGATTATTAGCATTATGAAAAGACTTCATATCACGAGAGAATTTGATGAATATTATCAAATAGGGCTTATCGCCTTATGGGAAGCTTATGAGCAATTTCAAAACGAAAAAGGAAATTTGTCATCATTTATTTATAAAAAAATATATTGGAAAATCGTTTCTCATTTACGGAAACAGCTCAATACCAAGGTAAGTGAATGCACATTGACAGATGAGATGACCGAGATTTTAGCCGCTTCTCCTATTCAGCGAGAATTTAGCGAAAAACAGCTAGAAACGATGTTCAAAGATTTAAGTCTGTATCAACGAAAATGGTTGATCGCTCATATATTCCAAGGGAAAAATTTAAAAGAAATTGCCTCTGAGGAAGGAGTGTCGATCGGTGCAGTCAAACAATGGCGCGTTAAAGCGTTACGAAAACTTCGGCGAAGATGGCATGTATATGAAGATTTATTTATAGCTCCTTAACACACACGCTAAAAGCTTCAATTAGGCATCGTTTATATTTATAAAAAAGAGGCTGTCTCATAAGGGTCTGACCCTTGGCTTTTGAGACAGCCTCGTTTATCGTCTAGCTGCGCGGCTCTTTTAAGTATTGATAGATGATATCTCCGCCTCGCTGGGCAATACCGCGAAAATGCTTAAAATCCTCTCGCTTTACAAGAGCAGGACGAAACGCTAGAAAATCCTCTTTTTTGATTCGCAACTCAGAAATTTCACCATCACGCAACTTGTTTAACAGCTCAGTTGCCAATTTTTCATCCATAGTTACTCCACCTCATCACTTCGCTGTATATATTGTTTCTCATCAAATAAAGGAAGAGTAATGGTAAAAGTTGTTCCTACATTTTGCTGGCTGGAAACAGAAATAGTACCGTGATGATTCTGAACGATATTATACGTAATCATTAAACCAAGTCCTGTTCCTTCCTTCTTTGTACTAAAGAAAGGCTGTCCAATTTTTTCTAGATGTTCTTCCGGTATGCCACATCCTTGGTCAATAACAGAAATATTGACGAATTTTTCTACTCTTTCCATAATGATAAAAATACGTCCGCCATTTGGCATCACTTCAATGGCATTTTTAATCAAATTAATAAACACTTGTTTTATTTGTACTTCATTACCGTAAATAACAATTTCCTCGTTCGGAAAATGTTTATCGATAATAATATTATGCATGATTGCCTGTGTTTCAAGCAATAACGATACTTCCTGAATTAATTTTTTCAATGAAATCGGCTTTAATTCCGTCGAACGAGGTTTAGCAAGAAATAACAATTCATTCGAAATGGTTTCAATCCGCTCAAGTTCAGATTCCATAATACCCCAATAATCACTTTTCGTTTTTAAATCTAATTTCATCAGCTGCAAAAATCCTTTTAACGCCGTCAGCGGATTGCGGATTTCATGGGCAATTCCTGCTGCCAACTGTCCAGCCATTGAGAGCTTCTCAGCTTCAATTAATGTTCTTTCCGTGTTTTTTCGTTCTGTAACATCTCTAATGAGCAATTGAAATGCACGTTTTCCCTTAAAGTTCGTAGGAATGATAATGACTTCTGATTGGAACGTATTGCCGCATACCGTTTTCCACACGAACTCGATCGGTCCAACAGTCTGTGCCGTTTTCATATATTCACTTTTCCATATTTCATAATGAGCAGAGTGTAAAAAATCATAAATGGATTTTCCGATAATTTCTTTTAAATGACTCGCCTTAAATAAACGCGTGCTTGCTTGATTAGCAAACACAATTTGTTCTCCACATACAATAACCACTGCTTCTAATAAGTGATTTACCAATGTCTCATATTGTGCTAATTTTTCATTATACAACATCTCTAATTCGCTTTCTTGAGCAGTTGTTTCCCTCATAACAAGAAGTAGTCCTTCTGTTTTATGATGAAACGAGTTTCGCAAGACAGTAGCAGCGACTTGCACATATTGAAAATTACCAATCTTATTACGAATTCTCAGCTTTAATTCAAAATAATCCTCATTCACTGCTATAACTCTTTCTAATTTATGTATAAAATGATTATAATCCCCAAAATAACAATAATCTTTAAAACAAGTATGCACTACTTCATTTTGACGATAGCCGAGAAGTTCATGGATATGTATAGAAGCATATGTAATATAGCCATCATTTGTTAGACGAAGCAAATATGGGAGATTAGTTGTTAGTGGAAATGATTGTTTTTTATTGTGCGTAAACATTGTAAGCCTGTCTTGCATACGGTTCCCTTCTTTATTAGATGCTCATTTTTCACATTTGTATTGTAACTTATACTAAAAAAATGTGCTAGTATTTTCTGACAATTTTTATTTTATCTCTTTTATTAAATACACTGTTTCCCCTTGTCCACAAGTGGATAAATACCTAATTTTTTTCATTTAAAACACCATTTTCATTTGTACACATACAATATGGGTGGGTATGTGCTATAGGCCATATTCACTAAAAAGTAGAAAAGGAAGGAAGATAAACATGAATAATCCTTATATGTATCATCAAATGCCTTATAACAAAAACTTTCATATCGATGAAGATGGAGATGCACCTCGCAATGTTAACGTATCAGAAGAAAATGTGGAGCCGATGACAATGATGGAGAACGTTCCAATGCCGACAATGCCAGCAGCTTATCCCCAAATGGCACCAATAATGACAATGCCAGCGGCTTACCCGTACACGGCTCCAATGATGCTAGTGGATTGCGGCTGTTATTATCCAATTGGACATCACTATCCAATGTATCCAATGTTCACATGTCAAGAAAGTGGCATGCCATGGACCACTCCAATGTTTCCAATGCCGAGTATGGATGGAACGATGCCAAGTATGACATCTCCGGCGGACGAAACAGCAATGCCTATGATGGGACCAAACATGCCAGCACCGACAACAAGTTATCCTGAAACCCCTTTCATGCGCGGTCATTTTACTCCAAGTCCTTCTCCGATGATGGAAAGCGGATATACTCCTTACTATCCGTATCGATAAAATCAAGTTACATTAGTGGGGGCTCCCCCACTAATGTTCGTTAATTTAATCATCATTAGAAAAATCAACCATATTTTATGTTCATCACATTAAACTCTTGACTACATAGATACAAAAGATTCAGCGACAAATGTCCAAAAATTTTTTGAAAATAGGAATAATCCCTCTTTACGAATACGGAAAAATCATGCAGACTATAAAAAAGAGTTTTTTTATAAAAAAATGAAGGAGAGAACCAATGAAAAAAGCAGAAGTAGGAAACATTATCGAATTTAAAAACGGATTACGAGGAATCGTTGAAAAAGTAAATGAAAACTCTGTCATCGTTGATTTAACGTATATGGAAAACTACCGAGAACTAGATTTACAAGAACGCACCGTAGTAAATCACAAAAATTATAAAATTATTGAGTAAGCAAAAAGAGGCTGGCCCGAAAGCAAAATGTCAGACCCCACAACACAATATATACATACCATTGAATAAAGGAATGATATATTGTGGATTTTGTGTGAGGTCCGACACTTATCGGTCAGCCCCTTTTTCTAATTCTATCAATGCAAATACACAAAAAACGAATTCAATCTATACTCTTAAGACTCTTATCTATTATCTACTTTTTCCGGATATAAATCATGGTTCATTAAACGATATTCTGCCATCTTTTCATATTTTGTTCCAGGGCGTCCCCAATTGCAATAAGGGTCAATGGAAATGCCGCCGCGCGGTGTAAATTTACCCCATACTTCAATATAGCGTGGCTCCATTACTTTAATTAAATCGTTCATAATAATGTTGACGCAATCTTCATGGAAATCACCGTGATTACGGAAGCTAAACAAATAAAGTTTTAACGACTTGCTTTCAACACATTTTTTATCCGGGATGTAGCTAATATAAATTGTCGCGAAATCCGGTTGTCCGGTTTTTGGCATCTGTTTCGAAAAACAGGTGGACTATATCATATTCTTATTCAACTGCGATATTGAATAAGAACCCTCGCGCTTCCATCATAACGATGTACTCTACTCTCTTCCTCCAACACTACTTTTACTCGCTTCATGTTGGAGTGATTTCGATAGTCTCTGCACCTTCCTCAAATTTGAGTCATGTTGGAGTGCTCGATCGTTCTGCACCCTCCCCAAATTCGAGGCTTGGCTCAGGGTTGGGGAAATATGGTTTCAAGAGATAAAGAAGCTGGTTTTCCTCCTGAATTCTAATCGCATAGCTATCTTGTTTATGAATATTTTGATGACAAGAGGGACATAAGCATTTATAAATTTTTTCGTAATTTTGTTTATGAAAATTATGCATTTCTTTTATTACAGACATTGTATTTAATTGGTTAGCTTGATTTAAATAAAAGCAAATGGCTTCAAAAATTTTAGTAAAAGATAATATATGATGGCCATTACAGGTTATTGTCTGCTTACCGCAATGTTCGCATGTATAATTTCTCTCTATAACAATGTATCTGTTCCAAGTATCTAGTACATATTGTTTTACATATATTCGGTCAATTTCATTATAAACATGTAAACTATAAAATCCGCCTTTCCAATTTGAATTTTTCCAACCTTGTTGAGCAATAGAAAGATTCTTTTTAAATTGTACAGACCGTTTACTATTTCTATTAGCAGCTGAAATTTTCTGTTTTATTTCCAAGGCCTTTTCTTCTCCATGAATTTCTTCGTACCGTTTATTTTTATACATAATCTCCGCTTTCTTCTTATTCGAAACCGAATATCTTTGTTTTTTTCTTGCTACAATGTTATTCCAAACTTCTAAACCAAAGATTTGAATAATTTTTTCTTTTTCAGAATGTTTAGGAAATCTATGAATTTTGCGCCATCTTTCAAGGCTGGACCAATCAATATTCAATTCTTTGCATAGTTCATTAATGCTTTTTCCTTCATAAATAAACTGACTGGCAAACCAACTTTTATCTCGTCATGGGAATTCTAACAATACAAGTACACCCCTAACAAACATCTGTTCTTTATACTTGTATTATACATGAATCCCCTAATATATTCCATAATTCCCTTTCCCTGAATTCACGAGGTTTAATCGACAGTGTCACCACTGAAGTGTGCCCTTATTGACACAAACTTGTAAACTCCGGACAATTGAACTTCACGAAATAATCACGATCGGGGTGCTTGTTATCAAATACTTCTAAAACTTCTGGACTGTATTCAAACAAATATTTTGTTCCTTGATTGCCTAATAAAGTAATCCCTTGTAGTTCTTCATCTTTTCTTCCTGCCATGTCCCTCTTCCTTTCTTTAGATTATTTATTTAAACGCCGCGTTTGTTGCCCCACACAAGCGCGTGCAGCTGCGGTAAAACGCGTGCGTCGTTCATTTCCTTTGTTTGCACTGTTTTTTCAATAAGCCACTCTAATTTCTCAAGCAGCTTTGCTCTTAATGTAAAATCATCCTGCTCAGAAATATCTTCATTTCCTGCTTGCAAATAAAATGGGATATCAGGATAACGCGCATGAACAAATTGCGCATACGTAAAATCTTTTTCATCAAATACGACAACTTTCAAGCTGACATTTTCAGCACGTCCCCCTTTCTTTAACCGTTCAATGATCTCATCCAGAACAGCAAAGTCCGTATCCATACCGGAACTCGGAGGTTTTGGCGATATCGTTAAATCATCGATTTGTAAAAACCAATCTTGCCAGCGGCTTCCCTGCGTCTCTAATGCAACGCGAATATGCTTTTCTTTTAAGAGAAAAATCAATTCATCCAACGCTTTAATTAATGCCGGATTGCCGCCGGAAATCGTAACATGATTAAAACGGTTGCCGCCAAGCTCGACAAGGCGGTGCCAAATTTCTTCGGCTGTCATTTGGCGAATTTCCTCTTTTGCCGAGCCGTCCCATGTAAAAGCGGAATCACACCAGCGGCACGAATAGTCGCATCCAGCTGTTCGCACAAACATCGTTTTTTGTCCGATGACCATTCCTTCACCTTGAATGGTCGGACCAAAAATTTCAAGAACCGGAATTGTTTTTGCCATTATTGTTTCCCCGCTTTCGGACGATACACGACATAGCTTGTCGGTGTTTCCCGGACAAACACTTGCAAACACTTCGGTTTATTCGGCAGCGTATCAAGATAATTTTGTACAATTTCCCATATCTTCCGGGCAACGACCTCTGTCGTCGGAAAATCATTGCTGTTTTGGTCATTAAATATATCTTTATGATCATTCATTAGCGTATGATCAAACTTGTCGTGCACTAACTTTTTCAAGTGCTGAAAATTGACGAGAAAGCCTGAATCATCTAATTCATCACCGGCAACAGTAATGTTAACAAAATACGTATGCCCATGAATGTTTGCACATTTTCCTGCCGCTTCATGCGGAATAAAGTGAGCAGCAGCAATTTGCATATCTTTGTTTAATTCATATTGAAAATGATGGGGCACTTGCGGATAAATTTGCTGAAGCATTATACATTCGCCCCTTCCTTTTCAGCTAAATATTGTTCTAGGCCGCGTTTGCGCAAGATACATGCCGGACATTCACCGCACCCGTCAGCGATAATGCCGTTATAGCATGTTAATGTTCGATTTCTTACAAACTCAAAAGCTCCGAGCTCGTCTGCCAATTTCCATGTTTCTGCTTTATTGAGCCACATTAATGGCGTGTGAATAACAAACTGATAGTCCATTGCTAAATTAAGCGTCACGTTTAACGATTTAATAAACACATCGCGGCAATCAGGGTAACCGCTGAAATCTGTCTCGCACACGCCAGTAACTAGATGACGCGCACCGCTTTGTTTGGCTAACACAGCGGCAAATGATAAGAATAGCAAATTTCGCCCGTCGACAAATGTCGATGGAAGTTCTCCTTCTTTATGTTCAATTTGTATGTCATTTCTCGTTAATGCGTTCGGAGCTAATTGATTTAACAATGACATATCAAGGACCGTATGCTTAATCCCTAAATCTTTTGCAATAGAAGCAGCAACTTCAATTTCTAGCTTATGGCGCTGGTTGTAATTAAACGTGACTGCTTCCACTTCTTTAAATGTTTTTAACGCCCAAAACAAGCATGTTGTACTGTCTTGCCCACCGCTGAAGACGACAACAGCTTTTTCATTTTTCATCGGCAATCGCTCTCCTTTCTTTTTGATAAAAGAAGAAAGAGCATTCTAAAACAAAAAAGCTATACCCTCTAAGGATATAGCGTTCCCTAGTTTTTTATAGAGGGTTGTTCTAGAACCTCTCGGGGCTGACTTAAGTAAAGTGTCATTCCTCCCACAACTACAATATATAGTGCACTATTGTGTATGGTGCGTGAGGTCAGACACTTATGAGTCATCCCCATTTCTTCTTCAATTTTCTTAAGCTAATATATCATACTTCTTATATAAGTACTAGTAAAAAATAATACTTACAAAAAATTCCTCTAAACCATTGTTCAGTCCGCTTATAGGAAAAGAAGCATACACTCGCTTTCCCCTTGCCAGAGCTTGAGTGTAAAAAATGTAAACAAATTTAATCAAAATTTAATCTAAATTTAATAAAAATTATAAATATTTTTATACAATTATATAAATTGTTTATTATAATGATGATAATAATTACATATCCTTTAAGACGAAAAAACAATTGTAACAAGTTACACACAACAAGGAGGGATGGCGGATGAATAATCGCCCAAGTTTCGATGCCGCTTTACAAAATCTAAAAGAAAAGCTAATGCAAATGGTTTCGTTGTCACAAGAAGCGCTCAATGAGGCAATTGAAGCATTACAAGAGCAAAATCTAGAAAAAGCAGATGAAATTATTGCAAATGATAAAAGAATTAATCAAATGGAAAAAGAGATTAATGAGCTTGCTATTACTATGATTTTACGTCAACAACCTGTTGCTTCTGACTTACGACGCTTAATTGTTGCTTTAAAAATTTCATCGGATATTGAACGCATTGGCGACATCGCCGTAAATATCGCAAAATCAGTTAAATTTATCGGCAAGGAGCCTCATGTTAAGCCAATTGTTCATATTCCAGAGATGGCAAACATCGTTCAGAAAATGCTTCATGATGCTCTCCATGCCTTTAATAATGAGGATATTCAAGAAGCACAACGAATTGCACAAATAGATGATCGCGTTGATGAACTACAGGGACAAATCATTCAAGAACTTATCGAGCTAATGAGTCAAAAACCTGAAGCTACCCAGCAAGTTACACAGCTATCATTTATTACTCGGAATTTAGAAAGAGCGGGAGACCATATAACAAACATTGCCGAAAATATTTTTTATATTGTTAAAGGCGAACGCATCGATTTAAATTACTAACCGTCAAAAAGCTGACCCTAAAATAAAGTGCCAGACCTTACCACCATATATAATACATCATCATATACGTGAAGTCAGACACTTATGGGTCAGCCCTTTTTCATCGCAGCTCGCTAAGTAAAAAACTAAAGCGCAAAGCATGTTCAATCTCATCTGTCATTGCAAGGAAAAACACATCGCGAATGACTTGGTCCTGAGTTGCTAAATACGCATCCCGGTAATCTTCATACGCTTCTAACTCATCTTTTCGCGCACGCTCCAGTCCCTCTTTAAACGTACCAAAAGAGACTTCTTCTATTTTGTATACAGGGCGTTTTCCTGTAAGCATTACATATAAATCCATAAATTGTTTTAAATGTTTTTTCTCATCTTCCAATGCATGCAAAACATCTTCTCTCGCCTTTTCATTTGGTGCCACCTTCGCAAGTTCCTGATAAAATTGAACTGCAGACGCCTCCCCTTTAATTCCGCTCAAAATCATATCAGTAATTTTTCGGTATTGTCCATTATTTCGATATAGTACTGGTTGAAAAGAAACTACATGACGACTTTGATACGGAGCATAGCTAGGAAAAAAATATGAATAGTACATAAAAAACACCTCACCCATTTTTAGTCGTAACATTATATGTTGCAATGAAAAATGGGTGATTAGCTGGAAAATATAAAAATAAAGTGGCTGTCTCATAAAGGTCTGACCTCACGTGCGTTTAACAATATATAGCTCATTTATCCAACATGATGTCCTATATATTTTGTTGTGGGGTCTGACCCTTGGCTTTTGAGACAGCCACTTTTCATTGTTGTTTCTTCTTTACTCCCGCCTCTTCGGCCAATTCAGCAAATGATTTTACTTTTCCGTGAGGATTTTGTGATTGCTTTCGGACAGTCCATTGTCGTTCTTCCTGACGCTTCGATTGAGTCATCATTCATTCTCCTTTAATTATAGTAGTCAATATTTAGAATGACTCACTTTTATCATTTTATCCTCTAACAAAACATAGTTGTTAATTATGAACATTCAATATATATGGAAGAAGTTGCTATCATTGCTCAAGATTGTACAAATACTGTTCACGAAACAACAGTAGGATTGAAACAACAAATTTCAGAAACAAAAGAGGCTGCAGCTCTCTCAAACGCTGTTGCCCATCTTCGGGAAGCTTTCAATCACTTTCATTTACAATAAACTTGACAAATATTGTTTCTTATAATAAATCAAATAAACACAACCACCGACAAAAAGAAGCGGCCATAAATAAATGTATGAGAAACCATCGGAAAACATGATCAAAACGGCAAGAACAGCGGATAGCATAACCGGAGTAGAAAAATCTTCATTTTCTCCGAATATTTGCCACTCGAATAAACCTAATACCATTCCAAGAAGATAAAGAAACCATACAAAATGAGAGTTGCCATTACTTAACACTAAATTTCCTAACGAAAGAGACAAGCCACCCGGTAACAAAAGAAAAGCCATATCTTTTGGAGAACCGCTCAAAAAATAAAACACGTGAATGGAAAGACCGAGCATAAACATAAACAACGGCCATAAATTCGGCCAATATACGTCAACCATATGGAACGTTTCTAAAGCGAAGAACACTCCTATTGTCAATAAAACTAAAATGAAATATTTTCTAAATTTCTTCACAAACATTTACCCTCCAGCGCCGTAAAGTTTCATTATCATTCATATAACAAATATCACTTTATGTAAATAGTTGAAATATAAGGAGTGTTCACTGATTACTGAAAAGATTTCCAGTAAAATCTGCCTTCATCTTTGATTATGTGAGGAATTTTCGCGAAGGTCAATATACTTCTTAAGGAACTTTACGGCATACTAAAAAAATGAGAAACAAAATGCTTATATAACCGAAAAGTGGATATAAAAATGACAATAACGAACCGTAATCGACTAAACTAATTACATATACAATCAGCAAAAGAATAGAAAGAAGAACGATGTTCGGAATGGAAAAGAAATTGTGCAACTGTCTTTGCAATCCAAATATTCCGCCAATCAGTGAAGTAAAAATTTCTCCATAAATAACAAGAATGTATAGCCAATAAAAAGGAATGAAAAACGTTTTTACCACTTCTGCCATTGGAATGTCATATTGTAACAAATCAGGCAGAACTGATAAAGAAATATGGATGCTTACCAATACAATAAATAATAATAATCCCCCTAAAATAGCCCCTCTTTTAATCGTTTGTTCATCTTCAATTTCGCTAGCAAGCGGAACAAGTACAATTTGTGCCATCGCTAGGTTGAAGGCAACATAGGCAAACGGCGACAAAACCCACTTAAAAGAAGAAGTATAAACGCTGACGGCCGTACATATTTCTAAATCAAATAAAGTGATTACTGAAGTGGAAAGACTAAATAGAAGCATCATTGGAACAATCACGACATTAACGCTGAACAATCCTTTCAAACCAAAAAGCATGACAATAAATGTTAAAAAAATTGTTACAAAAACGCCAAGCTGTTTCGAGACTCCGAGTTGTTCCTCGAAAATCGCTCCAGCCCCTGACAACATCACAGATGTCGTTCCTAATGCAATGAGCATCATCACAACTGTCACAACAGAACTAATTGTTTTCCCAAACAAATAGTCGTTCAACTCTTTATAAGAGGAAGCTTTTATTCTGCTGGCAATCACCATCATTCGCGTGCCGAGCCAAATAAATAAAATACCGCTAATCAATATGCCAAGAAGCCCCAACGGTCCATATTGCGTAAAAAATTCGACAATTTCCTTTCCTGTCGCAAATCCTGCTCCTACAACCGTTCCTACATAAACCGCCGCTACTTGTACAGCTGCCGACCATTTCGTTGTTGCCAATTTTCTCACCCCATTCCTTGTCCTACATATAGTCATATATATGAAGAAAAGGACAAGGAAAGACGAGCATAACAAAAAAAACCGCCTTAAAAACAAAAGGACCGACGCCTCAACGACAATATTTATGGACCAATAAGCCATAAATATTGGAAACATTCGAAGGAGTCAGTCCCTGACAAAACCATTATTGTACAACGATTTTTTCAACTTGATGTTCGTGAATATCTCCTTTTTGCACATGAATTTTTACAAAATAATTTCCCGGCTCAGTAAATTTTTTTACTGCCTTATATTCTCCATTTCCTTCCTCTTTCGCATCAATAAATTCATGTTTTTCCGCATTTTCCTTCCAAACCTCAAATTTTACTTGTGCTTCTGATAAAGGTTGATGATCAAGCTGAACGTTGGCGATCAAAGCAATATCATTATTGATTTGATAAGTTTGTTCGTTTTGAAGCGTAATCATAACGTTGGAATGATGATGACCATGATGTTCACCTTGATGCTCATTTTTATCCTTTGAACTATTTTCAGAATTAGCTGTTTGGTTTTCGCCTACCGTAATTTCTTTCTTTGGCATATTATGCATGCTTCTAGCAGTAACATGTGCAACAATGGAATAAGTTCCTGGCTCGGTAAATGTTTTCTTAACAGAATATTTCCCTTCTCCGCGATGCTCGCCTAGCAGCATTTCATGGTCTTCTTCGCCGTTTTTCCAAATTTCAAATTTCACTTCATCCGCATCGGTTACTTTCTCTTCTCCATATGTAACAAGACAAGTGATTTCTGTTTCTTTGTTTAGCTCAATTTTCTCTTCTGTTTGTATTTTTACATCAAGAAACGCCAATTCTTCCGCTTCTTCATTATTCTTTTGCTTTTGTGCGCAAGAAGATAAAATCCCAATGACAATCATCAGAACAAATGCTATAAGAAAATTCTTTCTGTGCATGACTTTCTCTCCTTATTATATTTTTCTACCCCCTCACTATATCATAGTGTCCTTCTTTATCTTTCCATTTTCACAAATCGTTCAAAATAATTTCTCATCTTTTTCACAAAAAATTTATATAAAGTACTTGAAAGTCAAAAAAGGTCAAAGTATAATAAGGTCAGAAAGGTCAAAGATAGTCAAGGTCAAATGAAGGAGGTTGAGACTTATGCTTTGTCAATCTTGTCAACAAAACCAAGCTACGGTGTTTGTAAATCTGCAATTCAACAACGAGAAAAAACAAATGCACCTTTGCCGTACATGTTATGAGAAACAAAATATCGAAATTCCATCTGGCTTTGGTTTCAGCAACTTTTCACACTTTCCATTTGACGAATTGTTGAACGGGTTTGCTGAGCCAAACTTATTCGAAGTAAAACAGCCAACTTCTCCACAAATGCAACGTGGAAAAGGTGGAGGCTTTTTAGATAAATTTGGCCGTAACTTAACACAGCTTGCCAAAGCTGGTCTCATCGATCCTGTTATCGGCCGTGATAAAGAAATTGAACGTGTCATCGAAATTTTAAACCGGAGAAATAAAAATAACCCTGTATTAATCGGTGAACCAGGTGTTGGTAAAACCGCGATTGTTGAAGGACTTGCATTAAGAATTGCCGAAGGAAACGTGCCAGCGAAACTTTTAAACAAAGAAGTATATTTGCTCGATGTGGCTTCCCTTGTCGCCAATACCGGCATCCGCGGGCAATTCGAAGAACGCATGAAACAATTAATCGCGGAGCTACAACAACGTAAAAATATTATCTTATTTATCGATGAAATCCATCTGCTTGTCGGTGCTGGTTCGGCGGAAGGCTCTATGGACGCGGGCAATATTTTGAAACCGGCGTTAGCGCGCGGCGAGCTTCAAGTTGTCGGTGCAACGACATTAAAAGAATATCGCCAAATCGAGAAAGACGCTGCGCTTGAACGACGCTTCCAACCAGTCATGGTACATGAGCCAACAATTGAACAGGCAATTGAAATTTTAAAAGGTATTCAAGAGAAATATGAACAATTCCATCAAGTGAAATATACAGATGAAGCAATTAAAGCATGTGTCACATTATCTCATCGCTATATTCAAGACCGCTTCCTTCCTGACAAAGCAATCGATTTATTAGATGAAGCAGGTTCTAAAGTGAACTTGCGCACCGGTCCAACTGATGAAAAACAAATTCAAGAGCGCCTTCTTCAGCTAGCAAAAGAAAAAGAAAAAGCTGCGAAAGAAGAAAACTATGAATTAGCAGCAAAACTTCGTGATGAAGAATTGAAATTGGAAAAACAATTAGAAAATAAAACAGAAGCGAAAAAAGCCATCGTAGACGTAGCTGACATTCAAAAAATTATTGAAGAAAAAACAGGTATTCCAGTTGGTAAACTTCAAGCAAGTGAACAAGAAAAAATGAAAAACTTAGAAGAAAACCTCGCCAAGAAAGTAATCGGACAAGCAGAAGCGGTGAAAAAAGTGGCAAAAGCGATTCGCCGCAGCCGTGCCGGATTGAAAGCAAAAAATCGTCCAATCGCTTCATTCTTATTCGTTGGACCAACTGGTGTCGGTAAAACAGAATTAACGAAAACACTTGCCGAAGAATTATTCGGTTCTAAAGACGCGATGATTCGCCTCGATATGAGCGAATATATGGAAAAGCACTCCGTGTCTAAATTAATCGGTTCACCTCCAGGCTATGTTGGCCATGAGGAAGCTGGTCAATTAACAGAAAAAGTACGTCGTAATCCTTACAGCATTATCTTGTTAGACGAAATTGAAAAAGCACATCCTGATGTGCAGCATATGTTCTTGCAAATTTTAGAGGACGGCCGCTTAACAGACAGCCAAGGCCGCACAGTAAGCTTTAAAGATGCCGTCATTATTATGACAAGTAACGCAGGGGTAACAGACAAAAAGATTACAGTTGGTTTCGGCAAAGAAAACAGTCGAACAAGCATCCTTGATTCATTAAGCTCTTACTTCAAACCTGAATTTTTAAACCGCTTTGATGCGATTATTGAATTTAAACCTCTAGAAAAAGAACATATGTTACAAATTGTAGACCTTATGCTTAACGAACTAAAAGCAACATTAAAAGAAGAAGGCATTGAAGTTGACGTTTCTCAAGAAGCGAAGGAAAAACTCGCAGAAATCGGCTATCATCCTGCATTCGGCGCTCGTCCACTTCGCCGTGCGATCCAAGAACATGTCGAAGATGAAATTGCTGACTTACTTCTTGAGAAAGACGAAGTCAAACAAATTTACATCACCGTTGAAAATGACCGCATTGTTGCGAAAACAGAGATGAAATAACAAAAAGAGGCTGTCTCAAAGTCCAGGGTCAGACCCTTATGAGACAGCCTCTTATTTTTTAAACAGTAATTTTAGTTTGTATATTATACTTTTCTCCCCGTTTGGAAGCAGTTGGATTTACAAGAATAGATTGATCGTCAAATACCGCCCGATTTCTGCCCATGTTTTTTGCTTTATATAACAAACTGTCCGCTCGCTCTAACCATTCATTTTCTTTTTCGCCTATTTGCCAGCTTGCAACACCGAAGCTCATGGTCACTTTTAGAGCGTTTTCCCCAAATGTTTGTCCTGCTAATTCCTTATAAATTTTTTCAATTACTCGTTTGATACACGAATGATTGACATCAGGAAACAAAAACGCAAATTCTTCACCGCCATATCGAAAGGCTCTCCCGTTTTCTTTCCGTGCACACTCGGCAAGAATTTTGCCAATCTCTTTTAATACAAGGTCTCCCGTTACATGCCCGTATTGATCATTAATTAATTTAAAATGATCAACATCCGCCATAACAAGTGTGCAAGATTTTGTTTCGTGCACAATACGCCGAAGTGATTCATGAAAAAAACGATGATTGTATAATCCCGTTAAATAATCGATTCTTACCTGTTTTCTTGCTGTGGCTTTTTCATAGAAATGTTTTCTCTCGCGCGCAACAATGAGACCTCCGAATAAACCGACAACCGCAGTCAATCCGATGTGTAAGAAGAAATGAAAAAGTGTACTCTCTCCCTTTAACAAAAAAATGATGACAAACCCAGCAATAACACTGCCAGTGGATAGGATAGCACCTTGTATATTCCAATAGAACGCAGCATGCATAATTACCAAATATGTCATTGGTGCTAACGGACTGTTTACTCCTCCTGTGATCATAAGCAACCACATCAACGTAAGAAAATCAAAGCAAACCCCTATTTGGAGGATTTGTTTCGCTTTATGACTTCCTTTGGTTATCATTTTCCATAAGCTATACTGTGTGATCAATATGTAGCACAGACTGATTATAAATAAAGCGGAAACCGAGTCTCTTCCCAAATGAAAAAATACTTGAACTGGTTCAATCCAAAATAAAACGACACATATACACAATAGAAACCACCTTAAGAAAGAGAAAGCCCACTCCATTTTATAATCTCTTAACTTATCCATACAATTCATTTCCTTTACAATTTTCAGTATTATAAGAATATTATAATACCATATAATACCACAAATTGTTATTTTTTACTACATTAAAATATTCAATTATTTAAAAATATATCTTCCTCTGTTGCGTCAAATTTTTGACTCCAAGTACCATTTTGATAGTACTTTTTAAGCTATTTATATTTAATCATTGATTCAAGCTTTTTGAACTACAGGACGTTAATACACAAAAACAAGGCTGACCCTAAAGCAAAGTATCAGCCCCCCCTCCGTACATAACATTAGATGAGAACGTTATATGTGAGGTCAGACACTTTTGGATCAGCCCCGTCTTATCCTTTTATTTTCTTGTTAATCCATGCATAAGAAATTGAATCGTCCGCTCCATTTCATTTTCATCGTCCCATTCCTTTTCCGGCAGAAATAAAAAGCGCGTATACAAAAACCCGGCAATCGTCGTAATGGTCATGCGAATAACTGAAGCGGGCGGAATATCGATAATTTCACCTTTACTTTGAAAATATTCAACAATCTTTTTAAACTTTTCATAGACATTCTCTGTAAATATAGCTTGAAACTGTTCTTTAATCTCCGAGTGAAACGCAATCTCCTGCCAAAAAATGCGGATAAGCGGTAAATGCTTTTTTACGAAATCGTAGCGGTTTTTCATAAGCGCTCGAATAAAATCTTCATAACTTTGGTATTGATGTTCAAATACTTCCTTGACAAACTCCTTTGCTAAAAACGGGGCAACGACTTTGGTGACGGTCGGAGTGATAATCGCTAGCAACAAATCTTTTTTCGTTTTATAATGACGAAAAATCGTCCCTTCGGCAACACCTGCCCGTTTGGCAATCTCACTTGTCGAAGTTGCCGCATATCCTTTTTCGGCAAACATTTCAATCGCTGCTTCTAAAATTTTCGCTTGCTTATCGCTCAGTTTTACTTCTTCATTGTTTACTTTCAATAGCTCTTGTAGCCATTGTTGCTCATTCATTTGTTTTTAACCCCTTACAATCTTCGATATTTCTTTAATGCTATCACATTTAATACTATAAATAACAGAGAAAAGCCAAGTAAAACATACACATCTAACGCAATTTCGTTCCAACCATTCCCGCGAATCATAATTTCCCTTAATGCATCCGCACCATACGTTAACGGCATAACGACACTTAATGAACGGAGCCATTCTGCCATTGTTTCTAAGTTAAATAATCCAGAGAAGAAAATTTGCGGAACAACGACTAATGGAATAAATTGAATCATCTGAAGTTCATTGTTAGCAAATGCAGACAACAATGTCCCTAATGTTAATGCTGTCATCGCTAATAAAAACGTAATTAATAATACGTATAAAAATGAGCCTTCCATCATCATGTCAAGAATGTCAATGGCAAACCAAGATATTAAACTCGCTTGAAATGTCGTAAAAATACCGAATCCGATAACATAACCAACAACGATTTCCCAACGTTTTAATGGCGTTGCTAACAACCGCTCTAGTGTTCCGCCTGTTCGTTCACGAAGAAAAGACACTCCCGCAATTAAAAAAACGAAAAAGAAAACAAAAAATCCGATTAACACAGGACCAAAGTTATCGAATAGAGCCATATCTTCTGAACCATGTAAATAAATCGTTTTTAAATCCATTGATTGTGTTTGTGGTGCTAACGCTTGAAACGCTTTTTGTACGGAAACAAGAACCGCTTTATTTACCGATGGGTCGCTACCTTCCAATGTAATTTTCGGCGTCTGACCGTCCATTTCAATAAAGGCGTCGATTTCCTGTTTTTCTAATTGATTGTTTGCCGTTTCCTTAGTCATTTCTTTTATTTCAGCATCATTTTTTTCTAACTCTTCAACTATAGCATCAGGTACATCTTTGGCAACTCCGATAGTCGGTTTATACTCTTCTCCGTTAAAAACAAGGTTCATTAAAAACAAGACGAACATTGGCGCAAAAATCATCAACCCCAGCGTTCGTTTATCACGGAAAAACTGGCGGATAATTCGCACGACAATGGCACGAACTCTCATTTTCTTCCACCTCCAAAATATAGAAACGCTTCTTCGATTGTTTGTGAATTTGTCCTTTTCTTTAATTCTTCCGGACTGCCCATAGCAATCAAACGGCCATCGCGAATCATCGCCAATCTCTGACATTTCTCTGCTTCATCCATCACATGGGTTGTCACGACAATCGTCGTTCCTTTTTGCCTAATTCGTTCGAGTTCTTCCCAAATCGATTGGCGAAGCACCGGGTCAATCCCTACCGTTGGTTCATCTAAAATTAATACTTCCGGTTCGTGCAGCAAAGAAGCAGCAAGCGATAAGCGACGTTTCATTCCTCCAGAATAATTGTTTACGGTCTTTTTTATATGGTCTGTTAAATTGACAAGCTCCATCACTTCTTCTATACGTTGCTTTTGCTTTTTTCCTTTTAGTCCATAAATCGAAGCGAAAAACTGTAAATTTTCTAATGCCGTTAATTCGCCATATAGGGCATCCGACTGCGCCATAAATCCGATTTGCTTCATTACATGGAGGTTGGGCATTTTTGTATTTAGCACATGAATTGTTCCGCTTGTTGCTTCATCGATTCCAGCAATCATTTTTACTAATGTTGTTTTCCCTGCTCCTGAAGGACCGAGCATGCCAAAAATTTCTCCTTTTTTTACATCCAGAGTAATCTTTTCAATCACGGTCTTTTTCCCAAATCGTTTCGATACATGTTCAACACGGATACATACTGTTTCCGACATATTGTTCCCTCCACTCCCTTAGTGAGTGATTACTCACTTTGATTATATGATAAATAATATATGTTATGAAGTGAGTAATCACTCATTTTTATAAATTTTTTCGGGAATAAATGAAATTTCACTTATTCCCGAACACACTACAGCAACTCCTCAATATTGTTCCAACCGTAACATACTTCTTTCAATTCTTTGCCACCGATATGGATGATTGCTTCATTCACCACTTTTCCATCTCCCTTACAGTTTATGTATATTAATAGACTAATGTATGCTCCTCAATTAATTCGAGTGTTCGGCGATTGTTGGCGTATTCAATAATATGTTTTTTGATGTTTGGATATAAAACGATTTCATGTAACTTACTAAGCGGAATCCATTTAACCCCTGTCTGATTCAAATCCCGAGTTTCTGGAAGCTTCGGGATGGAGTGTTCCTTTCGTTTGCAATCAAAAATGATGCTGATTTGATGAATAACTGTATCGGACGATTCATTGAGCAAATGAGGAGCCATCTCATGTACAAAGGCGATTGGACCAACCTCGACTTCAATTCCAGCTTCTTCCCACGCTTCCCGTTTGACCGCTTCAATTAACGACTCTCCCTTTTCTACTCCTCCTGCGGGAAGATTGTAGTGAACTCCGTTTTCATCTTCAAATTCAACAAGAAGCACTGCGTCATTTTCAATAATTAAAGCACAAGCCCAGACACGAATGTGATACATAAAATCATTCTCCCTTACTTCAAAAAGGATATATTTACTATATTAAACAAAAAAAGGAAGAAACCCTCCAACCGGTTTCTTCCTTCTCTACTTTAATAATTTGCCGCTCGTTCAAGTCCGAGTTCACTTTTCTTTTTCTTAGCTGAATGAAGCAAACTGTAAAGTACGGGTACGATAATTAACGTTAATAACGTTGACGTTGTTAATCCGCCGATAACGACCACTGCCAATGATTGTGATACTAATCCCGCATGGCTGGAAAGTGCCATTGGAATTAACGCACCTACTGTCGCAATCGCTGTCATTAAGATCGGTCGAAGACGAACAACACCTGCTTCTAGCAATGCTTGATGTTTCTCCATTCCGCGTTTTTCGTTTTGTTTTACACGATCAATTAAAACAATCGCATTTGTCACGACAATTCCGTTAAGCATGAGCAAACCAATCATTGCCGGCATACCGATTGGTTCTTGGACAGCCCATAAACCAAGCAATGCTCCAATAATCGAGAAAGGAATGGCAAACAAAATAACGAAAGGTGCTCTTCCTTCACCGAAAGCAATGACCATTACCATATATACGAGCAAAATACTAACGGCAATGGCAATCGACATATTGCGGAAGCCTTCTTCCATCGCTGCTGACGCCCCTTCTTTATACCAGGAAACACCGCTAGGAAGATCTAATTGGTTTAATGCTTCATCTGCTTTTTTACTGATTTCTCCTGTATTTGCTTCGGTAATCGTTGCCTGCACTAATACATACTCTTTGCCGTTCAAGTGGTTGACAGTCACGCGGTTTTTTACTCGTGCAAGTGTTCCTACCTCTTTTAAAGCAACCGGCTGACCAAGCATGTTTGTTACTGTTTGTTCGCCAAGTGCTTCCAATGAATCAACGTCATCGAGTTTTACATTGACAAGAAGCTCTGTCGTTGTATCATCAATCATCATTTTTGTCACAACATCTCCGGCAATATAGCTGCGCAAACTTTGT
The DNA here is from genome assembly GCA_035645275.1 of Anoxybacillus sp. Taxonomy (GTDB): domain Bacteria; phylum Bacillota; class Bacilli; order Bacillales; family Anoxybacillaceae; genus Paranoxybacillus. The sequence goes on from DASQMX010000031.1 coordinate 329,080, forward strand.
GCCACTGTTGCTGGAAGAAGATGATGCTCAGCAAGTTTTTCATCATCTAAATTGATTTTGATTTCCGGCTTTTCTCCTTCAAGCGATGTCTTTATATCCGCAAGCCCCTCCACATCTTTCAAAGCATCAACCATTTGTTCACTTGCTTCTTCAATTTTTTTGATGTTTGGTCCATTTACGATAAATTGAAGTTGTGACGAGGCGCCACCCGTCATATCGCCTACCCCATTCATCGTAATATCTTTTGCCCCATTCACATCTGCCAAATTGTCGCGAATTTCCTTAATGAGGGAATCTACATCCTCGATGGATTCTTTTACGGTAAAAGAAACTTTGGCACTTCCCTCGCCAACAGATGTGGAAATTTGTTCAACCCCATCTTGAGCAAGTAAAATGGTTTCAATTTTCGTCGCGATTTCATTTGTTTTCTCAACGCTTGTTCCCTGTTCCATCGTTACATGAACACTATAAGAGCGCAACGTTTCTTGCGGTAAAAATGTCGTACCAAGCTTTGGAGCAATAAAGGCAACACTGCTCACTAAAAGCGCAAAGGCAATGGCAAGCGTCACCCAGCGATGTGAAAGTGCCCAGTTCAACGATTTTCGATACAAGTGCTGCAAGCTGCTTTCACGATGTTCTTCTGGTTCAAGTTTTAATAAGAAAATTCTTGCGAATAATGGAACAACGGTAATTGCTACTAAAAGCGAGAACAGCAGGGATATAACAATCGTCCATGCAAGCGGCGTGAAGAAGCGCCCGACAATACCAGGAACAAATGCCATCGGTAAAAATACGGCAACCGTTGTAATCGTAGAAGAGGTAATCGCTGAAGCCACTTCTCTTGTTGATTGCTCCACTATCTCGTCATTCCGTTCTTTCGCTGCGCGGATGCGACGGAAAATATTTTCGATAACAACAATGGAATCGTCAACAACACGTCCAACAGCGACTGCAATTCCCGAAAGTGTCATAATATTTAACGTGTAACCTAAAAAGAAATGAAGAACTAATAACGATGTAAAGATGGAAAGCGGAATCGAGATGATTGCAATTATCGTAGAACGAACGTTTCTTAAAAATAATAGGGTTACAACGACGGCCATCACTGCGCCTAAAACGGCTTCCCGCAGCATAGCGTAGACAGACTCTTTAATGGTAGTTGACTGATCCAACAATGATTCAATCTTATATCCTTTTGGCAGTTCTAAGTCTTCAAGCTTTTCCTTTGCTTCTTTTACAATCGCAACCGTATTGGCTCCACTTTCCGGAACTAACCCGAATGTTACTGCTTTTTTACCGTTAATTCGTGTATAGCTCTTTTCTTCGCTATCAAAAGCGACTTCTGCGATATCTCCTAATTGAACAGATGTTACTGGCATTTCACCAGGCTTTGTCGACAGCTCAGGTTTCGGCAGTAAAATGCGAATATTTTTTACGCTATCGAGCGAAGTTAGTTCTTTATTAACACGCACTGGCAAAATTTCATCGTTCATGGCCAAATTTCCCGTCGGGATTGACAGGTTGTTAGCCATAATCATTTGCTTCACATGATCAACAGCTAATCCGTATTCTGTTAATTGTTCCGGTTTCAGGCGAACATACACTTTTTTATCTTCTAATCCCGATGTCTCTACTTTATCAACTCCGTCAATTCCTTCTAATACCGGAACGATTTCATTTTTCACAAACGTCTGTATCTCTTTGTCTTCGCCAGTTCCATAGATACCTGCTGAGTAGATAACTGGATTATCGGGAGTTTGCCGGAAAAACTCAGGCTGCTCCGCTCCTTCCGGCAATTTTACTTTGTCAACGGCTTGCCGCATTAACCCTTCTCCCTCATCCATATCGACACTCATATCATACTCAGCCGTAAGCCAAACACCCCAAGGCGTGCCATCAGTATACACATTTTCCACACCATCAATATTCATTACTTCTTTTTCCAACGGCTCCCCAATATCTTTCATTGCCTGCTCAGGCGATGCTCCAGGATAAGGAATAAAAACGGTCAAATATGGAATATCGACGTTCGGATACTTTTCGATATTCATATTCATTACCGAATAAATCCCGCCGCCGATTAGCATGGCAATCATTAGACATAAAGCAACCGTATTTTTCATGCTAAAGCGGATAATCGATTTCATAAAATCCCCTCCCATAACGACAATTTCGTTTTATTAATTCTACACATTCTTAAATTTTACTGCGTACTATTTGCTTTAAAACCAAAAAATAATAAACTTTTCAATAAATTTACATTTTATTATAAATTTAATAGTTACAATTGCTGTAATAATACGTCTAATGATAATAACCAAAAAACGAACAAAAGCTTGACATCAAAAAAGATGCCAAGCTTTTGTTTATAGTTGTTTATCATCAATGCTATTCAGCCAACTTTCGATTTCTCCAATTACAGATTGTACACATCCCTCTTCAAATGGAGAAATCAAACCAGCTACTTTGACAAGTTCAGTAAACGATTTGCTTCCTCCTTGCTGACAAAGCGTTAAATAATCATTCCATGCTTGTTGGCGATTTTCTCTTGACCGTTTCCAAAATTGAAAGGCGCAAATTTGCGCTAGTGTGTAGTCAATATAATAGAAGGCTGTTGTATAAATATGACTTTGGCGTTGCCAAAAACCGCCTCTTTCTAAATAATCGTTTCCATCGTAATCTCTTGTCGGCATATATTTTTTCTCTATCTCACGCCATGCCTGCTTGCGTTCTGCCGGAGTCACATTTGGATTTTCATAAACAAAATGCTGAAACTCATCGACAGCTACTCCATAAGGTAAAAATAGTAGCGCTGAACTTAAATGATTAAACTTGTACTTTTCTGTATCTTCTTTAAAGAACAGTTCCATCCAAGGCCATGTAAAGAACTCCATGCTCATCGAATGAATTTCGCACGCTTCTAAAGTCGGCCAATTATACTCTGGAATTTCAAAATGGCGGCTTTCATACACTTGGAAGGCATGACCTGCCTCGTGTGTCAATACGTCAATATCTCCGGATGTTCCCGTAAAATTGGAGAAAATAAACGGTGCTTTGTAATTTTCAATGTATGTACAATATCCTCCGCTTGCTTTTCCTTTTTTCGCGACAAGATCCATCAATTCGTTTTCCGTCATAAAGCGGAAAAACTCATCTGTTTCAGGCGATAGTTCCTTATACATCTTCTTTCCATTTTCAATTATCCACTCCGCATCTCCTTTTGGAGTTGGATTTCCTGTTTTAAATGAAAATGCTTCATCATAATATTTCAGCTTATCAACTCCAATACGCTCTCGTTGACGTTCACGAAGCTTTACTGCCACAGGAACGATAAATTCTTTTACTTGCTCGCGGAATTTCGCAACCATCTCTGCATTATAATCTGTACGTCCCAAGCGAGCATATCCAAGCTCGACAAAGTTTTTAAATCCAAGTTTTTGCGCGATTTTCGTGCGTACTTTTACAAGTTGATCATAAATATCATCGAACTTTTCTTCATGTTCTTTAAAAAAGTTTGCCCTAGCTTCACTCGCGCGTTTACGCATTTCGCGATCTGGAGACTCTGCAAATGGCTCCAATTGGGCAAGCGTTCTCTCTTCTCCTTCAAAGAAAATTTTCGCTGAAGCCACTAACTTTGTATATTCACTTGTCAGCTTATTTTCTAATTGTAAATCTTCTATAATTTCAGGAGAAAATGTTTTTAATTGAGTTTCTGCCAAAGCAAAGAGTTGTTTGCCCCATTTTTTCTCCAGTTGAGAACGAAAACGAGAGTTTACGAGCGCTTTATAATATTCGGTCACTAAACCTTTCATCTCTGGCTCTACTTCATCGAAAAAGTCTTGCTCCTGCTTGTAAAATTCGTCATTTGTATCGACCGTATGGCGAATATAACAAATGTTTGCCATCGTACTGAAATCGTTGCGAATCGCATTTATCTCCTTCATCGCTTCATCTTGAATTTCAATCCGATCGGCTTGTTTAAATTTTTGTAGCGCCGCTGCAAATTTTGTTTTTATTTCTTCCATGTTCGGACGTTCATACCGATATTCAGTAAATTTCAATCCAATCCCTTCCTTCTCTATTTTTATCCTTCCACTTTATTCAACAAACGATTCAATATTCCTCTTTTACTAATAAATTTGTATAAAAATTCATTGACGAACCTTGTCGAACTACGTATAATTATCACGTCAAATGAATATTATTTCTCTCTTATCAACTAAGATAAGAGAGCGCAATGCACAAGAGTAATTTGCAGTAAATTGAAAGAAATTGCTGATTTCAAATAAAAAGATTCATTGCCGAAGTTTGCAACAGGCTCTGACGTTGTAAGCTAGGACTGTCTCCGAATCGGAACAGTACTGTCATCGTTTTTATTGAACAATGGAGAGCTATCAGTCTTGAGTCTGATGCGGTTGTTTAGTACGCTAGTAGAAATCTTAGGGTGTATTTTTTTATGTAAAAATTTAGACATAAGCGATGGAAAGGAGATATAACATTGCAACAAAATAAACTAGGAATTTGGCTTCTAACAGCATTAGTGGTAGGTAATATGGTCGGTTCAGGTATTTTTATGTTGCCTCGCACATTAGCTGAAGCAGCAAGTCCTGCCGGCGTGATTTTAGCATGGCTCTTAACAGGAGCAGGAGTGCTTATGACGGCTCTCGTGTTTGGAAGTTTAGCGATTCGCAAACCAGAGTTAAATGGTGGACCGCAAATTTATGCAAAAGAACTGTTCCCAAGAGAGTCTAATGCCTCCATATTGTCTGGTTTTATGTCTTCATGGGGATATTGGATCGGAAATTTTGCCGGTAACGTAGCCATCATCACGACATTTACGAGCTATTTGTCAACATTCTTTCCGATTTTAACGAGCCAACAATCATTGTTTATGATTGGTTCTCTCAATTTGAAACTCGGAAATTTCTTGACATTTATTGTATGTACTCTTTTACTATGGGGAATGCATTTTATTATTTTGCGTGGCATTGAAGGTGCTGGCAAATTAAACTTTGTTGCTACTGCGGCAAAAGTGCTAGGATTTTTCTTATTTATTGTCATCAGTTTGTTCGTTTTTGAAAAAAGCAATATCGGTGCGTTCGCTGCACCGCGTTATGACGAAACAGGACAAGCAATCGGACTTTTAAGCCAAGTAAACAATGCAGCTGTAACGACATTGTGGGCATTTATTGGTATTGAATCGGCAATCGTATTTGCTTCACGCGCTCGGAAACAGTCAGATGTAAAGCGGGCAACGATTCTTGGACTTTTAATTGCCCTTGCCATTTATATTAGTATCAGCATACTTGTTATGGGCTTGCTGCCGCAAGAAAAGCTTATTCAGTCAGAAAAACCGCTTGTTGATGCGATTGAAACGATTTTAGGCCCTAGTGGAGCTTACATTCTCGCCGGGCTTGGCTTAATCAGCCTTTTAGGTTCGACATTAGGCTGGGTGTTATTAAGTGCTGAAGTTCCTTACCAAGCGGCAAAACAAGGATTATTTATTCCTGCATTTTTAAAAGAAAACAAAAAAGGAATGCCAAAGTTTTCCTTAATTGTTTCCAACGGACTAGCGCAAATCTTTATTTTTTCAACAATTTCTAATTCCATGTCGGCAGCATTTGACTTTGTTATTTATATCGCCACATTGGCATATCTCGTTCCTTATTTAATCGCTTCTTTGTTCCAGTTAAAGCTTACAATCACTGGAGAAACATATGAACTATCCAATAAAGGTCGAGTTACTGACGGCATTATTGCTGTCTTAGCAACCATTTATTCGATTTGGGTCATCATTGCTGGAACGGCTGATTTAAAAACATTTATGCTTGGCGTTGCTTTGCTTGCAAGCGGAATTTTCTTCTATCCGCAGTTGAAAAAAGGCAAGCAAAAAATCATTCAGTCAGAAAAAATTTCTGCATAATGAATAAACATTTTCTAACATAACGGAAACAGGAGCTGACCCAAAATACTTTAGGGTCAGCCTCTTTGTTTTTATAATAAAATCTCTACGTGATCTCCTGTTTTCAATCCAGCAGCATTGGCTTCGTCCGTATCAATATGCATATCTAAGGCAAAAAACCTACGTAAATTCTTTTTATTATCTTTCCCTTATTTGCAAAAAATAAAGCGGCTGCTTATGAAAGCGCCGCTTATTTTTTCACACTATATCCTAACTTTTTAAGTAATTCTATCAGCTGTTCTTTCTCCTCAACCGTAAGTCCTGAGACAATTTCATGAATCGTTTGTTCATGCTCAGGAAATACCTTTTCAATAAATTGCTTCCCTTTCTCCGTAATCGAAGCGTAAGTCACACGTCTATCCTTTTCACAAGCTTTACGAACAATCAGCCCTTTTTGTTCCAGCTTATCGACAACATATGTGATGCTTCCGCTAGCAAGCAAAATTTTTCCACCGATTTGCTGAAGCGGCTGATCGCCTTTATGATAAAGCAACTCTAAAACAGCAAATTCTGTCGGATTGACACCAAAACTCTGAATCGATTTATTTACTTGATCGTTTACTGCCCGGTATGCCCGCGATAAAACAATAAACAATTTTAGCGATTGATCTAGCTCTTCTCTTCTTGTCATTCGTATCAAATCCTTTAATCTTGAATTCGAAATAATTTTACTGAAAATATCATATTTTGTCAATAAAGCTCATTTATGATGAGAGATTTTCTAATAAATCCGTATCTATTAATGACTGATTCCTTTTTATGATATTATAATGTATAGTGTGAACAATGATTGTTCTAAGGAGAAGTAGCTAATGAAACAAAACGGATTCAAAAATCTCGTATTATATATCGTAGTTGTGATCATTCCTTCTATTATAGGAATTTTTTATTTTACTCATGCAAAATATAATGACTTAGTTCATGAAAATATAACTGAAACAAAAAAAATAGTTGACCTTCATAAAAATCACATTGAACAATTTATCGGCGAAACCGTTACAAGTTTAGAAACGCTGTCTCTTGTACTAAGCAGCGAAAATCAGCTGCTTTCCAATCATCAATACATAAAAGATATATTAATGAAAACATATTATAAAGACCCGCGTTTTTTCGGGATTTATTTAACAAACCCTAGCGGTAAGGTGATAACAGGAACGAGGACTATTCAAGAAGGAAAGACAATTTTTTACCGTGATTATTTTCAAACAGCACTGCAAACACGGAAAACTTCCATCTCTGAAGCATATTATAATGAGACAAGCGACCAATTTATCGTAACAATTGCCTGCCCTGTTTTTAATCAAGCTAATGAAATTCAAGCGTTTTTAATCGCTGATTTACGTCTTGATTATATTGAAAACATTATTAAACTTGTTAATCCGGATTTATCTTTAAAAATTTATGATATGAATCATGTTGTGATTGCTGAAACGAAGCAGCAAGACAATAATAATGACAAAGAATTTTCCGTTACGAGTTATCTAAATAATGTGCCTTGGATGATTGCCGCAAAACCATTGCCGTTCGACTATCAAAAATTGCTGTCACTATCGATTGTATATATTTTACTTATTCTAGTAATCACTCATATTATATTTTTATTTATTAAGTATATATTACTAAAGCGAAAAGCAACGTATGAACGCATGCAAAACGAAGCGCAAAAATTAGAGTTAGTCGGCACATTAGCAGCGAGCACAGCTCACGAAATTCGCAATCCGCTTACAGGGATTAAAGGGTTTATTCAGTTGCTAAGCGAAAAATACAAAGATGAAGAATCTCAACTTTATTTTTCCGTTATTAAGAAAGAAATCAATCGAATCAATCAAATTGTCAGCGAGTTTTTAATGTTAGGAAAACCGACCGTACAAAAGTTTGAGCGTCATGATTTGCGGGAAATTATTGAAGAGTTATCACCGATTATCGATTCGCAGGCTCATTTGCATAACGTCGTTTATCAAACGTTCATTGAACCTACTCCATTAATCGTTCTTTGCTCGAAAGACCATATTAAGCAAGTGATCTTAAATTTAACAAAAAACGCGCTTGAAGCGATGCCTTTAGGTGGAGTCTTAACCGTTTCTTTAAGTAAAGAAAATGATGTATGTAAGCTAGAGATTTCTGATACGGGTCAAGGAATTCCAGAAGAAGCTCTATCAAAAATTTTTACACCATTTTTCACGATGAAAAATACAGGAACGGGATTAGGTCTTGTCGTATGTCAACGGATTATTCATATGCATAAAGGAAAAATTGAAATTAGAAGCAAAGTAAATGAAGGAACCGTTGTATCAATTTACTTACCTATTAGTAAAGATTAAATATGGATGGAAAGTTGGTTTTAGAGAAAGCGATATCGAACAAGTATTCATTCAAATAGAATGATTTTTGTTTCACTTGAACATATTAATGATAAAATATACAAAATAGGTGAAACATATGAACCAATTCCATCATTCATTTTCTTCAAAGTTAAAAGAAATACTGAAAAATGCTACACACACAATCAAAGATGCGATTACAGATTTAATGGCACAGGAACAGGTTACCGTCGAAGAAATTGCCGAAATGATTAAACAACATCCAAACACATTAGTTACCGAGAAAACTTTACTCGGAATTACATATCGCTTTTATCGTCTAACCATAGAGAATACGGCGTTTTACATGGAAACACGAGTGATAAACAATGAAAAAAAACAGGAACGAGTTTTATTTGTCACTTTTGGAACAACCGAACATTTACTTCTAACATACCGTTCCTATGACAACCAAACAGAACTAAATAAACCAATAAAAGTAAACACATCCATTAAAAATCTTGTGCAAAGTGGTCTTGAAAAAAGTTTTGTCTAACGAAAAAGGAGCTGCCCCATAAGTGTCTGACCTCATAGTAACTCACATAGTGTTTTTATCCAATTGCTATATCCTGTGGGGTCTGACACTTGCTTCTGGAGCAGCCTCTTCCCATTCATTTATCCTTTAATACCCTGCAGCCATTCTTGGTAACAATCTGGACATAATGTCTCTTCTCGTTCTTCATTATTCGCGTAGAAAGAAACTTGATGAATTGTTTCTTGTTCATCCATGTCAGATTCGCAGTAAAAACATTTCTTAGGCATTTGTTTTTCCCTCCCCTAGTCATTATTTTGGGCGGGTCAAACGATTATTTTGCCTGTTAACTCGTTCCATTTATTTAGAAGTGTATAAATTTATGTTGACTTCACCTTCAACATCTAATCCTCACTATCCTAGAAATTTTATCTTGTCATCTTTTCTCTCTATACTTATTATAAACAGTAATCCATTTCCATCCCTTGGCTTTTTTGTTCGGATTTTAACAACTATAGTGAGGGAAAGATTATGAAAAAAGAAATAATAATAGATACTATTAACTTACATGAGCTACCGTCTTTACTAAAGCTTGCCGAAAGTGTCGGCTGGTTTTTTGATCCTAAGCGTGCGAACATGTATGTCTCTTCTGGAACCATGTACGGTCACCGGGCAGGAAATCGTTTCATATCAAGCGCTGCGTTATTTCAGTATGGAGCGGTCTTTTCTTCGCTTGGAACTGTGATTGTTCACCCTGAATATCAAGGACAAGGACTTGGAAAAAGTCTTGTTCAGCGATGCCTGCATCAAGCAGAACAAATGAACATACCTGTATCGCTTGTTGCTACTTCGGAAGGCTTTCCTTTATACAAATCTCTCGGATTTTGTACATTCGGATATATCTATCGATTCAGCTTGACGAACTTAGCAAGACAACAATTAGACACATGCTGTAGCGGACTGGACGAGTTATGTGCCACTGATTTGCCTGACATCATTCGTCTTGACAAAATTGCATTTGGCGCTGATCGAAGCTATTTATATCGACAATTTTTTAAACAAATGGATACGGGATTTATTGTCAAGGAACAAGACAAAAGGATTCGTGGATTTGTTATGGCGTTTCAAGTCGGAGCCGTTCTTCACATTGGCCCATTGCTTGCTGAACATGCAGAAATTGCGTTACAACTAATACAACCGTTTCTGTTCCTTTCCACACAACCCGTTAGAATCGATGTTCCCGATAAGCAAATCTACTTTATAAAGCAACTACAAAAATTCGGGTTTCAGGAAACTCTCCTATCTCCGCTTATGCTCAAAAATGCCGATGCGTTGCCAGGAAAGCGCGATTATATGTTTGCTATCGCTGATCCGGCACTTGGTTAAACCTATTAAAATTCATACAAAACAATTGCAATCGTCGTCTTACGAATGACAGTTATGTAAAAAAACGTTACTATTATATTGATAAAATGATAGTTGAAAAAGAAAGTCAACAACGTTATTACATGAATTTATTTCATCTGTGAACGAAAATAAAAAGCGTAGAAATCAAAGAATGACCTCTACGCTTTTTCGCTCTTTTGCTTATTTAATGACTTCTTCTTTTTCTTCATAAGGATGCGCAACCCAACCTGATGGGTCAATGAACAAGCGAACCGCTACTACTTGGCGGTCTTCCATCAATGTGAAGAAGTGCGGATTGCCTTCTGGGACGGAAATAACATCACCAGCTTCTAGCTCCACATCAAAATAACCCGTTTGTTCATTTCCTTTGATGATAAAAATACCATGACCTGCTGTAATCGCTCGAACTTCGTCTTCCGTATGAACATGTACTTGTTCGAACTTCTTCAGTAATTCATCCAGGTTCGGAGTAGCATCTGATAAAGCAACCACATCCCACGTTTTATAACCTCTTCTTGCCGCTAAATCTTCAATCTCTTCTTTGAAGATTGTTAAAATCTCTTCCTTTTCTTCGTCAGTAAGTACAAACTTGTCTTTCAAACGATCTGGTAATTTACTTATATCCCAATGCTCATAAAGAACACCCTGCTTTTCTAAAAAACTTAATACATTCTCATGACCTTCAATAACTTCTCCTGTGTTTCTGATTTTAATGACTGCCATTTTGACTTCTCCCCCTTATATTTATTTGTTTGCTTGAAAAATCGATAATATAACGAAACCGTCTAAGCCTTAATCTTTATTCTGCTATCCCGCCCTGTAGCTGAAGCCTCAACATCAAAATTCAAGCGTCTAAACTAAAGTAGTGACACGCTTAGAAGCTAATAACTTTACATGATAGCTAAATAAAAATTCCCATGCTTCTAAAAACTTTTTCGCTTCGAATGCATCGCGTCCCCATACGGTAATTCCGTGATTGCGAATGAGAACTGCTCCTGAATCACCTTTTACATGCTTTGAAAATTCTTCAGCCAAAGTTGGAATATGAGCGTAATTTTTGATAATCGGGACGCGGATAACAGCATCTTCTTCCCATAAACCGAACGCTTTAATAATCTCTTGACCGGTAAATGTCACTTCTTTCGCATCCCCGTAAAGTTCGGAAATAACATTATTGTCAATCGTATGAACATGAAGAACGCAACCAGCGTTTGTTTTGTTATAGATCTCCACATGCAAAAGCGTTTCCGCAGAAGGTTTCAAATGTGTTTGTTCTGCCGGTTTTCCAGACGCATCAACAAGGAGAAAATCTTCAGCTGTCCGCTTTCGCTTATCCTTGCCGCTTGCCGTGACAAGAAAAGTAAGTGGTTCATCGGTTACTTTGATAGAAAGATTGCCGCTTGTAGCAAAAAACCAATCGCGCTTTGCTAATTCATCCTTTACATCTGCTAACTCTTCCCATTTTTTTAATAGCAAGCTCATACATTCACCCCCATCCCCTCTAACAAATCAATAACATCAAAAAATGTAGAAAATGGTGTATGGGAAAGACCTAGTTCCTTGCATTTTTCAAGAAGAAAATCGCGGGCAATGACATGATTAGCTAGTTTTGCCGCCTGCAAATCAGTAATCGAATCGCCAATGACAATCGTGAATGCTTCATTCTTTCCCAGTTTTCTTAACAGCGATGGCTTGCAGCAGCCGCATTCGTTGTTACAATGTTTATCACAAGAGTACGGCCATAAAATTTTAATCGTCTCCCCGCCAAAATCAGAGCCATTGCAAAAAATTTTTTCTTTTTCTACCAATCCTTCAAGGAGCGGATAGACAAAAAAATCAATTCCACCACTGACAATATAAAGCGGAATATCGTTTTGTTTTGTATAGGAAACAAATTCGGAAAATCCATCGCGAATAACAGCGTTTTTTAATATAAATTCCGTAATATCGTCTTTCCAGTGTGACGGAAGCAGGGAAAACATCCTGCCTACTCCCTCTTGAATGGATATACGCTGCCCTAGCACATCATCCTTAATCGCTTCCCATTCAGGAGGAGCAAATTGTTTCATAATAGCGATAATGTTATCGCTGTTTGTAATGGTTCCATCAAAATCGCAAAAAATGATTGGTTTGCTCATACGTTCACCTCATGCGCTCCCCATAAAGCAATCGCTTTTTTCAGAGCCTCATTTTCCTTAGCTGCTTCCTTCAGTGACCGTCCTGATAAAACAGCAGCGACTGCGGCACGGAACGCTTTTCCGCCGCCAACGGCTCCGTCCGGATGACCGTGTACGCCGCCTCCTGCGTTAATGACGCAATCGTTGCCAAAATCACGAACTAACAATGGTACTAATCCTGGATGAATGCCAGCTGATGGCACTGGAAATGTTCTTTTCAGTTGCCCATCTTCTTTCGTCAGTTCGTCAGCAATACTCTGCGCCTCCTTTTTATCAAGGGCAACGCTACCGTATGGTGATGGGAATAATGAAAAATCGGCCCCTGCGAAACGAAGCAGTTTTCCTAGCAAGAGTGGACTAGCGATGCCGTAAAACTCAGACGGTGTCAGCGCACCGCTAACAGCTGGGTGAGCCATGATTGGAATCTCAATCTCTTTATCTTCACGTAAACCTTGCAATACATCTAGTCCATAAGCAAAAACATTAAATAACAATATGTCAGCGCCAAGTTCCATCGCTCGCTTTGCTTTGTCCTTTAACTCGAATGTTTTTCCAGATAAGTTAACAGCATATAGCGTTTTCTGTCCCGTCGTCTCATAAACTTCCTGCAATACTTTTTTCCCTACGGCAATTCGCTTTTCAAACGGCGTTCGTTCATTTTCAAATAAAATCTCATCGTCTTTAATCAAATCAACCCCGCCAAGCGCTTGCTCTTTTAACTGTTCGGATAAATACTCTAAACTTCGGCCGATGACACCTTTAAAAATGCTCATGACAAGCGGGCGGTCGTAAACTCCTAATTTTTTACGAATTCCTTCAATGCCATATCGCGGACCTGGAAACGCTTGTTTCAACTCATCGGAAAACTGCAAGTCTATTAATTTCACTTCCCAATCAAGTGAAAGTTTTCCGAACACCGTCGTTAAAATCGCTGGTAAATCAGCGCTGAAATTAACGCTCGGATAAGCAATTTTCACAAGGGCACGATGAACTTTTTTACCAAGATATTGATTGACTCGTTCATTCTCCTCAAGCGGTATAATGCTAACAACCGTTCCTTTATGCTTACGAAGCTGCTCTTGCTCTAACAGCGGCAAGTCAGTCCAAGAACCAACCGTTAAACCAAGGGCAATGCTTTCAGCTTTTTTCTGTAAATCTTTGCTATCATGAATGAGATAGGTAGCAATTACTTGACTCATTGTTGCACCCTCTTTCTGCGCTTTTCAATAAAGTGCAACTTCATCAGTGGGGGTTTTTTTCTTCATCCCCCACTGATGTTAGTTGAACTTATCGCACTTCTAGCGTCCGTTATCTCCCACCTGTAGAGGTGGGAGTCTTATGGACGATTAGAACGGGATAAAAAAAACCTCTTCATAAGAAGAGGCTAGTCTTTTGCTCTTCTTATCTCTCAGCGTATCGCTGCAAGAATTAGCACCGTGCTTAAAACTAGTTAAGCCGGTTGCCGGGCTTCATCGGGCTCGTCCCTCCGCCTACTCTTGATAAGAATGCTGCTTTTATATTCATTTTTTTCAGAATTTTTATTTTCGCAAATTTAATTCGAATTATGACAGGAATTTTTTGTTATGTCAATCATTTTTTTATACTTTAGCATGAAAAAGGTTTAGCTTGGCGATTCGTTCAGCTGCTTCCTGCAAGCGCTCTTCGCTTGTCAGCAAACCTGCACGCACATATCCTTCCCCATATTCGCCAAAACCAATTCCTGGAGCAACAACTACATGCGCTTTCTCAAGAAGCAAATCAGCAAACGTTTCTGACGTGAATCCTTTCGGAACAGGAAGCCAGGCAAAAAACGATCCTGCTGGAGCAGTGACATCCCAGCCAATGTCTTTTAAAGCTCGAATAAAAACATTGCGCCGCGATTCGTATAGCTGAACAAGTTCATTCACACAATCTTGCGGTGCTAAAAGCGCGTGTGCTGCCGCTTCTTGTATCGCACCAAAGATGCTTACGTAAAGATGATCTTGCAATAGATTGAGCGCCTCGATGACACTTTCATTTCCAACAGCAAAGCCAACGCGCCAACCGGCCATATTGTACGTTTTGGAAAATGTATAAATTTCAATCCCAACTTCTTTTGCTCCATCTACTTGCAAGAAGCTAAGCGGTTTTTTGCCGTCAAAACCGATTGCACCGTAAGCAAAATCATGAACGACACATATATCGTTTTTGGCCGCAAAGGAGACGGTTTCCGCAAAAAACTCCTTTGTGGCAATGGCGCCCGTCGGATTGTTCGGATAGTTGAGAAACATTAATTTCGCATTTTCTGCTACGGTTGGGGACAGCTCCTTATAGTCAGGTAAGAAGCCATTTTCCACCCTTAAAGGCATCATTTCCATTTTCGCTCTCGCAAGCGCAATACCAGACCAATAATCAGGATAACCTGGGTCAGGAACGAGAACAACATCTCCAGGATTGACTAAACATTGGGGAATTTCAACAAGTCCGGCTTTCCCGCCGAATAAAATGGCCACCTCCTTTTCCGGATCGAGCTTGACTTTATATTCACGCTCATAAAAAGTGGCTACCGCCTCTTTCAAAAAATGATAGCCGCGAAACGGCGAATATTTATGATAAAGCGGATTAGCCGCTGCGTTTTGCAGCGCCTCGACAATATGAGGGGGAGTCGGCTGGTCAGGATTCCCCTGTCCGAGATTAATGACATCATGCCCTTCGGCAATCACTCTTCCCACTTTTTCAACGAGCGAAGCAAAAAACTGCTTCGGCAAACTTTGTAATAAATCTGATTGAACAAAATTTTTCATCGTTTACACCTACTCAAAAATTTCTTGAAATTCTAGTCACAAATCATATATCGTAAAAATCAAATTGTAAAGTTAAAATTTTTTCGAGGTGAAAAATGATGTCTTTAAAAATAGCTTGTATTCAGCTTGATATCGCGTTTGGTCATCCTGAAGAAAATAAAAAACGGGTCCGCGCCGAAATTGAAAAAGTGATGTTACAGCAGCCGGATATTATCGTCCTTCCTGAATTATGGTCAACAGGATACGACTTAACACGCCTTGATGTAATTGCTGATGAACACGGTTCTGACACAAAAGCATTTATTAGCAAACTTTCCCGTCTGTACAATGTTAATATTGTCGCTGGTTCCATTGCGAAAAAAACGGATGCGGGCGTTACGAATACTATGTACGTCGTGAACCGTCACGGGGAGATTGTCTCGGAATATAGCAAACTTCATCTTTTTAAACTAATGGATGAGCATTTATATTTGCAGCCTGGGGAAACAGAAGGACTGTTTATTCTTGAAAACACATTATGCGCAGGAGTTATTTGTTATGACATTCGCTTCCCGGAATGGCTTCGCGTTCATACAACAAAAGGAGCAGAAATTGTTTTTGTTGTTGCCGAATGGCCTCTACCCCGCCTTAACCATTGGCGTGTGCTGCTACAGGCACGGGCGATTGAAAATCAATGCTACGTAATCGCCTGCAATCGCTCAGGAAAAGACCCAAACAACATCTTTGCCGGACATTCGATGATGATTGATCCGTGGGGAGAGATTATTAGCGAAGCCGAGGAAAATCCTTGTTCCATCGTGGCACAAATTGACTTAGATAAAGTCAAACAAGTGCGTAAACAAATTCCGATTTTCGCTGATCGCCGTCCTGAACGATATACCAATTAAAAAATTTTCAAAAAAGGTATTGACAAAAATTCTAATTTCCATGTATGATTCGAATCAAGTGAAAAACGAAATAATTTTCCATCGATTCAAAAAATTAAAAACAACAAAATATACTGGTTCGAAACTCTTATCAAGAGTTGGCTGAGGGAATTGGCCCAATGAAGCCCAGCAACCGGCCGTAATACTATCGTGAGATAGGGCGCATCACCCGCGCCGGAAGAAATTCCGCAAGGTACGGTGCTAAGTCCAACAGAAAGAGGAACTCTTTCTGAAAGATAAGAGGTGAGAAGGGAAAATCTTCAAGCCTCTTTCCATATGCGAAAGAGGCTTTTATTTATGTGTGAACTACCCGCTACCTCACTTCGCTTGAATTAGGTTATGTAAAAAATCATTAAGGAGGCATCATCACATGGCAATTTCTAAACAGTCCGTATATCAACCGTTAACAGAAAGTACGGCCATTTCTCTTGCTCTTCGTCTAGGGTTGTTCCCGGAAGGTGCACCGCTTACATGCCGCGAAATCGGAGACGGCAACTTAAATCTTGTCTTTCATATCGTTGACCAAAACAAAAACAAAGGAATTATTATCAAACAAGCGTTGCCTTACGCGAAAGTTGTCGGTGAAAGCTGGCCGTTGACGTTAAAACGTGCCGTCATTGAAAGCAACGCCTTGCGTACATTTGCCAGCTATGTCCCAGAGTATGTCCCGAAAGTTTACTATTCCGATGAATCTTTAGCGATTACAGTGATGGAAGATTTATCTCATTTACAAATCGCCCGCAAAGGCCTGATCGAAGGAAAAACATATCCGCTTCTTTCACAACATATTGGCGAATTTTTAGCGAAAACACTGTTTTATACGTCTGATTTCGGACTGAACCAGCAGCAGAAAAAACAGCTGGCCCAAAGTTTTGTTAATCCGGAACTATGTAAAATTACTGAGGATCTTGTATTCACTGACCCATTCTTTGACCATGACACAAATAATTTTGAAGAAGAGCTGCGCAACGATGTTGAAACACTTTGGAACGATTCAGCATTAAAACTTGAAATAGCAAAACTGAAAAGAAAGTTTTTAACAGAAGGCGATGCACTTTTACATGGTGATTTACATACAGGAAGCATTTTTGCAAGCGACGAAGAAACGAAAATCATCGATCCGGAGTTTGCCTTTTATGGTCCGCTCGGCTTTGACCTTGGACAGTTTTTTGCAAACTTGCTCTTAAATGCGTTGTCCCGAAATGAAGAAGAAAGAGAACCTTTATTGGCTCATGTCGAGAAAACGTGGGAAGTGTTTCAACAAACATTTTCCGAGCTTTGGGAAAATGACAATGTAGAGACTTATGGAAAAGTTCCAGGCTTTTTGCAGGAAGTATTAGACAAAACATTGACAGACGCCATCGGGTTTGCCGGTTGTGAAATCATTCGCCGCACGATCGGTTTAGCACACGTCGCTGACCTAGATGGCATTGAGGATAAAGAAAAACGCCTAAACGCCAAACGCCATGCACTTCGCCTCGGAAAAACACTGATTTTAAAGCGCGAATCGATGAGCAAAATCCAAGAAATTCGCAAACTTTTCACACAAACAACATTGGTAAACAACTGAATAAGGAGAGAGCTTCAATGAATGAAACAGTAACAATTCCACGTTCAGTAGAATGGAATGAGACTTATATTACGATTTTAAACCAACAAAAGCTGCCATTAGAGACTGAATATTTAGAATTAAAAACTATTAAAGACGTATGGGAAGCGATTTTCTCCCTAAAAGTACGTGGTGCTCCTGCCATCGGCATTGCAGCAGCATACGGACTTGCTCTAGCGGCACAAAGTTATCAAACTGAATCCATCCCCGAATTTAAACAACTTTTACAAAAAGACCGGAACTATTTAGCAAGCTCACGTCCGACTGCCGTTAATCTTTTTTGGGCTCTTGACCGCCTGTTTTCTAGCATCGAAAACGTCTCTTCCGTCAATGAAGCAAAAACAACACTCATTCATGAAGCGATTCGCATTCAAATTGAAGACGAGGACGTTTGCCGCCAAATCGGAGAACACGCTTTATCGCTTTTTAAAGATGGCGACAAAGTATTAACGATTTGTAATGCTGGCTCTATCGCTACTGC
The DNA here is from genome assembly GCA_035645275.1 of Anoxybacillus sp. Taxonomy (GTDB): domain Bacteria; phylum Bacillota; class Bacilli; order Bacillales; family Anoxybacillaceae; genus Paranoxybacillus. The sequence continues at coordinate 347,257 of DASQMX010000031.1, forward strand.
CAAATATGGTACTGCGCTCGCTCCTTTCTATTTGGCGAAAGAAAAAGGCATTAATTTAAAAGTATTCGCTTCTGAAACGCGACCTGTATTGCAAGGAGCAAGATTAACAACGTGGGAACTTATGCAAGCTGGAGTGGATGTAACGCTTATTACAGATAACATGGCGGCACAAACGATTCGCACAAAAGGAATTAATGCTGTCATCGTCGGAGCAGATCGCATCGCTGCTAACGGTGATACAGCAAACAAAATCGGCACATTTGGGCTCGCCTTGCTCGCTAAAGCATTTAACATTCCGTTTTATGTCGCTGCCCCCCTATCAACGATCGATTTGAAAACGAAAACCGGAGCTGACATTCCAATTGAAGAACGAAGCGCAGATGAAGTTACCCATATTTACGGAACTCGCATCGCTCCAGAGGGGGTAAAAGTATATAATCCTGCCTTTGATGTAACACCAAATGAATTAATTACCGCCATTATTACAGAAAAAGGGATTATTCGTGGAAATTATACAGAAGCTCTTGCAAATTTATCCCGTTCTAATCGTCCGTAAGACTCCCACCTCTACAGGTGGGAGATAACGGACGCTAAGAACCCGATAAGTTCAACTAACATCAGTAGGGGATGAACTCCCCCACTGATGAAGTTTCACTTTATTTAAGGAGGGATAACCGTGAAATCGTTAAAAAAGTTGTTCATTTCAACCGCTTTATTCAGCTTGCTTCTTAGCGGCTGCACCAATGAGCAAGATGCTGTCAGTCAGTCAAAAACAGAGCAAGCTACTGCACAAAAAGCAGAAACAAAATCGGCAACAACCGAAAACGTAGAAATTCCGGAAAAATTGAAAAAACCAATAAAAATTGCCGCAATTATGCAAATGTCCATCGGTACGTTTTCCTCGCAATATATTGCGGGAGTAAAAGAACAAGTTGAAAAGTTCGGCGGTGAAGTACAAATTTACAACGCTGACAACGACTTAGCGAAAATGGCTTCCTATGTGGAAACCGCGATTACACAAAATGTTGATGCTATTCTCTTAGACCATGGCCGCGCCGATGCGTTGCAAGGTCCTGTCGAAAAAGCCGTTGCCAAAGGAATTGCTGTCGTCGCATTTGATAATGATTTAAACATACCAGGCGTTACCGTCATTGATCAAGATGATTACAGCTTAGCATGGAAAACATTAAAAACGCTTGCGGAAGATTTAAACGGTGAAGGTGAAATTGTAACGATTTGGGTTGGCGGATTTACCCCGATGGAACGACGTCACATCATTTACGATGCGTTTAAAAAACGTTATCCAAACATTAAAGAAGTAGCTAAGTTTGGCACAGCCAGCGCGAATACCGCGCTCGATACCCAAGCACAAATGGAAGCCATTTTAAAAAAATATCCAAATAAAGGGGATATTGATGCTGTTTTCGCGACTTGGGATGAATTCGCCAAAGGCGCTGTCCGTGCGATTCAACAAGCAGGCCGCAATGAAATTAAAGTATATGGTATCGATTTAAGTGATGAAGACTTACAAATGATTCAACAAAACAACAGCCCTTGGGTAGCAACGACGGCTACCGATCCTGCCGAAGTCGGAAGAGTGCAAGTCCGCTTTGCTTATCAAAAAATTGCTGGAGAAAAAACACCAAATATTTATTCACTTGAGCCTCATTTAGTAAAAAAAGCTGACTTGCCAAATGAACAAATTTCAATGAAACAACTTGGTGAATATATCGATGATTGGGGTAAATCTAATGTTGCTGTCTCGCCATGGATGAAAACATTGGAAGAACAGGTGAACAAATAATGAATGAGTTGCAAATGCTGAACATCTCTAAATCGTTTGACGAAGTAACCGTATTAAACGGCGTGAATTTCCATGTAAAGCAAGGGGAAGTTCACGCTCTTTTAGGAATGAACGGGGCTGGAAAAAGCACATTAATGAAAATTCTTGCAGGCGATTTTCCTCCTGATGGCGGAACAATTATGATTGATGGGAAACAATATACATTTTCTTTCCCTCTCGATGCGAAAAAAGCAGGAATCGGCCTTGTTGCCCAAGAGGTAGATACCGCCCTTTTTCCAGCCCTATCCGTCTGTGAAAATATTATCGCCAATGAAATAGTAGAAACGAAGACATCTCCGTTTCTCTCATGGAACAAACAAAAACAGCGGGCAAAAGAGTTATTGCGCCAAGTCGGCTTGGAAATTAATATCAATAAGCTTGTTCATGAATGCAGTCTTCATGAGAAACAGCTAATTTTACTAGCAAAAGTACTGTTTTCTTCAGCCAAATATATTATTTTAGATGAACCGACAGCTCCTTTAAGCACCGCAGAAACAAAGAGATTATTTCAAATTATCCACCAGTTAAAAGCAAAAGGTGTTTCGTTTATTTACATTTCTCATAAACTGGGAGAAATTAAAGAGATTTGTGACCGTGTTACGATTTTACGCGATGGTAAAGTGGTTCATCGTTCACCTATATCAGACATTACCATCGATGAAATGATTGAGCATATGCTCGGTCGCACTTATCAATCCGCTAAAAAAGAAAAAAGAACACTTGGCGAAACAATCGCTTTCGAGGTGAAGAATTTATTGATCCCGAAAACAAAAACAACCGTAAATCTACAAATTCGCAAAGGAGAAATCGTCGGAATTGCGGGTCTTGTAGGAGCGGGAAAAACGGAACTAGCTCATAGTTTGTTTGGATTAGAGAAAACAAGCGGACAATGGTGGATTAATGGAAAAGAATATACTATTTCTTCTCCTATCGAAGCGATTGAGGCAGGGATTGCCTACATCCCTGAGGAACGGCGCAAACAAGGATTATTTATGAACGAGAGCGTCGAAAAAAATTTAACCGTTCGTCTTTTATCTTCACTGACAAACTTTCAGTGGATTCATAGACAGAAAGAAGAAAAACTTGCACTAAGTTTAATTGAGTCTTTAAAAGTCCGTCCTTCTCTTCCAAAAATAACAGTGAAACATTTAAGCGGCGGTAATCAACAAAAAGTAGTCATTGGCAAATGGTTTAGCACAAATAGTGAAGTGTTCATTTTCGATGAGCCGACGAAAGGGATTGATGTAAACGCCAAAGCAGAAATTTTTTCCATCATCCAATCACTTGCTAAACAAGGGAAAGCGATTCTGTACTTGACGAATGAGTTTCAAGAATTGCTCGATATTGCAGATACAATTCATGTCATGGTAGATGGTGAACTTGTAAAAACTTTTTCTGCTGAGGAAGCAACACATGAAAAACTTGTCTATTACAGTAGTGGAGGTGAAACTTTGTGGCACAAACTGCCGTCATAAAAAAAGAGAAAAAACAAAAAATTTCTCTTCTGCAAATTTTGTATAAGCATGGGACATTGCTCGCTATTTTGGCTGTGATTACTTATTTCAGCATCACGATTGAACAATTTTTTACGTATGAAAATTTCAGCGATATTTTGCGGTCGATTTCCATTGTGACACTTGTCGCCATTGGTATCACCTTTTCCTTAATTGTTGATGGATTTGATTTATCGGTTGGCTCTACGGTCAGCTTATCAACGATTGCCAGTGCAGCGGCGCTTGTATTATATCGCCAAGAAATTCTCGTTACATTGCTTGTCCCTATTTTATTAGGCATCGCAGTCGGACTTTTAAATTCACTGTTGATTGTAAAACTAAAACTTCCTGATTTACTTGCCACATTAGCAATGATGTACATCATAAACGGCATACAGCTTACTTACACAAAAGGTTTTTCTATTTATAATGATATGCCGCTTCCTGAAGGCGGAATAGCACCCGGAAAATTTATTCCTTCTTTTTTATTCATCGGACAAGGTGAGTGGCTTGGCGTTCCTTTTTCCGTATTGTTAATGCTCTTTTTAGTTTTTGTTTCTCATATATTTTTGACATATACAAAACCGGGACGTCTCTTTTATATGACGGGTGAAAATCGTGAAGCGGCCCGACTTTCTGGAATCCCTGTTAACCGTTATCGCACATATGCTTATGTCATTAGCAGCTTATTTGCTGCCATCGCCGGAATTGTTCTTGCCTCCCGAATCGGTACAGGACAAGTTTCAGCGGGCGCACCGTTATTAATGGATGGGGTTGCTGCGGCTTTTATTGGTGTTTCCGTTTTTGGCATTGGAAAGCCAAATGTCATCGGGACGCTGTTCGGTTCCATTTTAATCGGTGTGTTGCTTAACGGATTAACAATGATGAACGTGCCATATTATGCTCAAGATATTATAAAAGGCGGAATTTTAATCGGTGCCTTGGCGTTATCTCACATACAAAAGAAATGAGAATCGACCCAAGCTGTCTCAAAAAACAAAAGGTCAGACCCCGCAAACCACAGGTCAGACCCTTATGAGACAGCTTTTCCTATTTTCTTTTTCGAGTTCAAGCAATTTTTCTTTTACATCGATTCGATTCCCCGCATATCCAACTAATTTTTTATTTTTCCCAATGACCCGATGGCATGGCACGATAATCGCAAGGTTGTTCGCACGATTCGCCTGTCCAATGGCCCTTACTGCTTTCGGATGGCCAATCTTTTCAGCTATATCCGCATAACTGACCGTTTCCCCGTACGGAATTTCACACAATGCCTTCCATACTTTCTCTTGAAAAGCAGTTCCTTTCCATTTAAGCGGCAAATCAAATGTTTTTCGTTTTCCCGCAAAATATTCATCAAGCTGCTTTACAGCACTATGTAACAACGGGGAATCACTTTTCATCATTGGTTGTTTTTGGCACAATTGTTGCCAATCCTCTTCAAAAAGCTCAATGCGGACAATTGCTTCCCCATCAGAAACAACATAAATCGGCCCAAGTTGTTTTGAGGTATAAACGCTATATTCCAAGTTCATCGTACTCCTCTTTCTCCCGCTCTGTTGGCAATGTAATATAAAACGTCGTGCCGACTCCTACTTGGCTTTCAACCTCTATTTTCCCTTGATGTTCCTCAATAATTTTATAACTTACCATTAAGCCGAGTCCAGTTCCTCTTTCTTTCGTCGTATAAAACGGTTCACCTAGCTTTTTAATTTTATCTTCAGGAATTCCGCATCCTTGATCAGTAATGGAAATTTGAATATGCTGCTCATCGATTGGTTTAATGGTTACTGTAATCGTACCGCCTTTTGGCATGACTTCAATGGCATTTTTTAGCATATTAATAAATACTTGTTTTAATTGGTTAGGCTCACAATAAATAAAAGGCAATTGTTCGCTGTATTTGGCGATAATTTCTACATTGTGCATCATTGCCTGCGCGCCTAATAAATCAATCGTATCTTTCATAATTTTTCTTACGTCATTTTGTTTATACTGAACGGCTTGTGGTTTTGCCAAAACGAGAAATTCAGTAATAATCGACTCGATGCGCTGCAATTCCGATGTAATAACATTGAAATACATCGAATAATCTTCTTTAATACTGTTTTGCAACAGTTGAATAAATCCTTTTAAAGCTGTCATTGGGTTGCGAATTTCATGGGCAATTCCCGCTGCAAGTTCACCTACAACATTTAATGTGTCAGATTTTCGTAATCGTTCCTCTAACTCTTTTCGCTCCGTCACATCACGAAGCATCATCATGCTGACGCCGGGAATAATCTCTCGCTTTAACGCAAACTCGACAATTTTTTGCTTCTTGTCATCAGAACTTAAGTTCATTTCTGCATAAGCTTCACCGATACGTTCGCACCGTTTAAGCAGTTTTTCAAAACTTTTCCTTTCTTTCTCGGAGATAAATTCACAGACGGGCTGATGAAGCAGTTGTTCCTTTGAGGCATTAAAAATTTCGCAGGCAATCGGATTCACATCAATAATTCGATATTGATGGTCCCATAAAAGGATGCCATTCATTGCATGGTCAAAAATACTGCGAAATTTTTGTTCGCTTTCCCGTAATACCTTTTCCATTTTTCTCCTTTCACTGACATTGCGGAAAATCGTTAAATGGTGCCCATCAACAACTCCGCGCTTTGATGTAAATTCAAGCTGCTTATCTTCTCCATTTGGCATATGGAAAGTAAGTTCATCGCGAATTTCTCCAACCATATAAAAATGCTGAACAATCTTCTCCACTTTTTTGTCTTTATAATCAATAAAGTCTTTCAAGTTCCGCTTTACGAGCTCATTAAGCGGCAATTCAAACGTACGGCTCGCTGCCGGATTAGCATTTAAAATCCTTCCAGAGTCATCACAAATAATAATCGCTTCATGCGCTTGTTCAAAAATAGCGCGGAACCTTTCTTCGCTTTTTTGCAGCTTCACCTCCATATTTTTCTTATCCGTTACATCGCGCATAATGGCCATATAAAAACCGCTATATACATTTGAAGTTGTCGTCAGTTCAAACATTTTAACGGTTCCATCAAAAAGCACTAAAGAAAGCTCTCCTTTTGCCGTTCCCTTTTCCTTTAATTCGCGCAAAAATTTTTCGAAATCTCCCTTATATTCGCTGGCAATAAACTGCTGAAATGATAAAGAAAGCAGTGTCGTTTTGTCCAAGTTTAAACTCATACAGAAAGCTGGATTTACATCGATAAAGCGCCCGGATTCATCAAAAATAACAATTCCATCTACGGCACGATTAAATACATCCCTAAACAAAAATTCATTAATGGTTCGTTCGCGCTCTAATGCTTTTCTTGAGGAAATGTCCCTCATAATCGCTAAATCAAAATTATTAAAAGCATCTTTCTTAATAGAAAACTCAATATGTTTGATTTTTCCATTTTTTAATTTAATAATGAGTTCATCGCTAAATGAACCGAATTTATGTAACATGGAGCATTGAAATTGCAATATATCAGGTGGAACAAGTTCGAGGAATGTTTTAAAATTTTGACCGATAAGCTCTTCTTTTTTCATTTCAAACAATTTACATGCGGCTTCATTTACTTCCACAAATTCACTGTTTTGATTAAAAATCATAATCGCATCTAAAGACCGTTCAAAAATGATAGAATAGCTATTTAATTGTTCCTTCAGCCACTTATTTTCTTCCTCTAGCGCTTTCACACTTATTTGCTGTTTTTGTTCTTCGCGTGGAGAAAGGCTGCTACTCATTGGTCCTCCCCCCTCCTTTTCTTAGAGGATTTCCGGAGTTTATCATTCATTTTATATTCTCTATAAATTTTTATAATCCTTCCAGAATTTTAAAATAATTTCCATTTCCATGTTACAATACGAATTTTAACGTAATATACCATAAATATATTCGTATTTCTAGGGCCTCGTTTCCTATTTAAGATAGATAAAGAACAGAACTTTTGCCTTTTCATTATTTTTTAACAGCCTTTTGGCGAGAATGTGTTATAATAAAATGTTGTTTTCTAATCAATACACTCTTTAAGGAATAAAGGAGTTTTGTATAAATGAACATTATTTGTACAACGTTAAATGCAAAATATATTCATACAAATTTAGCGATTCGCTATTTAAAAGCGTATGCTCAACCAGAGTTTGATATACAACTTGTCGAGTATACCATTAAGGACCCAGCGATGAATATTGTCATTGATCTTTATCGGAAAAAACCGCATGTCATCGGGTTTAGCTGTTATATTTGGAACATTGAAGAAACGATTAAAGTCGTTAAAATGCTAAAAAAAATCGACCCTTCCATCATCATTGTCGCTGGCGGTCCAGAAGTTTCCTACGATGTGCGTGAGTGGATGGAAAAGGTGACGGAATTTGATTTTATTGTTATTGGTGAAGGTGAGGAAACGTTTAAACAATTTTTATTCCAACTGCATGATAAGAAAGATTTTGAAAAGGTACACGGCCTTGCTTTTCGTAAAGATGGAGAAATCATCATTAATCCACAGCGCAATAAAATCAATTTGGCAGAGATGCCGTCGCCGTTTCGCTTTCCGGAAGATATTCCGCATTTATCAAAGCGCATCACATATATTGAGACAAGTCGCGGCTGCCCATTTAGCTGTCAATTTTGCCTGTCTTCCATTGAAGTAGGAGTACGCTATTTTGACCGTGAGAAGATTAAGGATGATATTCGCTATTTGATGAAGCATGGGGCAAAAACAATTAAATTTGTCGACAGAACGTTTAATATAAGCCGCAGCTATGCGATGGATATGTTTCAATTCCTTATCGAGGAACACGTTCCAGGCACGGTATTTCAGTTTGAAATCACAGCCGACATTATGCGTCCTGAAGTCATTGAATTTTTAAATAAGGAAGCACCGCCTGGTCTTTTCCGCTTTGAAATTGGCGTCCAATCAACCAATGACGAAGTAAATAAGTTAGTGATGCGCAAGCAAAATTTCGAAAAGCTAACCCGCACCGTCACAATGGTGAAAGAGGGAGGAAAAATCGCTCAACATTTAGATTTAATCGCTGGACTGCCAGAAGAAGATTATACTTCATTTAGAAAAACGTTTAATGATGTATTCGCACTTCGCCCAGAAGAGTTACAGTTAGGCTTTTTAAAAATGCTTCGCGGCACCGGCCTTCGCCTTCGTGCCAAAGAACATGACTACGTCTTTATGGACCATGCACCTTATGAAATTTTAAGCAACAACGTTCTTTCATTTGAAGAGATTATTCGCATTAAACAAGTCGAAGATGTACTTGAAAAATATTGGAACGCCCATCGAATGGATGAGACGATTGAATATTTAGTATCGCATGTATTCCCGACTCCGTTTGATTTCTTCCAGGAATTTGGAACATATTGGGACGAACAAGGTTGGGCGCGTATCGGTCATCAACTGGAAGATTTATTCCGTCGCCTTTATCAATTTTTACAGGAAAAAAATATCGCAAGTCTTCCAATGATTGAGGGATTGATGAAATACGACTATTTACGCAATCAAAAACATAAGCCGCGCAAACCATGGTGGGAGGAAAAAACAGATAAAAACTTACGCTCAAGCATTTACCAACAATTATTAGAAAAACCAAGTTTGCTTGGTGAGGAATTTGCATCGCTACAGTTAAATGAGAAAGAACTTTTTAAACATACAGTAATGGAAGTTGTGCCGTTTGACTTACAGCAATACATGAAAACAAAAGAAGTACAGCCAACTCCAACCGTCATGATGGTTTATTTTGACCCTGTTCATTTAATGGCCAAAACTTATTTTGCTCCATTATCCTCTTTTCAGTCCGTAATCACAACATAAAGCTCGCTGAACAAGTAAAAGGGCTGTCTCATAAGGGTCTGACCGTGAGCTTTTGAGACAGCCTCTTAATAAGTTAATCTTTTTTTTGTCTTCTCTTTGCTTCTTCGATTAACTCCATCATTTTATATGAATTGAAATCGCCTGTTTCTGTTCCAAATTCTTCGCGTAGAATATCGCGTGAAATTGGGATAGTATGCCCAATCTCTTTATTTTTCGCCGTTTTTTTCGTCATTGTTATTCCCCTTGTCTGCCTTGCTTTGAGTTTCGGTTTGCACCGCGAATCATATCTTCTCCGCCTGCGTATTGTGCAGTAACTTCATCATGGGGCAAACTTTCCGTTGGTGTTTGATTGTTTGTTTTGGCTGCATCGAATCCTGCTTTTCGCTTCATAAAAAAAGCCCTCCTTCATTTTTTATCACGTTATTAATCTGTTCCAACAACTGCTTAATCATGAAAGGAATTTTGTTCATTTGTCATTTGTTTCTTTACGTTGATATGCAATCAAGACAATTTCTTCGCCTGTTTCTTCCCGCAATTTTTTCTCAAGTTCCTGCACTTTCGCTAGTGTAGTACTTTCTAAATCAGCAACTGGAAATGAAGGATTTTTCAACTTTTTCCCTCCTCTTTCATTTTTCTTAATGTCATTCAAAATGCACTTTTTTATTCATAACCGCCGTCATCATGGACAAACTAAAATCGAGGTGATAATAACAATGGAAAAGGAAAAAGAAGAAATACAGTCACCCATTTTGGATGAAACACAGCCGCACCAGATTAATGCTCCTTCTTTTAAAGGAACAGGCATAAAAATGCAACCGCCATTCGTTAATAAATACGGAGTGGTTATCGGTGATAGTAAATACAATTCCTCGAACTCCCCGCTTAATCAATGGAGTGAAAACACTGACCCAAGTGTTATGGCCGGAGACGAGTGGGTTCACCCAACGAATGACATCGGTTGGAATACAGAAGAAAACCGCGAATTATTAGAGGCAAAAAGGCGACCACAAGGAGTACCATTTATGCATCCGAGTATCGATGTAAGTTATGATCAAGACTAAAATAAAAGGATAGGCTGCCTTATTGAAGGTGCGTTTTTCCTCAAACAATCAGATTTCCTTGATTGGTATTCAAGAAGACAACCTTTTTTGAGACAGCCCCTTTTGTTGCACTTCAAATGAACTCCCCGCTCCATGTTATGAATATCATTTTCATATGACTTTATCATCAAGATACAGATTCTTTTGTTTCTCTTCTTCCATTACCGAGTAGCAGAGAGTCAGTCCGTAGAAAATACTTTGTCGACAATTTCATGAATTTGTTATCAGCTACAACAAGAATAAACAATGTCCCTTCATATGTCACAAGAGACAATTTTCATATCTTTGTGAGATACAAAATGTAAATTTTGCAACGTCTTCAATAAAAATAACAACTTACGGAGTTTCTCATCGATTTCCTCCATCTCAAGCGGAACAAAGCTTAGCTTGCTTACTCTGTATTACTGAAATCATAATAAATAATAACAACACAAAGATTCCCATAAGATTTTCCAGTATTTTTTATGCCTCTCCCTCCATTTTCACTAAAAAAGGATAGTTAGTCTTTCCAGGGACAACTATCCTTCCGCTCCTCATTTTACTATGGTTTCAGTACAACTTTAATGCAGTTGTCTTTCTTTTCATCAAAAATTTCGTAAGCATGCGGTGCTTCTTCTAAAGGCAGACGGTGTGTAATAATATCAGTTGGATCAAATTTTCCTTCAACAATCCACTCGTACAGTTGCGGAATGTAATGAATGACAGGAGCTTGTCCCATTTTCAGCGTAATATTACGAGCAAAAAAATCGCCGAGCGGGAATTGATTATATCTTGCGCCATACACGCCGACTAGCTGGACAGTTCCTCCTTTTCTCACCGCCTGTGAAGCTATGACAATGGCTCCCATTGCCCCACCATGCATTTTTAACGCTGAACCAATCATTTCAAGCGCGGTCATTTTCCCATCTAAACCGACACAATCAATAACGACATCTGCCCCTCCACCTGTTATTTCCTTTATATATTCACCGACATTTTCGTATTGTGTAAAATCAATGATTTCTACATTGTTCACTTTCTTGGCATGCTCGAGCCTATATCCAATGTAATCGACCGCTATAACACGTTTAGCTCCTTTTAACCAAGCAAATTTTTGCGTTAACAGCCCGACCGGACCGCATCCTAAAACAACAACAGTGTCGCCGTCCTTAACACCGCTACTGTCTACTCCCCAAAAAGCTGTTGGAATAATATCAGATAGAAACAGTAATTGTTCGTCTTCCAGTTCACAATCCTCTGGAACAACAAATGGCATAAAATTAGCAAACGGAACACGTAAATATTCTGCCTGACCGCCTGGATACCCACCGAATGTCTCCGAATAACCAAAATATGCACCGCTTTCTCCATGTGGATTAGAAGTGTCACATTGGCTTTCTAAATCATTTTGACAGTACCAACATTGCCCGCATGCAATCGTAAACGGCACAATGACGCGGTCACCTTTTTTCACTTTCGTTACACCTCGTCCTACTTCTTCGACAATCCCCATCGGTTCATGACCGATAATAAAATCATGCGGCATATTTGGAATCATTCCATGAATAAGATGCAAATCGGAGCCACAAATAGCCGTACTTGTAATTTTTACAATAATGTCATCATCCTTTAAAATTGAAGGGGCAGGTACATTTTTTACCTTTACATCTTTCATTCCTTGATATGTCACAGCTTTCATGCTGAATCACTTCCTTCCTGCGATGGTTTTATGGCTGTTAAAATCACAATACTAGCTAACAAACATAAGCCGGTTAACAAATAAAACATAACATTTATCGATTGCTTCATTAATAAAGCGATTATTGGCGGCCCTAAAGCAACACCGATAAAGCGCGTGGAACTGTAAATAGAAGTAATCGTTCCTCTTTCTTTCTTCTCAATCCCTTCTGTAATAAGGGCATCTAAACATGGTAACGCAACACCGATACCGATGCCGCTAAAAAAGAAAATCGTCAATAAAATCCATATATTTTCAAAAAAACTTAACAAAAATATGGCAATCGCTAAAATAGATAGCCCAATAAATATAAGCCATTTCATTAACACTTTGTTTTTGTTAATCTTTTTTCCAGCTATAAAAGCGGCTAAACAAAGCGCACCAAGGGGCAGTGCCAATGTAAATCCTTTTTTAACACCATTCATATGGTGTTGATCCTCTAACACGCTTGATAAAAAAAACAATACGCCGAACAAAACAAACATTAAAATTCCACCTATAGCAAAAATTGCATAAAGCCAACGTCCTTCTCGCTGGAAAATTTGTTTTACTTCATGTAAAAACTGCTTCAGTGGCACTACTTCTTGAATCGTATGAGGAACTCTAATGAAAAATAACATCAGCACAATCGAAATCGCACAAAAGACAGGAAATGCAAAGAATGGCATAAACCAAATGACTCCCGCAAGCAATGCTCCTAATATCGGACTAAGTACTTTACCAAATGTGTTTGCCGTTTCAATGATTCCTAAACAACTGCTTACTTCACTTTCATTTTTATACATATCTCCGACGAGCGGTAAAACAATCGGAGCTGCACCTGCTGCCCCGACTCCTTGGAGCATTCGACCAATTAAAATTAGTTCATAAGGATTGTTCGCTTTCCAAGAAGCCCATCCAGAAATGATGCCGCCGATTGCTGCCAAAATTAAACTTGGAATAATGACTTTTTTTCGCCCAATTCGGTCGCTTAAATAACCTGCGATGGGAATTAAAATAATCGCAACAATCGAATATACAGTAATAATCATGCTCGATTGAAACGACGAAATATTTAACTTCTTCTCAATCGTCGGCAAAACCGGGATTAACATGGAGTTTCCTAGCGTCATCACTAGCGGGATCGATGCTAAAGAGACAATTGCCCATTGTTTTCCTTTAAGGCTATCGTACTTTTGTTTATGTTGCTTTGTTGATACAAACGATCCGTCCATTCCATATCACATTCCTACCTTGATTTATTAATGTAAGTTTTCTCGTACCGGTACATCATGCTTTTGTTGTCTCACTTCCTGAAAAATGAATGCGCGGAATAAGTAATTAAAAAGCCATTTTTTATAATAAACAATCATAGCAGGCTCAGTAATTTTATTCGTAATTTATCATTTCCTTAAGCTTTATTGTCATTCTGTAAAATAATAACAAAAAGAGACTGTCTCAACAGTCGGGGGCATCCCCCTTATGAGACAGCCTCTTCGTTTATTTTCCTCCAGTAAATGAAATTCCTTTAATAAAATAACGGTTAAAAAATGTGTAAATGACTAGCATAGGCAATGTAAACACCATCGACGCCGCCATGATGTAATTCCAGTAGCTAATATACTGGCTTTTAAAAGTATTCAAGCCAAGCGGCAGCGTAAACATCGCCGGATCGGAAAGAATAATTAACGGCCGCATAAAATCGTTCCAAGAACCCATAAATACGAAAATCGCTTGTGCTGCTAATGCCGGGCGTGCGAGCGGCAGAACGATGCGGAAAAAGATGCCAAAACGACTTAACCCATCGAGCGCCGCTGCTTCTTCCAGTTCTTTTGGAAAGTTAATGAAAAATTGACGCATCATAAAAATAAACGTTGCGTTAATCATTGCTGGGACAATCATGCCTTCGTAAGAGTTTAACCAGCCAAGCTGTTTTAAAATTAAATAGTTTGGAATCATCGTTACTTGCGCAGGAATCATAAGCACCGCCAAAATAATAATAAACAATGTTTTCTTTCCTGGAAAACTTAAACGTGCCAGCGCATAACCTGCCATTGAGTTAAACAATAAGTTGAGCATTGTCACGCTGACGGCAATGAATAAGCTGTTAAAAAGCCAACGTGGGAACATTTTCTGCTCGATAAAAATTTGTTTATAGTTATCAAGCGTAAAGTCTTTTGGAATAAAGTTAATCGTTCCGCTTACAATTTCTTCTAGATTTTTGAATGATGAAGATAATGCCCATAAAAACGGAATAAGCGTTACAATCGCATATAAAACGAGCATCGTGTATAAAATCGCTTTGCCTATGTGAAATTTCTTTTTCATAACATTGCCCCCTAATAAAGAGACTCTTCTTTCGAGAATTTCCGCTGCAACAATGTAGCTGCGAGAATAATGATCGCTAAAGCAAACGCTAATGCGGCTGCGTATCCCATCGTTCCTAAGTTTTTAAACGCATATTGATAAATTAAAAGCACAACCGTTAAAGTCGAGTTATTCGGTCCACCGGAACCTTTTGAGAAAATATACGATTGATCAAACAACTGGAATGTCCCAATAAGCCCCATAATGACGACGAATGATGTGACTGGTTTTAAGTATGGAACGGTAACATACCAAAACTTTTGCAGCGCATTTGCTCCATCTAGTTCCGCTGCTTCATAAAGCGAATCCGGAATATCTTGCAACGCCGCTAAGTAGATAACCATAAAGAATGGCGCTGTTGACCAAATATTCATAATCATGATGGCGTTAAGAGCGACATCTGGATCGCCGAGCCAGTTGTATGTTGGGAACCCAAACATCTTAAGAACGTTGTTAATTAAGCCATTTTGGTTGTACATCCACATAAAAATGAGCGTTAATACTGCCGAAGAAGTAAGAGTTGGCAAGAAATAAACAATTCGGAAAAACTTTTGACCTTTCATCCCCGCATTCAATGTAGCGGCCAGCACTAAAGCGAGAAACGTTTGGCAAGGTACAACGATAATCACATATTTTACCGTGTTCCATAAAGCTATTTTTGCCCGCGTATCCTCTAAAATTTTTTCAAAGTTGCTGAACCCGACAAATTCAAACGATGTTGTCCCCAATAGCTCCACTTTGTGAAAGGCAAGGTAGACGGCAAACAAAATCGGTCCAATAATAAATAAAAACAAGACAAATAAAGTTGGCGAAAGCAATAAATAACTTGAGCCTGCTTCCCGCAGTGCTTTTTTTGACAGTTTCTCTTTCATGAACAATTCATCTCCCCTGCTAAAGAGAATCGATTAAGCTACTCCCCTCTTTCTAGCAAAGAAAATTCGCTAGAAAAAAGGGAACAGCTCAATAGTAAATGCGTGTTCTGATAAGAAGGACCCTGCTCTTCCCATCAGAACACAACGCGATTATTTCGATTCAATCTCTTTATTTGCTGTTTCCTGAGCTTCTTTTAAAGCTTCCGCTAACGGACGTTCACCTAAGAAGGCGCTTACGAATTGGTTGTTGAAGTTGTTAACGATAATCGGCAAGTTCGTTCCTTGCTGCCATACTGTTGCATAAGAAGCACCAGCTATAATTGGAGCGCGAAGTTCATCTTTGTCATATCCTAATTCCGCTGCGACAGATTTACGCGTTGGAAGAGCATATCCTTTGCTAGTCCACGTTTTCATTCCTTCTTTACCTGTTAAATAAGAGATAAGCTTCCACGCTGCTTCTTTTTTGTTTGAGTCTTTATTCATTACATACGCAACTGTGTAAGCCATTGTCCCTTTCTTACCGTCAATGGTCGGAATTTCAGCAGTTCCATATTCAATGTTCGGGAATGTATCCGCTAAGAATGGAATCGCCCAGTTTCCTTCAATAACCATCGCCGCTTTTTCTTGACCAAACATTTCGCCGCCCCAGTTGGCGCCAACTTCATTTGGCTGAGCTGCTGATTTATCTTTTAAGTGCATATCAACAATCGGTTGCAGTGCTTCGACGACTTTTGGATCGGCAAAGCTTGCTTTATTATCTGTGACAACTTTACCGCCTTTAGATTCAGCAATGTAGTAGAGACGAGCTAATTCCGGAGCAGCTCCAAAGCCGTACACTTCTGTTCCTTTTGTTAATTTTTTCGCTACTTCACGGAGTTCATCCCATGTTTTTGGCACTTCTACACCTGCTTCTTGGAACATTTTTTTGTTATAGAATAAAGCAAGTGTTGAGTAGTCTTTCGGGAATCCGTAAATTTTTCCATCTTTCCCTTTAAATGCGTCAAGCAAAGATTTTTCGAAATCATCAATGTCAAAATCTTCTGTTACATACTCATCAAGCGGCTCTAACACTCCTGTTTCAATTAAAGCCGGCGCTTCAAACGCATCAAGATAAAATACATCTGGACCTTCGCCGCCGATTAAGCGTGTTTTAATAACATCCATATATTGTGCTTGTTCAGAAATAACTTCCAGTTTTACATCAATATTTGGATGTTTTGCTTCGAAATCATCCAATGTTTGCTGTAGCAGTTTTTGTTCCGTTGGGTTACCGCCCCAGCCGGCTAACGTAACTTCTACTTTTCCCCCTTGCTTGCCTTCTCCGTCTTTCTTCTCTGCATTTTCACCGCCACAGCCAGCTAAAAGGCTACCGAAAAGAACAGAGGTAACACCAATAGTCGCTAGCCATTTTTTAGGACTCACGCAAAAAACCCCTTTCAAACTATTTTTATATTAACAGAGAAGGAAAAACCTTCCCTGTTGTTAACCAATGACTACTTTATATCCTGTCGTATTTTCTTCAATCTCAACTTTCATTTCATTTTCCTGACGAGTAACCGTTAACGATAAATGTCCCTCACCGATAGAAATGTTTTCAACTCTTAGGAAACTCATTGAATCAAGCAATTTCGGCGACAAATAAATTTCCTTTTTCAAGCTGTTTGGAAAAAGTCCAAGCAACGTTTGAATAAAGACAAGCGGTGTTCCTGCCGCCCAAGCCTGCGGTGAGCATGCAACTGGATATTTTACAGGTTTTCCAAAATCTTTACTATGTCCGCAGAACAATTCCGGCAGACGGTCATATTCGAAATGCGCAGCTGCTTCAATGAGACCGTCAATAACAACATTAGCCGCATCTTGTCTTCCCAATTTGCTTAATCCAAGTAGAATCATACTGTTGTCATGAGGCCACACGCTTCCATTATGATAGCTCATCGGATTGTAGCCTGCTTCTCCTTCCCCCATCGTGCGAATGCCGTAACCGGAAAACATTTTTGGTGAAAGCAAAGTAGCTGTCACTGCATTGACTCGCTCGTCATCAAGCATCCCCGAAAACAATACATGCCCTGGATTCGATGTAATTGTGCCAACTTGCTGTTTCTTTTCATCTAATGCAATCGCATAAAACTGCACATCTTCCATCCAAAACTGTTCATCAAATTTTTCTTTTAATGCTTTTGCTTGCTCGCGAAGCTCTGCTGCTCGCTCTGTTTCGTTCAATTGTTCAAAAATATCGGCCAGTCCCATTTTCGCTTGGTAAACATAACCTTGCACTTCTGCAAGCGCAATCGGTGATTTTGCATATTCGCCATTGCGGTGAACAATTGAATCATCAGAATCTTTCCAACCTTGATTAGCGATTCCTTTGCTTGATTCTTGGTGATATTCGACAAACAAATCTCCATCGCGATCACCGTATTGGTCAATCCATGTTAACGCTGCATCAATGTTGTCCTTTAATTGATGCACAATATCAAAGTCGCCCGTCCATTTGACATATTCCGTCAGCAACACAAGGAACAACAGTGTCGCATCAATTGTTCCATAATATGGAGTAAACGGAATTTGATTCGTATTCGCTAACTCTCCAAAACGAATTTCATGCATAATTTTTCCCGGCTGCTCATCACGCCATGAATCAAGATTTTTTCCTTGATAACTTGCCATTGTTAAAAGCGTTCCTTTAGCTACTTCAGGATTGAAAGCAAGCATTTGTAATGCCGCAATTAAGCTGTCTCGTCCAAACGGTACACCAAACCAAGGCAAGCCAGCGACCGGGAATTGGCCGTATCCTAAGTCCGTCAATAACACCCGCAAGTCGCCAATTCCACGATTGACAAGACGTTGAAGCGGTTCATAATCAGTAGTTACCTTTGTAATGTTACTTTCCCATTTAATATAGGAAGCTTTTAGATTCTCTAGCGCAACTACTGGGCTAACAATCTCTCTTTCTGTTTCTTCGCCAATCTGTGGTTGAATCATTAGTGTTATTGATTGTTCTTCTGCATGATTAAGCGAGAATGCAAAAACTACCTCTCCTTGCTCTGAAGCTGATTTTGCCTGACGATCCCAAATGACCTTCGTTGTACGTTTTACGCCATCAGCTCCTTCATAATGAAACATTAACGAGTTTCCTTTAATTGTTTGGCCGGTACGCTGTCCAACCGTTCCCGTTTGAAAACCACGCACAATAAACATATCTGCAAAATCAACATCCATATGTATGCTAATCTCAAATTTAACGGGTTTTGGATAGTAGTTTTTTAGCTTAATCGTTTCATAAAGAACACCTTCGTATATAAAGCGTTTCCTTTCGATTTCTACAGATTCTCGCCATAAAATTAATTCTCCATCTTTCTCCATGTGAGGATTTGTTAACAAAATCGTTGCGACATAGTTTTCCGCTGCATCGGAATATAATAATATCGGTTCTTCACCATTAATGCGCAAATCCAACTTACTTAAAAAACGAGTATCCTTTGTATATAAACCTAACCCATACGGATGATTTTCTGGAATATTTCCTTTTGTATCCGTTAACAAAAATAAATCATTTTCCTTAATCACTCTGTAGTCCATCTTATTCCCTCCCTACTTTTTCTCAAAACGTTTTGGATTTCGAGTAAAAAGAATTTAACTTTTTCCAAAACGTTTCGGATTTTACGTAAGTTAAAAACCACTTCTTATAGGTGGTTTTTAACGGTTGATTCTCGTATTTTTAGTTCTGTTTCGAGAACTTTCACATGAGATTCCGCTTTTCCTTCAAGCATTTCAATAAGAAGTTTTGCAGCCTCATATCCCATTGCAAATATATTTTGGGCAACGGTTGACAGAGGAGGAGTTGAATATGAAGCAAGGAATATATCGTCATAGCCGATTACAGCAATATCTTCCGGCACCCTCTTGCCAAGCTTCTTTACAGCTTTTATCACCGCTAAAGCCATAAGGTCGCTTGCACAGAAAAACGCCGTAATTTCTGGATATTGTTTTAGGAGCCTCAGTGCTTCCTGTTCCGCTATTTCTTCTTCAAATTTACCGTCTACGACCCAATGTGTATAAAAAGGTAAATTGGCTTCCAAAAGTGCTCGTCTATACCCTTCTAGTCTTTTTTGGCTCACAAGCGCAAACTCATATCCGTTGATCATTGCAATATTTTTATGACCAAGGTCAATTAAATGCTGCACAGCTTTTCTCGCTCCAAGAACATTGTCGGTTGTTACATATCCTACTGTTTCCGATTCAATAGGAATATCGATTAAAACACATGGGATATCGCTTTCGACAACTTCCTGTAAATACGGGTCATCTATTCGTATCCCTTGGAGAATTGCCCCATCTACGCGCCGTTCCCGACATAGCTGTGTGTATGTTTTTTCACGTTGTTTTGTCGAGTTCGTGCTGAATAAAATCATATCGTAATCTGTTTCCCCGACATACTGATTCACGCCCGCTAACACTTCAAACGTAAAATTATCTTTAGAACTTTCCCGCTTTAATCCAGAAACGAGCAGCCCGATTGTTTTCGATTTGTTCATTACAAGACTGCGCGCGAGCGTATTTGGACTGTAGTTTAATTGCTTTGCTATTTCAATAATTTTCTGTCTAGTGTTTTCGTTAACGTCTGAATAACCGTTCAAAGCCCTAGAAACGGTCGTCACAGATACACCAGCGATTTTTGCAATGTCTTTAATTGTTGCCACTGTTTTTCCTCCAAAACGTTTTGGATCACTTTCTGTTTCAATCTTAACTTATAATGTAAGCGTTTGCAATAAAAAAATCACTATTTTTATAAATAATATTTAAAATTACGAATTATCTTTTACTTTCTTAGCACCTCTATTTTTTAATGTCATAAAAACAGGAGGATGCTTTAAAAACATCCTCCTGATCTATTTAATTTGCCCGCTGTTCAAGCCAATCTCCAATGGTCGGATACGTCTCTTTTATAGCTTTTGGCCCAAAAACAACAGATACGTGACCAGTTTCCATTAACACATATTCTTTATCTTCGCTTGAAATAGCATCCATTAAAGCTTCAACCTGATGTGGCATCGCGATATGATCACGGCTTGCAGCAATGTTTAACACATTCGCCTTAATATTTTTTAAATCAACGCGACGCCCGCGAATCAATAATTCCCCTTTAATCAACTTATTTTGTTGATAAAACTCGCGAATCCATTGGCGGTATGCTTCTCCTGGGAATGGAATTCCGTCTGTTACCCACTTTTGCATTAACTTCCAACTTTCCACAAACTTTTGATTTTCTGAACGATCCAGCAATGTGACATACGGTCCATAAAAGTTTGTCAATGGCTTAAGCATCTTATTGCCAAAATCAATCATTTCACCAGGAATAATGCCAAATGTGTCTACTGCTTTATCTAAATTAAAGTAACGTTCATCAAGGAATACTCCATATAATCCTGTATCTGTAAAGTCGAACGGACTTGTTAAAAAGATAAGGTTGCGAATCGGCAAGTCTGGATGCAGTGCTGCAAAAATGGAAGTCATCGTTCCGCCCATACAATAGCCTAAGATTGAAATTTCTTCCGCCTTAGAAGTCTTAAGAACTTTTTTCACTGCACGCGGGATATAGTCCAAAATATAGTCGTCTAATTTCATCTTTTGGTCTTCTAATCCCGGTGTTCCCCAATCAAGCATATATACATCAAAACCGCGATTCACTAAATATTCAACTAAGCTGTTTCCAGGAGTTAAATCAAGAATATATGGTTTGTTAATTAAAGCATAAACAAGCAAAATTGGCACTTTATGCAGTTTTGTCTGTGTTGGAACGTAACGATATAACTTTGTTTTATTTTTTTTCCAGATAATCTCCTTAGGTGTAAGTCCGACTTCTGGTTCCGCTTCAACCGTAACAATTTCTGCCGCACGTTTAAAACGGTTATAAGATCCTTTCAAATTGTCGGGCATGGCATCTAAAAGTTTTTCCCACTCTTTCATCAATGAAGAAGTTGAAGACATCGGCTTTCCACTACCTTTCTTTTATGGCATATGTACCTACACCTGAACGATTACATATATAAACCGCCATTAATGTTTAACTGTTGGCCTGTAATATACTCGCCGTCCCGGCACAAATATAGAACACCGCGCGCGATTTCATCGGCATGTCCAAAACGACGCGCTGGAATTTTTGCTTTAATTTGTTCTCGAATATTTTCCGGCACTTCTGCCAACATATCTGTTTCAATAAAACCTGGACAAATCGCGTTAACAGTTACTCCTGTTTTCGCTAATTCTAACGCTAATGATTTCGTAAACCCGATCATTCCTGCTTTAGCTGCCGCATAATTCGTTTGTCCAAATCCACCGGCTTGACCAATAATCGATGAAATATTAATAATTCGTCCAGCATCTGATTCCATAATATGAGGAAGCGCTGCAGCCGTTGTATGATAAACACTATTCAAATTCACGTTAATAACTTCTTTCCAGTCTTCGCTTGAAAGTTTTTTAAATGTACGATCGCGTGTAATTCCTGCATTATTCACTAAAATATCGAGTCTGCCATATTGCTCAACAGCAGCAGCAATTAACTTACTTGCTTCCTCCTGTGAAGAAACATCAGCCTGAACAGCGATTCCCTCACCGCCGTTCTCTTTAATTTCTGCGAGGAGTTGGTCAGCTGCTTCGCGGCTTTTATTATAGTTTACAACTACTTTGACGCCGTTGCGCGCCAGTTCTTTTGTGATTGCCGCTCCGATTCCTTTACCGCCTCCTGTAATGACCGCTACTTTCCCCTCTAATTGAACCATCAAACATTCCCCCTAATCTTGTTAATTTTTACACAAAACTATTTGTATGATTATAAATATAAAAATATTTCTATTTCCTATTGTTCACTGTTTGGCATGCGTTCTTCCTTTTCCAAGAGGGCCAACAGCTTGTCCACTTTTCCTTCTAGACGCTTCATGTCGCTCTTTAATTTTGTTATTTCTTTTTTCACTCCATTTACATGATCTTGTTGTTCTTCGAGCAGCTCTTCCACATTCTCGATTTTTTCTTCAACACTGATAACGAGCGAAGCAACGTTTGCTACATCTTCTTTTGATGGCATATTTGCTTGCCAAAGAGTACGTTCGGCAGTTTCTTTTATCATTTTCTGAAGCTGAAGATTAAAATTGAGCACACTCCCCATCCACTTGGAAAAATCTTCACTATTCATTGTTTCTCCGAGAATTTTTCCTGTGTAGCTTTCCGCTTTGTCGTACATTTCCTTCCAGGCCAAAAACGGGTCAAATATTTTTTGATCGTTCATCCAGTTATCCCCTCCATAAACTGAGTAGTTAACAAAAATGGCAGCTAACTTTCATTATTATTATAATGAAGCGGGGTGTTGTGTAACAATTTATAATTTTCGATTAATTCATACATATATTTTAAATGAATGTCATATTTTGTTGAATTCCATCTATTGACATAATGAATATATAAGTGTAAATTACACTTATAGAAAAAACTCATATTAATGAGGTGAGCACATGACGAACAAAGAAAATAAACAACCATTGCACGAAAAATATCCTGCCGGTGCTCCAAAAAACTTTATTGTCCCGTTTTTACTACTCAGTCTGCGCGACTTCAATCTTCACGGCTATAAGCTGATTGAACGTCTCAGTCAGTTTGGATTTCAATCGCTAGATCCCGGGAATATTTACCGAACATTACGGCAATTAGAAAAGGATGAATTAATTACTTCCGTATGGGATACGTCTTCAGGAGGACCTGCAAAGCGTATTTATTCGCTTACAAAAACAGGAGAAAAATATCTCGAAGTATGGGCAGCCTCGCTTGAACAATACCAGCAAATGATTGACACATTTTTTTCGATGTACACAAAAATGTTATTCCCATTTAATGAGAGGGGCAGCTCAGAAAAAGCAACACCAAATAAGATTGAGGAAAGCGACCAGACTGAGTAAATAACATATTTTTAAGGAGGAAAAACAATGAAAGAAAATGTCACGCAGGTAATCGATACCGTATGGGATGGTTGGTTTAAGGGAGTAGATTTATTTCTTCATTCTGGAAACCAAGTGGAACAAGCAATTATGGAGCATCTAGAGCGTCAACAACAGTGGTTTGCTCAAGCGTCAGAAAATATCGAAAAAGCAAGAAATGAAATGAAGCAACAACTTGAACAATTCCGCCAAAAAGCAGAAACAGACCTAAAAAATACATTAGGAGATGAGGCAAGTCAAACAACAGCTAAATGGATGGCACAGCTAGACGAAATTGCCGAGCGGTTCATGCAAATCGCTCTTACTCCGAGCAAAGAGTTGTTTAATGCTTCTCAAGTTTTTTATCAACAGACTTCCAATTTGTTTAAACAATTTTTTTCACAACAACAATCTGGTCGAGAAGAAGCGGAAAAATTTCTAAAATCCTATTTTGAACAAATAAAAGAATCACAAAAAGCCTTCATCGAGAAAACGGTTGATGTTCCTTTTTTCAAATAAACCTCCCTGAGGAGAGTGATTTACAACTACTATCCAAAATAGTTCCTTCTGTTCCATATAATGAGATTCAAATTGGTGATTGTCGTTCAATGACAAAAACGATTACGAATGAAGATATTATCGCCTTTGCAAAATTAACCGGTGATGTCAATCCGATTCATCTCGATGAAGAATATGCGCAAAAAACACGCTTTAAAGAACGAATCGCTCATGGGCTTCTTACGACAAGCTATATTTCTACTGTTATAGGAACAAAACTGCCGGGAAAAGGCACCATTTATTTATCACAATATGTGCGGTTTAAAGCACCGGTTAAAATCGGCGATACGCTTACGATTACTGGAAAAGTTATTAATAAGCAAGACGATAAAAAATTGATTACGTTAGAAACAAATGTCATCAATCAACATCATCAATTAGTTATTGAAGGTCAAGCTGTCATTATGAAAATGGATTAGCGATATTGCTGTGACTGCCAGAAAATTGCGATATCCTCTGTAATTTACCATTATAGATGAACGATTTAAATAACATAATAAACTCACAAGCCGTTATTCAATAAAAGGAGGAAATAAAAATGGCTAGAAGCAGCAATAAATTGCTTGTACCAGGTATTGAACAAGCGCTTGACCAAATCAAATACGAAATTGCTCAAGAATTTGGCGTTCAATTAGGTTCTGATACAGTATCCCGCGCCAATGGCTCTGTTGGCGGAGAAATTACAAAACGTCTAGTGGCCCAAGCACAAAGTCAGCTTGCCGGAACAAACAGAACTCAAACATAACGAAACCATAAATCAAGAGGCTGACCCATCAGTGTCTGATTTTATGCCCCCAATATATAACTCATGTACCATATATTAGGGAAGCCTTGACACTTTACTTCAGGTCAGCCTTTTTCTTATTTATTATTTCTCCTCTGGTGTAAATGTTCGTTTCGCGAATTCATTATCAAGCATAGATAAAGCGTTATTATCATTTTGAATTCGTTTTAATTTTTGAATAATGCTATCGAACATATCTTCTTCCTCAACTTGCTCATCAATAAACCACTTCAAAAAGTTAATCGTTGCATGTTCCCGCTCATCCCACGCGATGTCAGATAGCTTATAAATTCGTTTTGTTACTTCTTTTTCTTGGGCAAGTGCCTTTTCAAAACAATCGAGTACAGAAGTAAATTCATTATTTGGTGACTGAAATCCGGTAATAATCGCCCGTTCACCAAGCGCATTGATAAAATTATAAAATTTCATCGCATGAAATCTTTCTTCTTCCGCTTGCACTAAAAAAAAGTTAGCGAAGCCGTCCAAGCCTTCTGATGAGCAATAGGCCGCCATTGCCATATAAGAGTGCGCAGAAAAAAATTCAAAATTCATCTGTTCATTTAAACTTTGCAATAACTTTTCACTTAACAATTTCGTCACCTCTTTTTATATACTCTTCCCTATTATAACAAGAAAATCCAGCGCACCATAGCACTGGATTTAATCTTCATCTTCGTCTTTATGTTTATGCTCTTTGTCATCATCTTCCCTTTGTTTCTTTTCTTCTCGTTTTCGTTCAAACTTCCTTTCTTGCCATTCTTGTCTTCGTTCTAACTTCCTTTCTTCCCTTTCTTGTTTTCGTTCAAGCTTCTTTTCTTGCCATTCTTGTCTTCGTTCTAACTTCCTTTCTTCCCATTCTTGTCTTCGTTCAAGCTTCTTCTCGTTCTTTTCTTGTTTTTCCCATTCTTTTTCTTGAAGTTGATCTTTTTTCTCCTCTGGACGATGGGAAGGAGGTGCTGGAACTTTTCGAAGTTGCTTCTCTTTTTCTTCTACATAAGAAGGTGCTTGCTGGCTTGGGTTCCATTGTTCCTTTTGTTCTTTCGCATCAGAGCTATTCGGTTGAGATGGAACCGTATCTTTTGTTGGTTCTGTTTTACCGTCGATTGGAACGGTCGGTTCTTCTTTCTGCACTTCTTTTTCACCTGATGGTAATTGCTCTGGATTTGACTTGCTCTTTTCTTTTGCTTTTTCCGTTAAGCGCAAATATTTTCCTGTAGTAAATCCCTTTTCAACTGCCTCTTTTCTTACCTCCAATGTGCTTGTTTGCGTTGTGACAATAATATCTTTTGCCTCATAAGATTGTTTTACTTCATTTAACTGTTGCACTAATTGCTGCGAAGAAAAACGACTTGTTTCCTTTTTGACAGTCGTAATGAGAACTTCTTCCCCTTCGTGCAAATAACCGTTTTTTATACTTAGCTCAATAATTTTTTTAGTAATGCCAATAAATGGTTTACCCTGCCAATCAGATAGATGAGCAACAATCATTTTTCCCTCTTGGTTATAACCTTTTATTTTGACAACTTTTAAATCCTTATTTACAGCAATTTCAATACTCGGATTAATATCGATTGACAAATAAGCATACACCTTATTAGATGGTGAACCGAAAAACATCGTAAAAACAAGGAGACAAACGGCAGCCATACTTGTTAACGCTATTTTAAATGAAGAAAAACGAAAAAATGTTTTTTTTACTCTTTGCCGTTGTATCGGCAATTTCTCGATTTCTTCTCCGATTTGATAAGTTCCTTCTTTCTTGACTTGAATAAATTCGCCTTCAGGGGTCAATAGAGTGACGACATCCTCATCAACCTCTAATACAATCCCTTTTCTCATTATTGAAGCACCCCTTTAATATAGTCTTTCAAATATACATAATCACCTGTTAAAACAATGGTAATCGCAATAATATATTTACGGTTTCTTTCTAATGTTTTGCGGCTTAAATGAACCATGCTCTGCAATTGTTTAATCGGCAATTGCTTTTTCTCGAACAGCTTTGTACAAAGTTCGCGATTCTCTGCCAGCAGCTTTGCCACTTTAATGGCATTCAGACGAGCGTCGAAATGCTTTGGAGACTGTTCTACTAATTCTTGAAAGCTAATTCCAAACTCCTTTAATACTTTTTGATAATGGATAATCTCTTCACGGCGTTGTTCTTGCTCTATTTTTTTATAAAATTCTTCCATTGACAACTTCGTATCTAAATAGGTCTGAGCTGCATCGTTTTCCTCTTCCTCTTCAATATGAACCGTTCTTAATTTTGCTTCTTTACGAATATAATCGATCACTCTTCTTTTAATTAACAACTCAGCAAAGGCAATAAACGAACTTCCTTTATTAATCGAGTATTTTTCAATCGCTTCATTAAAAGCAATTAATCCGATGCTAAATTCATCATCACCTTCATTAATAAATCGCCTACACACATTGGAAACCGTTTTCGCAATAAACGGCTTATAATCATGAATGATTCGATTTTGCAACTCTGTATTTCCTTGCTGAATTTCGGCAATCTCCTGTTCAATCGTTTTCTCTTTTTTAAATTTCAATAATATACTAAGCATCAACTTCACCTCGTTGCAAAAGAGACCGAAACTTAATTACTCAAGATATTATTCGTACATCATAAAAAACTTTTGTCCGTAGCTCAAGTGGAAAATTCATACATATATCATCGAATAAAACAAAAATATCCATTGAGATGAAGGAGATGGCTCACTATATTTGTACGTACATAAGGAAAAGAATTCAACGGTCGATTTTAAAATAAAAAAGAGCTGGCCCAAAAGCAAAGGGTCAGACCCCACAACCACGATACATCATTATATATCATAGTTGGTGTGTAAGGTCAGACCCTTATGAGACAGACTCTTGTAAAATTTAGCCAACTTTCTCTTCTACATCCTCCATATTGTTAAGTGTACTATGCTTGCGCCCATATAAGAAATAAATGACTAAGCCAATTAATAACCATGCCGCAAAGCTAAGCCAGGTTGTTGCCGGCAATTGCAGCACTAAGTAACCGCAGAATGCAACAGCTAGTAAAGGAATGAGAGGAACCAATGGAACTTTGAATGCACGTTTTAAGTTTGGCTGTGTTTTCCGTAAAATTAATACTCCAATGGATACAGTGATAAAGGCGAATAATGTTCCAATGTTTGTTAGTTCCGCAAGTTTGCTTAAAGGAATGATACCTGCGAAGAACGCAACGAGTAAACCAGTTAACCATGTGTTGACAAATGGAACTTTCTTTTCTTTGCTTACTTTAGAAAATACTTTTGGTAATAAGCCGTCACGGCTGATTGCATAGAACAAGCGGGTTTGACCATACATCATCACAAGCAATACGGTCGTAATACCTGTAATCGCACCTAATGAAATAAATCCTGCTACCCAGTCTTGATGGATATAGCTTAATGCGAATGCAACAGGATTTTTAACACCTAATTGATCATACGGAACAATCCCTGTTAACACTAAAGATACCGCAATGTATAAAAGCGTACAAACCGCTAAAGAGGCAATGATACCAATCGGCATATCACGCTTCGGATTTCTTACTTCTTCCGCGGCAGTTGAAACAGCATCAAAACCAATGTAAGCAAAAAAGACAGTCGCTGCACCAGCGGCGACACCGGAAAAGCCAAACGGCATGAACGGTGTCCAGTTTTCTGGTTTTACGTACCAGATCCCTACACCCAAGAATAACAATACAACCGCAACCTTAATAATCACCATGATTGCATTAAAACGCGCTGATTTCTTAACACCTTGATTCAATAAGAACGTAATGAGAAGAACAATAAAAATGGCTGGTAAATCAATAAATGTTCCATTTTCAGGATCATAAGCACTTGTTAGCGCCTTTGGAAATTCAATGCCAAATCCTGAAAGTAAACCTTGGAAATAGCCTGACCATCCAGCCGCAACGGCCGATGAAGCCACCCCATATTCAAGAATTAAATCCCATCCTAAAATCCACGCGATAATTTCACCGAAAGCTGCGTAACTGTATGTGTAAGCGCTTCCTGAAACCGGTACAGTCGAAGCAAATTCCGCATAACAAAGCGCCGCAAATACGCATGCAAGCCCTGATAGAATAAATGAAAGGACAAGCGCAGGACCAGCATGCTCTGAAGCTGCAACTCCTGTTAAGACGAAAATTCCTGTACCGATAATTGCACCAATCCCAAGCATCGTTAAGTCAAATGCTCCCAAGTCTTTTTTCAAAGACACACCTTTGGCGCCTGTTTCTTTCAAAAGAGCATCAATAGACTTTTTTCGAAACAAACTCATATAATGTCTCTCCTTGTTGTTTTTTGTTGTTTTTTGTCGCTTTTCGCAGAACTTTGTAAAAGAATTCTACAACACATTTTAATTATTGTAAAGTTCTAAAATGAAAGAAAACTTAAAAATCATTTTTATTTTCAATTTTTTATACTTTTATAAACAAAAAAGTTAAATGAAATCAGAAACATTTCAGCTTACTATTGAGTAGGGTGACAATTAAATGCCATTACTATTCACCCTAAACATATTTCCCACATTTTAAAAGAAAAGGACCTTCGCCTCATTTGGCAAAGGTCTTATGAATTTAGCTAACTTTTTCCTCAATATCATTAAGTGAAAAATTAAATCTTGTTTTTTCAAATCGAAAGACAGCAAAATTTGTTTTCAACATGTTCATATTGAAAAATAAATTTCTTAATTTACAAATTTTTCTGATAAATATATAATGGACTTGTGACAAAACTGTGAACTCCAAAAAAGAAGGAGGTTTTTCGAAAACGTTTTCTAAAAAGAAATAATTAAGGAGGTTATCCATGTATGGGAGTGCAAGAAAGATCATCGCAACAAACTGCTCATCCACAACAAACATCACTGGATTACACAAAAATTGTTCAGTCAGAATCTTTTAAACATTTAATGCAAGCGAAAAGAAAATTTATTTTGCCTTTATCCTTATTCTTTTTGGCATTTTATTTTACCCTTCCGATTTTGACTTCTTATTCTACAGTGTTAAACAATCCAGCACTCGGTTCGATTAGCTGGGCTTGGATCTTTGCTTTTGCTCAATTTATTATGACTTGGACCCTTTGCAGCCTTTACTCGAGACGCGCCGCTCAATTTGATGAATTAGTAGAAAAAATTAAACGAGAAGTTAGTAAAGGAGGCGAAGAATAATGAACGTGTTAGCATTCTTGTTGTTTCTTGGCATTGTCGCGCTAACGCTTATTATCACTTACTTCGCTTCTAAAAAGACAAAAACAACGAGCGAGTTTTATACAGCGGACGGTGGGTTAACAGGCTGGCAAAACGGATTGGCAATCGCCGGTGACTATATGTCAGCCGCATCATTTTTAGGAATTGCTGGAATGATTGCCTTATCTGGTTTTGACGGTTTCTTCTACAGTATCGGTTTCCTCGTTGCTTATTTAGTCGTTCTATATATTGTCGCAGAACCTCTTCGCAATCTAGGCAAATATACGATGGCTGATATGATTGCCGCTCGTTTTAATGATAAAAAAGTGCGCGGAGTTGCAGCTTTAAACACGATTTCCATTTCCATTTTCTATATGATCGCGCAGCTTGTCGGTGCAGGCGGCCTCATCAAACTTTTATTAGGAATTGATTATGTGTATTCCGTTCTCATTGTAGGTACATTAATGACGATCTACGTTGTATTTGGCGGAATGACAGCAACAAGTTGGGTGCAAATTATTAAAGCCGTATTATTGATGATAGGCACATTTATTATTTCCTTCATGGTATTTGCAAAATTTGATTTTAGCTTTGTTAAAATGTTTAGCGAAGTAAAAACAGCAACTCCATTAGGTGAAACGTTCCTCAATCCAGGCAACAAGTTTAAAGATCCGCTCGACACCATATCACTTAATTTAGCTCTCATCTTAGGTACAGCAGGACTTCCTCACATTTTAATCCGTTTCTTCACAGTAAAAGACGCACCAACTGCACGCAAATCTGTTGTATATGCTACGTGGATTATCGGTTTGTTCTATGTTATGACTATTTTCCTAGGGTTTGGAGCTGCAGCGTTTGTCGGTTATGAAAAAATTGTTGAAGCCAATCCGGCCGGAAATATGGCTGCACCTTTATTGGCAGAAGTATTAGGCGGAGATTTCTTATTCGCATTCGTTTCAGCAGTGGCGTTTGCGACGATTTTAGCGGTTGTTGCTGGTCTCGTCTTATCAGCTGCCTCCGCGTTTGCTCATGATTTTTACAGCCATATCGTTCGCCGCGGTCAGGCAACCGAAAAAGAACAAATGCTTGCAGCGCGCTGGGCTTCTGTCGGTGTTGCTGTATTATCCATTCTTTTAGCGTTGTTTGCCCAAAAAATGAACGTTGCTTTCCTCGTTGCTTTAGCATTTGCAGTCGCTGCAAGCGCAAACTTGCCGATTATCCTTTTAACCATCTTCTGGAGACGATTTAATACAACAGGGGCCGTAACAGGTATGCTCGTTGGCTTATTCAGCTCCCTATTATTAGTAGCTCTTAGCCCAAATGTATGGTCACCAGAAATAGGAAAAGCCATTCTCGTCGGTGAGCCGCTTTTCAAACTAGCAAACCCTGGTATCGTTTCAATCCCATTAGGCTTTATTGGAGCGATTGTCGGGACGCTCGTTTCTTCTAAGAAAGCAGACGACAAAAAGTTTGACGAGATTCTTGTTAAAGCAAACACAGGAATGAAAGAAGTCGCAAACTAATTAAATGAAAAGCCTCATTCTCTGGGAGATGAGGCTTTTCTTGTTTTTCTTATTATCAATCAACATATCTCTAACATCGATATTCTCTTTTAGTTTTTCTCGATAAGTATCTCTTCTCTAATCAACGTGTAGGCTGGGCAGTTGTTCCTAAATCATAAAAATTTCTGCCGCTTTCGGACAAAACGAAAAAAAAGATTGCGAATACGTATAGTGAAGTAACAAAGTCATAGAGGAGGATACAAATGAAGTTTAACAAAAACATTCGTAATGTTCTAGCAACTGGAGTAATTACAACCGCATTCACTCTAACACTTGCGACAAGCAATGTATATGCAAATGAGCATGAATCAGCGACACAAACGAATAGCACTACTGTTGTTGAAGAAAGCGCACCAATCGTTAACAATACAGAAACAGTTGAAACTCAACAAAAAATCACAACAACCGAGACTGCCCCTGCAGATTCAACAACTGATAATAAATCTTCTTTAAATAAAGCGTCAGAAACAAAACAACCAACTGCTGAACAACAAGTTGAAACGAATCAAGAGGATAGCAGCAAAGAAAAAGAAATAAAAACTTCTTCCCTTCTTCTGGGCGATTTCTTTTATTTCTTAAAAGCAATGACTGAAAAAATCCAATTAGTATTAACATTTAATGATACCGAAAAGGCAAAATTATTGGCACAATTTGCTCAAAAGCGAATTGGAGAAGCAGAAGCTCTTTTAGCCAAAGGTGAAGAAGAATTAGCGAAAGAAGTGCTTGAAAAAGCTTTAAAACAACAAGAATTAGCGATAGATACATATAAAGAGCAACAAAAAACGGACGACAAACAAACAAAGAGTGGGGAAACAACAGAAAAGCCAACTGCTAAAGAAGATTCAATCCGTCAACAATTAGAGGAAAAACTCTCGCGAAACATTGCCGCTTTACAAGCAGCTTTAGAGAAAATTGAAAATCCTAAAGCAAAAGAAGCTCTTGCAAAAAATATTGCAAAAGCACAAGAAAAACTAGAAAAGAAAATAAATAAAAAATTAGCACAGCTTCAAAAGAAAGAGCTTAAGGCAGAAAAGAAAATGGCTGAACTAGAGGAGAAAATAAAGTCTGGCGAAATCAGCCAAGAAGAATATGAAAAAGAACGAGTAGAAATCCAAGCAAAATTAGCGAAAGAACGAGCAGAAACATTAGAAAACACTGCCCAAAAAATCGATGAAGTCACTGAAAAAGAAAAAGCGAAGCAACTTGCCACTCATACTACAGATAGTAATGCTCATGTGAAAGAAACAAAGAAAGTTGAAGAACAGAAACGGGAAGAGTTGAAAAAACACCGCGAAGAAACGAAAAAATCAGCTGAGCAAAAACGGGAAGAAATGAAACAATACCGCGAAGAAGCGAAAAAATTAGCTGAGCAGAAACAGGAAGAGTTAAAACAACACCGCGAAGAAGCGAAAAAATTAGCTGAGCAGAAACGGGAAGAGTTAAAACAACACCGCGAAGAAGCGAAAAAGTTAGCTGAGCAGAAGCGCGAAGAAATGAAAAAACACCGCGAAGAAGCGGAAAAAGCAGAAGAACAGAATCGAGAAGAATAATGAATATCCAAAGGGGAGAACTCATTCTCCCCTTTTTGTTTTGTATACAACTATAATATATGTTCCCATTTTTTTCTCGCTATATCGTTTCATTCGCCTTATCGCTTTATTTCAAACTTGAATATATTAGATTGAATCAGAAGAAATTTCTCTAAAAAACGATCATGAGAAAGCACGTCTGCAAAAAATTACTGAATAATACACCATCATGATCTTCGTTGGTGTAACTTACTACGAAAGAAGGGTTATTATGTCGGAACCCATTTATCCTATCAAATATACAAAACTACAGCGGGGGATTTCATCTCCTTTTCTTGTCCAATTAAACAATCAATCTCTTTATGTAGTTAAGTTTAAAAACAATCCAAAAGGGCCTAGAGTTCTAGTAAATGAATTCGTTGCTGGAGAATTAGCGAAACTTCTCAATTTACCTGTTCCATCATTCAAAATTTTACCATTCCCTCCACCAAATAGCGGCCATCAATTTTGCAGCAAATACATCCCAAAAGCTTTTGGATTACCAAAAAATCCTCCCGCCAAACATTTAATTAGTAACAGGAAAGAAATCATTGGTCTTATCCTGTTTGATTACTGGATTAACAATATAGACCGTCATCGTAATAACATCTTGCTTAAACAAAACTCTAACGGTATGTATCATGTATATATAATCGACCATAGTCATTGCTTCCCTGGACATCATCGCTGGTCTATCCATTCCCTGCGTAATGGACCGCAAAAACTTAAAAGTAGAAGCGTGCATCATTGGATTGCTTCCCTTTTAGACGATTTTAGTGAATTTGACGAGTGCTTAGAAAAAATAATGAATATATCAAAAGAATCATTAAGAAAAATCATTTCCTCTATTCCACAAGACTGGGATGTTTCTCATGATGAACGTCTGGCATTATTGAACTATTTATTACGCATCCAAACTAAGATGCCTAAAATTGCTAATTACATTAAAATAAACTATTATTCTTCCCACCAGTAATATAAACACCTATTTTTCTATACTGTAAAAGTTTTAAATTTAGATGAAAACCTGTACCTCTTTATGTTGTCATAATACAACACATTTCAGACGATTTAACATATTCCGGTTGTTCTTCTATAAAGAAAAAGAGGCTGAACAAAATTCATCAGCCTGCACTCTAATCATATTAGTAGCTATCTTATCTATATGAACCGTTAAGAGAACACCATTTACCCATGGTAAGCTTTGGCTAAAACAGTGTAGAAGTCAACTTGCCGGCGATCGACTTCATAGCCGATACCAGGATTCTCCGGCACTGTAATAATTCCATTATGAACAGTGACCTCTGGATGAATAATATCTTTTTCCCAGTAGTAGGAGGAAGCTGCCGTATCGCCTGGCATCGTAAAGTTTTCTAATGTCGTAATCGCGATATTGTGCGCTCTTCCTACACCAGCTTCAAGCATGCCGCCGCACCATACCGGAACGTTGTTTTCTTTACACAAATCGTGAATTTTTTTCGCTTCCGTCAAGCCGCCAACTCGGCCGATTTTTATATTAATGATTTTACAGCTTCCAAGTTCGATCGCTTTTCTCGCATCTTCATACGAATGAATGCTTTCGTCCAAACAAATTGGGGTTCGCAAGTGCGCTTGCAGTTTGGCATGGTCAATAATGTCGTCTGATGCAAGCGGCTGTTCAATCATCATTAAATTGAATTCATCAAGCGCTTTAAGACGGTCCATATCCTGCAACGAATAGGCGGAATTAGCATCTCCCATTAATAAAATATCTGGAAAATGTCGTCGAATTTCGCGCATCACTTCGATATCCCAACCAGGTTTGATTTTTACTTTCATCCGCCGGTACCCTTCAGTCACATACCGTTCAATCAAACGAAGCAAATCGGCGACATTCTTTTGAATCCCGATGCTGATGCCGACTTCAATCTCCTTCTTTTCGCCGCCAAGCGCTTTGCTTAATGGAATCTGCTTTTTCTTTGCATAGAGATCCCAGATCGCTCCTTCCATCGCTGATTTGGCCATATTGTTTTTACGGATAAAAGAAAAGCGTTCATTCAGTTCATCGGGATGTTCGATTGGCGCTTGAAACACAAGCGGCAGTATAAAATCTTCTAACATATGCCAACATGTCTTTACCGTTTCTTCGCTGTACCACGGAGAATGAAACGCAACACATTCTCCCCACCCAGAAATTCCTTCTTCATCGATCGCTTCCACTAAAATAAATTCTTTGGTTTTAAATGAACCAAAACTTGTTGTAAAAGGAGATTTTAACTCCATTTGCAAATGCCGTAAAATAACCTGTTTTATTTTCATGAAATCCTTCCTCCTTATAAAGGTAGCTGATTGCGTTTAATTAAAACATAGTATTGAACAGGCTCATTTGGCTGTCTATAAACGTGCGCTACTGCCCATCCTTCCGCAAACAAGCCGACAAATATTTCACGCGTTTTATACCGCCAGTCTAAAGCAAGTCCATCATCTTTTTCTTTTAACTCTTGAAAATGGACGGGAACAGGTACAAACAGTAACCGTTGATCCTTAAAACTTTCCCAGCGATTTGATTTCCAAACTGCTTCCGGATAGCCGCTTTCCCTTACCTTCCAATCGAGCAACACACTCTCTGTCACAAGCTTCAAGTTCGCAAACATGCGGTGCCGGTGATCCAGATAAGGGCTGTCAACTAACCATTCGACGTTAAAACGATCCGAAGGCAAATTTTTGTTGAGCTCATCGTCCATTTCTCCATAGCAATTTTCAATGTATTCCGTGCAGATGGCTCCGAGTTTGGCGATGTTTAAATTTCCGTTTCGACTCTCAAGCGGATCATACGTCCAACGAATTTTCCGATATCCTAACTTCAACGCTTCTTCCGCTTGTTTCATCTTTAGCCTATAGCCAATTCCTCGGTTTCGAAACTCTTCGGCAATCCCGAGCATATGCGAACAGAGGTAGACTTCTCCGTTCTTATAGCCTGGAAAGCTGTACACAAATCCTACCATTCGTTCCTCCACATAAGCACCAATAACAATTCCGCCGTTTTTCGCTGTTGTTAATGTTTGATGAATGGGAATTGGATTTGCTCCCCAGACTTTTTGTTCCAATTGAGACATTTTTATTAACTCTTCAATCGTATCGATTTTGTGTAACGAAATCTCCAAGTTGTCCACTCCTTCTATGAATAGTTTTCAAACGTCTCCATAACAGCCCTAGCCAATATTTCAATGCCTGCAAGTAAGTCTTCGCGGCGGAATGTCATTTGCGGATGATGAAGCCCCGGTTTTAAATCACATCCAAGTCCTAGCATTGTTGTTTTCAGCGCTGGTTTCATAAGCGAATAAAAATGGAAATCTTCCCCTCCTGACGTGATAATAGGTAGCTTGCATTTTTGTTCACCTAGGGTCGCAACGATCGCGCACTTCATGATACGTTGTGCCTCTGGATTCACTTCCGCTGCCACAACACGCACTCCTGATTGCAATTGAATATCCGCACCATAAATTAAGGCAATTCCTTTTACCACATTGTGTAAACTCTCTAACAATTGCTCCATCACTTGATTCGTTTGCGCTCGTAAATCAAGAGTAAATTCAGCGCGATCCGGAATCACATTTCCACTTTTTTCGCCGGCATGAAACTTTGTCATCTTGATGGAAGCAGGCACTTGCGGGTCAACATGAATTTTGCTTAACTCTTGCACGAGGGCGCTGCCTACTTCAATGACGTTCACTCCTAAATGCGGCCTTGCAGCGTGAGCCGCCACTCCTTTAATCTCCCCCTCAATAAACTGCGCTGCTCCGTGGAAAATCGCAGGCGAAGCATAGCCGCTTTCGAGTTCCTGAATCGGCCGTAAATGGACTCCGTATAAAAAGTTGACATCATCTACCACGCCTTTTTCCAGCATTTTAAGCGCACCTGTCCCCTTTTCTTCCGCCGGCTGAAAAAGAATTTTCAGCTTCCCAGGAGGCTTATAACCGAGGCGATTAAGCAGTTTTACTACTCCTAAAACCATTGTCATATGGGCGTCATGTCCGCAAGCATGATTCGCCTGCCATTTTCCGTTTACTTCTTGCCAAAGCGCATCCATATCCGCTCGCAACCCGACTGTAAACTCTCCATCTCCAATTTCACCGACTACACCCGTACAATCAGGGAATGTTTGAACACGATATCCCTCTTGTAACAACTGTTTTTTCAAAAACTCTGTTGTTTTAAACTCTTCCCAGCTAATTTCTGGATTTTGATGAAGATGCTCAAAAATTTCAAATATTTCTGTCTGCATTTCTTTGATCGCTTGTTTCATTTTATTTCTCGTCTCCCCCAATGAAAAATGAACTTCTGTTTGTTTTCCCGTTCATATGCATCTAACCTTTGCTTAACTTTAACCTAGTCTTGAATCGTATGTACGCTCTTTTGGCATTGTTCTGTTTACTCTCAACATAAATAATGAAACCTACACTCCTTTTAACTAAATATACTATAATATTCAAAAAAGAGTTAGATGATTTAACATGTTCACCGAGAAGTCTCCCACCTCTAAGCGAAGTGTAGGTGGGAGAGGTTCATACACACATAACAAAAACCCGAGCTCCATATGATGAAGCCCGGGTTACAACCTATCAATTATGCCCTCTTTATTATTTGATTAATCACTTCTGAGAATACAAGTCCAATCGCAATGGCACCAGATATCATAAACGCTTTCGCTGCTAATTGAATCGCCATGCTGTAGTCGTTCAAGACAACATGACGCATTGCTTCATAGGCCAATCCTCCGGGAACTAACGGAATAATTCCGGAAACGCTAAAAATCGTCACTGGCGTTTTATACCATCTCGCAAATAGTTGGCTTATAATGGCTACAAAAAAGGCGGCGACAAATGTAGCGAGAACAGAATCAAAATCGTATTCTACAAACAAAATGTATATCAACCATCCAATCATTCCAACAAGTCCACAATTTAACAACAGCCTTTTCGGAACGTTAAAGATGATAACGAACGCAGCGGAGGCAATAAAGCTCGTAACTAGCTGTTCAATAATCATGCGATGTTCTCCCCATTTGTTAATAGATTGCAAAAATAATTGCAATACCAGAACCAATGGCAAAAGCCGTTAAGAACGCTTCCGCTCCTTTGGATAAACCTGCGACTAAATGCCCTGCCATCAAATCTCTGACAGCATTCGTAATGAGAAGTCCAGGAACTAATGGCATGACTGAGCCGATGACAATTTTATCAAGTTCATGCCCAAATCCAATCACAACAAACAAAACCGCCATAATTCCAATAATGAACGAGGCCAAAAATTCAGCGAAAAACTTAATTTTAACCAAATGATGGACATAAACGAGACAATAAAAACCTAACCCTCCGGATATAAATGCTGGCAAAAAATCTCTCCATCCACCTTGAAACATAATGACAAAACATCCGCTTGCAATTGCCGCTGCGACAACTTGTAGCCAAAACGGATAAGCAAGGTTTTTCGTATCCAACTCTTTTAGCTGCCGGTGAGCTTCTTCTAGTGACAGTTCCCCGCTGCAAATTTTTCGGGAAATGCTGTTGACAATCGCCACCTTTTGCAAATCCGTTGAGCGCTCGACAATGCGAATTAATTTCGTTGGTCCCGTTCCATCAAGCGAAAAAATAATTCCCGTCGGTGTCACATAGCTATGAGACTCTGGAATACCGAACGAAGCGGCAATCCGCATCATCGTATCCTCCACTCGATACGTCTCCGCCCCATTTTGCAGCATAATTTTTCCGGCTAACAAACATACTTCGACGATTTCATTTGTTTGCTGTAAGTTATTTATCATTTCTTCTCGCTCCAAACGAAATAAACGCCCCCTATTTCTAAATTCTATCTTTACAAAAGAGATAACATATTATTTTCAAAGGCCATTAATTGATATTACAAGAAAAAATATTTCCATACAATAGAAAAAATCCGGATTCATCCATCACGAACTATCTTTTGCCAATTTTTATTCTGCTTCAGTTTGCGAACCCTTCTTAATATCCTAGCTTGAATAAGACCTTTAAGATTCCAAATATACATAGATGTTGTCAACTCATTGATGAATTTAGTAAACATGCACTTTATTATAGCATGTGACAAAAAAGAGAGTTGACCTATTTCTTAAAAAATTCACTTCTCTCATCTAGCGAAGTCTAGCATCAGAAGAAATCGATAAAAAACGGCGTTCTTTGTGGAATCAATTTTTCAAGCTGCTCGACTTCTTTTTCATTGCCTTTTAATTTTCCCATTTTATAAAAAGCAAGTGGTCGCTCATACCCTAATAACAAAGCCGTTGCCGTATTTATATCAAGCTGCAATCCTCGTTTTGGCGGATGCATGCAAGAAGCATTTTCTTTTTCTTTGCGAAAGACGGTTACACCGCTTTCGCTAATTTGATAAATCGCTGAATTCCACGGCGCAAATTCATCGTGTACATGTAAAAAGAGTGTTCCTTCTGGTTTCACAAACGGGTATGCTTTTAAAAATTTTTCTAAATCAACAATCCTTGCCATAAAATACGGATAAATTTCCTGGGTGATTCTTGGTTCTTGCAACAAATATGGCAACGAATCATCGACCGATGTAATGATGGTCACTTTCTCCGCCATCGAATCATGCTGACAGATAAAATTCCATAACCCTCTTTTTGCTTCTTCATTCAAGGAAATCATTTCCTGTACGTTCATATGGCGATTCTTCATTTCATATAACATATATCCTGTTTTTTCATTTTGTTCATCTAAATATACCACCGCATGCATGTCTTGTTTCAATACATAAAGCTCCCACCAAAAAGGAGTTCGTTTTAAGCCGCCATTATATTGCAGCATATATGTTTCATAAATCGGATTTAACACTTGCGGAGCATCCTCACGTGAAATGCGCTCCACTCTTCCTTTTGTCGGTGCTAATAATACGAGGTGCTTGTTCTCGATTGTTAATTTTTTATAGGAAGCAAACAATTCCCATCCAAAATTTCGATAAAAATTCACTTGAAACGGATGAAGAAACGACAAACACTCTCCTTTTTCGTTCATCCGCTCTAAAGCCGCCTTTAACAGCTTAGCTACCTTTCCTTTTCTTCGATACTCCGGCCATGTCGCTACACCTGCGACTCCACTCATGTTAAACTCCTGTCCATGAATAAAAACCGTAAACGGAAGTAGATGCGCTTTTGCCGTAAGCTGACCATTTTCAAAGTCCCCTAAAATGTCTTGCTGGCTCATCCATTGCTTGCGAAATTCTTTTTGCTCCTCTGTTAATTGATATTGAAAAGCATATTCTGATAAGCGAAATACGTCCTCATAATCTTCTTCGGTTAATAAACGGATGTCAGACATCATAATCCCCCTTTGTCAAACTTCCTTTTTCGATTTCGCTTTTTCATCTGGAAAATCCTTGTTTTTTGCCTGTGATGTGCAAAATGGTATTAAATCTAAAACAAAAAACCGCAAATCCTTATATGTTTAAGGATTTACGGTTTCTTTCTCGATGATTGCGATTGGAATCCAAGTGTATGACCTCTATCTTGTCTAGGTGTGATATCAAGTTTCTGTCACTGGAATTATTTTAACGTTTTATGCTAGGATAACGGGTTGCAAATTAACCAATTGTATCGCACTAATCAATCAAAAAAGAGCGAGCATTTGCCCGGTTTTCCTTAAATAAAAAACAATGCTTCCCTTTCTTTACTCGTTACTCTTTGGAAATGTAATGGTTAACGTTGTTCCCTTATTGACGGCACTATCTATATCTAACGTTCCTTTCATCGTTTCGATAATTTTCAAGGCTACCATCGCCCCCAAGCCTGTCCCTTTTTCTTTTGTGCTAAAATACGGCTCGCCAAACCGGCTAATCTGTTCCTGAGTCATTCCCATACCGCTGTCTTGAATTTTTATAACGACCTTGTCTTGGCAAATCAATGAAGCAATGTTTAATTCCCCGCCATTCGGCATTGCTTCAATGCTGTTTTTTAACAAGTTCAAAAAACATTGATGGAAATATTGAGTGCTTCCGATAATACAACCTGTTACTAAATCATCAGATATTTTGACAGAATTCATATTGGCCATTGGCTTTACCATATCAATCACTTTTCGTAATTCTTGATCGACTAAAATCTTTTCAATTTTTTGTGGTGCAGGTTTGGCAAATGTTAAGTAATCATCGATAATTGACCTAGCGCGATCCAACTCTCCAAGAGCAATATCGATATATTTATCTCTTGATTCATTTGATAAATTTGGTGCTTTGAGCAGCTGCATAAATCCTTTGACTACAGTTAATGGATTTCTAACTTCATGCGAAATGCTGGCAGCAAGCTGACTGACAATCTCCATTTTCTCAACCTTTATCAATTTAGAGCGCATAATGATGGCATCTTTTAAAGTTTCAATAATATATACAACAAATAACATTCCAATAGGAGGAACAAGAATAAAATCAACGACATAAGATTCCGTAACTTTAAAGTCCTCTATGATAATGGCAATAAAGGTTGCGAGAATGGCAAGGAAAAAAGTTAATGCCGTAGACATAACCAACTTTTTTTTCCGGTTTAATTTATTAAATGTAGGAGAATAAAGGGCCGTGATTATAAACATCGTGACATAAACAACCACGGTCATGAAGTTATAACCAT
This sequence comes from Anoxybacillus sp., assembly GCA_035645275.1. Classification (GTDB taxonomy): domain Bacteria; phylum Bacillota; class Bacilli; order Bacillales; family Anoxybacillaceae; genus Paranoxybacillus. Next base: position 388,747 of record DASQMX010000031.1, read on the forward strand.
AAAGAACAAAACGAACAAACAGCAAAATCACTAATAAAGGAAACCCGACAGCCCATCCTCCGTAAAGTGTTCCGATTAAAAACGGAATTTGCCTCAAATCATGGACACAATCGGGGGCAATATAAATAGGGAATTTCATGCATAAAATAAGCGGAACACTTAAGCAAACAATCATAAGAAGCTGTTGATACCGTCTATACCTTTGGAAAAAATAAACATGCTCATACATAAAATAAAAAACAAATATACTAACTAAAATATAAAAAAGGTCATTTAATACATTTTGATTGATATAAGTAAAATCCATATAACATCCCTCAGAGTTTTTTTCACGCGACTATTATACATAAACATAGATATTTTCAAATGAGTCTCTGCTGTTTTCGAGAAAATGTAAATTGTTCCAAGTATTGTTCACATTGATTGCTTTTTTGCGGATTCTATTTCCTTTGAAACAGCTTCAACAATGTTTGTCTTGCTGCTTATATTCGATTCTCGACTTTTTGAAGTATATTCCTTCCTCAAACCTTCAACATTTCAAGAATTAAACCTCATATTAATATTTGACAAGATAGAAATGATAAAAATACTGTATTATAAAAATAATATATTATAAGAAATAAAAATTAGTCTAGAATATTCGAAACTTTATCTAATTAACAAAAGAGCAGGAGCTATTTCAACTGGATGCTAAAGGTAAGTTTAAAGCCGTGACTTTTTTCGTCACGGCTTCTACTCTTTTACTATTTCTATCAGTTTTTTTAGTTCATTAGGATTAAACCCTTTCACCGCCTGATCTGCTACCACAGTAACGGGTATTCCCATAAACCCAAACTTTTCTACTTCCTTTTGATATTCTGGGTTAGTCAACACGTCCCTGACCTCAAATGGAATCCCTTCCTGAGTGAGCATTTGTTTGACCATATTGCACTCATTGCAGCCCTGTGCGGAATAGACGATTACTTGTTTGTTCATTTATTTAGCGCCTCCTTGATAGATTCCCGGGTAATCTTCCAGTGAGAAGCATTCCAGCGTACTTTTCCATCCTCTAGAAGAAAAATTTGCGGAGATTCATGCTTAATTCCAAATTCCTCTGCAATTTTATTGGAAACAGGACGATCTTCAATCACCAGGACGACAGCAGCAGAAATGTCCGTATCCTTCACAAACACTTGAAACTCCTCATAAGCCTTAGCGCTGATCGGACAAGCGGTGCTGTGTTTAAAAAGCAGATGTTTTCCCGGTTGTTGAACAAATTGATGCAAGTCTTCTATAGTATGAAGTTGTTTAATAGACATGTTTTTCATCCTCCTTCATTATTCAGAACTCTTTTAGCGTGTTGAGATAAGCCTCAATTTTGTCACGGTCAAACACATGAAAAGCTCGGCCCTCCAGCACGATAAAAGGTGTAGCAATACCTCCCTCGCTCAGCATTCGGTCAAACATCAGCTGATCGTAAGTAACATTGATCACTTCACAAGCTAAATCTTTCTCCTTGAAATATTGCAATACTTGTTCACATGACTCGCAATGGTCGCTTACATACAGGGTTATTTTCATGAAAAAACCACCTGTCTATTGTTTTGTTCCCTGCTGAACACTTTCAGTTTACCGGATTCAGGCTGACATGACTGTAATCTAGTTCACAATCAAGCGAACAAAAAAGAGGCTGCCTCAAACAAAGTGTGAGCTCCCGTAACACATATGCTATATATTGTGAAATGCACGCGAGGTCAGACACTTATGGGTCATTACCTTCCCTTGCCCTAGTCAAAAAGTTGTTCTTTGGCTCGCTTGCGATGAATGGAAATGGTTTTACGCCCCGTTTTAACAATTCCTTCCTTTACGAGTTCATTGATTGTTGAGGTTACTGATTCACGAGTAGCACCTATCATATTACCGATTTCCTGATGAGTAAGAGGGAGATCGATTCGATGAAACCCATCTTCCAGTACGCCAAATTCTTCGGAAAGATTCAGCAAAAGAAAGAGAAGCTTCTCTTTGACAGTACCTAAAGCCATCTTCTCCAGCATTTCGTTCTTTTCTTTCAATTGATCGCTTAGGATCCTCATAACCCGTTTCATGATATGAGGGCGGGTGGATATGAATTTCTCAAACTGCTCACGGCCAATAGAACAAAGCAGAGTGTCTTCCAGCGTTTCGATATACACTCCGTGGGTACCTAAAGAGAAAGAATCGATCTCACCAAACGTACTCCCTCTCCCTAAAATACCGACCGTAAACTGTTTTCCCTCCGAATTGACAGTATAAAGACGTAAAGCCCCTTCTTTTACAAAGTAAAGCCCTTCCCGAACCATCTCAGGCGTTTGGATAATCGTATGTTTTCGTATTTTGGCATGGTGTGCCCATTTATTAACCTCTTCCATATCTTCTGGAGAGACATTGTCAAACAATTTCATTTGAGACAAATACCACAGTTTGTCAATCATGAACATCCCTTCCCCAAACATTTTGTTTGATTCTTACTTTAGCATAAGAAGGAGATGCATGCCCAATTTAAAGACTGGTAATCATAATGTATGCTATTTCACATTTTTTAAAGGAACTGGATTACAGACTTGCTATTCAAACCAGAGCTATACTGAAACCGTTAAAACAAATACAAAGGAGAGATGAACGTGAAAAAAGTAGCTATTTTTGTACACGCAGGTGAAAATGAGCTAGGAAGAGCCGTTCATGGATTGCTATATGCACAAGAAATCCACGAAGCTGGCGGAGAAGTAAAATTGATTTTCGATGGTGAAGGGACACAATGGATTGGTCGTTTTGAAGACACCAATCATCCGATGAACCCTTTGTATAAAAAAGTCAAGGCTTTGGGTGTGATCGAGGCTTGCGAATATTGCGCTGGGGCTTTCGGAGCAAAAGAAGACGTTCAAAAGGCAAGCATTTCTTCAGTGAATGAATACGAAGGTCACCCAAGTATAGCAAAACTCATCTCAGAAGATTATCAAATTATTACGCTGTAATCATTTCAGACTGTAGACAAAAGGAGTGGCGCCTTAGGTGCCGCTCCTTTTGTTTTGATTTTGATTACGCAGCCAAAAACACAGTTTCCACTCATAAATCCGATATTTTGAATTGTTAGGTTAAATTAAAACAAAAACCCGAACTCTCCATTTTGAGTTCAGGTTTCAACTGATGATTCCGACTGGGCTCGAACCAGCGACCTCCACCCTGTCAAAGCGAAATATAGGATTTTCTAAATTTTATTTGAGAAAGATAAGACCTTTTACATTTGAAAAATGTTGATATATCAAGGTTTTGCTAATTTGAACATTTTTCAGGTTATACCAAATTTATCGAATGGCACCGTTTGGGCACCAAACTCGGCACCACTTATGGCACCAACAAAAAGTCCTCTAAAGGTTGATGTGACAAGCTTTCTGTCAATATTAAAATTGAAAGAGGGCGTTTAAGATGAGCGGTAGCATCGGAGATACGTTGTTGAAATATATAATCAAGCAGATAGAAGATGAAAAGAAGTTTATCAAAGAACAAAAGGAAAGTGTGATATTCTTGACCGACTCTATTGTAAAAAGTCTAGAAGAGATTAAACATCATAATAATACAATAGAGGAAAAAGATATTATTCCTGATTACAATTTTATGCTTATTCAAAATAAACTACAAAGTCTAATTAATGCTTTACAAGAAATCAATTTTGGGAAAAAACGTATAAGGAAATATCATGATGAAATGTGCAAATTGAATACCTTTTTGGAAGATGGAGAATAAACTGTTAAAGCCGCTCATGTTATTTGAGCGGCTTTATAATTATTGTTTTACTAGCATTAATTAGTTATAACCCTCTCAGAATTAAGAGTGGGTGCTGAAAAAGGTAGCATATCCTAAGCTTTTTAGTGTTCAAAATATTGACTACTATCCAGAGCCTATCCTCAAATATTAGAGCGGAGCAATGGAAGTAAAAGATAGGGATTTTTTCCTTTCTTCTGCCAACTGACTAATTACCTCACTCCAGATGTTAAAATGTTCATAGGAAATTAACTTACTTTTCGTAGCCTTTTTTAATTGTTTAGCTAATTCACGGGCATTATCTGTTTGTTGTAAAAACCAACGAGTTCTTTCTTCATAATGCATTTCACTTAAAGTCTTAACTTGTTTTTGTTTGTGCCATAAATAATGTCCTTTAGTAACTCTAGGAGTAAATAAATATTTTATATCAGTACTTCCTTGACAGTATGGACAATCACATTTTAATTCTTTACCTATAGCTGGTTCAAATACATCTTTGAGAGCTTTTTCATTGAAGGATGACAATAACTGTGGAATATAATATCTTGGCTTGACATTATATCCCTGTGTTTCCTCAATTAAAATTGATTCTTTAAAATCTTCTATAAATCCAATACCTGATGAAATAGACGTTGCTCCAAAACCAAGCAAACCAAGTCCAAAATCATTAACCCTTGATAAAACAATTGGTTTAGCTAGATCTCCTAGCATACTAACTATACGGCCAAATGCATAGTAGTGAGCTTTATTAAAGGAGTCAAGTTTGATGTCAAACATAAGTATATATCCGTCTGCTTGAGTTCTTGTAAATTTATTTACTAGTCTAATGGTAGTTAAATTATCTGTTAAACTTTCTATTTGAATTGATATGCCAGCATATAAAGGCCTTTTTTCATTAATTTCGTTTAGATATTTCCTACATTCATGAAATATCTTTATATCGATATCAATCCAAGGATCATTTTCATTTGCATAAAAATGAAAAGGTGCTACTAAAACACTTGGTTTTTGAGCTAATTGCCAATCTAATACTTGCTTTGCTCTTTTTTGATAGATTTCTAGGCTATTAAAATCTTCAGGCTTTTCTTTATGATATGGTGATAGAACATAAGGTAAATCTACTAAAGATTTGGTATTACTAAATTTTGAATAGGCAAGTCTATAAACAACTGGATCAATAATGGTAAATTTATTGCTATCCCTAACACTTTCATATACAGCGCTGTATTTTGGAAAGAAATTTGCAGGAAATACAATTCCATCTATTCCAAATGTATTGTTATATTCTTCAACCAAAGAACGTTCATTATGCAACAATCTTGGAAGAAATCGTAGAGTTAAATCTGTGGAGGTAACTTGAATTGTTCTATTTTCTAGGTTGCGAAGTTCAAAATAAAGTGAGTCGATGGTGAAGTTTCTACGGTGAATTTGCTTTTCCAATAGTGTAGCAATAATATTATCCAATTTATTAGGAACTGCAGGATTTAAAGTACTAGCGAACGGAGGAACCTCATTAAGTATTTTATATGGTGCTTCTACTAAACTGTGTATTTCAAGTGGAATACGTCCTGTAACCATGTGAAATAAGATTGCACCAAAACTATATAAATCAGATCTGTAATCAATATTTTTACTATCTAATAATTGTTCTGGAGCCATATATGCATATGTACCCATTGGTACGCCCGTTGCTGTTAATGTGCTAGCGTCTAATAATTTAACTAATCCGAAATCAAGGATACGTACATCTCCTAAACGTGTTATAAAAATATTATCTGGTTTCAAATCTCTATGAAATAAACCATTATCATGTATAGCTTTTAATCCTTCTAATATTTGGAGTCCAATTCTTTGAGCTTGGGCAATTGTTAATCGTTTATTTCTTTCAATAAAGTTGCTTAAAGGTTCTCCCTCTGTATACTCCATGACAAGATAACGGAATTTGTCAAATCCTCTAATGTGAAATCCATCATCAATATATTTGACAATATTAGGATGAGCCACTTTTTTTAATGCCCCAATCTCTCTTTCAATTCTTTTTATGTCGTTTTTTGAGCGGATCATTTCATTCTTAAAAAGTTTTAAAGCATATTTTTTTCCATCTTTGCTTACTAAGAATGTAGCTCCAAACGTCCCCTGCCCTAAGGGGGCTATAACTTCATAATTTCCTATCATGTTTTTTTCCATTTAAACAACTCCCCCTAATTACAATTATTTACTATAATATAATTATAATATATAAAAACATAGATTGATAAAATATTACATTTAAGTACAAATTATCAAATTAAATTTGATGACAAACAAAGTGCTGATTAAAATGTTGGGGGGGGATAAAGTTAATGGCCAATGCTTTAGTAAGAAAGATTATAGGAGATGTTTTTGAATACGATTATCTTCCGAAAGAGTTCAAAGAGGATGAGCTAGCAAAATACAAAGAAAGAACGAGAAAAAAATTTAGAGAGTTAGCTAGAAGCTGGAATACAGAATTAAATACTGAGTGGTTATTTAGGCATTACCTGTCTGTAAAAATGATATTAGCTACCTCGGTTATGTTGACATCTATAGAATTTGCAAAGAGAAAGAACCTAAAAATAGTAGAACCTTATTTGTTATATTATGCTTTATTAACAGCATCGAGAGGACTTATATTTACCATTCCTGATGTAACATGGAATAATGGGGAAATAGTAACTATGACACATAAGAAAATTATTAATGTAGTAAGTGATTTGGTAGGGCAAATAAGCAAAGAGAAAGGAGAGGAATTAAAAAATAAACTTTCTACTGCTAGAGACTATAGGGAACTGTTCTCATATAAGTTTCCTGCCAGTGGAACTGATATTACTAAGGGTGTCCAATTAATCGATTATGAAGAGGCTATTGAATTAGCAGCTTTACTAGCGGAAATTGCCCAATTTAACAGTGAACAGTTAGAGTATTGTATTGAAAGATATTGTGAAAATAAAGTATTCGAAATTAATTTGGAATTTTTTAAAGAGGGTATAGAGTATAAACTTGGAAACGTACCTCTTATAGATAGAGAAGACTTGTATCGATTAGACTATATTTTTAGAAAACAGAGATATCCTCTCAGCCTGTATTTTACGATGACAGAGGGATTAGTGGAGGACTTTTTTGGGTCCTGGTGTCCAGAAGAGGAAACAGAAGATGATGTATACAATCCTGATGAAAATTGGAGAATTATATTTCCTGTTCCATAAAGGCGATAGTTTCGTTGAAGTATAAATTAAAAATTAGTGGGGGAATTTCAAAACTGGTTCTTACTACTTTATAAATAAGGAGATTAATTTCCTAAACACATGATTTCCCTGATGTATTGCTATTGATTCCCCCCTCAAAAATGCTCAGCGTTAAAAAGGCTGAGCATTTTGTTATGGTCAAATAAAAAAGTATGTATAATTTTTAAAACTAATCTTATTAATTAATAAAAATAATGAATATGATAAATTATTTTTGTGAAACTTCATCTTTAACGTATTTATTTTCAATTAAATTCATCAATTCACTAAATTTTTTCGAAAAATTTGGTATCCATTCTATTTTTAATCTTGGTAAAATCCTTGATAGGTCCCCTTTAGATTTAATTTCATTTAAGTGGGGATTTGTCTCTAATATATATTTAAAAAAGTACGACAATGAGTTAGATACCATTTTACCCTTTATTGCATATTTAAATAAATACAAGGGTTCTGTATTCTCCATTATTTTATTTGCATCATAACCATTCTCATCTATAATTTGTCGCACTGATTCTATACTTAATCCAACCTTCTTCAGTTCGATCTCAATATACCTAGAAATCCTCTCAAGTTTATTATCAATACCTAAATGTTTCATTTCCATCATGGAGACTGGCTTTACCTTGATAATTTCAAGAACCTTGTTTAGTTGGTCCTCCGTTAAAACATTTTTCCTATAGTTAACTTCCCTAAGGAAACACAATAAAATATATGGCTTACACGCTTTTTCTATATCATGCAGCAAAAGAACTAATTCCTCATAAATGCTAAATTCTGAGTAGTCGCAAACATTTTTTAATATAACTCTGAAAATAGAATCCTCAAATATATAATTTTCCAATTCATAATAATCATAATATATCACTCTAGGATCTCGATGGGTTTCATTTAGATAAAAATCAAAATCCCTATCTAGGAGGCAAATAACATTCCGATTTTGTGATTTTAATTTTTTAAATAACTGCAATGCATTCTGCTTACCAGCAATTTTATTCGATTCTTCTATTTCTTCCTCATTAGCTTTTATTAATCTAAAAACCCTCTTAACTTCACTTCCTTTATATAAATAAAAATTGCGAATAACCTCTACATCATCAGGTCCCTCTAATAATAGTAGTCTATCTGTGGCTAAATCTTTTTTGGTAAACTTTGTCTCTGTTATTACAGCCTTCGCACTTTCCTTTAGTGCACTTCCTTTTCTAATACTCATCTATCTCACCTATCTGCCAAATATAATCTTCATAATCACTATTAGCAATATAAGGGGAGTGCGTAGCTAACAATATATTAATATTAGGTAATTCTAATAATGTGTCCAGTAACTTCATTTGCCATGAAATATGTAAAGAAAGTTCAGGCTCATCAATAATAATAAGTGGCTTATAATTCTCCCTATTTAAGGATAAGGCCGCATAAGACAAAATTGTAATCAGTTGCTTTTCTCCAGTGGATAAATGCTTGAATGGCCGAGAAAGTTGTATATTATAATTATTTAAATCCAATGAAATCTTACCCTTAAAAAAACTGTTAAAGCTTTTTTTTAGGTACTCAAAAGCCTCAAGTTCTTTATTAACTCTTTTCATGTGTTGATCATATAGATTAATGAGAGTCATTATTAAATTATTATTTTCCCCAATAGAAAGTAAACTACTCAGTACTACCTCTGGAAGTACCATAGTTTCATTCTTACTGCCCTTAATAGACAGGCTAACTGAAATACCTTCAGATGCTTCTGCAACCTCTTTTTGTTTTTTAAAGTATTCCTTTATTTCATTTTCTTTAATATTACTTATACCCAATTGTTTAGATAACTCTATTAATTGTTCAGGGGCCTTATCATATAAATCACTAGGGGGATTATTTTTTCTCTCTCTATGACCAGCATTTTTGTAGGTACTTACAATCAATTCTTCAATAAATGATTTTAATACACTGTTCAAACCTTCTGAATTTAATTTTCTAATTTTCTCTGAATAATTTTTAAACAAATGATCAATATCATTATCATTTACGCCAACTACTCGCCTATCATGCGGAAAGTTATTTAGTGTTCTATTAAGCTGATATAAATCCACTTCAAGTTCATCACTTAGTGGATAGTTCTGCTCCAGTAGATGAATTATATCGCTTTCGATTCTTCTGTAGGTTGGAAAGTAAATAACATTTTTCTTTAGAAGATTAATAAACTCTAATTCATCATGTTGTCTTATTAAATCAGATAGATTTGTATTTATTTTCTGATAAAAGTTATTTACTTCTTCACCCTCGCTAGACTCAGGATAAATAAGATCGTATGTATAATCTGCAAACGGTAAGTTTACTTTTCTTAAATGTATAACAAAAGACCCCTTTTTAAGAAAATATCTTATTTTTAATCCTTCTCCTATTTTTGTAATCTCAATACTAGTTACTATTTGTGTGCTATTTTTTTTATTAGCAATAATATCTTCTACATTAAATGTTAATAATATCCGCTCAAACCTAGTTTTATTCACAGTTACAAAATCACCATTTAATATATTAAAAATGATATTAAGTAAAGTTGTTTTCCCCGCACCGTTGTCTCCTGTTAGTATTGTCAGGTTTTCTGATAAATCAAGGTAAATATCATTCCCTTTATCGTAAAAACCATCTATTTCTAAAGTTTTTAGCATGCTTTCACTCCTTCTGTTTAATGTTAATTATAATAAAAGTATATTATAAAAATAGTTAAAAAACATCAGCAAATTAAGCTATGTGAACTTTTACAGCTAATGGAGTTTTATATACTGCATCGAATATCTTAAGATAATATCTGTTCGCATTCCCTTTATAATAAAAATCCGCTCATAATAGATATTATGAGCGATTATAATAAATCTGACACTGCAGAATAAATACGATATTCCAACATATTAAAAAGTTAAAAAGCTTCATTTGTCTATATTTATGAAATGTGTTCAATTGAAAAAGAGCTATCTCATAAAACTAATGAGATAGCTCTCTTTCGGTGTACCCTTGTAGTTACTCTTATTGATAAAACGGTAACTTTGATTTACAAACAGCTTAGTAAATATTGTACATAATTTAGGTATTTATTGCAAATGATTTACTTTTTTACTCTGTTACCGCCCACCAATCCAGTATGTGCTCAAGAGCCCTGTAAGAGCAACAATAATTAACAATAGTATATAAGGGATATGAGGAAACAAACTTAAGGTAGTAAAGAACACAGCAATAACAATAGCTGTTACACAAAAAGAATATAAAAGTCCTTTCCAAATAGGTTCAGTTTTAATATATGTAGAGATATATGCAATGAAAAACAATATTATAACATACGCAAAATCAGTATAGATATATTGTTCTGGAAGAATGAATAACATTACCAATAATACAAATAAAATGCAGTTTTGTATTTTTCGTCGAGCGCGAAGTTGCTTAAACCATTTTTTCATCAGATCACCTTTGATAATAACCGTTTAATAAAAACCATAAGAAATCGACATCTAACTTTAACATAGCTATTTTTCTGTTAAAACGTATATATAACGATTATAACAGAAAAGTAACCTCAAAAACTTAAGTGCAGGCATATTTCTGGATGCTTTGGAGTAATTTTTGTCATTCGTCATAAAGTTTCTAACGCACGATTCCCTCTTTTTTAAATTACTTGTTCAACGATTGACCTTTTGTTTTCTCAAGGATAAAATGGGAGACAATTAAAGAAACAAAGGAGTATGTATTTATATGCCTAGCTTTCAATATGGCAAGACAACGATAGATTATGCAGTAGAGTATAAGCCAGAAAAGCGGGATGTGACGATATCGGTTGAATGGTTGGAAGGAGTAAAGGTATTAGCTCCTGAAGGTATAGAGGATTCACTGTTAAATTCTATCCTTTATAAAAAAGCCCCATGGATTATTGATAAGTGGCAGGCGTTGAATCAAATTTCCGATCCCCCCGCTCCAAAAGAATTTGTAAGTGGGGAGAAATTTGCTTATTTAGGGCGTCACTATCGGTTAAAAGTATATAAAAGCGAAGAAGTTACAAAGTCCATTCTTATGTTTAAACAAGGTAAATTTATTGCCACGGTGCCACCACATTTAACAGAAAAAGAGAGAATCTCATTTTTCCGACAATCATTCAAAGATTGGTATATTCAACACGGGGAAATGAAACTACAAGAACGCTTAAAAATTTATTGCCCTAAGATGGGGGTAACTCCTACTAAAATTAAATTAAAAGAACAAAAAATGCGCTGGGGAACATGTACGAACGAAGGAGCCATATATTTAAACTGGAGAATTATGATGGCACCAGTGCCGATTATTGATTATTTATTAGTTCATGAATTAGCGCATATTAAATATCCAAATCACTCCAATGATTTTTGGCATTTTGTTAAATCTGTAATGTCGGACTATGAACAAAGAAAAGAATGGTTGCGTGTCAATGGTCCAACTTTAACTTTATAGACATAGAAAAGAGCCTTACTGTAAAGTAACGGCTCTTTTGTCGTTTATTCTGGAATATATATTTTTTGTAGCGGCAACAATGATCTCGTTTCATTTGGCATTTTATCGTACCATTGGACAATTAAGTTTACTAACTCTTCTAAATCAATGAGCTTGACGTTATGCTGTTTCCCTATATTTTCTGCGGCTGTTGTAAATCCCCCAGTTGATACAAACAAGCTATTTGCATCGATTGGATGAGCTCCTAACAATTGTTGAACCTCAGGACCCGACGAAGCTGATTTTCGATGCTTTACCTGTACCTTAATAATCGGCTTTTCAAAACCAAACGCATCTTTATGAGCTAAAATATCGACTCCCCCGTCAGGTCCCTTTTTACTTACTTTCACATTATAGCCCATAGCTTGCAACAATCCAGCGACTAGCTCCTGCATTTGCCATGGATCTAATTTGTCAACTTTATCTTGAATCATCGTCAATGCTTTTTGAACGAAGTCTTCTTTAATAACTTCATCTTCATTGTCTTCAGGTTCACTTACTACAGGTTCTTTACCAGCTAATAATCTTTCTAATTCATCTCCCCAGTCATCTACACGAAAAACAGTTAGAGTAGAGCCAAGGGAGTTTTTTGCACCTTGTGACAATCGATCACGTGGAATTTGTTTCTGTTCCCATTTTACATGGATTACATTTGGATAATACTCATCTACAATTGTTTCGTCATATTCATGTTCTATAGTAACTGTCCCCACTAAGTATTCACGCTTGTCTTTAGCGTATGTAATGATTCTATCTCCTACTTTAATTTCACGGCTAAATCTCCATACCTGACTCGCCCAAGTAATTCGTGTAGCAGGTTTTTCATCCTCGTAAATTTCATGTGATTTCTGAATTAAAGCTTCTCTAGTTGCATACTTTTTCGGATTGCCAAAATCCGCCCATCCTATCGAAGCGACTCCTTTTTGTTTCCAAACTGGAATGAGTTCATTTTGATCTCCCGCACGTACCATCCACCATTTCATTATAATTACCACCCTTTATAAAAAATTGGAGAGTTAAAAATACTCTCCGCTTTACTTTTTATAATGAACCATCGCTAATGACATAATCTGTTGTGTTATGTTTTCTAACTGATCTTTAGGGATAACACTTGCCCGCAGCTGCTTCTTAATTTTCTTCCGCATTTCACGTTTCACATCCTCTTTGTTTACCCAATCAATAACTTGGCTTTCCTCGGCAATAATGTCCGTTACGAGATGTGTCAACGCATCGATCGCATCTTTATGTTCTTCGTCTGGAAGAAGCTGTTGGAACAATTGATAAAACGGATATTGTTCTCGTGTGAACCCAAGATTTTGCGCTTGTTGGTTGACGTTTCGCATTTCATTGACCATGTTGCGCAATTTTTCTACTAACTCCGCAATATCCAGCATCTTTTTCCGTCTTGCTTCGATTAGTTGCTCTAGCTTTTCTTTTAGTGACGTATAATAAACAGGGTTTTCTTCCAGCTTCACTTTAATTTCATGACGGATCGCATGTTCCATTTCCGCCGCCTGTGCTTCTTTCGATGGTGCTTTTTCTAGCCGTTCATCAAACTTATTGGACAAAATATCAATTGGTTCATGGATGACTTCTACAGATTCTGCATATAGATGCTCCGCAATAAGTTGTTTCACCTTCTCGCCACATTCGGAAATGTCCATTTGCTCGTCACGATATAACGTTTTGGCCATTTGCCGTACTTTACCTAAAAACTTTAAGTCTTCTACATATGGAGAAGCTTCAGGGTTCGGTAAAATCATATCCATTCGTTTGGAAAACTCTTTAAACGCTTTTTCAAACTCATGCCGCACATCTTCAGGCTCTAATACTTGAACGCATGCGTCAGCATTATCTCGATTGATGTAATCAAAAAAGCTCATCGCTTTTCGGTGGGCTTGTTTCAACTTCGGCAATTCGCTTTCAATCGGGAGTAGCGCCCCTTGAATATCTTGTTTAGAGAAAATCGCAAGAGCTTTCTCCAAGAATTTTGATACCCCAAAGTAGTCCACAATGAGTCCATATGTTTTTCCTTCATATGTACGATTTGTACGAGCAATTGCCTGAAGTAGGTTATGCTCTTTTAATGGTTTATCCAAGTACATGACTTGTTCGATTGGAGCGTCAAAACCTGTTAGGAGTTTATCACAAACAATTAAAATCGCTAGTTTGTCTTCTTCAAACGGCTTTTTGAATCGTTCAATTAATTGTTTTTCTTCCTCACGGGATAGAGAGTAGTCTTTTAATAATTCATTATTTTTGTCTTCGGGCCCTGTTGAAATAATTAATGCTGTTTCATATTTTCCATTAATGAGTTCATCTAGCTTTTGTTTATAAATCGCCGCTGCTTCACGAGTAACCGCCACCACTTGTGCTTTAAAACCGTTTGGTAAGATATAATTTTCAAAGTGTTCTACAATATCTAAGGCAATTTGTTCAATGCGACTCGGAGCGGCTAAGATTGCTTCTTCCTTTGCATATTTCTTTTTAATACGCTCACGGTCTTCTTCGCTATAATCACTAAATTTACGATCAAATAAGCGATCTAGTGAATCGCCTTGCAAATGAAGGTTGACCATTCGAGCTTCATAGAAGATTGGAACAGTTGCTCCATCATCCACCGCTTGTTCAATCGTATATTTGTCAATATAAGAGCCAAACGTTCTTGTTGTACTTTTATCTTCTTTATCGATTGGTGTTCCCGTAAAGCCAAGATAACATGCATTCGGTAAACCTTTCCGCATGTTCATCGCTAGACCTTTGTACTGCGTACGGTGCGACTCGTCGACTAATACAAAGATATTTTCCGACCTTGAAAGTTCTGGATACTCGTCTTGGTCCTTATCTGGTTGGAACTTTTGCACAAGGGTCATAATCGTGGAACCAGGACCTTGTTGTAATAACCTTTTCAAGTCTTTGACACTTTCCGCTTGCTGCGGATTAGGGAAACCGCATTTACGGAATGTTTTTGTAATCTGATCATCAAGGTCTTTACGATCAGTCACAACGACAATCGTTGGGTTTTGTAATTCTTTTATTCTTCTAAGCTTTACAGCTAAATATAACATGGTCAACGATTTACCTGAACCTTGTGTATGCCAAATCACTCCGCCACGGTCTTTCGGTGTTTTTGCATGTAAAATGCGATGAATCGCTTTATTAACAGCACGAAATTGTTGATAGCGGGCAATCTTTTTAATCACCCGTCCGCCGTCAACTTCATAGACAATGAAGTTTTGAATCAAGTCAAGCAAGTTTTCTTTCGCTAACATCCCCGCCACTAAAATGTCTTGTTTCGTTGGTGAGTCACCGAGTTCAGGAACCGTTCTTGGATACGGATCTTTCCACTCGCTATAATGTTGTACTTTCGCACCAATTGTTCCCGCTTTGGCACGATAGTTACTTGTCGCAATCATAAATTGGTTATAGTAGAATAGTTGCTCATGAGTTTCTTGATAGCGGCGTAATTGATTAACAGCCTTCGAAATTTGCGTATCTTCCTGTAATGTTGGGCTTTTACATTCGACAACGATTAAAGGCAATCCATTCACAAAAATAACAACGTCAGGGCGAATGGTGCCCCTGGCATCTTGAATACGGAACTGATCAACGACAAGAAATTCGTTGTTATAAGGGTTATCAAAATCAATCAGTTTAACGGTTTGATTCTTTTTCCCTTTTCCTAAATCTTGTTGAATCGAAATATAGTTCACAAGCATTTCATGGAACTTTTCATTTGCTTGCATGAGTCCTGTTGCTTCGATATGAGTAATGTTGTAAATAATACGGGCAAGATTGTTCTCATCAATCCATGGATTTAACCGTTGAATCGCTTTCTTTAACCGTTCTTTTAAAATCACTTCACTTAACGACTCACGTTCAGACTCAAGAGCTGAGCCTGTTATATGTTCATAGCCCAACTCTTGAAGTTGATTGATCAAACGTTTTTCCACGAGGTTTAACTCATTCCATTCGCTTGCGGTGGTCACTGTGACATCACCTCATCATCGACTTTTACACGGACTTTGCCTGTTAATAGAACTTGCATGAGACCTTTTTTGGTCATTTGAAGTTGATTCAACCTTTGTTTTTCATTCTGAATTTTATTTTCTATACTTGATATAATTTCTACTATCTTCTTTTGCTCATCTTTTGGTGGGACAGGAACAGAGATTTTAAAGAATTGACTTAAATGTACCCTTTTCTTCTCTATGAGACTTCCCGTTGCAATTCTTTCATAAAGACTTATATATAATCCTGAACAGAATAAGTAAGCGTAGTATTCCGCTAAATAATTATCGTTTACTGTAGAAAGCACATTGTAGTATGCTGATACGCTTACAGGGACCTTTTCTTTTGATATTGCAATAGCTCCGAAACGTAAGTTCATTGGATTAAATAAGATATTTTGTGGGTAAACCAACCTATATTGATTTTCCTCCTTATTTTTAAGCAGAAAACTTCTTTCATAACGATCTGGTTTCGGAACCAATCCTTCCTCAATTGTTAAACTATATAATGGGTATAATTCGAGATTATTAGAAGTATCTCTTACCTCATAGAATACTTCCTCAACTTTTTTCAATTCCCACTCTTCAGGAATCTCTCCAATCTCCGTCTTTTTAAATATCGTATGTCCGATTCCTTTTGTGAGCAACTGTTGCATAAGCCCCTTTTTCACTTTCTCCGTTTGCTCGATGATAGCTTCCGTTTTCTCGATCACTTCATCGACAGCAGAGAGAATGGCAGCAATTTTGCGTTGTTCTCCCTGTAAAGGAAACGGAATCTCAAGTTCTCTAATGATTTGTTGACTGATGTTAGGCTGCGCTCCTCCAGCACCCAAAGAAATGATTTTGTCCTTACTATAAGACAATACGTAATACAAAAACTCTGGTTCAATTTCCCCTTTTGAGATCATGGCACAACAGGCTTGATTTGTGGCCGCTTCAATCTTAGTTATGGAAGTTTTACCAATAGTTGCACCATACATGGCTATTAAAACCGAATTTTTAGGAATAAGTTTAGCAGAGGATTGCTGTATTGCTATTTCTGTAATCTTTTCTTCCGTATCGAAAATATATTTCTGATTTAACTCTCCTGTTTTTATCCAAGGTATTGTACCCGACTCATAGTACTCTAGTTTGGAACGTGAAGGAGTTCCTCCACTTGTTGTATCACAAACATCCTTAATCTTTTTTATCTTCCAATCGTCAGGGATACGCCCAATAATTGTTTTCTTAAGATCACTCACTATACCCCAACTCCTTCAAATACCCGTACATCACCTTTTCAATTTTATCCCGTTCTTGTTCAAGTTGACGGAGTTGACGAAGGGCTTCTGCCACATCGATTTGCTCTTCTTCTTCAGTTGTGTCAACGTAGCGAGCAATATTTAAGTTATAGTCATTTTCTGTAATTTCCTCTAATGTAACGACACGGCTATATTTCTCAACATCTTTCCATGCATTGTATGTGCTGACGATTTTTTGAATGTCTTCATCGCGGAGAACGTTTTGATTTTTCCCTTCTTGATAGTCCTTTGATGCGTCAATGAAGAGAACTTTTCCTTTTTTATGCTCTTCTTTATTTTTACTGATAATGAGAATACATGCTGGAATGCTTGTTCCATAGAAAAGGTTCGGTGGCAAACCGATAACCGCTTCAATTAAATCTTCTTCTAAGATGCCTTGACGAATTTTCCCTTCCGCTCCGCCACGGAATAGAACACCATGTGGCATGACGACTCCCGCTTTTCCTTCATCATTGAGTGTAGCAATCATATGTTGAATAAACGCATAGTCTCCTGCGCTCTTTGGCGGTAAACCAAAGCGGAAACGATTAAATTCGTCTGCTTCTGCTTCTTCACGTCCCCAGTTTTTCAAGCTAAACGGAGGATTGGCAATGACACGATCATATAATAGAAGTTCGCCGTTTTCGTCTAATAGTTTCGGTTCACGAATTGTATCGCCTTTTTCAATGCGATGGTCACTTAAACCATGAAGCAACAAGTTCATTTTACAAATCGCCCACGTATTTAAGTTTTTCTCCTGTCCATGCAATGTAATGTTGCGCGGGTTGCCGCCTTTCTCTTTTATATAGTCGACCGATTGAATGAGCATACCCCCAGACCCCGCTGTTGGGTCACATACACGCATGCCCTCTTCAGGCTTAATCAGTTTGACAATTAATTTAACGACTTGACTAGGTGTATAGAACTCGCCGCCTTTTTTACCTGCATCGTCGGCAAATTGTTTAATGAGATACTCATACGCACGACCAAGGATATCAGGTTCTGATAAGTTTTCGTTGCATAAATCAATTTGTGAGAAGTGTTGTACTAATTGAAGAATAGTTTTATCGGACAATTTTTCTTTATCGTTAAAATCAATATTCGCTAATACCCCTTGTAGGGAAGGGTTTTCATCTTCGAGTAATTCAAAGGCTTTATTAATGACCGCCCCCACGTCTTGGGAATGGGATTGAATATAACTCCAACGTGCTTTTTCAGGTACGAAGAATTGATGTTCATCACGGTCATACCAACCGTAATCTTCCCCTTCTTCCCTTTCAATGCGCTCAGCCGTTTCCACAAATACATCGTTTAATCGCTTTAAAAACAACATTCCAAAAATATAGTTTTTATAGTCAGAAGAATCAATACTACCACGTAATATATTTGCAGATTCCCATAAATGAGATTCAAGTTCTTGTAGAGTTAACTTGCTCATACTGTTGCCTCCATCAATTGTTGTTTACTACTTTGGTTACAATCTTTTACATATTAACTATAGCAAAATTCCTAAACCCTAACTATAAGATTTAAAAATTTGAGAGACAGGGGAAGAAATGTTGCAGTTTGGTGTGACTATATTTTTTTGAAAGAGTAGGAGAAACGCAACACGCATCATGTTTTCGGCTACAGAAGAATAGCGAAGCTAGGAAATTTTCATTTTTTTGAAACTCCTATTATTAACGGGGACCATATTATGCTTTTTTAATAAATCACTAAAAATTTCTTTTTGTTGCATTCGTGTAAATTGTCTTTTTCCGCTCTCCCCAGTAAGATTTAAAAACTTGCGAATCTCACCTTTTTGAATAACTTGCCCATACTGCATATTTTCAAATAATTGGTCCAATTTATGGTACCATTCTGTGTAGTAGTCTGAAATATCCCATTTCCTAATCATTGAACCAGTAAAATATTGATTTAATAGATTAATTAGTACTTTATCCTTAGTTGGGATATACACTTTTACTGATTCATCGCTATCCTTATTGCGTATTTTTGTTCGGCAAATATCTTGTATTAGATCAACCAACTGATCATTCAATTTTAATCGTTCTAAATCAATATTTTTAAATCGAATAACATCGTTAATAGTGTTAGTTTCGGTGTCATCACATGCTCCGTAAAGAGCGTCAAACTTGGCAATGTAATAAGGATGGCCTTTATGTTGCACCCCCGCCAAAACAAGAGATGTACAATCATTATAATTGTTGGACCCTTTTACATTGCCGAAGTGATTTAATTTCACACCCCCCCTTTTAATTTCTGGCTCCAATAATTTTTCTAATGTGTTTCGATGTTCTTTGTAGCATAGTACTAGAACATTCTCCTCTTCAGCAATTTTACGTACATATTTCACAAGATCATCTAGCCTCTCGGGATTTTTACGTAAAGCTTGCTTACTCATCGATATTGAAGCCTTGTAAAAAGTAAGATTTTCATAGGTTCGAATTTTAGGTACATGTAATATATTTAACTCTGTACCTACTTTGTACTCCATATCGATGTTAGAAGTACCGTCTAAAATAATAGTATTAAAATTCTCAAACTCATAATTCAATACTTTGTGAGTGACTATATTTATCTGATTATTACCTCTGCTTATCCGCCCCCCATTTTGAATAAAATGCTCAATTTTATCAATTAAATAAGGATTCTTCCCTGTATATGATTGAAACCATACTTTCCTAAAATTAAATTGAAAAGTTGGTTGAATGGGAGGGATTACTTCATGTTCAGAGAGTAATTTATCATAATAGAAGTCTTTTACCTTCCCGATTAATTCTTTGACTTCATTTGCCCCCTCGATTTCGTAAGACATATTGTGAATTTCATATTCAAACTCGTTGATATCGGAAAGGGTTAGATTTTGTACAGTAACTAAAGGGGGTTTTTCATCTATGATTAAAAGCCTCCGTTCATGCTTATTACCATTTACATCTACCCATTCTTTGTAATTGCTCAAACGGTCTTTATCCATGGCTAGACGGGCATGTGAAACGATAACAATTGGATATTGTTTCTGCTCCCGATATTTTTGAGCAATCGGACATACTTTTTTCTCTGAGCAACCACGACAAATGCCATATACATACTCCTCGATCCCCTCTTTTTTCTTACATAATTCTGAAGTAAACGCACTTTCCATAACATAAGCAGCTTTTTTAAATTCGCGTCTTGGAATATCTATCCCTGGTCCGTCAAGCCATATCTCGTACTGGCCAATACTTTTCGCTAATTTTTTAGCTGTTTCAATTCTTTCAACTGCAATTACAGCACCCGCCTTGTTAATATCGTGTTTAAGAAGATATTTAAACATGACTTCGATTAATGTACTTTTTCCCCCGCCTGGCGGCAGTGGAACAGAGAGTACCTGCTTTTTAAGAGAAAGAGCGGAATCTAATATATTTTGATAAACCAGTTTTGATTGTTGATCGACTATAATACCCCTTTTTTGCATTTCATTCTCCATTTCTTTTACTATTCCATCTATTAAAATATTTTCAGGAGAATGTAGAGGGATAGATACATCAGCAGTCATACTCTCTAATCGTATATCGCGATACTTCTGTTCGCTTCGTTTTAAGAGTTTCTTATAAACCTCTTTTAATTCCTCAGCGTCTAGTTGCTCCGCCACCCAGTCGATAGGCTTTCCTCTTTCAATAGGACAATGTCCGTTAGCTTGACCTGTTGAACAATGTATAATTAGATTATCTTTGAACATAAAACCAGATGGTGAAGAGTCATCATGTAACGGACATTGAAATGCTAATCGATCACCGTAATCAATGTAGGATAACCCCATTGTATCTAAAAGGTCAACAAAGGCCCGAACAACCCCTTCTTTTTCTTCATCTAAACCTTCAAAATTAACTTCCTTATTTTGGGTATGTATCCTTTTGGCAGGTGGAAAAGCCTTAGAAAGCTCTTCTTGTGTATAAATATTTTCAGGCTCAAATAAAACAATTTCTTCTTCTACGATTTCTTTCCGCCAATATTTATAATTTTTTGTATAAGGTAATCGTAAAGCATTATTAGGAGATACTAACTTTCCATCTCCATTAAAATATTCGATTAATTGTTGTTGGATATTTTTAAAGATTAATATGGATTGGTCTAATTTTTTACGACATGAGCTATCCCATACGGCATTGGTTACTCTATATAGGAGTTTATGTCCCGCCCTCCCTCTGTAAACTAGCGTTGGGCGCAGTGGGGCGGAAAGAATACGTTCATATTGTTTTTCTTTATCGCCTTCATCAATATCGACAAAATGCCATTTAATCTCTTTTATATACTTTGAATCATTTGCGCCATTTGGATAGAAACACAATGACCGCTTTTGTTTTTCAGCAAAATTTAAGTAATAACGAAGGTCAGAATCGAGGTGATTCATATTAATTGAGTAAATACTCTGTGGGTATTTGGTTTTTATTTCTTTATCATCGCTATATGAAAGAATAGGAAAATCATCACTTCCATTACTAAAATATAGAATTACATCCTTCAGACTGTTAAGCGTGTGTTTATTCATTGGTGTACTCCCTCCTAAAAGGGGACATGATCTTATAAAATATTTATAAGAAAATGTCCCTTTTTGTATTTTTATGGCGTTTTCCCCGCCTCATTAGCCCTATACGCGGGGGGAGCGGGGGAGTTAAGAGATAAAATAAAAATTTTTAGTATACAGATAGAATGGCTAAAAACTGTTTTTGAATAGATGTACAGTACTGTTAATTCATTAATGTCATTTTTCCTTAAGGATAGGATTTTTTAATTCACACCACCCTTCATAAAAATTTTCCCGTAGACAAAATCAGCCCCCCGCCCTTGTGCTTGACAAAAGCCCACTTTATAGGCATAGGGGGGGGTTTAGATAAATCATGGATATAAAATTTTTTAAAATAATGTGACCTAAACAGATAAATGATAGAGATTACCTTTTCAGTCTGCTATAATATGTAATTTTTTTAATTTTAAAGTGGGGTCAAAACTGTGGCTATGAGTATAAGGAAGAGGATTATTAAAAGTCATAAAGAAAGGGCGGGGGAATAAATCGCTAAAAATTAGAGGATAGCTTATCGCTATTGTTATTCATAAGAACAAAAAGAATTTATTCCATAACAATAAGTTGCTTAGTAATATGTACATAAATTTATTTTGCTTCCCTCTTAACTGACTCCCCCCGCAGGCGTATATGGCTATTGAGCTGAAATTCTAAAATGTGGGGGTTTTATTGAATGTTTACAATTGTTTATAAGCATTTTATTTGCTACATTATGGTTAAGAAAGCTTGTCATGTTGCCTTTAGGGGACATCTGTTTAAAGGGGGATGTCTTCTATGGGTTATGTAAAAAAAGACGAAGAGAGAAATACATGGTATTTTGTTGCAGAGCTAGGTCCTGATCCAGTTACAGGTAAACGAAGAAGAACGAAAAGGTGCGGGTTTAAATCAAAGAAAGATGCTGAAAAGGCACTTGCTTTAATTGAGGCGGAGATATTCAAAGGCACGTATTTTAAGCCATCGAATACTCCATTTAAAGACCATCTTTACGAATGGTTTAAAGTGAAAAAGAACGTTATTGGCATCCAAACAGCACAAGTTTATGAAAACTACATGAACAATCGAATCATTCCAGTGTTAGGACACGTTCAACTGTCACAACTAACACCTATGTTGTTGCAAAATTATGTGAGTAACTTAAAAGAAGAGGGGCTTGCGAGTGCAACGATCAAAAAAATTTACAATATTATAAAGAGCTCACTCGATTATGCTGTGAACATGGAGCTTTTACCTTCTAATCCCGCAAAAAAGATCCAGTTACCAAAGGATAAAAAGAAAGAAATGACTGTATGGGATATAGATGAAATTAAAGCTTTCCTTAAAGTAGCTAGCAAAGATCGACTATATCCCGCTTTTCATTTGGCGATCACGACTGGAATGCGGCGGGGTGAGATACTAGGACTGCGCTGGAAAGATGTTGACCTTGATAAAGGCATATTATATGTTCGTCAAACCTTGAGTAAAGATGGAAAGAAATTTTTGAGCGGGGCTAAAACAGAATCAAGTGTCCGTAGTATTAAACTCTCAAATGAAACCATTGCTGTTTTAAAGAAACATAAGGCTAGAGTAGCTAGAGAAAAGCTACAACTTGGACCTGACTATGTGGACTATGACCTTGTCGTCTGTACGTCAAAAGGTACACCTGTAAACCCTGAGAATTTGAAAAGGACTTACGAAAGGTTGATTAAAGAAGCGGATGTTCCAAAGATTCGCTTTCATGACCTACGCCATACTCACGCAACAATGCTTCTCGCTCAAGGAGTACACGCAAAGGTCATATCGGAACGTCTAGGCCATAGCAATATTAAAATAACACTAGACACTTATTCACATGTATTACCTAATATGCAGGAAGAGGCCGCTAATCAAATCGATGCCCTGCTATCAAAATCAAACTAAAATACTTCGGCACCGAAACGGCACCAATCGTAATTTGAACGCTGTTTTGAGTGCCTGCCTATAAAATACAAAAAGCTTGAAGCCCTTGATACACAAGGATTTCAAGCTTCTCGATTGGATGATTCCGACTGGGCTCGAACCAGCGACCTCCACCCTGTCAAGGTGGCGCTCTCCCAGCTGAGCTACGGAATCATGTGCTCATGTGCTATTAATTACATTTTATATTATATGTATCAATCAATAGATTGTCAAATACTTTTTTCAAAAAACATGATAATCGCCTTATTAATTTTGATTTGTTACAATAAACGTACAATCTAATGGAAAGGAAGTTTACGATGAGCTTAAAGATCCGCGTTTATTCTGATTTTGTTTGTCCGTTTTGTTATATCGGAGAAAAGCCGCTCATGGAAGCGATCGAAGGAAAAGATGTTGAGCTCGAATGGATGCCGTTTGAGCTTCGTCCAGAGCCGGTAGAGCCGTTATCTCCTAACAGCCATTACATCCAGACTGCGTGGCATCAATCGGTCAAACCGCTTTCTGCTCGATTCGGCGTGAATATGGAACTGCCGGATATCGATCCAATTCCGCGGACACATTTTGCCCATGAAGGTTATCAATACGCGAAAGAACAAGGAAAAGCGCTTGAGTATGTTCATGCTGTCTTTTCAGCGTATTGGCAAGAAGGAAAAAACATTAGCGATATTGACGTGCTGAGTGAAGCAGCGGAAAAAATCGGGCTAAATAAAGAAGAGTTTCGCGCCGTACTTGAAACGCGCCGCTATAAAGAAGTTCATCAACAAGCATTGAAGCATGCGTATGAAGAAGCGAACGTTACTGCGGTTCCTACATTCATCATCGGCAATCGTATGCTTCGCGGCTTGCATACGAAAGAAATGATTGAAAAAGTAATTCTTGAACAAACAGAAAACGAAGACGATTTGCTTGGCAAAAGCTGCGGCATCGACGGCTGCTAAGAAGACAAGAGGGCTGCCCTATAAGTGTTTGGCCTCACGCAAACTCCATCATATATAGCGTTTTTTTATCCAGTGTTATATACGATGGTTGTGGGGCCTGAACCTTTTCTTTAGCGGCAGCCTATTGTTCAATGGCGAACGAATTCAATCTGTTTTCCTTGCAAAATTCCGTTTTTATACTCATATACAACGATTAAACTTCCTAAATACTCCCCTGTTTTTCTCTCAAGTAGCAAAATCGCTTTTAGACGCTGATGATTGATCGTATATTTTAAAAAATGGTCAACGCTTAAATGTAGTTTTTGACTGCTTTTCTCCAATTCGTTATTCGGAATCAATGCATGGATGTCGTCAATCATCAGTTCAACGCCTTGTTTCGTTTCTTTCAACTTCATATTTTTTAATACGACAGCGCGCGGATCTTCAATAACAATTTCGCGAACGGGCGTTTTTTCTTCATTGTTTGTTTTCTGTAAAACATGAACCTCATTTTTATACAATCCATCTCCTCTTGCTTTAATAAGAAATACGATAATTTCTTCTATTCCATCACCGGTTACGTCAAGAGAATATAACTGCGGTCTTGTTCGTTCTGATAAAGGGAGGTTTTCCCATTCTGGAAAGTTTTGCGCTCTTTTTCCAACTCGCAATTGAAAATCCCTCAGCCACCCATATTCTTCTTTTGCTAGTAATTGAATATTGGCGTTAGGTAATACCGCCACTTGCTTATATGGGGGAGTATCGGTCTGATTTTCTCCATTTGTATTTATCGGAAAAAACAATAAAAAAATAGTTCCGACGATAAAAAAGAATGATTTCTTCATCTGACACCTCCAAAATTTGAATTTACTTCTATTGTTTGTCTCCTTGCTAAGCAATATGTAAGATAAACGTTTTTAACCGTGAAAAAACAATATTTTCAATTTGATACAACTCCATTGTCTATGTTATGATGTTTAGAAACATGAAAATGGAGGGGATGACAATGCGGTATGTTACATTAACAGACGTATTTGTTCATCCGATTGCGCAAAAATATTTAAAACGCTCTGGCGTGGCTCATGCCATTGCCACTGCTTACCATGCTTATCGTCTAGCTTTAAAGCATGGTGTGAATGTCGATTTGGCAACGAAAGCGGCATTATTGCATGACATCGGTCATTATGAGTGGTATTCCAATGGGAAATGGGATTATGAAAAATATAAACAAAACGATATTCATGCGATTAAGGGAGCAGAGCGTGCTCATAAGCTGCTTATTCGTTTAGGAGAACACCCAAAAAACGCCAAAGAAATTGCGCTTGCGATTCTTTTGCATACCGATTCGTATCTTCCGGAATGCGAGTTAAAGCGAAAGCCATTGCAGGAGATTATTAAACTTGCGGACGAGGCAGATGAAGAACCGGGTGGTAAACATCATTACCGTAAAATTGACGATGAACTTGCTTTAAAGAAAATTAAACAGCTTGATCAGCTCGTCGAAAAACAACTGCAAACACAAAAATTAGAAGAAATTATATAAGAGGCTGTCTCAAGTGTCAGAGCGCACAGCACAATATATATAAGGCGCTCAGACACTTATGGGACAGCCTCTAAACTGTTTTTACGAAGGAAGTTTGCTTCTTCTCTTTTACATAAGATAATGCTCTTTCAAAGTCACTGATTAAATCATCGGCTGCTTCTAAGCCTACACTCAATCTAAGCAACCCATCTGTAATTCCTCTTCGCGCTCTCTCCTCTTTTGGCATCGCAGCATGTGACATTTTCGCTGGATAGGATAAAATCGACTCAACCGCCCCTAAACTGACGGCAAACACCGGGATATTAGCATGCTTAACAAACGTTCGTACCGCTTCTTCATCCGCCAAACGAAACGATAATACTGCACCGAACCCGGATGCTTGGTAACGTTGAACGGAGTGACCTGGATGATAAGAAAGGCCTGGATAATACACTTCTTCCACTTTTGGATGTTTCGCTAAAAAGGAAGCAATTTTCATCGCGGATTGGGAAGATTGTTGTAAGCGGACATGGAGCGTTTTTAACCCGCGCAGCACAAGCCAGGCATCCTGCACACCAAGTACTGCGCCAAAGGCGTTTTGCAATTTGTATAAACGATCCGCTAACTCTTCATCTTTTACAACAGCCAACCCGGCAACAACATCGCTATGCCCCGATAAAAACTTCGTCGCGCTATGAAGTACAACGTCCACACCTAACTCAAGCGGCCGCTGCAACGCTGGAGTCATAAACGTATTATCTAAAAACGTTAAACACCCATTTGCTTTCGCCAGCTTCACAATACCGCGAATGTCTGTAATTTTTAACAATGGGTTGGAAGGGGTCTCTACATAAATGACTTTCGTATTGGCGCGAATCTGGCAGGCCACCTCATGCAAGTCGGTCATATCCACAAACGTGTACTCAATTCCGAAACGGCTCAACACTTCGGTAATCATCCGATATGTTCCGCCATACACATCTTCGGTAATCAAGACGTGATCGCCTTTGGATAATAGTAAAAATGCGGTAGAAATCGCCGCCATTCCTGAGGAGAAGGCAAAGCCGCGCACACCGCCTTCAAGTTCGGCAATTGTGTCTTCCAACGCTTCCCTTGTTGGATTTCCTGAACGGCTATAATCATACTTTCCAAATGTATCAAAATCATATTGATGAAATGTGGAAGCGTGTTGAATCGGAATACTTACCGCTCCAGTTTGTTCGTCTACTTTCCATTTATTATGAAGCAAATTCGTTTGAAACGAAAATTCTTTCTCCACTCCGCTACACCTCTTTCATCTTTTGAAAGGCTTGCGACAAATCAGCCATTAAATCCTCAACATGCTCAATTCCGACTGAAAAACGCAATAACCGATTACATACCCCATTAGCAATCCGTATTTCTTCTGGAATATCCATATGTGTTTGTGTTGCCGGATACGTGATAAAGCTTTCAACTCCTCCTAAACTCTCGGCAAATGTAATTAACTTTAAGCTTTTTAAAAAGCGGTTCACCCACTTTTCATCCCGCAAACGGAAAGACAACATTCCGCCGCGGCCAGGATAGAGCACGTCAGTCACATCTTCATGCTCTGCTAAAAATTCGCTAATTCTTCGGGCGTTTTCTTCGTGCTGTTTCATGCGCAATGCCAATGTTTTCAATCCGCGAATTAACAACCATGAGTCAAACGGAGACAGAACGGCGCCAATCGCATTATGAAATTGCGCTAGTCTTTCACAGAGCTCTTTTCCTTTGGCGACAACAAGCCCAGCCAATACATCATTATGCCCACCTAAATATTTGGTTGCGCTATGAATAACAATGTCGGCGCCTTGTCTCAGCGGCTGTTGAATAACGGGGGTATAAAACGTATTGTCCACGATCAAGAGTAAATTGTAGTGTTTCGCTAACTTGGCTACTTCCTCGATGTTCGCCTCTTGCATCAATGGATTTGTCGGCGTTTCTAAAAAAATCGCTTTTGTTTTTTCTGTAATTTCCTTCTCCACCAATTGTATGTCGCGAAAATCCACATAATGAAAAGACAACCCGTATTTTCGCCATCCTTTCTCAAAAAGCCGATATGTACCGCCATAAAGGTCGGCAGAAACTAAAAACTCATCGCCGCTTTCAAATAAAGCCATCACCGTTTGAATGGCCGCCATTCCCGATGAAAACGCATATCCTTGATCGCCCCCTTCCAGTTTGGCGATCGCTTCCTCGACGATGTTCCGCGTCGGGTTGCCTGTGCGAATATAATCGAATCCTGTTGATTGTCCAATTCCTTCATGACGATAAGCGGTTGAAAAATAGACAGGAGGATTGACAGTTCCTGTTACCTCCTCACTTCGATTTCCTACTTGTGCTAGTATCGTCTCTATTCTTTCCATGTCCACTCCCCCTTTTGTAAAATAAAAAAGTCTTCTAAGAAGAAGACTTTTTACGTATGCATCAGTACTTCTTCTTATCTGCCGAATTGAAACCAATTCGCTGGATTTAGCACCTGGCCAAAAATTGGCTGGTTGCTGAAGCTTCACTGGGCCAGTTCCCTCCGCTTCTCTTGATAAGAATCGAACTACCATATATTCACTTTTGAGGTTTTCTTTCAATGTAACGTATTTATACAGATTTTTCAAGCAATTTTTAAAACTTTTTACTAAAAAATAGCGAACGTCTCGTCCAAACATGGAAGCATACCTTAAAAGAGGCTGACTCACGCACATTTTTACAACATATCGTTCATTGCTCCATGTTATGCGCTATAATACTGTGTTGCAGGGTCTGACATTTTGCTTTAAGGTCAGCCTCTTTGCAGTTATTTACAAACTTTCTACAAACAATGCCGTTCCCATTCCCCCGCCAACGCATAAAGAGGCAATTCCTTTTTCAAGTTGGCGGCGGTTTAATTCATGGATGAGGCTGACAATGATGCGCGCACCTGTGCAGCCAATCGGGTGCCCTAAGCTGATGCCGCTTCCATTCACATTCACTTTTTCTCTATCTAATCCAAGTTCCTTTTCAACAGCTAAGTACTGTGCCGCAAACGCTTCATTGATTTCAATTAAATCAGCATCAGCCAATGTCCACTTTACTTTTTCCAGCCCTTTTTGTACGGCCGGAACTGGTCCGCGTCCCATGATGACTGGATCAACCCCTGCGACAGAATAACCGACGATTTTCGCAAGCGGCTGAATTCCTTTTTCGCGTGCATAGTCGGCAGACATCAACACAAGCGCCGCTGCTCCATCATTAATTCCGGAAGAATTTCCAGCTGTCACCGTCCCATTTTTGCGGAAGACAGGTTTTAATGCCGCAAGTTTTTCTTTCGTCACATCAGCACGTGGATGCTCATCTTTTGTAACGACCGTCTCCCCTTTTCTCGTTTTCACAGTAATCGGAACAATTTGCGATTCAAAATAGCCGGACTCTATGGCATGAATCGCACGCTGATGGCTCAATAATGCCAACTCGTCTTGTTCTTCTCTCGTAATCTCGTGCTTTTCTGCAAGATTTTCTGCCGTTTCTCCCATCATCATATGATGGAGCGGATCTTCAAGAATCTCCCAAAGCGTATCCGTCACTTGCTGATGCTGCAAGCGCGCTCCCCAGCGATGCTGTTTTAATACGTATGGACTGGAGCTCATCGCTTCGACACCACCGGCAATAACAACATCGCTTAAGCCAACTTGAATTTGCATCGCCGCCGAAATAATCGCCTGCATTCCAGAAGCACATTGACGTTGAATCGTAAAACCGGTCGTTGTGTCCGGAAAGCCAGCTAACAGCGCGGCTGTTCTCGC
The DNA here is from genome assembly GCA_035645275.1 of Anoxybacillus sp. Taxonomy (GTDB): domain Bacteria; phylum Bacillota; class Bacilli; order Bacillales; family Anoxybacillaceae; genus Paranoxybacillus. Next base: position 418,309 of record DASQMX010000031.1, read on the forward strand.
TGTATTCGGCATATCGGTTCTTTGAATACAATGTCCTAAAATGACTTCGTTGACTTCTTCTTTTTCAATTTGACTGCGTCGTACCGCTTCTTCTAATACGGGAACGACTAAATCAGTTGGCAATAAATCTTTGAAAGCACCTCCAAATGTGCCGATTGGCGTACGTACCGCGGAAGTAATGACAACTTCACGCATCTTTCACTCCCCCTTTGTCTAATTTATCCATATGAATTATATGAGCAACTACTGTGCTGTATAACCTCCATCGATAACAACGGCTTGACCTGTAATTCCTTTTGCTTGCTCACTTGCGAGAAACATAGCATAATCAGCAATCTCTTCAACGGATAATAAACGTCTTTGCGGCACAAGTGGATAAATGACTTCCTCTAATACTTTTTCTAATGGAACATTGCGCGTGGCTGCCAAATCGGTAAGCTGATTGCGAACAAGCGGTGTATCCACATATCCTGGACATAGCGCATTAACCGTAATACCATGGGGTGCTCCCTCAAGTGCCGCCACCTTCGTTAAACCGATGATTCCGTGCTTTGCGCTGTTATATGCCGCTTTGCCAGCAAAACCGACCAAACCGTTAATGGACGCCATATTAATAACGCGGCCATATTTTTGGTGTTTCATGATTGGAAACACGTGTTTAATCGCCATGAACGGAGCGGTCAACATGACGCGGATGAGCAATTCAAATTTCTCTGTTGGAAAATCTTCAATCATCGATACATATTGCAAACCGGCATTATTAATTAAAATATCGATCCGTCCAAACCGATGAACTGCTTCATCAAGCGCCGCTTTCACTTCCGCTTCTGAGGTGACATCACACTTCAAGCCAACAGCTTCGTATCCCTCATTTCGAAGCGATTCTGCCGCTTCCTCGACCGCTGTTTTATTTAAATCCGTAAGAATTACCTTTGCGCCGTTTTCAGCAAACTTTTTCGCTATTTCATAACCGATCCCTCTCGCGGCTCCTGTTACAAACATGACTTGATCTTTTACCATGTCAAAGCCCCCTATATGATTAGATTCCTATACCTAACGAGAATAAGATAATCGCAAGCACTGTCCCTAAAGCCGGAACAATCACGGTTAACGCTCCAACTGCGTTATACGCGTCTTGATGCGTCTCACCGCAAATCGCACGAATTGTTGTTACGACATAGCCGTTATGCGGCAGTGAATCAAGCGCCCCCGAAGAAATTGCAACAACGCGGTGTAACGCTTCCGGGTTCACTCCCATATCCATGTAATGCGGCGCGAGAATTGGTAACGCGATCGCTTGCCCGCCTGAAGCAGACCCCGTCATTCCAGCAATAACGCTTACAGCAATCGCGCCACCAATTAATGGACTTCCTGAAATGCTTGTCATCGTTTCAACGGCTGCTCCGAATGCTGGAACTGCTTTCGCTACACCGCCAAAACCGACAACTGCTGCCGTATTGCCTAAAGCAATCAATGCTCCAAATGTTCCTTCAGAAACAGCGCCGCCAAAATTGTTGAAGTATTTGCGGTTTAACACATAAGCAGCAATCACGCCGCCAAGTAAAGCAATGATTAATGCGGACTGTTTTAAAGAATCGTGGAAAACAAATGAAATAATCAAAACAACGATGAGCGGAATCATACCGGCGGCTGGATGCGGCAGAGGTTTATCACTCTCTACTGGATCTCCTTCTCTAGCAACAAATCCCTCTCCTCTTGCCACCGCTTTGGCAATCATTCTCTTTAACCACCAATAACCAAATACAGCCATGAAAATGGCGACAATTAAACTGACTTCCCATCCCGCATAAGGAGATGTTTTTAAATATTCAATCGGAATCCAGTTTTGAATTTCCGGAGAACCGGCTGATGTCATCGTAAACGTAACGGAACCGAACGCAAGGGCACCGGGAATAAAACGACGTGGTAAATTGGCTTGTTTAAATAAGCTGACTGCCATTGGATAAACAGAAAACGCAACAACGAATAAGCTCACTCCGCCATATGTTAAGACAGCACAAGCAATAACGACAGCTAAAACCGCGCGCTTCATCCCAAGCTTACCTACAATCCATTTTGAAACGCTGTCTGCTGCCCCGCTATCTTCCATTACCTTTCCGAAAATCGCCCCTAATAAAAACATTAAATACCAAGACTGAATAAAGCTAGAAAATCCAGCCATATAGTTGCCGACTAAATTTGCTTCCCCCTCGCCGACAAGCTGCGGAAACAGCGGCAGACCGCTGAACACAGCAACGATGAGCGCACACAATGGCGCAGCGACAAAGAGGTTCATCCCTCTCATCGTTAAATAAATCAATAATACAAGCCCCCCGATAAGACCGATCATACTCCACATTTCCCGCTCACCCCCAATGTATTACACACGTATTAGAAGACTTTCATCAACAATTAAATTGGGCTCTGATACTGCTTGAATTTCTTGTACTGTGCTTCCATCTAAGATTTCTACTCATTTTCGTCCATTCTCTGTCACATCAATGACCGCTCTTTCCGTAATGATTCGATTGACAACTCTCTTTCCGGTTAGCGGAAGACTGCACTCTTTCACCATCTTCGGTTTACCGTCTTTGTTGACATGTTCCATAATGACAATCATTTTCTTGACTCCATGAACTACATCCATGGCGCCGTCATGAATGTCTTTGACTGCTTCAACAAATGCAGAATGTACTTCCCCCCTTGCTAATCATTTTTTCTTCATCTGATTATCGTGCAAGAATGATACCAATTCAAAATTATTAAAATATAAATTAAATAAATAATATTAATACTATTTATATGCAGAAAATTCCAACAATACGGAAACAATTTAAAACCATTACGTAAAAACATGCATAAAAAAATCCAGAATTCCGGAACAAATTCCAGAATTCTGGAAAACTAATCATCTAATCGGTATTTTTTTATTTTCTCGTATATGGCCGATTTGCTGATACCAAGAGCCTTTGCCGCTTTCAGTTTATCATTTTGATGCAATGCCAAGCTTTTCTGAATAATTACCTTCTCTGTTTCTTCAAGCAATTGCTTTAACGTTTTCCCCTCAAGCTGATATACCGTATTCGTTTTTAAATATTCAGGCAACGCTTCTACTGTAATCGTTTCACCGTTGGCAAAATGGACAGCTGCTTCAATCACATTCTCCAGTTCGCGAATGTTTCCTGGCCACGCATGCTGTGAGAAAATTTGCAGTACTTCTTCGTCAACTGCCGTAATTCGTTTTCCCGACCGTTTGCCAATTTTATCAATAAAATGGTCTGTAAGTACTCGAATATCCTCAGGGCGTTCACGCAAGGGAGGAATGACGAAGGGAACAACATTAATCCGATAATATAGATCCTCACGAAACCGTTTTTCTTCCATCATTTTTTCTAACGGTCGATTTGTTGCCGCAATAATTCTCACATCTACAGAAACGGTTTTTGTCGCTCCGACCGGTTCAATCTCTTTTTCCTGTAGAACTCGAAGCAGTTTGACTTGCATATGCAGAGGCATATCTCCGATTTCATCAAGAAAAATTGTTCCGCCGTGAGCCAATTGAAACTTTCCTTTTTTGCCGCCTTTTTTTGCTCCAGTAAATGCTCCTTCTTCATAACCAAACAATTCCGATTCAAGCAAATGCTCAGGGATGGCACCGCAATTCACCTTAATAAACGGTTTGCTGCTTCGGCTGCTTAGCTGATGAATACTGTGAGCAAACAGCTCTTTTCCTGTACCGCTTTCACCGCGAATCAATACAGAAATATCGCTATCTGCAATTCTCTTCACTTTTTCTTTTAATATTTCTATTTGTTTAGATCGAGAGATAATGTCTTTTAATGTGTACTTTGCTCCGTTGTCTTCCTTCCATTCTTGCAAATACGTTTGCAATTGTGACAACAAACTTTTAATATGGCTATTCATTCTCTTCCATTCATTTGTGTCACGAAAAATCACAGTCCCAATAGCTCCGATTACTTTTCCGTTAGAAAAAATCGGAATACGGTTAGCAATCATATAGTTTCCTTTTATGTAATGCAGATCGGCAATCTCTTCTTTTCCTGTTTCTACAACAATATGCATTCTTGTATTCTCAATCACTTCCGTTACATGTTTACCGATAATTTCTTCACGATTCTTCCCTAAAAATTCGCAATAGTTTTTATTGATGTAAATAATTCTCCCCTTTTCATCAACAACAACAATCCATTCATAGGCACAATTAATAATTGTTTCAAGAATTTCATGCTGGAATGTAATATGATTTTCCGCCATCTTCCTTCTCCCCCTTTCTCCTAGTTTTATAAAGAGGCTGACCTATCAGTGTCTGACCTCACGCACATCTCACCCTATATAGCTTACTCATCGAACTATTGCGTGCTATATACGGTGTTACGGGGTCTGACACTTTGCTTTAGGCCAGCCTCTCTTTTCATTAAGATATCGCTTCTTCCTTTTCTTGTATAACTTCTGTTTCTTCGTTTAACCGTTCTTCCTCATCGCGGAAACGGTGTGCTAATCTTCCGGCAGCACTAGCAGCGATACTCGCTACTAGATCATCTAAAAATGTGTGCACGCCTTGGCCATTTTTCGTGTTTAACTGTTGAATAATACCGATTTTATGTTTATCAAGATGTCCGAATGTCGTTACCGCGATACTTCCGTAACCTAATACGGCGCCTAAGGCAATCGTCTCATCCACACCAAATAGCCCTTCATCTGTTTCTACAAGCGTTTGCAATGGTTCGGACAGCATCTTTCTCTCGGCCAGTTTGTCAAGTTCAATTCCCACTAAAATGGCATGTTGCACTTCCCGTTTTTGCAGAACCTTTTCCACACTTTCTATACAATCATCAATGGTTAATCCTTTATTATACGGACTTTGCATCTCATAAACAATTTCGGCAATGGCTTGAATCGTAACGCCGCGCTCTGCCAGCAAACGCAAAGCGGCTTCTGTTACTTCTTTGCTTTTTACTCGTCTTTTTTCCATGTTCACTCTCCTCTCCAGAGAAAAACATATTTCGCTAGTGTAAAATCTTGACTCTTTTCCAATTATAGCACTGTATAAATTGAACTTGAATATTTTTGACTTCTGGTGGACAAGAGGGTTTTCGACTGTCGGAGAGGCTGTCTCATAAGGTCCAGACCCCTACGAGGCAGCCTCTTGGTCATGCATAAGCATGACCGATGACCGAACAACTCCGCTAGAGGACAAATGGTATTGTCCTTATAGCGGAGTGTTGTTCGGTCACGACAGTCGAAAAACATCCGTGATTCTTTGCTCAAAATCTCAACAGGTGAAACATCAAGTTACATTGCGGCATGTTTTAACACAAATATGCTAAAATAACAGATGAATTTGAAAATAGTGATGGAGGATTAATAATGACAGAACAAAAAGGAACCACTTTAGTACAAACCATTTACAGCCAAGAGTTAAATGAAGAAGTAACATTGCTTATTTATTTACCGAGCACGTATTCTCCTCTTCATAAGTATTCGCTTCTTATTGCTCAAGATGGTAAAGATTACTTTATGCTTGGAAAAGTAGCGCGGGCAGTGGAAGATTTATTGGCAAACAAAAAAATTGATCGGACGATCGTTGTCGGCATTCCGTATAAAGATGTGAACGATCGTTACGAAAAATATCATCCGAACGGCAAAAAGCATGCGGCTTATTTACGGTTTTTAGCCAATGAGCTTGTTCCATATTTAGATAAAGAATTTCCTACTTATCAAATGGGATTGGGCCGCGCGTTAATCGGCGACTCCCTTGGCGGCACCGTTTCATTATTAGCCGGGCTCACTTACCCGCATACATTCGGAAAAATCGCTATGCAATCACCTTATATTAACGAAGCCATTATGGAAAAAGTGAAAAATTTTGCGCACCCACATCTGTTGCAGCTTTACCATTCGATCGGCACAGAAGAGACTGCAGTCAAAACAACGGATGGCAAAATTCGGGACTTTATAACACCAAACCGCCAGGTTCATCAGCTATTTAAGCAAAAAGGATTTACTTACAAATATGAAGAATTCAACGGGAACCATACTTGGACATATTGGCAGCCTGATTTGCCAAAAGCGCTTGAGAACATTCTCGTCATTTAACACAGCTACCATAATTTTCGAAATCTTGTTATAATTGAATAATACTATAAAAAAGGAGGGAATTTTTATGAAGTATGGTATCGCCTTGTTCCCATCAAAACAGATCCAAGATTTTGCGAACTCGTACAGAAAGCGCTATGATAGCCATTATTCACTTATTCCGCCTCATTTAACATTGAAAAGCGCGTTTGAAGCAAGCGATGAAGAAATTGAAACAATCGTTAAAGAACTTTGGAAGATAGCTAAGGATACAGAGCCGATTCCATTAAAAATTACAAAATTCAGCTCTTTCTATCCTGTTAACAACGTCATCTACTTAAAAGTGGAACCGAATGAAACGCTACAAAAACTGCATAAACAATTCTATAGTGGAGTTTTTACAGACAAACCTGAATACGCTTTCGTACCGCATATTACGATTGGTCAATCACTTTCAGATGCTGAGCATGCGGATGTATATGGACAATTGAAAATGCAAAGCGTGTATTTCGAAGAAACGGTTGACCGATTCCATTTACTCTATCAGTTGGAAAACGGTTCATGGACGGTATATGAAACATTTCGCGTCGGAAAGGAACAAGACTAGATGAAAGTGGTTTTTGGAAACAGCGAAAAACTTTGGAATGATGCGGTTTCTGTCAGAAGAGCCGTATTTGTCGAAGAACAACACGTTCCAGAAGAAGAGGAAATCGATGAGTTTGAAAATGAAGCGACCCATTTCGTTCTGTATGACGGCGAAAGAGCCGTTGGAGCGGGGAGATTTCGCACGATTGATGGCATTGGCAAAATTGAGCGAATTTGCGTGCTTTCTGATTATCGCAATCGCGGAGCTGGGCGTTTAATTATGGAAAGCATTGAACAATTCGCCAGAGAAACCGGGATTGCCAAGGCAAAACTAAACGCGCAGACACATGCGGAGCGCTTTTACGAAAAATTAGGCTATAAAACCGTATCCGACATTTTCATGGATGCAGGAATTCCGCATGTCACAATGATTAAACAACTTTTGTAACTGTAGAAAAGGGACGACCGATAAGTGTCTGACCTCAAGCACAACTATATATTATGGTTACGGGGCTGACACTTTGCTTTTAGGTCATCCCTTTTTTCTATGTATAAAACTCTTCATTGTGCACAAATTAATGACATCATAAATCCCAAAGGTGAAAAAGATGGAATTTATCAAAATTGCTTCTGAACTAGTTGTCGGTTATGTTGCTCTACTATTTACTACTAAAATTCTCGGAAAAACCCAAATCACACAAATCACAGCATTTGATTTTATTTCCGCGCTTGTGTTAGGGGAACTTGTCGGCAATGCGCTTTATGACAACAATATCGGTATTTCCCAGATCTTATTCACCGTCGCTTTATGGGGGGCTTTAATTTACATAACGGAAATGATTACGCAAAAAAAGAAAAAATCCCGCGCTATTTTAGAAGGAAAACCAACGTTAGTCATCGCTCAAGGAAAAATTTTACGTGATAAAATGAAAGAAAACAAATTAGACATCAATCAATTACAACATTTGCTGCGCTCAAAAGGAGCGTTTTCGATTCGCGAAGTCGAATATGCGGTTTTAGAGACAGACGGGACAGTCAGTGTATTAAAAAAATCGCCATACGAGCTGCCGACAAGACAAGATCATCAAATGCCAGAGCAATTAGTGAGCCTTCCTGTAACATTAATTCTCGACGGTGAAGTGATTTGGGATAATCTCAAAGAATTCGGTTTTTCTAAAGAATGGCTACAAAATCAAATCCAGTCATTCGGTGCAAAAGAGTATAAGGACGTACTATATGCAGAATGGCAAGAGGGCAAAGGAATACATGTGCAAACATTCTAACTCTTTATCATAATCCATAGGGAGTGGTCTTTTACCGTCAACTCTGTTTCTGATTGCCGTAACTCGTCTAACAGTCAATTTCCCTGATTAATAAACAGTCTCTAAAATTCGGTTACGCAATATCTCTTCTTCAAAAATAGGAGCAATCGTGTATAACTTGACGCTGTTTTTGCAAATAGGCCGCTCCCCAAAAATGATAGATATGCGCAGATAAAACTGAGTAAGCGGCAGCTGCTTCTCGTCTAATTTTTCCCCTTTTTCATTTCTCCTATCTCAAGCCCTGCGTCAATCCGAATTCCTCCATTTTGAGAATAAAGTGCAACTTCATCAGTGGGGGTTTTCTTCATCCCCCACTGATGTTAGTTGCACTTATCGCACTTCTAGCGTCCATTATCTCCCACCTGTAGAGGAGGGAGTCTTACGGACGATTAGAACGGGATAAACAAATTGGAAAAATAACTCCATGTCGTTCTTTCCGTTTCATACATACTCATCAATATATTGCCCTTTCTCTGTTAAAACTTCGTCGAAAACCGTTTGCTTATGGGTTTTCTTGGATGGTGAAAATGAATGTTCTTTCCTCTGTTGAGCAATCATCTTAGCTGCCGTTACCGGAAAAAGTGCAAACGATGACGGACTGTAATCAATCTGTCTATTCCCATACTGAAAGAATGAGTCATAAGACGGTGGTGTTACGTACATTCTAATCCCCTCCCCTTTCTTTTTAAATTCTAAAACTTCAGCAACAAATCCTTTTTCTATATCATATGTTTTGATATGATTAACGTTGACGTTTGGAAAAAAGGAGATTTATTCATGAAACGGGCAAAATATAAAGAAAAAACGATTTGCCTCTCGAAGTTGCCGCGCGACAAATATCAGCTTGTCTATGAGTCGGCACTTCGCGGAAAAATGACATGCCTAAAGTGCGGTGAGCCTTTGAGGCTATATTTAGGAATTCAACAAGAGCCGCATTTTTATCATGAACATAAACCAAATTGCACGATAAATGAATTGGGGGCTTCGTTTTGGAAACCGCCTATTGCTACCAAAAATAGCACTTTATTTCGTGAAAAAGAACAGGTTGTCGCAAGCAGTAAAAGCGGTTATTTACAACATCTCGTTCGCTCTGGAATTTATCTGGACGAAACACAAATGAAAGCAGTCAGCACAACAGAAGGACCACTTTTAGTATTAGCCGGGGCTGGCAGTGGGAAAACGCGGGTACTGACCGCCCGTACTGCTTATATGATTTGTGAGCGAAATATTCATCCTGCTTCCATTATGCTTGTAACATTTACTACAAAAGCAGCGAAAGAAATGAAACAACGGCTTCTTACTTATCCAGAAATCCGGCAAGATTATATTTCATTTCTTGTAACCGGCACATTTCACAGCATTTTTTATCGAATGATTAGCCATTTTCACCCGGAACGGTGGCAGATGAATCGTTTATTAAAATGGGAATGGCAGCGTGAACAAATCATTAAAGAAGCGGGTCGAGAACTTGGCTTAGATGAGCGGGAGTTCGCTTATGACCAAGCACTGCAACAAATTTCTTATTGGAAAAATACATTGTTGACGCCTAAAGATGTAGCACCGCAAAGTCAATGGGAAGAACGGGTATCCTATTTATATAAACGATATGAAGAACTCAAAGCGGAACGCGAGCAATTTGATTTTGACGATATGCTTCTTGGCTGCTATGAAATGCTTTTAGAAAATCCCGACTTGCTCACTCGCTATCAAGAACGGTTTCATTACTTTTTAATTGATGAGTTTCAAGATATTAACAAAGTACAATACGAAATTATGAAGATGCTGTCAAACCATACGAAAAACTTATGCGTCGTTGGCGATGATGACCAATCCATTTACGCGTTTCGCGGCTCTAATCCATCTTTTATTCTTGAATTTGATAAAGAATATCCTGAGGCACAAATCATTACGTTAAGCGAAAATTATCGCTCTTCTCACGCGATTGTCACAACAGCAAATAAAGTCATTTCCCTTAATAAACATCGACGCAAAAAACAGATGAGAGCGCAGTTCGACAACCACCATCTCCCACTCTTCTTTTTCCCGTACGACGAAGAAGAGGAAGCAACCATGGTTGTTGAAGATATAAAAGAGCGAATCCGCGAAGGCGCACAGCCGCGCGACTTTGCCATCTTATACCGCACCCATGCGGCATCGCGGGCGATATTTGAACGCTTGTCGCAATGTAGCCTGCCTTTTACCGTTGAGCAAGATGGCGAATCATTCTATCAGCGCCGCATCGTTCGCTGTTTGTTAGCGTATTTGCGTCTCAGTTTAAATCCAAATAACGAAGAAGCAATGAACGATTTGCTCGTTGCTCTATTTTTAAAACAATCCGCGCTGCAAGAGTTAAAAGCGATTAGCATTATCGAGGACTGTTCGCTTGTGAAAGCTTTAGCGAAACTTACCAACATTCAACCTTTTCAACAAAAGAAACTGCGTAAAATTGTTCCTTTGTTTAAAACATTAGCCACTCTTAAACCTATTGTCGCGCTTGAGACGATCGAAAAAGAAATGGGCTTTGAGGAATTTATGAAAAAACGGGGCAATGAAGGAAATGTGATCGAAAAAGGGTCGGATGATTTGCGCGATTTAAAAGTGGTAGCTAAAAAATTTAAGACCATCTCTGCTTTCCTTTCTCATGTCGATGAAATGATTCAAGCGGCTTCTGAAGCGAAACAGTTCAGTAAACAACAAACAAATGCGATTCAACTAACAACGATTCATCGTGCGAAAGGATTAGAATATAAATATGTATACATTTTAGGAGCGGTAGACGGGTGTCTTCCTCATGATTACGCCCTTGATGCTTATCGAAACGGTGATGAGCTTCCGCTTGAAGAAGAACGGAGATTAATGTATGTGGCGATGACAAGAGCAAAAGAAGCCTTATTTATTTCTGTTCCAGAAATGAGGCGAATGAAAAAAGCACACGCTTCCCGTTTTATTAAATATTTCATTGAATAACCGAGGCTGGCTCATAAGGGGCTTGTTTAAAACAATGTTGTGCTCCTTTGCTTATGAGCCAGCCTCTTGATTTACTTTTTGTTAATCATATTAGCAATAGTACTGAAATCAAGCTTTTTTCCGTCTTTAATAATCGTTTGAACGATTTTATCTTCTAATTCTTTTGGTACTTTGCGTTTTGCAATATCCGCTACACTTTGAATGACGCTTCTAACCGTCTTTTCATCTTGAAAATTCGCATGCTGCAGTGAATTCGCTAATTCGAATACATCTTTCATATTTACGCCTGTTTTCTTTTCGAGATTTTTAAAGAATTGATTCTCCATTATCATCCCGCCTCCTTTTCATGATACATCGTATGAAAAAAAAGATGCGAAGTGCATGCGTTGAAATAAAAAGTACGAGCCATTTTGTCATAGCTCGTACTCCTTTGCTTGAAACATCGCGAAAAATTAGTAAACGAACGCAGCCCCAACAATAATTAACAAAATAAACAACACAACGATTAACACGAACGTTGAGCCGCCGTAACCATAACCGCCGTAGCCATAACCGCCATAGCCGCACCATCCAAAGCCCATTTTATTACACCTCCTTAAACATTGTTGCTTACATGATATGCACTTTTACGAAAACGGTATAGGCTTGTTACTGTAAAAAGCGTAACATTTTCTCAAATTGCTTTTCTTTTTTGACAAACCATTGATTCATATAGCCAAGTTTTCCTTCTACTTCTTTTAAAAATTCTTGGTTGGCTTTATCTATTTTTTTTATATTTTCATCGAGTTCCTTTCCCCATTTTTCAAATTTCTTTATGACTTCATCATGTCCGTCATGCTTGGATTTCCCCAGCTTTTCCAATTCTTTTTCGAACTTATTGCTCATATGCTCACCGTCCCTTCTTATTCATTTATTTATGCAAATGAACAGACGATGTGCCGAGTTTTTTATTCTATTTTTTCTTAGAAGTATGGTAGAGTATAGAAGTGATAAAATCAGCGAAGGAGGTGCTTCATTTTGAATCATTTACAAACAGTCGAGCAGTTTAACGAAGTAATTGCTGGAGACAAAGCGGTCATTGTCAAATTTTATACAACATGGTGTCCTGACTGTACACGTATGGATATGTTTATTGGTGAAATTATGGAGCAATATTCGCAGTTAGAATGGTATCAAATCAATCGTGACGATGTTCCTGAACTCGCTCAAAAATATCAAGTGATGGGGATTCCAAGCCTTCTCGTTTTCAAAAACGGGGAGAAAATTACTCATCTTCATAGTGCCAATGCAAAAACACCTGAACAAGTAAAAGAATTTTTACAATCGTTATCATTATAAGTTTAAGCGAAAAGGCTGCCTTAAAGGAAAGAACACTCCCTCTCAATAAGAAACTGGTAGAGTGATTCTCCTATAAGACAGCCTTTTTCTGTTTAAATTAACAGTAATCGCTCGTTGATAAAGTTTTCATTTATCAATACTCAATCTGTTCATAATCTTTCGGTTGCCGTGTTACATTTTCGCCTTCATGGATAAATTCCAATGTGAATTCCTCATCAGTCGTCTTAATGTTCTTACCTTCTTTTTCCTTTATTAAGCGCAATGTAATTTCCTCATCGGTTGTTTTTGTTCTATTTTTCATGCTTTTTCCTCCTTTAATTTTTCAATAATGGTGCTACTTTATTTAAAATTTCCGTTAGTTTCTCTGCGTTTTTGTCATACATTTGACGAGCCTCGGCATCTTCCGTTTGTAAAGCAAAGAATTCAAAATCGGCTTGCGCTTTTTTAATCGCTGCTAGTAAAAGCGGTTTTTGCTGCGGCTGTGGTACTTGAATTTTATCATTATACAAATCAACAGTAACTTGTCCATAAGAATCGACTTGCGCTAAAAAAACATTTTCAACAGCAATACCTTGTTTATCCAATTCTTCTTTTAACCAGCCACGGTTTAATCCCATTGTTGCGAGCGGCTCATCTAAAATTCTTCCATCCATTATAACTGTTTGCGGCTCCTTTATTGGAGCTGGGTTTGGAAAAACATCACCAACTGCCAACGGTTGCTTATCACGCTTTAGTAGGACGCTCAACTCTCCATTTGTTTCCAAAGTGGCAAATTCAACATCGGCAACGCGAAAAACGTTCTTTTTCCGCAACTGTTCAAAAAGTTCATCAACCGTATATTTCTCTTTCTTTAAGTTATCTTCCAATATCTTGCCATTTTTAATAAAAACCGTAGAGTTTCCCTCAACAAAGTCACGGAATTTTTTACTCTTTAATGATATATAAGAAATAGCGATTGGAAATAATGACCAAATGAGAATACTTGTAATTCCTCCTGTTAAATTAATGTCGCCATCCAGCGATAATGTTCCGGCAATATCGCCGATAGTGATACCGACAATATACTCAAAAAACGATAACTTCGATAGCTGTTTTTTTCCTAATAGCTTTGTGATAATAAACAGCCCAATTAATATACAAACTGATCGTATCACTGCTTCTAACCATGCTGGCATCATTCCTACTCCTTACATTCCATTGTATTGGGGTTCTTCCCGTTCCAATTGTCCAATCCGTTTTTTTAAATCAGCGATGATGTCTTCCGATATTAACATCGCTTCATGAAATTCACGCTGGGCTCGTTCATCAGTAGAAGCTAACGCTAACGCTTGCAAACCGGCATGAATACTTTTTAAACTCGCTAAAGTTTGTTTTACTTGTGATCCAATCGTCATTCTGCTTCCCCCGCTTATCCTTTCGGTTTAAATAATAAAGCTCCAATAAAGCCAAATATAATCGCAGAAGAAATTCCCGAGCTTGTCACTTCAAACATTCCGGTCAATACGCCAATGATTCCGTGTTTTTCTGCCTCTTGGAGCGCGCCATGAACGAGGGAGTTTCCGAAGCTTGTAATCGGTATGGTTGCACCTGCTCCAGCAAAGTCAATCAACGGCTCATAAAGTCCGAGTCCGTCCAAAATGGCCCCAATCACAACAAGGATGCTGAGCGTATGCCCCGGAGTTAATTTAAAAACGTCAAACATAATTTGCCCGATTGTACAAATAATACCACCAACAACAAACGCCCAAAAAAACATCGACATCATATGTCATCACCTCCATACTCCATCGCTACCGCATGAGCAATGCATGGGATTGTTTCATTTTGTTGAAACGTTAATGGTGATAGTAGCGCACCTGTTGCGACAACGAGAATCCGCTTTAATTCTCCCCGTTTCATGCGGTTCAGCAAATGTCCATACACTACGGTAGCGGAACAGCCGGCGCCACTTCCCCCCGATAAAACAGGCTGGCCTTCGCGATAAATCATAAGACCGCAATCTTGATAACGTTCATCTTCAATACTAAGCCCATTTTTCTGCATAAGATCTAATGAAATTTCTCTACCGATATGTCCTAAATCTCCAGTGACAATCATGTCATAATGAGACGGCTCTATCTGCAAATCACGCAAATGTGCTTCAATTGTATCAACAGCAGCCGGTGCCATTGCTCCACCCATGTTAAACGGGTCACTTAATCCCATATCGACTACTCTTCCGATCGTTGCTGCAGTAACGCGTGGTCCATTGCCTTGATTGCTTAGCAATGCCACTCCCGCTCCTGTCACCGTCCATTGCGCAGTCGGCGGTTTTTGTCCGCCGTACTCCGTTGGATAACGAAATTGCTTTTCAACAGCAGTGTTATGGCTTGCCGCTCCTGTTAATACGTATTGTGCCCCACCGTAATTGACAATAAACGCACTTAATGCCAAACCTTCCATTGAGGTTGAGCAGGCACCAAACACTCCGAGATACGGTGCTCCAATCGTTCTTGCCGCAAAGCTTGATGGCGTAATTTGATTGATCAAATCTCCAGCAATAATAAACTGAACTTTCTCCTTTTCAATTCCCGCTTTTTCCATCGCCTTAAAAAACGCTTCTTCAAATAATACTTTGTGCGCTTTTTCATACGAATCTTCGCCAAGCCAAAGGTCTTCGTGCAATAAATCAAAATCATCAGCAATTTTTCCGTTTGCCTCGAATGGTCCGCCAACGGTTGCCGTGGAGACAATGACCGGTTTATTTTCGAACACCCAGCTTCGGTGGCCCTTCATCATCCTAAACCACCCCACTGTACAAGAATCGTTTTAACTAAGGCGACGACAAAGGCCGCAAACGTACCGAACAAAATGACAGAACCGGCTAACTTAAACATATTAGAGCCTACTCCTAACACAAATCCTTCCGTTCGATGTTCAATGGCCGCAGAAATGACGGCATTGCCAAACCCTGTTACGGGAACCGCGCTTCCTGCACCGGCAAATTGAGCGATACGGTCATATACGCCTATTCCAGTCAAAACCATGGAAATAAAGACCATTGTCGCCACCGTTGGATTCCCCACTGTTTGCTCGGTAAAATCAAAAAAGTACATATAAAAATAAGAAATCGCTTGACCAATCACACAAATAAGCCCTCCAACTAAAAACGCACGAACGCAGTTTTTGAATACGGGACGTTTTGTTTCCCTTTCTTTTTCAAACAAATGATACTCTTGTTGAACAGGAGTAAGATTTTTTCTTTTTTCATTTGCCATATCGTCACCTCTTTCTAAGTAAGTTCATTACTCAGTTTTTCTAATTTTTTAATTTGTTTATTGACTTCTTTCTCGTTTATTCCATCTTTACTTAATTTTCTTTTTAGTTCTTCTGTTTTCCAAAACAACTTCATATCGCTGGAAATAATGACATCATAATCTGGGAATAATTTCTCAAGCTCTTCTTTTACCTCTTTCTCAATTTGCTTCATGCGAAAACGCTGCATGTGCTTTACTTTATACGCTAATAAAAGCTTCTTCTTCGTATTAACAGCAACAACATCTTTTATCTCACGCTTTTTACTTATCCTTTGAACAGCCTGCTTAGCGACAGATTGATTAAGATTGGCATCCGCTGTTTCCTTTGTATCTGTTTTGGTAATATTAAAATTTTGTAATGACTGCTGTTGATTCTCTTTTTCCTTCGCACAACCAAAAAGTATGCTAAATATCAATAAAACCGAGAAAAGTTTTTTCAGCATTGTTCATCATTCCTTATGTAAATTGTTTGAAAAAGGTTGGCCATAAACCAACCTTTTCCGCTTCCGCTTTTCTTTGTCTAGCTCGCCTCGCAACGCCTTCTGGAAAATAACCTTCCTCCGTCGAAATGCAAGCATTTCTCGTCGGAAGAACATTTTCCTTACGGCGTTAGACGCTCGGCTCCGCTTTTCTTTATTGTCTAGCTTCGGCGGCTATCCCCTCGCGATGCTTCGGCCCCGCTGTGGCGGCAACAGCCTCCTCGCGGGTCCTCCAGCACGTCTCGGGGATAAGCAAGCCGCCTTCGCTTTTCTTTATTGTCTAGCTTCAGCGCCTAGCTCTCTTGTGCCAAATAACCTTCTCCCTTGAAGTGCGAGCACTTCCGCGGTCGAAGAACATTTGGCTTCGAGAGCTAACCGCGGCGCTTCCGCTTTTCTTTATTGTTTATATTGTGGCTCTTCGTTTTCGATTTCTTGCACGCGCGGGCTGATTAAATCAACAATTGCTTGTGTTTGTTGCGCTGCTTGTTGATAAAGCTGTTTTGCCGCTTGGTTTTCTGTTTGTAATGCGAATGTTTCAAAGCTTGCTTGAGCTGACTTTAATCCTGCTAATGTTTGTTTTACTTGGCTTGCTACTGTCATCTTGTTAACCTCCTAAAGTTTCGTTACAATCTTTATCTTGTATGTTTTACAAAAAAATATAATAACAATTTTTTACATACAAAAAACTGTCTCAAAAACAAAGGGGTTGACCCTTTATGAGACAGCCTTAACCAATTTATTTTTTACTTTCTTTATTAGTTTTATTTTCTAAATCCATGAAAAAGGATGGCTCCCTTTATCATCGCGTTCTTGTTCTTCCGGCGTTGCCGTTTTTTCATCATGTATATTTTTTACATTTTCTATATCTTGTCGGCGCCCAAACCAAGGATCGAACGAGCGTCTTTTTGGAATAATGCTAATATCATCCGCATGCACAATTAATTTGTCTACGTGAATGATGCGTTGTTTTTTATTTGACATTTTTGTTCCCTCCTATTTTTTAGCCTATATGCATTGTTAGATTATGCATGCTCTTTTCCTCATGTATAGGCATTTGCTACAAAAAAAGAGATTATCTGCCGATAATCTCCTTTAACCATTTATTTCTTCTTGATTTTTTTCCCGCATCCACAACCTCCAGCTTTTTTAGCAGGTGAAGCGGTCGAAGACAAAGAATAAATTCTCCCTGCTTTTGAACCGCGAAAAGCAATCGGCTTTTTCCCGTTCATGAAACAACACCTCCTAATAGAATATTATTATCATATGAAGGAAAAAGCCTTTTTGCTTAAGCTATATAATTTATTTTTCCTCTTCTTCCGATGATGTTTTTCCAAAAGAAAATGTGGAGGTTATCGATGTTTTTTTTTGACTGCTGGCTGCTTGGGAAGAAGAAATCGCATTTTGCTGCTTTAATGTACGAATAAACCAAGAATCCGATTCTATTTGCTCGTTTAATTCATGTTCTTGCTTATTCAGCTTTGCTAGCTGTTTTTGTAGCTCTTCTTTTTCTTGCTTCATTCGCTTTAATTCCTCATACCTTTGTTCGCTTTGAACCGCTAATTCTTTAAGAAGTACATTTTCTGCTTTTACCTCTTCCCATTTTTTTGTCAGCTCTTTTAGTGCGCTCTCTAATTGTTCAATTTTCTCTTTCAGCTGCTCATTTTCCAACTTGAGCGTTGCTCTATCTGTCTGTTCATACTCATTAATCTTTGCTCGATAACGTGACAATTCTGCCTTTAAATAAATGACCTGTTGTTTAAGGAGCATTACGTCATCTTCTTGTTTTTGTTTCAACACTTAACTTACCTCCCTTATGAAGAACTTACACTTCCTAATAAATACAAATTCAAAGCAACAGCAATTTATTCCACTTGAGCGAAAAAATTAAAATTCCGCTTTTGTCACAGCACACTTACCCAACTTTTTCATACTATACATTAGTCCCAATACCCGCATGAAGTAGTCATTCTTTTACTTCAGCGGCGAAAAATAATAACAGGAGGAAAGTGCTATGAGTCATTATCGCCATAAAGATAAAGAAAAAGTATGTATTAAAACTCGTAAAGTTTATGACTGGATGATTCGACAAGTTGACGTGCCTTTAAAAAGCTTTTCTAACCAAGAATTAGAAGCCATTTTTTCCGAACATAAATGCCCTAGACACGGAAAAACAATTTGTGACTTTTTAAGTGAACAAGGCTTTAGCCCAGAAGATTTAGTAGTGAGATGTTTCTTAACAGACAGCGAAGGAAACCGAATTGATACAGTAGTGGATGACGATGCACTAATTTGTCAAGAAATCATTCAACCAGATGGACGTCAACCAGTACAAGTTGTTCTTCCTTCTGGAGACGAAGTGACATTGCAAAAAGTAAAAGCTCTTGTTAAAGGACACGTTGTCGTGCAAATTCTTAACACAAACGGCTATATTATCGCAGAAACTGACCCTATTCCATTTGCGACAGCACAAACATTCATTTTATGCGCTCCAGAAGGAACATTCTTAGACTGCCACATTTCTTTCTTCGAATGTGATGCCAGCTTAATCTGCACCGACAATTTCTCACAACTAGACATATCCATCACTTTATGCTTAGAAGTACAAATGGAAGCAGATGTAAAAATCGAAGTAGAAGCTCGTTTCTGCAAACCGCGTGAAGAACTTTTAGAAGCTTCACTTTGTCCAACAGACAAATTCCCTCCACAATGTCCTGAAGTATTCCCAACTCACTAAGTCAAACTTTACGAGTTAGGCTGTTGTTTCATCCAACAGCCTTTTTTGTTTTACAAATTTATTTCGATACATATACATTAAGCGAAAAGAGGTGAAAGAAATGAAACGGCATCGTCCAACAATGGATATGGACCAGCAAATTCAATTGCACCAAAAAATTATTCACTATCGCTCAGAAATATCCAATTATAAAAATAAACTAAAAGCATTAGAAACAGAATTAAAAAGAGAAACGCTTCGAAATCAATATTTACAAAAAAAATTACATCATATTCAAACTGAGAATATTGAGCAATATGAAAAAAAGATTGCATCCCTAGAAAATCAACTACTATCATATGAAGTGGCATTAGAGGAAGAAAAAACACAATTTAACGAACTGAAAAAAAATTTGTATTTACAAAAAGATAACCGTCATTCACGACCGATCATAAAGCTCCAGTCGTTTTTTAATTATTCGTTTCTCCTCCCTGAAACCACTGAAGAGGAGTTATTAATCTTTGGCGATTTCACCATAGACAATATTGGAACAGAACCTCTACATGAACCTATGATATGCATTCGTATAAAACCAATTAACGCTGGAAAACTAAGTGGTAAAATTTCAACAAAACCAATGAAAACCGAAGAAAACTTCTTGTTATCTGAACATTCCTCTACCGAGTGGACATTTGTTCACGGAAATTGGAGAGAGATCATAAAAAATAATGGTGAATATTGGTTGAAGCCATTGTATCATTTAATACTAGCGCCAAACGAGTTGTTACAGTTTCATAATTTTGAAATTCGAGCAAGAAAAACGAATGTCGAAAGCGTTTTAGTTATTGAAGGTTATGTTTACTGCAAAGAGTTCCCAAAAGGAATTCCCTCCTTAAACAATATTATAGTGAATTGGTAAACACGAATATCATTATGTTTTTAGACTCACTAGCAAAATGCTGACTCGGTCAGCTCCCTCTCCCTATACAACATATAGAGTTGACGAGGGAGCAAATACTCTTATATTTCTTAGATGATTGAGTCAGCATTACTTCGATTAATATCAATCATTTTTTCTGTGAGAACTATGTTCTTCGCTCACCCATCTCTTATGACAATAACTTTTCCACAACCACTTCCACTAAAGCTGCGCAGCCAGCAATCGCTAGAATCAAGATGATTGGTGTAAAGATGCTAGACAAAACTAAATAACCTACATATAGAAAAGCCGAACTCCATATCCCTGTGCACCAATAACAGCTCAATAACTCCCCAATCCAATACCTCAATCCTTTTCCTTTCAATTTTATAAACGTTTGGATTGTCCCATCTGGTAATTGCTCCTCCACCATTTCGTGAAAAGGTTTTCTGATAAATGAGGTAATTGTATCATGCACAATTAATCGAGTTAAACGAAAACTCGCCAAAAACAGAAGAAAAAATTCAAAGACGTTTAACATAAAATCCTCCCTTTATCTATGTAAAATTTTTATACAGTTTATGTGACGGACAAAAAACGAATGATAAAAATACTTTTTTCTTAGGCTTATAACCATCCCTATCGAAAGTCCAAAACATATGATGCTATAGAATAGGCGCTTTAACTACAAGTACAAAGGAGAGGAAATCATGAATAAAATCGTTTTCAGCCGAAACTTCTTAAAAAAACGATATCAACGCCAGATTCATCAACATAATAGAGTGTATGAAATATTACGCAATCTCGAACCTGAAACAGAAGTAAATGTTCATGTGGGAGAGCAGACGTATTATAATGCTGTATTTTTAGCATTTGACCTGAATAATAATAAAGCATCTTTTTTGACCGATCGATTTTATAAAGGTGGTAACCGCTTAACTGTTTTAAACATTAGCGATATCACTGCGATTGACTTACCCATGTCAACTGACAAAGATGAGAGTGTAGATAATGAGGATGAATAAACGAAGAAAGCCAGCCCTTTTCGACAAGCGGCTGGCTTTACTTTTTTGAGCTTTTGGGACAAGTTTCTCTACTTCTATATACCCTTCTGATAAATCATATTTACTAGAGAAATATAATCATGTGGCGAACCTATATCAAACCTTTTCCCATCGAGAATTTTACCATAGCATGCTTCTTTGGCTAGTAATTCTTTTATTGCATTTGTCAGCTGAATCTCTTCTCCTTCTTCCGGATTTAATAATTCTAAATATGAGAATAAGGAAGGAGTAAACACATATCTTCCAATCACAGCTAAGTTGGATGGTGGATTTTCTTTTGGTTTTTCAATAATATCGATAACGTTATACATCTCATTACCAAGCTCTTTTTCTTTTATAACACCATATTTATGCAAATGTTCCGCATCAACTTTATTTAGTCCAATTACACTATGACCATGAGTCTCATATTCTTCTATTAACTGCTTTATCGCCGGCTTCTTTCCTCCTAATATAACGTCGTCAGGTAAAAGAATCGCAAACGGTTCATTCCCAACAAACCGCTTCCCTAAACGCACAGCATCACCGAGCCCTCTCGCATATGGTTGTCGTGTGTAATAAAGCTGTATGTTAGGAACAAACTCTTTCGTCAATAGATGTGTTTTGCTTTTCTTTTCTAGAAACGCTTCTAATTCAAGAGAATGATCAAAATAATCTACAATTAAATTTTTTGTTCTTGAGACGACAATTAAAATCTCTTCGATTCCCGACTCGATCGCCTCTTCCACCACAAAATGAATAGCTGGTCTCACTCCTATGGGGAACATTTCCTTCGGAATCACCTTTGTAATCGGCAGACTTCTAGTACCGTATCCTGCTGCCGGGATAATTGCTTTCTTTACCACATTCGTTTCCCCCCTCTACTTTCTTTATCCTTATTGTATTCGTTACATAACAGAAAGGAAGGTTGCCCAAAGAAAATAGGCACCGCTCTCCGCTACATTTTGGGCATCTGCAATAGAACATATTAGTCCTGTCCATTAATACGCTATAAGAGCCAAGTACTTTTTATTGAGGGGAGTGTACGATTTGTGAATATATGTGTAATAGGTGCAGGATACGTAGGCTTAACAACCGCTGCTGTTCTTGCTGAGCTAGGTCATGAAGTAAACTGTGTCGACAAAGACAAACAAAAAATAGAAATGCTGAATAACGGTAAAGTTCCTATCTACGAGCCAGGCCTAAAAGAATTAATTGATAAAAACTATAATCATCTCACCTTTACCAATTCCCTTGATGATTATATAAAGAGAGCTTCCGTCGTGTTAATTTGTGTTGGCACTCCTTCTTTGGAAGACGGAAGCACAGATTTATCTTATATTGAAGCAGTCATTCATGAGCTATCAAGCCGCATTCATTCGTACAAAACGATTGTTACAAAAAGTACTGTACCACCAGGAACAAATGAATGGATGTATAACCAACTGCTTGAAAAAGGTGTCTCTCCTGAACTTTTCAATATCGTCTCAAATCCGGAGTTTTTAAGAGAAGGAGCGGCTCTTCATGATATGTTCCATGCTGCCAAAATTGTCGTAGGTCTTCGTTCTGGCGATCATCAGTCATTAGCGGTTATTCAAAAAATGTATACCGGGATCAACGCCCCTTACGTGATCACTAGCTTAAATGGAGCAGAAATGATCAAATATGCTTCAAACGCCTTTTTAGCTACAAAAATTTCATTTATTAATGAAATCTCTCGCATTTGTGAAGCATTTCAGGTGGATGTAAACGATGTTGCCAAAGGAATCGGACTTGATCCGCGAATCGGCCCACATTTTTTACAAGCCGGCTTAGGATATGGAGGTTCATGTTTCCCAAAAGATGTAAAATCACTTGAACGAACTGCTCTTTCGAAAAACATTCAACCTCAGATTTTACAAGCGGTACAAACAGTGAATGAGACACAGATTGATATTTATATGGAAAAACTAAAAACGCTTTTCCCTCATTTCACTAATCTTAAAATCGCTGTTTTAGGGATTGCCTTTAAACCGAACACCGATGATACACGTTACTCACCAGCAGAACGATTCATTCGATGCTTGAGCCAATTAGACTGCGAAATTCATACTTATGATCCACAAGCCAAGCTACAGAATCCTCTCCCTGCAAATGTCATCCAAAAGGACTCCATCACTTCTACCATTCGTGACGCTGATTGTGTCATTATTGCAACCGATTGGAATGAATTTAAACAGTTAGATTGGCTGGAAATAAGACAGCTCATGAAAGGGACAATTATTTTCGATACACGCAATTGCCTTGATCGTAACAAGATCGAATCGTATGGATTACATTATGTAGGAGTTGGTCGTGGATGAACATTCTCGTTACTGGCGCTGCTGGCTTTATCGGCTCTCATTTATGTGAAAAATTATTGGAAGATGAAAACAATACGATTATTGGCATCGATTGTTTCACCGGCCCTACCTCATCTCATATCAAAAAATTTAATTTAGAAAAACTCATTCTCCACCCAAGGTTCACATTCATTTCGAAAGACCTTCTCTCCCTTGATCTCCCTGAACTTTTAAAAGATACGGATGTTGTTTATCATTTGGCGGGAATGCCAGGTGTTCGTACAAGTTGGGGGAGAGACTTTCAGGCGTATGTTGACCATAATATTTCTTCAACCCAATTGTTGTTAGAAGCATGTAAAGACCTTCCGCTTAAACAGTTTATTTTTGCTTCAACATCTTCTGTTTATGGTGAAAAGGATGGAAAAGTATCAGAAATGATGGAGCCAACACCATTATCACCATATGGGATTACAAAATTAACAGCCGAGCATTTATGTAAAGTATACAAAACAAGTTTTGAAATTCCTATCGTTATTTTGCGCTACTTTACCGTTTATGGCCCTCGCCAAAGACCTGATATGGCCTTTCACCGTTTCATTAAGCAAATACTAACCAATCAACCAATCACCATTTTCGGAGATGGAACACAAACGCGGGATTTTACGTACATTTCTGATTGCGTAAACGGAACTGCGGCTGTCTTAGAGAATACAAATACGATTGGAAAAACCATCAATATCGGTGGAAAAGAACGAGCATCTATTAATGACATTATTGATTTATTAGAGTTACTGACAGGAAAAAAAGCGAAGAGACATTATACCAAAACGGTCATTGGAGAACCTAAGCATACATGGGCTGATATTTCTACTGCAGAACATTATTTAAACTATGCTCCAACTATCACATTAAAAGAAGGGTTGCAAAAGGAAATCGACTATATACGCTGGATTTATCAGGATGAAATATTATGAAAATTGCTTTTATATGTACAGAAAAACTCCCTTCTCCTGCTGTGAAAGGTGGAGCAATTCAACTCATGATTGATGGGATCGCCCCATTCATTAGCCAAAAGCATCAACTTACCATCTTTTCTATAACAGATTGTTCCTTGCCATTAACAGAAAAAAGAGACAACATTCAATACATTCGCTTTCCGAAAGAAACATACGAAGACAATGTTGCTGCTGAATTAACTAAACACACATTTGACGTTATTCATGTCTTCAACCGCCCAGCAAGTCTCATCAAATATAAAAAGGCTTCACCAACAAGCGCTTTTATATTAAGTATTCATAATGACATGTTTTCTCCTTTAAGAATAACTAAAGAGTTCGCCGAACAAGTAATCCAACAAAGCACCATCATTACGACTGTCAGTGAGTACATTAAGCATACGATTACTGGAAGATATGAACTGCCTTCTAACAAGGTTGAAGTCGTCTATTCTGGTATTGACTTGGAACAATATGTTCCTGTTTGGACCAAAAAAGGGCAAAAGATTCGTAAGTCCATGCGAAAAGAATGGGACGTTACAAATAAGAAAGTAATTTTATTTATTGGTCGGTTAAGTAAAACAAAAGGACCCCATATACTCATTCAATGTATGAGCGAGGTTCTTGCCTGTCATCCTGATGCTGTTTTAGTCATTGTCGGAGGGAAATGGTTTAGTGATAACAGTTGGAATGATTATGTTGAACAATTACATCATTTAGCCAAACCATATGGAGAGAAAATTATCTTTACCAACTACATCCCCTCTGAAAAAATTCCACATATTTTCTTAATAGGTGATGTGTTCGTTTGCAGCTCTCAATGGCATGAACCACTAGCAAGAGTACAGTATGAAGCGATGGCCGCAGGGATTCCGATTATTACAACCAATCGTGGTGGAAACACTGAAGTGATTCATCATATGGAAAATGGGGTTGTCATTGACGACTATCAAAATATTAACTCATTCTCTAAAGCCATTAATTTTATGCTTTCTCACCGAGAAAAAGCGGTACAAATGGCAAAAAACGGACGAAACTATGTAGAGGAACATTTTCAATTCACACATGTAGCAGCACGGTTAGAAGCGATTTATACGAAAGCATACAACATTAGTCAAAAAACAAAAATGGGAGTATCTCACACGAAATGAGACGCTCCTTTTTAAGTCTTGATCATTGAAAAAGCTCTAATTTTCTCTGTTATCCATTAGAGCTTTGTTCTTCTCCCAAGCCAATTAACGTAAGAGAAACAATATTTTCCTCTGCAATAGTTACTCTTTTTCTCTCTTTTGCAGTTTGAAATATGACTTGTTTATCTTTATATCCGACTATATACCCCTCATAATTTTTATTGTCCATTACTAAGCTACACTTGATATTCGAAAGATGAGCAGGCAGGTTAGATAAAAAATTCAACTTTTCACCAAGTGTCATTTCTTGAAAATCCTTTGTTTTAAACGTCTCTCTTAAATCTCTCTCTGTTTCTTTTACCGACTGAGGCTCTTCCGTCTGCTTTTTAATTTTTTCAGTATGTCCTATAAATGTTTTTTGCATATAAGTTACCGACTGCTCAAGCTTCGGCTGAACAATATATAGGAGCGGAGAATTTGGAACAGCTTGATGGGTTTTCATTATATAACCTCCTCGCATTGTTTATATAATATGTATGCTCATTCTTTTCGAAGTTGCAACTAAAATATTCGTCTAAAAAAGAAAAAGCTGTAACGGTTCAATTCCGTTGACAGCTTTTTCTTTTTTATGTCAAATTATAGGCTAAGCGAGCCGCCTACGCTTTTCTTTTTGTCCAGCTCGGCTCGCAACGCCTTCTGGAAAATAACCTTCCTCCGTCGAAATGACAAGCATTTCTCGTCGGAAGAACATTTTCCTTCGGCGTTAACCGCTCGCCTACGCTTTTCTTTCTGTCTAGCTTCAGCGGCTAGCTCTCTTCTGCCAAATAACCTTCCCCCTCGAAGTGTCAAGCACTTCTGCGGGTGAAGAACATTTGGCTTCGAGAGCTAATCGCGCCGCCTACGCTTTTCTTTTTATCTAGCTAAAATGTGGTAACCAGAGTCGACATGGATATTTTCACCTGTAATGCCGCGAGATAAGTCGCTGAACAAGAATAACGCTGTGTCACCTACTTCTTCCTGTGTTGTCGTGCGGCGCAACGGAGCACGTTCTTCAATTTCCTTTAAGATGGAGTTAAAGTCGCTGACACCTTTTGCCGATAATGTACGAATTGGACCAGCGGAAATGGCATTAACGCGAATTCCATATTTTCCTAAGTCATTGGCTAAATATTTCACACTTGCTTCAAGCGAAGCTTTGGCAACACCCATAATGTTATAGTTTTGCACGACACGTTCGCCGCCAAGGTATGTCATCGTTACAATACTGCCACCTTCTGTCATCAAATCTTTTGCCGCTCTTGCTACAGCCGTTAATGAATAAGAGCTAATATTATGCGCTAATAAAAAGCCGTCACGGCTTACGTTCATATATTCACCGCTCAAATCTTCCTTATTTGCAAACGCAATGCAGTGAGCGATGCCGTGAATGACACCGACTTTTTCTTTAATTTCAGCAAAGCATTGAGTAATTTCCTCATCTTTTGTAACATCGCAAGGAAGCACAAGCGCTGTTTCATCTTCAAGCGTTGCCACTAATTCGCGGACACTTGCTTCTAAACGCTCTCCTGCGTATGTAAAAATTAAACGAGCCCCTGCCGCATGCAATGAACGGGCAATTCCCCAAGCAATGCTTCGTTTATTGGCTACTCCCATAACAACATATGTACGGCCTTTTAAAGATAAATTCATTTTGTCATCCTCCTAAAATATATTTTAAATTTTATTATTTGTTACTAGTACCAAGTATTAATTTTATTATAGCAAAAAAATCCCTATGGCAAAATAGGGATTTTTTCAGTACTCACAAAATTCTAAAACTCTCCTTAATTCGTCTACATATTCCCTTGAACCCGTTACCACAAGACGGTCGCCAATTTGTAACTCTGTATCCCCGTGTGGAACGATGGAATCTTTGCCTCTAAAAATTCGAACAATAATGCAGTCGCCGGTAAACGGAAAGTGTCGCAGCATAACCCCATCATACTGCAAGTTGTTCATTTCGATTTGGTATAAAGTAGATTCTTGATTCGTGAGGATATTAACGACACTCGGCGATTCAATCAACGCTTTCAATAATGCTTTTGTTGAAAATAATACGGAAATGACATCAATATTCATCGCTCTCAGCTTTTCATCGAGTTCTGGTGTTCCGACAAGGGCGATTACTCTCTCGATACCTTGTTCTTTCGCAAATGTAGCGATTTCCGCATTTAACTGTTCATCGCCTGTAGAGACAATAAGTATATCGGCTGTGAATACTTGTTCTTTATTTAATGTCTCAAGAGCATAGTCATTAACTTCAACAATTGGAAATACAGGCTGAGCGATTGGCAGTTCAATTTTTTCTTGCTTTGTATGGTACAGTGTAACTTCATATCGTTTTTCATTCAATTCCCGCGTGACAGGTAATGTAAATTGGTTGGCACCAATGAAGTGCACTTTCAGCTTATGTTCGTCTTCTGAAGGCTTTGGATATAGTTTTTTAAATAAAATCGGTGAGATAATGCTCGTCAATACCGCTACTAAAATGAGCGCTCCTTTCATTTCTTCTCCAATCATGTTCATGCGCTGAGCAATCGTCGCAGCTGCGATGACAAGCGAAAGGGTCGATACTAACAAAAAACCGGAAGCAAGCGCTATTTTTTTATCATACCAAATTCTCATGATATAGACAGGAACAATTTTTGAAATTACTAACGCGATAAATAATAATGGGATAAGCCATAAAATTTTTGGTTCAGCAAACAATGAACGCAAATCAAGGTTGACCCCAACCATCACAAAGAAGATGGGAATTAAAAAACCATACCCGAATGAATCAAGCTTATGAACTAACTCTTGATTCGGAGAAAGCAGCGAAACAAGCACTCCCGCTAAAAAAGCACCTAAAATGTTCTCAGCACCCAATGTTTCTGACAGAGCAACAAGAACAATAATAAGCGCAAATACCGCTCTTGTTCCAATCTGTATCGTTCCTTTTGCCATTGTCTCCATAAACGAAAGGTTACGGAAATATTTACCTATAAAATAAAATAACACACCAACAACAAACAGTCCGAGCAACAGCCATGTATTGCCGTGTCCTGCATCATAAATGGAAACAAATACAGCTAATAAAATCATCGTCACTAAATCAGAGATGACAGCAACTAGCAAAATAATTTGTCCAACGTTCGTTTTCATCATTTGGGCATCTTTTAATGTGGGCACAACAACGCCAAGCGAAATCGTTGAAATAATCAACGTCATTAAAAAGGCATTAGCGATATAACCCAGCACTACAAACAAATACGAAAGCCCCAGTGAAATGGCAAAAATACCAAGAAAAATAAGTACGGCGATAAGAAAGGGATTCGGCACATGCTTTCCGTTTGCGAGCTTCTCTTTCTTTCTGTTTCCGGCAAAAGAGGAAAAGTCAATTTCAAGTCCGCTTAAAAACATGAGAAAAATAAAACCAAGAGTAGACAAAATCTCAAGCCATGCATCAGGCTTCACAATATCAAATCCTGTTTTTCCAATAACTAATCCAACAATAATTTCTGCGACGACAACAGGAATGATGTGTAACCTGAATCGATGTAGCAAAATTGGCGTTAAAAACGCTGCAACAATGACAATAACTAAAGATGTAATGGACCCATGCTGTTCCATTTTCAGCCCCCTTAAAGCAGATAATTCATAAATATGGTCGCTAACCCAAAATAAATTAAAATGCTGATAATATCATTAATCGTTGTAATAAATGGCCCTGACGCCACAGCCGGATCCACCTTCAGCCTATACATAATCAGCGGAACAAGCGCCCCGGCAACCGTTGCCACCGTTAATGTAGCTAATAGTGAAAGACCGACAAGCAGTCCTAAAAAAATATCATGTTTCCATAAATAAACAATTAATGTAATCAGTGCACCGCAAGTCGTTCCCGTAATCAACCCTGTTCCTGCTTCCCGGACAATTAACTTCCATTTTCCCTCTTGTTCAAAATCCCCCGTCGCAAGGCTTCTCACTGCAACCGCTAACGCTTGCGTTCCCGTATTTCCGGACATTCCGGCAATAAGCGGAATAAATACCGCAAGAATCGACACCTTCTCAATCGTTTTCTCAAATCGTCCGATAAGGCTCGCTGTCATCATTCCTAAAAACAATAAAATAACAAGCCACGGCAATCTTTTTTTCGCCGCGCTAAACGGATTCTTGTCTACGTAATCCATATCCGTTACACCCGCTAATTTTGAATAATCATCTGATGCTTCTTCTTCGATGACATCAACAATGTCATCAACCGTAATAATCCCTAGCAAATGTTTTGAGGAGTCTACAACAGGAATCGCCAAAAGGTCATAATCGCTCATTTTGCGCGCTACTTCTTCTTGATCCTCATCAACAAGCGCAAATACAACTCGTTCGTTCATGATATCACAAATCATTGTATCATCATTGGAAACGAGTAAATCTCTCAAAGACAGAACACCGACAAGCCGCTTATCTTCATCGATGACATAAAGATAGTAAATCGTCTCAGCATGTAGCGCTTCTCGTTTTAAAATTTGCATCGCTGATTGAACCGTTTCATTAGCATGAAAGGCGATATACTCCGTCGTCATAATGCTGCCGGCAGTATATTCCTTATAATGAAGCAAATCTTTAATTTCTTTTGCCGCTTCGTCGCCCATAATCGTTAAATAATTAGCGACATCCCTTTTATCGAGTTCATTTAAAATATCGACCGCATCGTCAGTATACATGTAGGAAAGCATTTGTGCCGCAAAAGTAGGATCCATTTCCTGCAAATAAATTTTATATTTCTCATCTTCAATCTTTAATTGTTCGAAAATGGACGCCATTTCTTTAGGAGATAGGTAATGATACATACGTAGACGAACGTCCCGTTCTTGTTTGACATAAAATTTTGCTTGGTCATATGGATGCAAATCTAAAAATAATCGACGGAACTCATCGATATTTTCATTTAAGAGAGAAGCGGTAATTTGTTCATGTTCTCGCTTTTTTAATTGTTTTTCTGGTAAATTTCGCATGCAATCATTACCTCCTTTCGAATATCATTTTCTCATCATAGTAAAAAATCTTACCTTATTTATAATGGAATAAGCAAGTTTTTCTGCTTGATTTAAACACTTCTCTTTGCAAAAATAATAGAGTTAGCTAATATGGAGATGGTAAAGCTCTTAATATGGAGATGGGTGAAAGATGGAAAACGATAGAACACCACAACAAAAATTGGATTATAATTTGCTGTTTATTCTCTTTTTAATGGCGATTATTAGTGCGATTGCCATTAATAGTGCTGAGCCTTCTTTGCCGCTGAAGCTGCAAGAAGTGAACTTTGCGCAAAAGCAATTGATGTGGTACGGTGTTGGCGCACTTGTTATTGCAGCAACGATGATTATCGACTATGACCGCTTCTTTCAAGTTGCTTGGTATTTATACGGTTTTGGCATGTTGCTGCTACTTGGACTTGAACTTGGGGTGCCGGGAACACAAACGATTAAAGGGGCAACAAGCTGGTATTCACTTGGTCCTCTTGGTAACTTCCAGCCGTCTGAATTGATGAAAATTTTTATGATTATTGTCCTAAGTCGCATTATTGTTAACCATAGAGAAAAAAATCCTGATCCGACGATTGAGGACGATTTTAAGCTGTTAGGAAAAATGGTTTTGGCGACGCTTCCGCCGTTACTATTGTTAATGAAACAGCCTGACCTAGGAATGTCGATGGTCTTTACGGCTATTCTCGGTTCTTTAATACTTGTTTCCGGCATTCGCTGGCGCATTATTTTCGGCATTATTTTCAGCGGGATTGTTGTTATCGCTACATTAGTATTTATTTTCTTTAAATTCCCTGATTTTTTCCATAAATACATTTTGGAAGAATATCAATTAGACCGTTTTTACGGTTGGCTAGCACCATATGAATACTCCAATGAGCAAGGCTTCCAATTAATTCGCTCCTTGCTTGCCATCGGTTCGGGCGAACTTTATGGAAAAGGATACCGGAATTTAGAAGTTTATCTCCCAGAGGCGCATACCGATTTTATTTTTGGAATAATTGCCGAACAATTTGGCTTTATCGGTGCCAGCATTGTTATCTCTTTATTCTTCTTATTAGTTTATCGAATGATTCATACCGCTTTAGAAAGCCATGATCTATTCGGCAGTTATTTGTGCGCAGGCGTCATTGGTATGATTACGTTCCAAGTATTTCAAAACATCGGTATGACGATTGGGCTTTTGCCGATCACAGGTTTGCCGTTGCCGTTTATCAGCTATGGAGGAAGTTCGCTCGCCACATATATGATTGCAATCGGACTTGTCTTAAACGTCCGCTCGCGCACAAAAAAATTTATGTTTTCTTCCGATCGTCAATAAGGCCGCATCTTGGCGGCTTTTTTGTTTAGTAATCAAATTTCTGTCAAAAATAATAAAAATAAAGAGGCTGTCTCACAAGGGTCTGACCTCACGTGCGTTTAACAATATATAGCTCATTTACCCAACATTATGTCCTATATATTGTGTTGTGAGGGCTGACCCTTAGCTTTTGAGACATCCTCAATTCGAACGGGATAAACGTTGAAAGTTGGTGAGATCATGAAAGTTGATATTATTGGTGATATTCACGGTTGTTACGATGAATTTAAAGAATTGACAAAAAAACTTGGTTACGAGTGGAAAAATGATATTCCTGTTCATCCACAAGGACGAAAACTCGGTTTTGTTGGCGACTTAACCGACCGTGGTCCACAGTCGTTGAAAATGATTGAAACCGTATATAGTCTTGTTAATAGCAAACTTGCTTACTATGTGCCGGGAAATCACTGCAATAAGCTGTATCGCTTTTTTTTAGGTCGAAATGTACAAATTGCTCACGGTCTTGAAACAACGGTGGCGGAATACGAATCTTTATCTTCTAATAAGCAAGCAGAAATTCGTAAAAAGTTTATGGAGTTGTACGAAAATGCGCCTCTCTATGAAGTTCTTGATCATGGAAAACTGGTTATCGCTCATGCGGGCATTCGCGCTGACTATATAGGAAGATATGACAAAAAAGTACAGACATTTGTGCTGTACGGGGATATTACCGGGGAAACGAACCCCGATGGCACCCCTGTCCGCCGCGATTGGGCAAAACATTATAAAGGACATGCTTGGATTATATATGGGCATACTCCAGTAAAAGAACCGCGCATGGTGAATCGAACAGTAAACATTGACACAGGATGTGTTTTTGGCGGGAAGTTAACAGCGCTGCGCTATCCGGAAATGGAAACGGTGTCCGTTCCGTCTACCATGCCTTTCATACGCGAAAAATTTAGAGAGTTTGATTAACATAAAAAGGGGCTGCTCCATAAGCGCAGCCCTAATCCATGAGTGTTGATTATCTATTATTTATAACTATTTTCTCAGTGATTCACGCTTTTCTGCCGTAATACCCGAACGAGAACGCCGGCGGACAAATCCATTTGTTCGCAAAGCGTTCTCCATTCGGGTTAGGCATGCGCCCGCATGACCAGTCAGCTAAGCGTTTTGCTTAGCTGACTTCGGCAGAAAAGCTACTTAAATAAACTCGCTTTATCTAGATTTTATTGGTTAAGCAACACACCTGTATACTAATTATGTTGTGAAGTCTAGCTCTTTTCCTTTGGATCAGCCTCTTGTTCAATTAGTCGTTTCATATCATCCGGAAGATCGGATTGAAAGCAATATTCTTTCTTTACAAACGGATGAAAAAACGAAAGCTCTTTGCTGTGTAATGCTTGACGTGATAATTTTTCCCTGCTTCCGCCATATAGCTCATCACCGACAAGCGGATGGCCAATATGGCTCATATGAACACGAATTTGATGTGTTCGTCCCGTTTCTAACTGCAATGAAACATGCGTGTAATGTTGCATTCGCTTTATCACTTGAAAGTGAGTCACTGCTCTTTGGCCGTCTTCGCGCACTTCCCTCTCAATAATGCTATCACTTTTGCGGCCGATCGGTGCATCAATCGTTCCTTTATCTTGACTTAGCCGGCCATGACAAACCGCTTCATACCGCCGTTTAATTTGTCCCTGCTTTTGTAATTCTGACAGCAGATGATGGACATGACGGTGTTTAGCAACTAGCAATAACCCTGAGGTATCGCGGTCAAGTCGTGTAACCACGTGGATGGTTGTTGGCAACTGTTGTTGATCATAATAATACAGCAAAGCATTTGCCAATGTTCCCGTTGGATGCTCTCGCGAAGGAATGGTAGACATAAACGGCGGCTTGTTTACGACAAGCAAATAGTCGTCTTCATAAACGATAGAAAGAGGGAGAGGCTGCGGAACCATGTCGGCACTGCGCTGTTCTGGCGGAAAATGCACCTCAAGCACCTCTCCCGCCTGCAGTACATGACGAACGGTGACAAACTTGCCATTCACATAAATACCGCCTCCGTGAAACTTAATATCTGTCAACGCGGTTCGCGAGATGTGTTGCTCCTTTAAAAACTCACGGACAAGCTTCCCCTCATCTTTTTCAGTAATATTCCAAGTTAAAACAAACGACTTCAACTTCCTAGTCCTTTCTATTTTTTAATCAGAAATAAACGAATCACGAACGCGCTTCCAAAACGGAAACGGCCGAAAGCGAGCAAAACGAATTTTTTCATTGGCAACACGGCATTGAATCGATTTCACATCTTTATGAAGTAAAGATAAATGATCAACCGTGATTTGAAAGTCCACATCGTTGACCGGCTTCAATAAACACGTGTGATGAGCTGGAAGCACAAGTGGCGAGCCGATGGTTCGAAACACACGATTGTTAATCGATGCCATTTCAGCTACTTGAATCGCCTGCAAAGACGGATGCAAAATCGCCCCGCCTAACGCTTTATTATAAGCAGTACTTCCGGATGGTGTAGAAATGCAAAGACCATCGCCGCGGAACGTCTCAAATAAATCCCCTTTAATTTCGACGTCCATCACAAGCGTGCCGCTCACGCTTTTTACTGTACATTCATTCAAGGCAAGATATCTTGCTTCTTTTCCCCCGTTATTATAGCGAATAATCACCTCTAACAACGGATACTCTACGACTTGATAAGGAGTTTTCGCAATTGCAATGACCAGCTTTTCAATTTCGTCAGGCACCCAATCAGCATAAAAACCGAGATGGCCTGTATGTACGCCGATAAACGCCGTTTTATCGAGGCGGCTGCGGTAGCGGTGAAATGCATAAAGAAGCGTCCCGTCTCCGCCGACAGAAATAACAAGATCAGGCTGATCTTCATCATATTCCAGTTCAAAATCTAACAAATACGTTTTCATTTTTTGCATTAACGTATTCGACGTCGCGTCTCCTTTAGATGTGATGGCAAATTTCATTTTCCCATCCCTTTTCATCCTCATCAATCCTCTTGTTTAGCTTCTTGTTTTCGTGAAAACACAGCTTGTGCTTCTTGAATTTCAAAACGAATCTTTGACATTTCCTCATCGAGAAGATAGGCTGCTTCCGCCGCACGCTGCAGACGCAGCTTAATGTCTTCCGGAAAGCGACCGCTATATTTATAGTTTAAAGAGTGCTCAATTGTTGCCCAAAAATTCATCGCGAGTGTCCGGATTTGAATCTCAACTAAAATTTTTTTCTCGCCATGAATCGTTTGCACAGGGTAACGAATCACTACATGATACGAGCGATAACCGCTTTCTTTCTTTTGC
Source organism: Anoxybacillus sp. (assembly GCA_035645275.1). Classification (GTDB taxonomy): domain Bacteria; phylum Bacillota; class Bacilli; order Bacillales; family Anoxybacillaceae; genus Paranoxybacillus. The sequence continues at coordinate 453,220 of DASQMX010000031.1, forward strand.
GTAATATAATCCCGCTCTTCAACGATTTCAAAATCGTTTCGCTTTCGCAACAGCTCTACAACCGTCTTGATGTCATCAACAAATTGGCACATCATTCTTAGGCCCGCAATATCTTGCATTTGTTCTTCCAGTTTATCAAGCGGAATGTTTTTCTTTTGGGCTTTATCAAGAATGCTTGCAACCGGCTTCACTCTTCCGGTCACAAATTCAATCGGTGAATGAACACCTTGCATTTCAAACTGTGCCCGCATTCCTTTCAACTTTACTTTTAATTCCTCTACCGCTTGTTTGTAAGGGGCTAAAAATAAATCCCAATGTTTCGTCATGCAACCACCACCAACCATAAACAAGTTATCTAAGAAATACTTCTTTTACTGCTTTCTCCATCTCTTCTCCATAATTCGCATTGCCATCAATGTTTTCGATTAAGTATGTTAATTCATCTGCCATTCCTGTAAGTTCTAGCAATACGGTTTCATTTTGCAGAAAAACAGGCAGATGAGCTTTCAGTGCTTCGTTTAACTCTGTCCAGAAAGGCTTTGGAATCGAAATGTAAATAAACTCATTATCTACTTCAATGATATATACAAACGCTAGCTCATCCGAATCAACTAACATATAGTTTTTCGCCTTCGCACCTTCCAGTGAAAAAGAGTGCGGTGCAGGGAATAATAGCAGTTTGTTATGTTGTCTTTCTGTTTTCTCAATCGTTATCTTTTTCCTCATAACTATCTCCTTCCACTAAACAATCCATATCTATTTTACCACATTACTTCTATGCACAATAAACCATTGATATTCATTCATGAACATTACATAATAATTGTATAAAGCAGGAGAGGACGAAAGTAATGATGCAGGAATTAGAAATTGAATTTAAAAATTTGCTTACAAAAGAAGAATTTTTGACACTTAAAGAAGCGTTCCAAGTCTCTGATGAAGAGTTTATTTATCAAGAAAATCACTATTTTGATACGCAGCAATTTTCCTTAAAAGAAAAAGGCGCTGCTTTACGCATTCGTGTAAAAAATGGGGTTTATACATTAACATTAAAGCAGCCTCACAAAGAAGGACTGCTGGAAACACATGAAGTTCTTACAAAGGAAAAAGCTCATTCTCTTCTTCATGGACAAGCTATGCTGAAGGGAGAAGTGCGCGAGATCATAAAAGCTTTAGGAATTGAACCCGAACAAATTCAATATTTCGGCACCCTTTCCACCTATCGTGCTCAGTTCGACTATAAAGGTGGTATTCTCGTGCTTGACCATAGCCATTATTTACAAACGGATGACTATGAAATCGAATATGAAACAACTAATTTTGCTTTTGGAAAACAAGTTTTTGAAGAATTACTGCGTTCATTTAACATTCCGATTCGAAAAACCGATAATAAAATTAAGCGGTTTTATTTAAAAAAATATCAAATTGAGGGAGAACAATGAACATTCAGCAAGTGAAGATGTTAATGGAGTTACAGGCGTTGCGCAGTTTTACACCAAATTCAACGAAACCAAACGATACAAGTGAACTATTTTCTTTCCAAACTTTTTTGGCAGAGATGTTAAACCGTGAGCTAAAAACTGCGAATTCACCAGAAGAAGCACCAACTGTAAATAAAACAACGACAACGACAACGACAACGGCGCCGACTTCTCTTCCCAAATTGAAAACTGACACCATACGCGAAGATATTGAAGCGATTATTCATCAAGCAGCAGAAAAATATCATATTGATTCTCGCTTAATTAAAGCCGTCATTCAACACGAATCGAACTTTAATCCATATGCACAGAGCCGCGCTGGCGCCGCTGGATTAATGCAGCTAATGCCGAGTACAGCAAAAATGTTAGGTGTTAATAATATTTTTGACCCCGTTGAAAATATTGAAGGAGGAACAAAATATTTAAGAAACTTGCTAAACCGCTATAATGGAAATATCGCACTTGCCCTTGCTGCTTACAATGCAGGCCCTGGAAACGTCGATAAATATGGTGGAATCCCTCCGTTTAAAGAAACGCAAGCGTATGTGAAAAAGGTGATGGACACATACTATTCATAAACAAAACCCGCTATTTCGATTGAAGGCGGGTTTTCTTTTTTTGTCTAACCGCCTTCGCTTTTCTTTTTGTCTAGCTCCGGTGGCTAGCTCTCTTCTGCCAAATAACCTTCGCCTTGGAAGTGTCAAGCACTTCTGCAGGCGAAGAACATTTGGCTTCGAGAGCCAAGCAAGCCACCTTCGCTTTTCTTTTTGTCTAGCTCCGGCGGCTATCCCCTCGCGATGCTTCGGCCCCGCTGTGGCGACGACAGCCTCCTCGCGGGTCCTCCAGCGCGTTTCGGGGATAAGCGAGCCGCCTTCGCTTTTCTTTTTTGAGACGCTTTATTTGAGATAAACCATTATGATTGTTAAAATAGCAGTACGTAATACTTATTTCCTAAAGGAGTTTTGGAACATGTCAAAGCAATTCGAGACCCCTTATGAAGCGATTGGCGGAGAAGAAATGATTTCAAAGCTTGTTGAAGCTTTTTATAAACGTGTAGCAAAACATCCCGATTTAGCGCCAATTTTCCCGAAAGACTTAACGGAAACAGCGAGAAAACAGAAACAATTTTTAACACAATATTTAGGCGGTCCACCCCTCTATACGGAAGAACATGGCCATCCAATGCTGCGAGCTCGCCATTTACCGTTCGAAATTACACCTACACGAGCAAAAGCATGGCTTTCTTGTATGAGCGAAGCCATGGATGAGGTTGGCTTATCTGGACCCATACGTGAAGAGTTTTTTCAACGTCTCGTTTTAACAGCTCATCATATGATTAATACACCAGACAATTCTACAGAGAAAGGAGTATTCACTTGAGCGACAAGTTAGCTGGGAAAAAGACAAACACTTGGCTAACTTCCCAGCATTGCCAAAGCGAGAAAAAACCTTTAGAAATTTATTTATTTATCGATCCGTTATGTCCTGAATGCTGGGCGCTTGAGCCAATCATTAAAAAACTGTTTATTGAATACGGGCGCTATTTTACTCTCAGATATGTATTAAGCGGAAAATTAGCAACGTTAAATATAACGAAAAAGCAAAAATTTGAAACTATTGCACAAACATGGGAGCGAACGACAAGCCGCTCCAGAATGTCCTGTGACAGAAGTTTATCGTTTGAAAATCCAATTTCTACTCCTTACGCTGCCTCTATTGCTATTAAAGCAGCAGAGCTACAAGGGCGGCGCGCAGGAATCCGGTTTTTACGAAAGTTACAGGAAATCCTTTTTTTAGAAAAACAAGATATTTCTAATCCAGCGATATTAATTGAATGTGCCAAAAGCGTTCAGCTCGATGTGGATGAATTTATAAAAGACCTTTACTCAAATAGTGCAGCTAAAGCGTTTCAATGTGACTTAAAAATTACTTCAGAAATGGATGTTCATGAAATTCCATCACTTGTTTTCTTCAACGAAAATATTGAAGAAGAAGGAATAAAAATTTCCGGCTGTTATCCTTATGAAATCTATGTAGAGCTTATGCATGAAATGCTCGGATTTCCGCCTGAACCAGCTCCTCCACCACCATTGGAGTCATTTTTAAGTTATTTTAGCTTTGTTGCTACAAAAGAAGTCGCGGTTGTCTATAATATGACGCCAAATGAAGTCGAAAGAGAAATGAAAAAATTGCAGTTAAAACAAAAAGTAGAAAAAGTTCCTGTGAAATATGGGACATTTTGGCGATATATCTCCTGTACGGAACAAATGAGATAAAGAAAAAGACTCGGCATTCGCCGAGTCTTTTTCGCGTCATCAAGACAACAAAGGGGATGGGAGAAATTTTTCACGGTCAAACAAAGGGGTATAAGTTTGTTTGTGATTTCATTCACGCTATTATAATAGCAAATCTTGTCGAGTTTTGACAATAACTTTGTGTTATTGTTCACATTTTTGTCATAATTCAACGAAGTTATTGATTAATGAACCTCTCTCACCTACACTTCCCTTAGAGGTGGGAGACTTCTCGGTGAACATGTTAAATAACAACATATTTAAACTTTGACCACCATCGTTGTAACCTCATCTCCAAGTTATCATGAATGAATTTTGTTAACCATCATATAGTTAAAATAAGAATGAGGACCATTTTGGAGGGGATTATGAAAAAATTTGCGCTCTTTTTTGGAATATTAATGACGATTGTTTCTTTATTTTTCTATTTATTAGGACTTATGAATCTTGTCCCGCTCTTTATTACAGCACCTCTATTATTTTTCTCCATTCTCTTTACATTATGGATATTAAATAATCGAAATCGCTTTAACGGATTTAAACAAAGAGGCTGACCCTAAATAAAAGTGCCACTCCCCGCAACCGTAAAACAACTATATTGTAGGTTGCCCGTGAGGTCAGACACTGATGGGGTCAGCCCTTTTTACTTTTGCTTATGATAAAAGTTGTTCCATTTCTTCTAATTTTTGTGCAAACACCTCGCACGCTTCCTCAATTGGCTTCGCTGTCGTCATATCGACGCCCGCTTTTTTCAACACTTCAATTGGATAATCGGAGCTTCCCGCTTTTAAGAACTCAATATAACGCTTTACAGCTGGCTCGCCTTCCTCTAAAATTTGCTTGCTTAATGCGGTTGCCGCGCTGAATCCTGTCGCATATTGGTAGACGTAGTAATTGTAATAAAAGTGCGGAATGCGCGCCCATTCTAAACCAATCTCTTCGTCAATGACAATGTCATCGCCAAAATATTTTTTATTTAAATCATAATAAATCGATGTCAACAAATCAGCCGTTAATGCTTCCCCTTCTTGCGCTTTGAGATGAATCGTATGTTCAAATTCAGCAAACATCGTTTGCCGGAATACCGTGCCGCGAAAGCCTTCCAAATAATGATTGAGCAAGTAAAGACGTTTTTTCTCATCATCAATCGTTTTTAGTAAATAATCGTTTAACAGCGCCTCATTGCATGTCGATGCTACTTCTGCGACGAAAATCGAATAATTACCATATACATATGGCTGCGTTTTTCTTGTGTAGTAGCTGTGTACAGAATGCCCAAATTCATGAGCGAGCGTAAACAAGTTGTTTATATTGTCTTGCCAGTTCATTAAAATATATGGATTTGTGCCATATGAACCTGATGAGTACGCTCCGCTTCGTTTTCCTTTATTTTCATGGACATCCACCCAGCGGTTTTCAAAGCCTTCTTTAATGACATTCAAATAATCTTCACCAAGGGGAGCTAATCCTTTTAACAAATACTGTTTGGCTTCTTCATATGTGACTTTCATGTTTACATTTTTCACAAGCGGTGTATATAGGTCATACATGTGCAATTCGTCAACGCCTAATACTTTTTTACGCAAGCGGACATAGCGTTGTAACAAGTGCAAGTTTTTATTAATCGTCTCGACGAGATTGTCGTACACGCTTTCTGGAATGTTATTGCTGCTTAATGCCGCTTCACGGGCTGATTTGTAATTGCGGACGCGCGCAAAGAAGTTATCCTTTTTAATCGCCCCGTTTAATGTGCTGGCAAATGTGTTTTTATATTTTCCGTATGTTTCATATACCGCTTTAAACGCATCATGGCGTACGCGGCGATCTTCGCTCTCAAGAAAGCGAATATAGCGGCCGTGTGTTACTTCCACTTCGTCGCCATTTTCGTCGATAATTGTTGGAAATGTTAAATCAGCATTGTTCAACATTCCAAACGTATTGCTTGATGAGGCCATTACTTCTGCCGCTTGAGCGAGCAGTGCTTCTTCTTTCGCTGATAAAACATGCGGACGTTGACGGTTGATTTCATCTAAAGCATGTTCATACAATCTCAATTCTGCTTTTTCTTCAAGAAACGTTTTTAGTTTATTTTCATCAATCGATAAAATTTCCGGAACGATAAACGACATCGCGCTTGCTGCTTCAGAATAAAGATTGGAAGCACGGTCGTTCAAACCTTGGTAAAATGAGTTCGTTGTATCTTGGTCGTAGCGCATATGGGCATATGTATATAACTTGCCTAACCGCATCGATAATTCATCTTGATATTGAAGCGCCTCATAAAGAACGTCCGCTGATTCTCCAAGTTTTCCTTGGTAGTTCAAAATGTTTGGAATCATTTTTTTCACTTCTTGAAATTCTTGTTCCCACGCTTCATCTGTAGGAAAAATGTCTTCTAATCTCCACGTGTCCTCAATAGGAATTTCGCTTCGGGACGGAAGCGATTTGACCGTTTTATTTTCTGCCATGCCGGCAAACCTCCTTTTCCTTTATTGCTGCATTTAATAGTATTCTCGATTTTTTCAAAAATTCCCTCTAAACTAAAGGATAAAACCGCGTTTTTCAATTATTTTAAGTAATTCATGATCCATTCTGAGCGCTTCCTCAATCGTTTTTGGAATAGTAAACGGTTTGATTAGCTGAAATGTCGTACTATTAACTATTTTTATATATCCTAGTTGCACAAGCAATAATAAATACTCGTTAATCGCGCGAAAGTAGTGAATTGGCAAGTTTCTTACTTTTAGTTTGCGAGTGCGCACCATTTGGCGGATGGATGAGTATACATCGCTAACATAGAATATGCCGTTTTTTTGTTTTTTCATCATCATAATTAATATATACGTTTGCCAAATAAACGGTGGTGTTTCAAACAAATAGCCATATTTAACCGGCAAACCTGCTTCAGTTGGAAAAAGTGCAGGAACGATATTATGTTTATAAAAATACGCACAAACGAGGCGATTTTCTTTCGTTGGATAAAAAGGAAACGTCAGCCGCCAACGTTTTTTCTGCATAAACCATTCGTGCCAAAACATACTAGGCAATGAAATAGCATCAATATGGAACAATTTTTCGAAGGATAACCGTTCAGCGGAATCAATAATGACAATTGAGAAAGTGTTATAAACGGAAAAAGAGGCAAGAGGAACAATACGGAAAAATCGTTTTGTTTGTGGGCAATAGTAAAGAATAAAGAAATGGGATTGAGGTAGTGCCGGATGGGCAAACAGCCATTGAAAAGTGGAAAGTCTGAAAGAATAAGCAGAAGAGCGATGGAAACGATTCGCACCGAGAATCCATAATGGTTTCATTCCTGCTTTTAAAAACGAAGCCGTCCGCTTTCGAAACAGTTCTTCACTAATTGTGGAACATTGATATTCGATGGCGTATGTTTTTCCTTTATATGAAAGCAGCAAATCAGGGCGTTGCTGGATGGACTGCAAATATGGTTCAAGTTTTACCTTTAAACCTTGCCTTTGTAACCATTGAAACAAATCCGCTTTTCCTGACAAATGATAAGAAGACTCTGTTTCATGCTCTATCGCACAAGCAGCTTCTTTTCGATGAGCAAAATGTGTAATGCGCTTTCTTCCTAATTTTAAAACAACCTCATTTTTACATATCGGACAAATAAACGTTTCCTTTTTCCTCAATAAATCAAGCTGCTCAATACTCCAATTATCTAACAAAGATATAGGCGAGCCATTTTTTAGCAAGGCAACAAGCAAATCATCATCCCCCTTACACAATAAAATATTTAATAGATTCTTTGCTTTCTAAAAAAATCCTGCTTTTAACTAAAAAGGGCTGTCTCAAAAGCGAAGAGTCAGACCCCACAACACAATATATAGGACATAATGTTCGATAAATGAGTTATATATTGTGAAACGCACGTGAGGTCAGACCCTTATGAGACAGCCTCATTAAAGAAGCGGCGATAATAATCTTGCTGTGGATTCTGCAATGCGAATCCAAATCGGGCGCTTTTTAAACACGTCATAGTCAATAAGCGTTGAATCTTCGATATCTTGAAGAAAATCACTGACAAGTGTTTTTGTGCTGTCTGTATGATACAAAAAGGCATTCACTTCAAAATTAAGATGAAAGCTCCGCATGTCCATATTAGCTGTTCCGATGGAAGCAAGTTCTCCATCGACGATAATAATTTTGCTGTGCAAAAAACCTTTCCCATATTCATAAATTTTCGCTCCGGCTTCAAGCAACTCCGGAAAATACGAACGGGATGCGTAAAAAACAATTTTTTTATCAGGACGTTGCGGAACGAGAAGGCGGACATCAATTCCGCTTAATGCCGCCACTTTTAAAGCTGTTAAAATATCTTCATCGGGAACAAAATATGGTGAAGCAATCCAAATGGATTTTTTAGCTGAGGTAATCATTGCAAAAAATAAATGCTTAATGACTTCCCATTCGTTATCCGGACCGCCGGCAATCAACTGAACGCCACCTTGGCCGCTATTTTCGGCAAGCTGGGGCGATAAATAGTTCAACGTTAATAGCGTTTGACCCGTCATATAATACCAGTCCTGCAAAAAAATAAGCTGAAGCGTGCGCACCGCTTCTCCTTTGAGCCATAGATGCGTATCGCGCCAAAAGCCGAAATACTCATTTTTCCCTAAATATTCATCACCAATATTTAAGCCGCCGACAAACCCAATTGTCCCGTCAATGACAATAATTTTTCGATGGTTGCGGAAGTTAATTTTGTCATTTAAAAACGGCAAACGGACAGGAGAAAAAGGAACCATTTCCACTCCTGCTTCTCGCAGCTCCTCAATATATGCCTTGGAAAGTTTCCAACTTCCAACGGCATCATAAAGAAACCGGACATGAACTCCTTTTTTCGCCTTCTCGATTAATATTTCTTTTAGTTGCTGTCCGACTCCATCATGCCTTACAATATAGTACTCTAAATGGATATGGTGGGTCGCTTTTTTCAATTCTTTAAAAATCGCCGAGAAAGTAGCTTCTCCGTTTGTGAGTACTTTCGTTTCGGTAGCAAGCGAAATCGGGCTTTTCCCAAGGCGATGAGCAAGCCGAAGCAAAGGTTGTTGATGCTCACTTATATAGTGAAGATTCTCAGATTGAAAATGGCGATTTCCTTCGAACTTTAAAAAAGTTTGCTCATCGAGTGCCGCTTTTTTCTTAAACAACCGTTTTTTTCGATAATTTCGTCCAAACATTAAATAAAAGAAAAAGCCAAGCAACGGAAAACTTCCAAGTACAACCAACCACGTCAATGTTTGTGTCGGATGCCGGTTCTCTAAGGAAATTACAAACGCGATAAAAATAACCGAACAAGTGATCAAAAGGCTGAGAAAACCAAGAATCCAGCCTTCTAAGTAGTCTTTGGAAATGAAAAATAAAATACCGATTAAAAAAATGAATATGAGAACTTGCAATGCGTTTCGCAACGATTTTCACCTGACCATTACACTCAGATTCACTTCGCGGAAAAAAAGGGCTGTCTAAAACAAAGGGTCAGACCCTACAACCACAATATATCATACATCATGTTTGCAACGACACGACATATGGTGAATGGTGTGCTAGGTCAGACCCTTTATGGGACAGCCCTTTTATTTCAATGGAAAATGTTTTGCTAACGTCGCTAAAGCGTTGTCATGAATAATCTCTTTTCCGTATTCTTCAAGCCGATAAATCGTTAGCTGTGAGTCCATTCCATATTCTAACAACAGACTTAACATATTATCAATTTCATGTTCTTCATAATCCTCTTCGTTAAATTCAACATATAAATAATAACGATTTTCGAACATGAATAAACGATTATTGAGATTTGTAAAATCGGCACGATGTGCTAAAGCAATCAAATCTTCAATATCCTTGAAATAAATCGTGAAATGAAGAGCTTCTTCATCATCTTCCGGTAAAACTTCTACACCTTTTTCCACATGAAAATGCTGGTCAAGCAACTCTTCAATTTTTTCATCTACCGGAAAATCTTTTAATTTATCTCCCGGAAGCGGAAGCTCAAGCTTGCTGCCATCCTTAGACAGCTGCGCTTTTGTTACTAACACTTCCAATCCTTTTTCCAACGCTTGTACTTGAATCCAAAGTGGACCTTCAAGAGAAAAATCTCCTTCGCTATGAACCTCGTCCATCATTTCCCAAAAAAGCTCTTCGCTCCGCTCGCGATTATACCAAATTTCTTCGCGATCAAAGCCGCGCTCCTCTATGTCAACATATGAGATGTAAAATTTAACAGTGTGCTCATTAATACGTTCCATTTCCATATGAACGACTCTCCCTTCCTGTTCATGAATGTTGAAGGGACTTTTGACCCCCTAGCAAACGCTCTATAACTAAAAGCATATGCCTTGTACTTCTATTTTATGATAAAACAAGCAAGAAGGGAAATAAAAAACCCCCCTAATTTTAAAAATTAGTTATGAAACTAGACATGTCCTACTATACTTTTTTTGAAACGAAAAATATTAGCGGGGGAAACGAATGATATATGAACATATTTCTTCTATATTAATCATAGTCGGCATTGATATTATTCTCGGTGGAGATAATGCAGTGGTCATCGCGATGGCAAGCCGCAATCTTCCTGAACGCCAGCGGAATCTTGCCATCCTATTAGGAACAGCGCTAGCCATTATCGTTCGCATTATTTTGACAGCTACAGTTGTCTATTTGTTGAAAGTTCCATTTTTACAGTTAGTTGGCGGCATCATCTTACTTTTTATTTCATTGAAACTTCTTATTGAAAAAGAAGATGCTGCTGTTATAAAACCTGGAGCTACACTTTGGCGGGCGGTACAAACGATTGTAACAGCAGATATTGCGATGGGATTAGATAATGTAATTGCAATTGCCGGTGCGGCTCATGGCAATACTTCTCTTGTCATCTTTGGTTTTCTTCTCTCTGTTCCTATTATTATCTTTGGCAGCAAAGTCATTCTTCATTGGATCGAACGTTATCCTATCCTTGTTTATATCGGGGCAGCTATTTTAGCTTACACATCAGGAAAAATGATGACAAATGAACAGAGAATCCAATATATATATGACCAATTTACCTTTTTCAAATCCATTCTTCCAGTTCTCACAATCATTATTGTCATTTTGCTTGGAACCCTTTTAAACCGTCGGGCACGAACGCATTAATAAATAAAAAACTTCTACATGGAAAAACCATGTAGAAGTTTTTTATTCATTAACAAGCCGCTGCGCTTGGCGAAGATGGTAAGTCCGCACTTTTCTTGGCAGGAAACGGCGAATCTCATCTTCGTTATAACCAACTTGCAAGCGCTTCTCATCAATGATAATCGGTCTTCGCAAAAGACCTGGATTTTGCCGAATCACTTCATACAAATCTTGCAGCGGCATCGATTCAAGATTTATATTTAGCTGTTGAAAAATTTTAGAGCGTGTAGAAATAATTTCATCTGTTCCATTTTCTGTCATACGAAGAATTTCTTTAATTTCTTCAATCGTTAATGGTTCAGCAAAAATATTTCGCTCAACATAAGGAATATTATGTTTCTCTAACCATGCCTTTGCTTTTCGGCATGACGTACAACTTGGTGAAGTGTACAATGTTACCATAACTCGGCTTCACTCCCTTAACAGGATCGAAATATATATATCAATAAAAGCAGTCAATCTCTATGCTAGCAAGGACTAGAACCAATGATTAAAAAACATATTAATTTGAAATTACTTTAATCAAGTAATTTCTATTGTATATTATACAACAAATTTGTTTAGAAAGATATATTTTTTCTAACTTTATCGCAAAACAGAATTGCCATACCTGTTGTACAAATCTCTTTCATCGCTACTTCGAAAACATTCATGTTCAAATTGGAGAACATATTAACACAAAGGAGATGAAATGATTACGTTTGATGTAATATTGCGTCTGGTTTACATGAGTGTTGATTATCCATTATTTATAACTATTTTCTTGGTTATTCACGCTTTTCTACCGTGATACCCGAACAAAGTCCTTTGCAGAATAATCTAAACTATTTCTTTCAATTGGAAGGAAAATCTTCTAAAATGGAGCTAGGAGAAATTGTTGACAACGGAGGGGATATGAGTGGCACAATATTTTATTGATCTTACCATTGTTGCACTGTTAGTAATCGGCATTACGGCCGTTATGGGAGTGCTTGTTAACGGTATTGGCGAGAAACTATTTGGCGGTTCCGACCGAATGGAAAACGTAAATCAAACAGCAAAGACGCAAACAGGATGGAAACTCATTGGCGGAAAAAAATAAGAAAATCATGCAACTGGCTCATAAACATCCGACTATCCACGAATACAAACGATATTGAAATAGGGTGAGCGTTACTTTATTTGAGTCAGCTTTTTTGTTAACAATATTTTCAAAAATATTCAGTCAAAACAATTTAAAACAGTAGTATAATAAAGATGCAACTTCTTCATAAAGGAAAAGGGCTTATCCCCTCCAGTAGATTTTCTACTTTCGGGACAGCCCTTTTCATGTGTACATTGCTTTATATTGTTTATACTCCGCTTCAGAACATAAAACGAAATGTCCTGGCGTAATTTCACGGAAGCTAAGTTCCTCTCCCTCTTTATAATTATGTTGCGATGGGTCATACACAATGCGCTTGCGAACGCGTTCTGTTTCTGGATCTGGCAATGGAATCGCAGACAACAACGCCTTTGTATATGGATGAATCGGATTGCGATATAACTCTTCCGCATCTGCCAATTCCACCAATTTCCCGAAATACATAACACCGATTCGGTCGCTAATATATTTTACCATTGAAAGGTCATGGGCAATAAATAAATATGTTAATCCTTTTTCGCGCTGCAATTTTTTCATTAAATTAACAACTTGCGCCTGAATGGACACGTCTAAGGCAGAAATCGGTTCATCAGCAATAATAAATTCTGGTTCAACCGCTAAAGCACGAGCAATCCCGATACGTTGACGCTGACCTCCGGAAAATTCGTGAGGATAGCGATTCGCATGTTCTTTATTTAACCCAACTGTTTCAAGCAATTCGTATACCCTTTGCATGCGCTCTTCTTTCGTTTTCGCAAGACCGTGAATGTCAATTCCCTCGGCAATAATGTCGGCTACTGTCATACGTGGATTTAGTGATGCATACGGGTCTTGGAAAATCATTTGCATTTTCCGGTTCAGTTCTTTTAATTCTTTTTTCGACTTTTTGCCGTGAACATTCACACCGTTAAACAATACTTCACCTTCTGTTGCTTCATATAGGCGAATGATCGTTCTTCCAGTCGTTGATTTACCGCAACCGGATTCTCCTACAAGACCAAGCGTTTCTCCTTTGTATATATCAAAAGATACTCCATCAACTGCTTTAACAATTTGATTTTTGCCCGTTTTAAAATATTGTTTTAAATTTCTTACTTCGAGGAGTTTTTGTTTAGCCACGGAATTCTCCTCCTTTCTTTCCTGAAGATAAAGCAAATTGACGCATGCGTTCCTGTACCACTTTTGGCGGCTCTACTTTTGGCGCATTCTCATGAAGTAACCAAGTAGCCGCATAATGCGTGTCAGATACTTTAAACATTGGCGGCTCTAGCTCATAGTCAATTTTCATCGCATACGGATTACGCGGCGCAAACGCATCTCCTTTCGGCGGATTCAATAAATCAGGAGGAGTTCCCGGAATTGAGTATAACTCTTCATCTTTATGATCTAAGCTAGGCATGGAAGCAAGCAAGCCCCATGTGTATGGATGTTTCGGATTATAGAAAATTTCATCGACCGTACCAATTTCGACTACTTTTCCAGCATACATTACCGCCACGCGGTCTGCCACATTCGCAACAACACCAAGGTCGTGCGTAATAAAGATAATGGACATACCCATTTTCTTTTGGATGTCTTTCATAAGCTCTAAAATTTGTGCTTGAATCGTTACGTCAAGCGCTGTTGTCGGTTCATCGGCAATTAACACTTTCGGATTGCACGCAAGCGCCATCGCAATGACAACACGTTGACGCATACCACCAGAAAATTGGTGCGGATATTGTTTAATGCGCAACTCTGGATTTTTAATGCCTACTAGCTGCAATAGTTCGATTGCACGGTTACGCGCTTCATTTTTCGAGAGTTTTTGATGTTTTAATAACACTTCCATAATTTGTTTTCCAATTGTCATCGTTGGGTTTAGCGATGTCATCGGATCTTGGAAGATCATTGAAATTTTTGCACCACGAATCTCTTGCATTTCCTTCTCAGATAGCTTTGTTAAGTCTTTTCCTTCGAACAAAATCTCGCCTTGTTTAATGCGGCTTGGCGGAGTCGGCAATAGACGCATTAACGCTTTAGAGGTAACGGACTTTCCGCAGCCGGACTCCCCTACAATCGCCAATGTTTCCCCTTTATATAAGTCAAAGCTGACGCCGCGAACAGCTTGAACTTCGCCAGCATGTATATCGAAGGAGATATGCAAATCTTTGACTTCTAACACTTTTTCCATTTTCTCTTCTCCTTCCCTATTGACCTTATTTACGCATTTTTGGATCGAGCGCATCACGCAATCCATCAGCGACTAAGTTAAAACTTAAAATCAACAAGCTAATGACAATCGCTGGAATCATCATCATATGCGGGAATGTTTGGATCGACTTATATCCTTCACTTACTAATGAACCAAGCGACGCTTCTGGCGGGCGAATACCTAAGCCGATAAAGCTCAAAAATGCTTCTGTAAAAATCGCGTATGGAATTGTAAACATTGTCGTGATAATAATTGGACCAATTACGTTTGGAATTAAATGTTTAAAAATTAAACGTGAATTTGTCGCTCCAAGCGTACGAGACGCCAGAACATATTCCATGTTTTTCAACTTTAAAATTTGACCGCGGACAATCCGCGCCATCGTTACCCAACCAGTAATAACCATTGCAATTGTAATCGAAATGATTCCCGGCTCCAAAATAAGAATAAACAAAATAACGACAATTAAGTTTGGAATACCGACTAATATTTCGATAATACGCTGCATGACGTTATCGACACGACCACCATAAAATCCAGAAATTCCACCATACATAACTCCAATTAATAAATCAATTACCGCCGCTAAAAGAGCGATATATAAGGAAATACGTGCACCATACCATGTTCTTGTCCATAAATCACGTCCTAAATCGTCTGTGCCAAACCAATAATATTCTTTAATTCCACGCTGCTCATAGACGTCAACACCGTTCGCATCCTTTCCGTCAAAAGGAAGCCAGCTAATATTTTCTAATACTGGTATTTTTGGAGGCAATTTGGCTCTCTTTAAATCTTGCTCTTTATAAGAATAGTCACTTGTCATCGGGGCAATGATCGCCATAAGTGTTAAAATAATGATCATAATTAATCCAGCAATTGCCCCTTTATTTTTGCGCAGACGAATCCACGCATCTTGCCAAAATGTTAAGCTAGGACGATTAATTTTTTCTTGATCACTAGTATTGACAGGAGCGGGTTGAAATAGCTCTGGTGATAAATTTTGATAGTCTAGTTTATTCATTATTTTTTCCCTCCCGCTAAACGAATACGTGGGTCAATAACTCCATATAAAATATCGACAATAAAGATTACCAAAATTAATAACGCAGAATAAAATAATGTCGTTCCCATAATTACTGTGTAGTCATTTAAGTTAATCGAGCGGACAAACTGCTCACCTAAACCAGGCACTGCAAAAATTTGTTCAACAACAAGCGTACCGGTCATTAAGTTAACAGCCATTGGACCAAGAATTGTAACGATTGGAATTAGTGCGTTACGAATCGCGTGTTTAAAAATGACACCGGCTTGACTTACACCTTTTGCACGCGCTGTTAATATATAATCAGAGCTTAATACTTCAAGCATTTCCGTTCTTGTAAAGCGAGCGATGTTGGCAATAACCCCCATCGAAAGTGCAAGCGTTGGCATAATTGTATATTCAAATCCTTCCCAGAACGCGACTGGAAGCAATTGCAATTTAACACCGATATAATATTGTAAAAGTGCTGCGAAAACGAAAGAAGGAATTGAAATACCTAATACAGATATAACAGTAGCCGCATAATCTCCTGCTGTATTATGGCGAACCGCTGCGAAAATCCCTAATAATAAACCAACAATCGTTCCAAACACTAACGCTTGGAAACCGAGTTGTGCAGAAGGACCAATCCGTTCACCAATCAACTCAGTGACAGGACGATTATCATACTGGAATGAAACCCCTAAATCGCCTTGAACTAAATTTTTTAAATAGTTGACATACTGCACAGGAACAGGATCATTTAATCCGTACTTCTCTAAAATAATTTGTCTTTGTTCAGGTGTTAGTTTTTCTTGGTTCGTAAGCGGAGAACCAGGAAGTAGTTTCATTAAAAAGAACGTGGCTGATGCAATAATAAACAACGTAATAATCATATAAATGAAACGTTGAAGCGTATAGCGTGCCATGATAGCACCTCCCATTCTCACACAATATTCTTAATCTTCGTCATTTTTCTACAATTTTTGCTCCATCAGTCAAAAGGAGAGTATATGCAAAAGCATATACTCTCCTTTTAGGCTATGAACGATTACTCGATGTACGCCCATTTGTAGCTGTAGTCAGCACCAAATTGATGGCTCACGATACCTTTCACGTATTCACGCTCTAAATAAGCAAGACCACGCTGATAAATAGGAGCGATTGGTGCTTCCTCAAGAGCGATTTTTTCAGCTTTAAGCATTGCATCCCAACGAGCTTGCAAGTCGCTTAACAATGTTGTTTTCGCATCTTGTACAAGCTTGTCGTATTCAGGGTTAGACCAGCCAGTTTGGTTGTGAGCACCGTTTGTTACCCATAAATCGATGAATGTCATAGGGTCTTGATAGTCTGGACCCCAACCAGAGAATGAAAGGTCATATTGCATTTTTGATTCAAGATCAAGTTTTTGTTTGAACGGCTGTTGCTTAATGTTAATTGTTAAGCCTTCAAGGTTCGTTTCAAGCTGCTCTTTTAAGTATTCACCAACTTTTTTCGCGCTGTCAGAATCATAGTTGAGAAGTTCAAGAGTGAATTGGTCTTTGCCAAGCTCTTTCTTCGCTTCAGCCCATAATTTTTTCGCTTCTTCTACATTTGTTTTTAGAAGATCACCGTTTTCTTCACGGAAATCTTTCCCATTAGGACCTGTAACGAATCCTTTTGGAACAAAATAGTTCGCTGGAACAGAACCGTTATTCAAGATAACGTTTGTGATACCTTCTTTATCAAATGCCATCGCAATAGCTTTACGCGCTTTCACATTGCTTAAAAGCTCATTTTTCGTGTTCATGCGTAACCAGAAAATAGATGCTTCTAACTCAGTTTTATAGTTTTTGTCGTTTTTGTACTTATCAACGAACTCTGCTGTTAAGCTGACACGATCAGCTTTTTTCGTTTCATAGAGGTTAACAGCAGTTGCATTATCCTTAACGATATTTACGTTAATTGTTTCTAACTTAACAGTGTTTGCATCCCAATAGTTAGGATTTTTCTTATATGTCCAACCTTGCTCATGTTTCCATTCGCTTAATACGAACGGACCGTTGTAGATCGTTGTATTTGCTTCAAGGCCATATTTGTCGCCTTGAGATTTTACGAATTTTTCATTTTGCGGATAAAATGCCGGGAATGTTGTTAAGCTTACGAAATATGGAACTGGGTTCTTTAACTCTACTTGAAGAGTTTTCTCATCTAATGCTTTAACGCCAAGTTGGTCAACTGGTAATTTGCCAGTGTTCACTTCTTCTGCGTTTTTAATGTCATACATGATGTAGGCATATTCAGCCGCTGTGTTTGGATCTAATACTTTTCTCCACGCATATACGAAGTCATGCGCAGTTACTGGATCACCGTTAGACCATTTTGCATCGCGAAGCTTGAAAGTATACACTTTACCGTCTTCGCTTACCTCATAACTTTCCGCCATACCAGGAGTTGGTTTGTTGTCTTTGTCAAGACGGTATAAACCTTCCATTATGTTGTTAAGAACATTGAGTGAAACAGCGTCAGTCGCCAATGCAGAGTCCAATGATGGGATCTCTGATGTTTCAAGCAAGTTTAATACTTGCTCTTTCTTTGTTTCAGCAGGTTTATCCGTTTGTTTTTCGTCACCTGCTTCGTCTTCTTTCTTGCCTCCACAAGCTGCTAAAAATGTTGAAACAGCTAGAAGAAGGACAAGAAACAATGATAGTTTCTTCTTCACAAAAATTCCCCCCTTAGGATATGTAAAGATTTTATTTTACCTTCTGATTTATCAGAAGATTTCGCCTACGATTTTCATTATAAACTGTATTAATATATTTGAAAAGAATTTTTTACAATCTTTTAAATTCAAATTTTCAGATTTTTAAATTTGCTATTGTTACTAATTGCGTTTATACGATTTAATTACTTAGAATTTTATAAGTTTTTTTAACGAATGTAAATAAAAAATTTACAAATTTCTAAAAAATAAAACGCTTACATTTACGTTTTTATTACATTTTATAAAAACACTAACAATTTTATGTTTATTTTTTCATGATTTGTTATATTATACAAAAAGTTTTGTTGATATAATTTTGAGAATAATCTATAATACATTTTTCAGTAGAAAAACGTTACAAATTAATGAATTACACGCACCCTGCCCCTAGTATCGAGCATGATTATCATCTTCCTCTCATTTGTTCATTTGTAATGAAATGATATAATAGATAAGCGAACTGTTTTCTTCTAGGAGGAAAAAATGAAACACATCAGTATACGAACGGCTCAAATCAGTTTAGCTACGTTGCTCCTGGCATTGATTGTCACAATGATTCAAGGGGATGTTTCATTATTAACTTTCATTAATACTAGTTTTTTATTATCTCTTCCTTTAATTATGCTTGGCGGCTTTTTATTCGTCTATGAAGGCGGCTTTTTTAATGGGCTGATTTATAGCTATCGCCGCCTGCGCCGTTCTACAAAAATGGGAAAATACGTTGCTCAATTTGATAATCTTGATAACGAACCAGTTGTTCCAAACACTTTTTCCGTTACTAAACCTATATTTTTTTCCGGATTGCTTATTTTTCTTTTTACATTAATCGTTGCCTATTTGATGCACTAAGCTTGCATTTTAAAAACATTTACTTTAGAATATTTAGCAAAAATATGCATGCGATGAGAAAGAATAGTACATATTGTGATGCATTCAGAGAGCTTGTGGTTGGTGCGAACAAGCTGCTTAGCAATATGGAATGGGCTTTCGAGCATCTAAGCTGAACGTAGAGTAGGCTTGGACGTCCGCCTTACGTTACAAAGGTGCCATGTTTTGCAATAAACATGGGTTGAGTGATTGTACTTATGGTACAATAACTAGGGTGGCAACGCGGTCCCAATCGTCCCTAACTATTATTAGGAGCGATTGGGTTTTTTATTATGTTTGTAAAGGAGTGGTTTGATGAAAACGATTTTTTCTGGCATTCAGCCAAGCGGTGTCATTACCCTTGGTAATTACATCGGAGCAATGAAGCAGTTTGTCGAATTACAAAACGAATACAACTGTTACTTTTGCATTGTTGACCAACATGCGATTACTGTGCCACAAGATCGTCTTGAGCTTCGCAAAAACATTCGCAGTTTAGCTGCACTCTATTTAGCAGTTGGTATCGATCCGAACAAAGCAACACTTTTTATTCAATCAGAAGTTCCAGCTCATGCTCAAGCTGGTTGGATGTTACAATGCATCGCCTATATCGGAGAATTAGAGCGGATGACGCAATTTAAAGATAAATCCGCAGGTAAAGAAGCGGTCAGCGCAGGTTTGTTAACGTATCCACCGCTCATGGCGGCTGACATTTTGCTTTACAACACAGACATCGTTCCTGTTGGTGAAGACCAAAAACAACACATTGAATTAACGCGCGATTTAGCAGAGCGTTTTAATAAGCGATATGGCGAAATTTTCACGATTCCGGAAGCACGCATACCAAAAGTAGGCGCTCGTATTATGTCACTTGCTGACCCGACAAAGAAAATGAGCAAGTCAGATCCAAACAAAAAAGCGTTTATTACATTGCTCGATGATGCAAAAACAATTGAAAAGAAAATTAAAAGCGCTGTTACGGATTCCGACGGCATTATTAAATACGATAAAGAAAATAAACCGGGAATTACAAACTTATTGAACATTTATTCGATTTTAGCGAATAAAACAATTGACGAATTAGAAAAAGAATACGAAGGAAAAGGATATGGAGAGTTTAAAGCAGATCTGGCACAAGTCATCATCGACACACTAACGCCAATTCAAGAGAAATACTACAATTTAATGGAAAGCGACTTGCTAGACGAAGTTCTTGATGAAGGAGCAGAAAAAGCAAATAAAGTTGCCAATAAAATGTTAAAGAAAATGGAAAATGCCATGGGACTCGGAAGAAAGAGAAAAAAATAAAAAAACAGGAGGCTGTCTAAGCAAAGGGTCAGACCCCACAACCATAATATATAGGACATAACGTTGAATAAGAACACTATATATTATGGATTACTCGTGAGGTCAGACCCTTATGAGACAGCCTCTTTTAATTTACTTTTGGCTCCTGTTCCATTTCCCATAACTTTTCAAAGAACGGCTGGCCTTTAATTAAATTCTCACAAAGTTGAACATGCTTGTCCGTCCATCCGTACTTTGTCTCTTCATATAAGTTATTCCACGCCTCTTCAAAAGACATTTTTTGAATGTGAGGATACTTTTCCGGAGCCCACTCTGTATACCAATAACGCACTTCAGCCACATTTTTTGTTGAATAAAGCTGATCGAGAGCCATAAATAGAAGCTGCTTAAGCTGACGTTCTTTCCGTGTTAATCCGCTCATTAAGTGCGGTGAAGGCGACAAAATATGATGCTCTTTCTCATAAGAATGAAACGGATATACAGCTTCCTCTTGTTCCACTACCATATCGTATACTAACTGCTCTTGTCTTGGGATTAATCGACTTTTACGAATCGGAATGTTATAGCCGATTGTATCAACAGCAAGTATTCCCTTGCCGTCAGAAATAACAAAACAATAATCTAACTGGATACGTTCATGATTTTTTCTTACAAATGCTTTTTGATATACATCCTCAAGAAGCGCCAGTGGAATTTCGGATAAGCTATTTTCAATATAGTCATACAATGCTGAGGAAACTTTCAGTAAAGGGACTTGGTCTAAAAGTTCGACTTGGTCATCTTTACGCCATTCATGAAAATAGCATACGTTATAACCATTTTCTTCACCTTCAAACCAATTAACCCAAATATCATGAAGATACAACATGAAATACCCCTCACTTCAAAACCTATTTGTCCATCAGTATAGGCAGAGGTAGTTCATTTTATTCCAATTAAACCTTTTTTATCCATTTATTCTTGATTGCTCGGAAAATAAAGGCTTAACCAAATGAGAAAAAAACCGATTGGAAATAAATAACATTCTGCTTTTTTACTTATAAAATAAAAATAATCGATTATGCCTTTTCCATCTGTAATAATATTTAAATACGCAATCGAGGTAACCCCGCCAATGATCGAAAAGCCAAAGCCGATTAGATAAACGAAAACTCGTATCATCACACCATTCCTTTTCTTCACAAAACTTGTCCATCTATTACTAAATGTATGATGAAGAAAAGAAAGGAATGACTAAACAATAAAAGAGACGATTTCACTTATGAAACGTCCCGTTCAGCCAGTTGTACTATTCGCTCGGAAGTTAAAGACATTAATTTTGCAAAAGTGACCTCTCTTTTTTGTAAACAACGATTGACAAGGTCATAGCCAACCGCATAGCCAAGCATTTTTGGATAGAAGTTCAATCCATAAAGCAGACGGTCATAAAGCGGATGGGTAACATGAATAGATTGGTAAGGTAAAATATATCTCTGCCAAAATTCTGCTAATTGTTTTGCAGAATAATAGGTCGTCCATTTTGCATTATAGGATAGGCCGACATATTTACGCACAGCATTTTCTGCCAATCCTTCTAGAATGATCACATCGAGCAATGTATAATCTTCTTCTTTCTTTGCCATTCTCCTTAGCCGGCAAACATGATTGTACTCATGAGTGATTAACGCTTCCATTTCCTTCTTTGTATGATGCGGCAGCAAAAACAAAAACAGTTTATCGCGATAGGAAAGGCCTCCTTTACCGTTAAACTCGCGCTGTAATCTCCCATTTCGCCAATCCGCCGGAAAAATAAAAATAGGAATATCTGGGCCATTCCATTTTTTTATTAGTACTTTATATATTTCGGCAGCTTTTTCCCATATACGCTTTGTTTTCATTTCTTGGACAACTTGCTGTAATCCATTTGTCGATTGGCACATCCCGTGTCTTGTCAAATGTATAAAAATTTCGCGGGGAGTCACTTCTTTTTCTTTAAAATACGGCACTAGTTTTTCACATAATTCCATCGGGTGCTTTTTCAAGTTCATTAACCATTCATCTGTAGGCAAAACAGCCATTTTCGCGTCATCCCTTTATCTTTTTTACTATCGTATGAATATAGGAAAAGTGAAGTGAAAAATGACTTCCCTAAAAAATAAAAGAGGCTGACCATTCAGCCCCTTTATTTATTATTCATATTTTTTAAAGATTAATGTCGCATTATGCCCGCCAAATCCAAGCGAGTTGCTTAATACAGCGCGCACTTCTTGTTTACGGGCGACGTTTGGCACATAATCAAGGTCGCATTCTGGATCTGGTGTTTCATAGTTGATCGTCGGCGGAATAATCCCTTCTTTAATTGTTAATACGGAGAACACTGCTTCAACAGCGCCTGCTGCTCCTAACAAGTGACCCGTCATCGATTTTGTTGAACTAACCGCCAATTTATAAGCATGCTCACCGAACACTTCTTTAATGGCCATTGTTTCATATTTATCATTATATTCTGTACTTGTACCATGCGCGTTAATATAGTCAATTTCTTCTGGTTTTATCCCTGCATCAGAAAGTGCCTGTCTCATTGCGCGCGCGCCGCCTTCACCGCCCGGAGCTGGCGCAGTAATGTGATAAGCATCTCCTGTTGCTCCGTAACCAACAATTTCCGCATAAATTTTTGCACCGCGTTTTAATGCATGCTCTAATTCTTCAAGTACAAGGATACCGGCGCCTTCACCCATGACAAAACCATCACGGTTTTTATCAAACGGGCGGCTTGCTGTTTTTGGATCTGGATTCGTTGATAGTGCCGTATTCGCACAAAAGCCAGCTAAAGACATCTTTGTAATTGGCGCTTCAGTTCCTCCTGTAATCATAACATCGGCATCGCCCCGCTGAATCACTTTAAATGCGTCACCAATCGAGTTCGTTCCTGTAGCACAAGCTGTCACCGTACACGAGTTAATTCCTTTCGCCCCGAGAATAATTGAAACTTGGCCAGCTGCCATATCCGGAATCATCATCGGCACAAAAAACGGGCTGACGCGGCGATATCCACGTTGTTGGAAGATTTCAAACTGCTGCTCAAACGTTTCCATACCGCCAATTCCTGAGCCGATCCAAACACCAACACGTGGTGCGTTTTCTTCTGTAATCTGTAAATTCGCATCTTTCACGGCCATCAACGAAGCAGCAACGGCATATTGCGTAAAGCGGTCCATTTTCCGTGCTTCTCTTTTATCCATATAGTTTTCCGGATTAAAATCTTTCAATTCTGCTGCTACTTTCGCCGGATAATCATCAGGATTGACGCGCGTCAGCGGACCGATTCCTGATTTTCCAGCAATTAAATTTTCCCACGTTGTTTCAACGTCATTTCCTAGCGGCGTAACAGCACCTAAGCCTGTGACAACGACTCTTCTCTTTTTCATCTTTTCCGCAGCTCCTTTTTTCTTTTAATAATACATAAAAGAATGTCAATTGTCATTGATTAGCGGCCCCAGCGTAACGCAATGGCTCCCCATGTTAATCCGCCGCCAAAACCGACCAGAATAATTAAATCATCATCTTTAATCTTTCCAGCCTCATACTCTTCGACAATCGAAATCGGAATCGAAGCAGCCGAAGTATTTCCATATTTTCTGACCGTTGTTGACATCTTATCTTCCGGCAATTCCAAACGCTGCCGTGCCGCTTCGACAATCCGAATGTTCGCTTGGTGCGGGATCAGAAAGTCAACATCTTTTTTCGACAATCCCGCTTTTTCTAATACGTTAATACATGATTCCCCCATTTGCCTTACCGCAAACTTAAACACTTCTCTGCCGTTCATAATGACATATTCATCTTGATATAGGTGCTTTCCGCCTGTTCCATCTGCTCCTAGCTCAAACGCTAAAATGCCGCGTCCTTCGGAGACAGGTCCCATGACTACTGCTCCGGCACCATCACCAAATAAAACGGCCGTGTTGCGATCTTGCCAATTAAGAATTTTTGATAGTTTTTCAACTCCCACTACTAGTATATATTTATAAGCACCTGTTTCAATGAATTGTTTCGCCGTAACCATGCCGTACATAAATCCTGCGCATGCCGCGCTAATGTCAAGCGCTGCCGCTTTTGTGGCTCCTAAACGTTCCTGCAGCATACATGCCACAGAAGGAAACGGACGATCTGGTGTCACTGTTGCCACTAAAATAAGGTCAATATCTTCCGGAGAAATTCCTGCATGCTCGATCGCTTTTAAAGCTGCTAAATATCCCATATCAGATGTATCCATATCGTCTGATGCGATTCTTCGTTCTTCAATTCCTGTTCTCGTCCGAATCCATTCATCAGTTGTATCCATCATTTTTTCTAAGTCAAAGTTTGTTAGCACTTTTTCAGGTAAATATCGGCCTATCCCTATAATTCCTGCATTCACGCCGAACAACCCCTTTTTATATTTATATATATAACCAATTATTATTACTTGGTACTAATTTTAACTGAATTTTATGGGATGTGCAATATGAAATTGCCTTTGTTCAATAATGACAATCGTCTATTCGCCTCTCCTAAATTTTTCATAAAGTACTAGTAAATAAAAATGGAAAGAGGGAGATTCCATGAAAAGTGATGATCAAAACGAAGTAAATGAATATAACGATCGATTTTCCCGTCTCATGTTCGGATCATTTCCATCAAGACAAGCTATGACAGAACATAAAACAGATGAAACCAATTATTCAGATCCGCTACACCAAATCGATTTGATGCAGCTGATGCAAGATATTGATACAATTGTCTCGTTCTTTGAGAAATTTAAGCCGATTGTCAAGCAAATTCCCCCTTTATTCAAATTGTTTAAAAAATAAATAGATAAAAAGGCTATTCCCGCAAGAGTGTGCGGAAATAGCCTTATTGTTCATTAGGTAATTTACCTGTCTTTTGATAACGCTCAATTTCATTGGCCAGTTCTTGACGAAACTGTTTATCAACTAGCGGACTAAATTTTCCCATAGAAATGACTCCATCCTGAAAGTCAAAATATAAATTTCCTGATTTCAATTTCCCTTCATTAAATTGTTTGGCAACTAATTCATATAAGCGGTCAACATGTTGTACAGTACTTGTTAAAACTGTCACCTTTCCTAAATCAGATTGATCAGTAACATAACCAATGGCATAGAGACCGTGCTGCTTTAATTTTTCAATAACGGGAACATGATATCCATCGCCGGCTGGATAAACAACATCAACGCCATCAGCAATTAATTCATCAAGCAACTCTAGGGCACGGTGAACATCATCCCAATGTTCAACAAAGCGGACTTCCACATCAACATTTTCGTTTTGGTATAATGCTCCTTCAAAAAAACCGTTCACTTCAGGCTGCCATTCAAACGCAGCGATTACTCCGACTTTATTTGTCTTTGTCATTTCCCCTGCAACCATCCCCCCAAAAAACCCCATAGCGTTACCTGCAAAATTTAAACTTGTTACATTTTTTTCCTTTGCTTCTCCATTAAAGCAAATGAAATGAATGTGAGGGTATTGCGAAGCTAGACGATTGAAATATGCAGCGTACTCGCTTCCGTGTCCAAAAACTAAATTGACCCCTTTACGGTCAAATTCTGCCACAGCTTGTTTCACGGCTGCTTCATTATCCATGCCTTCTTTATAGAAAACATCTACTTTAAACTGCGACTGAATCTTTAACAGACCTTTATATCCTTTCGTTCCCCAAACTTGATCATTAATTGTTTCAGGAACTAATAATCCGACTTTTTTCAGCTGTCCACTTGTTTGGACTAGCGGTTGACAACTCGCTAATACAAAAACGCATAAAAGCATCGCTAAAAGAGGTTTTTTCATCAAATGTTGCACTCCCCCAAATCCTCTCTCCCTAATAAAAACTATATTGAAAACGCTTGTTTTTTCACCTTCATTTTACATGCATGAGACGATATGGTAAAGTTTATTTCTTTTTTCCAAAAAAATCATTCCTCTACCATTTGTCTACACTTGATAGAGGAAATTCATAATAAATCATTATTCTCTTGATAAAACTTATGGATTGCATGAGAAACTTCATATCTTTTTTCCGGCAAATGATAAATAACCTTAATTGGGCAACCCAACGTTTTCCTTAATTCTTCATATTTTCGGCAATGAAGCGAAGATGGATAATGATTAACACCAGACATTTGCCATATTTTCACTGGAAGGCACTTTTGTTTCGTTGATAATGACCAAAGAACGGGGGAAACATTTTTATCCTTTACCTCATAGGCTGAGGCTATTTCTTTGATCATTCGTTTGTAAAAAAATTTATTTTCTTGTTCATAGGCTACTTGTGCCTGCAAATCTAAACATGGATTCAGCATCGCCACTGCGCGAATTTGGTCCGACATCGTATCCATTAGACGTAAAGCAGCTAAAGCCCCCATTCCTTCAGCAAGCAGATAGATTCGCTTGTTTAATATTTCACTTTTTAATACGTAATAAATGAGCTGTTTAGCAAGCCGCGCTGCTTTTGGGCTTCCCCAATGTCTTCCATATAAATTCGAATAAAAAATGGTATAGCCGTATTCTCGTAATTCTTCAATAAGTTGGCTTCTTCCCGCATGTTGTATCCAAAAGCTTGTTTTTTCATTGACAAAATGGTTCGTATCTCCAATGACCAATATGGCAAAACCGTTAGGACGTTCAGGCAAATGAATGGTACACCATTGCTCATCAATCTGAAAGAAGCGTTCCTTGATTGTCATCTCATTTCACCTTTACTTTCACAGTACATAATTGTACATTATAATTTATGTGAAATCATAAAAGTGGTAAGGGTATTCGCCTAAAATAGCATGATAAAGCGACAACTTTAGAAAACAACTTTGCTACCGAAGTTAATTATGCTAAGATAAAAAAAGAATGTCATGGAAACTGAGGTGAAAGCGATGAAATTTTTCTGGACTTTCTTTTGGACATTTTTGCTTGTGCACATGGCTACATATGTTGTGAGCTCAATGCAAGGTAATGCCTATGATTTCGCAACTGGTTCATTATTAGCTGTAGTTGCTACAGTTATCGTTATTGCCATCGCAAACGTTCTTCCAAACGAACCTGTAGAACATCATTAAAAATTGCTTAGTCATCTATATGATAAGCTGAATACTGCTGATCTTCTACAAAAAACGGACCGATAGACAATCGGTCCGTTTTTTTATTGCTTTTCAATAATGATTTGGCCGTTTTCGTAATCAATTCGCACATTGCTATAATCTTTTATGTGTCCCGCAATGATTTCTTTTGCTAATTTCGTTTCAATTTGTTTTTGAATAAACCGCTTTAATGGACGCGCTCCGTAAACAGGGTCAAAGCCGGCAGTTGCAATATATTCTTTTGCTTTGTCTGTCAATGTTAGCGTAATATGCCGGTCGGCAAGCCGCTGGCTAAGCTCTCTAATTAATTTATCGACAATTCCTTTTACTTCATTCACTGTTAACGGCTTAAATAAAATAATATCATCGATACGATTTAAAAATTCCGGACGGAAATGTGCTCGCAATTGCTGTAATACTTGCTCCCTTGTCTCTTCTTTAATTTCTCCTTCATTTGTTAATCCTTCAAGCAAGAAGTGTGAACCAATATTTGATGTCATAATGATGACCGTATTTTTAAAATCAACCGTTCTGCCTTGCGAATCTGTAATTCGTCCATCATCAAGCACTTGAAGCAAAATATTAAATACTTCCGGATGAGCTTTCTCGATTTCATCTAAAAGAATGACGGAATAAGGTTTGCGGCGAACCGCTTCCGTTAACTGTCCACCTTCTTCATAGCCAACATATCCAGGAGGTGCGCCAATTAAACGAGATACAGCGTGTTTTTCCATATACTCTGACATATCAATGCGCACCATTTGTTCTTCACTGTCAAACAATGACTGTGCTAACGCTTTGGCGAGCTCCGTTTTTCCGACTCCGGTTGGTCCTAGAAAGATAAAGGAACCAATTGGTCGATTTGGATCTTTGATGCCGGCACGGGCGCGCAATACTGCATCGGAAACAAGCTCCACCGCTTCATCTTGACCAATGACACGTTCATGCAAAATGTCTTGAAGACGCAATAGTTTCTCGCGTTCTCCTTCGACAAGTTTAGCAAGTGGAATGCCTGTCCATCTTGACACAACTTCCGCGATTTCTTCTTCCGTCACTTCTTCACGAAGCAAACGTCCTTCCTCTTGTTTTTCACTCATTTGCTGTTCAAGCTGTTTTAACTCTTTTTCAAGCTGAGGAATGCGACCATGACGCAATTCAGCAGCTTTATTTAAATCGTACTCATTTTCTGCTTCCTCTAATTCTCGTTTGGCCTTTTCTAACGCCTCACGCAAATTGCGTACGTTTTGAATCGCCTCTTTTTCCTGCTGCCACCTTACTTTCATGCTGTTTGCCTTTTCACGCAAATCAGCCAATTCTTTTGTCAACGCTTCTAGACGCTCTTTGCTCGCTTCATCCGTTTCCTTACGTAAAGCGGCTTCTTCAATTTCTAATTGCATTACTCGGCGCATGACTTCATCAAGTTCCGTTGGCATTGAATCAATTTCAGTCCGTATCATGGCACATGCTTCATCGACTAAGTCAATTGCTTTATCTGGAAGGAATCGTTCAGAAATATACCGGTCTGATAAAGTAGCTGCAGCAACAAGTGCTCGGTCGTGAATATTTACCCCGTGATGAATTTCAAAGCGTTCTTTTAATCCTCGTAATATAGAGATCGTGTCTTCTACTGTTGGTTCTTCGACAAGCACTTGTTGGAATCGGCGTTCAAGCGCCGGGTCTTTTTCAATATATTGGCGATACTCATCTAGCGTTGTGGCACCGATACAATGGAGCTCTCCCCGTGCAAGCATCGGCTTTAACATATTGCCCGCATCCATTGCCCCTTCCGCTCTTCCAGCGCCAACGATTGTATGAAGTTCATCAATAAACAGAATAATACGACCTTCGCTTTTCTTTATTTCATTTAATACAGCTTTTAGACGTTCTTCAAACTCCCCGCGAAATTTCGCTCCAGCAACGAGAGAACTCATATCGAGCGCAAAAATCGTCTTATCCTTTAGTCCTTCCGGAACATCTTTGCGAACGATACGCTGCGCTAAACCTTCAACAATAGCTGTTTTACCAACCCCCGGCTCGCCGATTAACACAGGGTTATTTTTTGTTTTGCGTGATAAAATGCGAATGACGCGACGAATTTCGCTGTCACGACCAATGACAGGATCGATTTTTCCCGCTTTTACTTCAGCAACTAAATCCCGTCCATATTTTTTTAACACTTCATATGTAGCTTCTGGATTTACACTCGTCACGCGTTGATTCCCCCTTATATCCATTAACACTTTTAATAACGAATGACGTTCAATATGATATTTTTTGAATAAGCTCACTATTTCATTTGCTTGTGTATCATTCGTTAGCGCCAACAACAAATGCTCGACTGAGATGTATTCGTCTTGTAATCGTTTTGCTTCTTCCTCAGCATTCACTAACAGGCGTTGGAGATGATGGGTAATATACACTTTTCCTTCCTCGACACTTGCTCCCATCACTTGCGGCTTTTTCTTTATTAGTGCATGTAGATCATTGACAAATGCTTCAATATTAATATGAAGATAATCGAATATTCGTCTGGCTAATCCGTCTTGTTGCTGGATTAAGGCGAGTAACAGATGAACAATATCGATTTCTTGATGATAATTTTGTATGGCTATCGATCGGGCAGACACGAATGCTTCTTGAACTTTTTCTGTCATTTTGTTCATATCCATTGCCTTGTTCGCCTTCCTTTTTGACTTTTTTTGACCTTTATTTTTATTATATCCGATTGTTTTTTTTATTTTCAATTGAAAAGCCACCCGGAAATAGGATGGCTCTGGGCATTTGAATATTTACTTCTTGCGCCGCTTTTCTTTATGGTTTACGTACGTAAGTCCAATGGCGGTTGTGATTCGATGTTTCCGGGAACGTGTCCCCGGCTTTCAACCTAATTTTCTTTGGGTTTTTTACGTTGGATCCCGTTTCCCCAATTTCAATATATACTCCATTATTCGGAGCTTTATCTCCCGGTACAAAGTGTCTTCGTTGACCCATGTTTTGATTCCTCCTTGTAGAACGAAACTACATTATTAACATTCCCGTTTTCACCACAATTATGGTTTACATGAGAAAGCAAAATATAGTTAAATAATGAGGTACGAAAAAATCAGTCGGAGGAAATAAACGATGGAACAGCTTGAGATTATTATTAAATACTTATTGCTAGGAATTTTCCAAGGGTTCACTGAGCCAATTCCCATTTCCTCAAGCGGACATCTCGTTTTACTCCAGCACTTTTTACAGTTAAAAATTGAAGGTCTTAGTTTTGAACTGCTTATGAACACCGCTTCTTTGTTTGCGTTATTACTGATTTACAAAGAAGACTTGCTTCGTTTAGCAAAAAATGGAATGAAATATTTAACAACAAAAGAACAAAGTGCAAAAGATGATTTTCGCTTTATCATCTATTTAATTCTTGGTACGATTCCTGCTGGAGTAATTGGAATTTTATTTGAAGATGCAATTGCCGAATATTTTAAATCAATAAAAGTATTAGGTTTTACGCTCATTATTACGGGAATCGGCTTATGGGTAATCCGCAACTTACGCGGACATAAGCGAGATGGAGAATTAACGACAAAAGATGCCCTTATCGTTGGTATGGCTCAAGCAGTTGCTTTAATTCCCGGCATTAGCCGTTCAGGAGCGACTATCGTTGCGGCGATGCTGCTAGGAATGAAACAAGAGACAGCATTGCGTTTTTCATTTCTACTTTACATCCCTGTCAGTGCCGGCGGAATGATTTTAAGCTTTTCTGATTTACTCAATGATCCGCATATCGGCACGTTATGGATTCCGTATGCGCTTGCCTTTATCGGCTCATTTGTCGCTTCTTATTACTCACTGAAATGGTTTATGGGAATTATGGAGCGCGGGAATTTGAAATATTTTTCTTATTATTGTTTTATTGTCGGGGCATTAGTGATTTTATTGGTCTAAAAATAAATGAAGTACTCAAGAATATAATTTTAGATATCAACTATAAAAAAGAACAGGATAACAAAGCTATTTTTGAAAATGATAAGAAAAAGATTACACTTATTCCTGAATTATTCAAATAAACCTAAAAAAGGCTGTCTCAAAAGCCAAGGGCCAGACCCCACAACACAATATATAGGACATAATATTGGATAAATGAACTATATATTGTTGAACGCACGTGAGGTCAGACCCTTATGAGACAGCCTCTTTTTTCTCATCCTAATAATGACAATAAAATCGCTTTTTGTACATGAAGGCGGTTCTCTGCTTGCTGAAACACGACAGAGTGTTCACCATCAATGACATCTGCCGTTACTTCCTCGCCGCGGTGAGCCGGCAAACAATGCAGGAAAATGTAATCACGTTTAGCATATTGCATTAATTCCGCGTTTACCTGAAACGGTTGAAAAACGCTCAAGCGTTCAGCGCTTTCTTTTTCTTGTCCCATACTTGTCCATACATCTGTATAAATGACATCAGCATCTTTTACCGCCTCATATGGGTTATGGGTAACTACGATGTTTGATCCTGTATTCTTAGCGATTCGTAAAGCTTCTTCGACATAGCTTGGCTTCGGCGCATAATTTTCCGGACAAGCGATTGTGCAATCCATCCCTACTTGCGCCGCGGCAATCATTAATGCATGTGCCACATTGTTTCCATCTCCGACATAGACAAGTTTAATGTCCTTAAACTTCTTCTTCATCTCGTAAATGGTTAATAAATCAGCAAGAGCCTGGCACGGATGATCATCGTCTGTTAACCCGTTAATGACTGGAATAGTCGCATGTTCCGCTAATTCCTCAAGTTTACTATGGGTAAATGTGCGAATCATAATCGCATCGACATATTGCGATAATACTTTCGCCGTATCAGCAATTGTTTCTCCGCGCCCTAGCTGCAAGTCATCACTGCTTAGAAAAAGTGCATGACCGCCAAGCTGAGTCATTCCCGCTTCAAATGACACTCTTGTGCGCGTGGATGGTTTTTCAAAAATCATCGCCAATGTTTTTCCATATAGTGGCGTATAGATTTCTCCAGATAACTGTTTTTTCTTTAATTGACTTGCCAATTCTAACAAATAATGAATTTCTTCCGCTGAAAAATCTTTAAGGCTTAAAAAATCTTTTCCTTTTAAATGTACATTAGGATTTATGTGAAGCTTTGCCACTGTATTCATAAAATCACCGCTTTCTCTGTTTGTTGTTTAAATAAAAGCCACTGTTGAATCGAGGAGACGGAAAGATCTTTACAACGAATTCCTTTTAAAAACAATTGGCATGTTTCCAGTTCCGTAAACGTCAAAATTTGTTGGGACAACGCAAGTTTTCTCCATGTTGAACTTTGTTCATCTTTCTTCAAGCTAAAAAATGCTAATGCTTCGTTTCGTTTTACCCATTCTTCAAATGGGACTTCTGCAACAACAATGAGCTGCTTTTCTTCTATCATATTTTTAAGTTGCTTTATTTCGTCTATCTTTTCTAAACCATCGATATCTAAATAAATTTCATTCGCTTCTCCTTTTCTTGAAACGTATGGATGGAAAGTCTTTGCCGCTGCTTCTTCAAGCGTGTTTGCAATGCTGATTCCTTCTCCTGTTGATTTCATTTCTGGCCCGACAAGCGAATCAACTCCAGGTAGCTTATGGGTTGAAAAGACAGGATATTTTAAAACAACATATGGGACATCAGCGAGCAATTCGTTTTTTGTCGCAACCACGTCCTCTAAACATTTCCCAAGCAATAATTTTGTCGCAATTTGCACAAGCGGCATTCCTGTCGTTTTGCTAACAATCGGCACGGTGCGACTTGCGCGCGGATTGACTTCTAACACGTACACAACACGGTTATGAATCACATATTGAATGTTCATAATCCCTTTGAAATGTAGCTTGCGAACGATTTTTCTTGCATATGCCACAATCTGTTCTTTTTCATCTTCGGTGAGTGACACTGCTGGTAAAACCGCGTAACTGTCACCTGAATGAACTCCCGCTTTTTCTACATGTTCAACAATTGTCGGAATGAAAATATTTTCTCCGTCAGCCACTAAGTCAACTTCTGCTTCTTTTCCTTGTAAATAGATATCAATTAACACAGGATACGTAATAGAATGTTCATTTAGTAAGCCGTGAAGCTCTTCTTCATTTTTTACGATGAACATTCCCTTGCCGCCAATCACATACGAAGGCCTTAATAAAATCGGAAAACCAATCTCTCTCGCTTTCGCAAATAGTTGTGTTTCATCATCAGCCATCAATCCCGGAACGTGCGGGATGTTTAATTCCTCTAACAGCTGATAAAAACGCTCACGGTCTTCCAATTGGTCAATGACACCATGGGAAACGCCGATGATGTTCACTCCGGCCTCTTCCAACTCTTTCACAAGATTAATCGCTGTTTGTCCGCCGAATTGAACAATTACTTTATCGATTTGTTCCGCTTCAATTACGTTTAAAACATCTTCGAACGTAAGCGGCTCAAAGTATAAACGATTGGCAACAGCAAAATCGGTGCTGACTGTTTCCGGATTGTTGTTAATAAGAACCGTTTCATAGCCTTCCTGCTGTAATGCATACACGCTATGAACAGAGCTATAGTCAAACTCAATTCCTTGCCCGATGCGAATCGGTCCGGAACCGATAATTAATACTTTCTGCTTATTACTCTCCTTGAGCTCGTTTTCACCGAAGTAGCTTGAATAATAATAGTCGGTTTCTGAATGAAACTCCGCTGCACATGTGTCAACCATTTTATAAGAAGGCACAATTCCTAATGCTTTTCGCTTTTTCCTTACTTCACTTTCCTTAACATTCCATACATTAGCTAAAAAGAAATCGGAAAATCCTTTTTCCTTTAGCATTTTCAATGTATTCGCGTCCACATCTTGTAAATGGGTTTCCATTGCCTTTTTTTCTAATACAATTAATTGCTGGAATGAATTTAAAAAGAAGCAGTCGATTTTTGTTAATTGCTGCACCGTTTCAATGTTTTCGCCGCGGCGAAACAGCTCTAATATGGCAAAAAAGCGGCGGTCATCAGCATTCGTTATCAACTGCTTTAATTCTTCCGTTGTCATCTTCTGTAATGAAGGTAACAGCAATCCAACGTTTTCTCCTTCTAATGAATGGACGGCTTTTTGGAAAGCGCGCTCTATATTCCGATCAATCGCCATCACTTCACCCGTCGCTTTCATTTGCGTGCCAAGCTGACGGTTTGCATAAGGAAATTTATCGAACGGCAGGCGCGGAAATTTGACAACGACATAGTCTAACGCCGGTTCGAAGCTCGCATACGTATTTTTCGTGACAGGGTTTAATAATTCCGCTAACGTATATCCGACCGCCAGTTTTGCAGCGATCCGCGCAATTGGATAGCCGGTCGCCTTTGACGCTAATGCAGAGGAGCGGCTAACGCGCGGGTTGACTTCAATTAAATAATAGTTTTTGCTAGACGGGTCTAACGCAAATTGGATGTTGCATCCACCGATAATTCCAAGCGCAGAAATAATTTTGACAGCTGCACTGCGAAGCATATGATATTCTTCATCTGTCAATGTCTGCGATGGTGCAACAACAATCGAGTCTCCCGTATGTACTCCTACCGGATCGACATTTTCCATGTTGCACACGGTAATGCATGTATCGGTATAATCTCGCATCACTTCGTATTCAATTTCTTTGTAACCGGCAACGCTTCGTTCAATTAAGCATTGCGTAATCGGACTTTCCGCCAACCCTTTTTCAACAAGGAGAACAAACTCCTCCATTGAAGCAGCAATGCCGCCCCCGCTTCCTCCTAATGTGTAAGCGGGACGAATAATAATCGGAAAGCCAACTTTTTCGGCAAACGCAATTGCATCCTCAACGTTTGTAATGATTTCACTTTCTGGAACAGGTTCACCCAGTTCATACATTAACTGACGAAAAGCTTCGCGATCCTCCCCCTTTTTGATTGCCTCAATCGGTGTTCCTAACAATTTCACATCATATTTTTTTAAAACTCCTTTTTCATGAAGCTGAAACGCTAAATTCAACCCTGTCTGTCCGCCAAACGTCGCGAGCAGCCCATCGGGTCGTTCTTTTGCAATGATTTTCTCTAAACTTTCTACTGTAAGCGGCTCAAAGTAGACAGCATCTGCATGCACTTCGTCAGTCATAATGGTGGCCGGATTGTTGTTCACTAAAATGATGCGATATCCTTCTTCCTTTAAAGCTAAGCATGCTTGCGTACCGGAATAATCAAATTCCGCTGCCTGGCCGATGACAATCGGTCCTGAACCAATAATTAAAATCGATTGAAGGGTCTGATCTTTAGGCATACACTTTCTCTCTCCTTACGTTCTTCACAGTTTGTAAAAATTCATCGAAAATGCTGTTCGTATCGTTCGGACCCGGATGTGCTTCGGGATGATATTGCACGGATAAAATCGGTTTGGTTGGATGGAACATTCCTTCTACTGACTGATCGTTGACATTTGTAAAACGAATGACAAACGGTGTATGTGCCAAACTTTCCTTATTCACGACATATCCGTGATTTTGGGATGTCATAAATACCTTCTTTTTCACGGAATCGTAGACCGGCTGATTGGCTCCGCGATGACCGAAACTCAATTTTTCTGTATCCGCCCCGTATGCTAAGGCAACTAATTGATGCCCTAAGCAAATGGCGAGAGTCGGATAATGGTCAATTACTTTACGAATCGTTGGCAGCTGTGCTGAAAGCTGCTTTGGATCTCCTGGTCCGTTTGACAGTAAAATGCCATCCGGCTCAAGCGCTTGAATCGTTTCAAATGACGTATTATATGGCACAACCGTCACTTTACACTTTCTTTCCAGCAAAGATTGTAAGATTGATTTTTTATAGCCAAAATCAACAAGAACAATATGTTCGGAACCGTCACCATATATTTCAATTTGCGAAGTGGACACGTGCTTTACAAGTTGTACCTGTTGCTCTTTTCTAAACTCTCCGCATTCAGAAGTTAAACTAATCTTCCCTTGCATGGCTCCTTCTGTGCGAATTTGTTTTACTACCGCACGCGTATCAATATGAGTAAGCAAAGGAATATTCCATGCTTGCAAATATTCCTTTAGACTATATTGAGATTGATAGTGATATCCTTTAGCGCTTGCTTCATAGACAATGACCGCTTGAACATGGGGCTTTTTGCTTTCAAAATCAGCTGCATTAATTCCATAGTTGCCGATGAGCGGATAAGTAAATACGATCATTTGGTTTTTATATGAAGGATCAGTAAGCACTTCTTGATACCCAGTCATTCCTGTAAAAAAGACTACTTCACCATTTATTTCAACGTCTGAAATCGTCGTTTCCAATTTTCCCTCAAATGTTTTCCCATTTGCTAAATGCAAATAAGCTTTCATTGCGGCACCTCACGATTGAATTTTTATTTAAAATAAAGTATTTTTATGCATTAAATTTAATAAAAGTACAGCTACTTAGTTAATTAGCTGCTACATTTTCCGTTATAAGTGTATATTGGATAATCTTCACCGCTTCATCGATTTCATCTGTAAGAACGACAAGCGGAGGCAATAGACGAATGACATTCGGACCGGCAGTTAATACGAGTAAGCCATTGGCATGAATGTTTTTAATCAGTTCAGTAACATCATGCTTGCATTCAATTCCAATCATTAAACCAAGTCCTCTCACTTCTTTAACCACATCAACATCTTTCAAAACTTCCTTTAACTTTTGCAGAAAATATTCTCCTTTCTCCGATACTTCCTGCAAAAATTTCTCTTCAAAAATTACTTGCAGTGTCGCTTTGGCTGCTGCCATTGCAAGCGGATTACCGCCAAATGTAGAACCGTGAACCCCGGCAGTAAATGAGCTTCTTAAAAAATCCTTTCCAATCATTGCCCCTACTGGAAAGCCACTTCCTAATCCTTTTGCAACCGTAATAATATCTGGAGAAATGTCGTAATGTTGATAGGCAAATGCTTTTCCCGTTCTTCCAATACCCGTTTGCACTTCATCGACAATCAACAAGGCTCCGTACCGTCTGCAAAGCTCTTCCATTTTCTTTAAGAAGGAAGCATCCGCTGGAATCACACCGCCTTCTCCCTGTACAATTTCAACCATAACAGCGGTGATTTCTTCGTTCATTTCTTTTTCTAATGACGAAATATCGTTATAAGGGAGATGAATAAATTCCGGCAAAAGCGGTCCGAATCCTTTATAAATTTTTTCTTGTCCAGTCGCTGCCATCGTTGCAAACGTTCGCCCATGGAATGATTGCTTAAACGTAATCACTTTCGAGCGTCCGGTATATTTGCGCGCCAGCTTTA
The DNA here is from genome assembly GCA_035645275.1 of Anoxybacillus sp. Taxonomy (GTDB): domain Bacteria; phylum Bacillota; class Bacilli; order Bacillales; family Anoxybacillaceae; genus Paranoxybacillus. The sequence goes on from DASQMX010000031.1 coordinate 490,866, forward strand.
ATGCCGCTTCGTTCGCCTCGGCGCCGCTGTTGCAAAAAAACACCGCATCACCGTCGCAATGTTGAACGAGAAGCTGCGCTGTCTCTTCCTGTAATTCATTTTGAAATAAATTCGAAACATGCCATACTTTTTTTAGTTGGTTTTCGAGCGCTTCTTGAATAATGGGATGACGATGTCCTAGGTTGCAAACGGCTATCCCTGCCACAAAATCTAAATATTCCTTGCCGTCTTTAGCGATTACTTTTGTTCCTTTTGCCGATTCTATTGCAATATCCCAACGATTATACGTAGGAAATAAGGCTCCCATTAATAAACCCCCGCTTCTTTCATAATTTTGGTGCCACATATTTCACCATTGGCTGAGAAAAATGGCAGCTTGCCGCTGACAATAATGACTTCACGCAGCGAACCAGCAATGGATTCAATCGCAGCTTTTACTTTCGGAATCATGCCGCCATAAATCGTTCCTTCATCAATCATTTCTAAAACCATCTCGACTGTCGCCTGTTCGACTAATGCTCCATTTCGTAAAATCCCTGGAACATCGGTGACAAATAACAAATGTTTTGCCTCAAGCGCCATCGCCACCGCTCCCGCCGCTGTATCAGCATTAATGTTATATTTTTGTCCTGTTTGATCAAAGCCGATTGGGGCAATCACGGGGATATATTCGGAAGCAGCTAATTGTTGAAGAAGCAAATGATTCACATTCGTTACTTCCCCAACATACCCTAAACGCTCTACATCAATTGGTCTTGCTTCGATTAAATTCGCATCAATTCCTGAAAGCCCAATTGCCTTCAATCCTTTTTTCTGCAATAGCGAAACGAGCTGCTTATTTACTTTTCCCGCTAAAATCATCTCAACAACTTCCAATACTTCATTCGTTGTTTTCCGCAAACCATTGACAAACTCGCTTGAAATGTTTAATTGTTTTAACATTTGTTCGATTTCCGGGCCGCCACCATGGACGATCACAATGTTCATTCCTCTGCTTTTCATTTCTTGCAAACTATGAAAAAATGATTCCGATAATTCGCTTAACACGCTTCCCCCGCATTTAATGACTACTGTCTCCGCCATTTTTTTCTCCCCTTTAAGTAAAATCACGTACGGTAGCTTGCATTAATTTTCACATAATCGTAAGTTAAATCGCAGCCCCAGGCGGTTCCTCTTCCCTCTCCGACATGAAGATTCACTTCAATGACAATTTCTTCATTTTGTAAATAAGCCATCGCTTCTTCTTCAGAAAAGGGTTGCGGCTGGCTAGCTTTTAACATGACAATCTCGCCGATCGAAACATCGACATTATTTGCGTCAACGGCCGCATGGCTATGCCCAATCGCTCCGATAATTCTTCCCCAATTGGCGTCAGCTCCGTAGACGGCTGTTTTTACTAAATTAGAACCGACAATTTTCTTAGCGACTTGTTTCGCTTCCTCATCGTTTGCCGCTCCTGTAACACGCACCTCAATTAATTTCGTCGCTCCTTCTCCGTCTTTAGCAATTTGCTTCGCTAAGTCTTCACACGTCTTTTTTAACGTCTCGTAAAATTTATGCCAATCCGGATGATTTGGCGTAAGTTCATTGTTTTCTGCCAAACCGCTTGCCATGACAACAACCATGTCATTCGTTGATGTTTCCCCATCTACTGTAATTTGGTTAAAAGAAACATCTGTGATAGAACGAAGAGCCACTTGCAGCGAATCGGATGAAATATTGGCATCCGTTGTTATAAATGCAAGCATCGTCGCCATATTCGGATGAATCATTCCGGAACCTTTCGCTGCTCCGCCAATCGTAACCACTTTTCCGTCAATGACCGTTTGATAACAAGCCTTCTTCATGACTGTATCTGTCGTTAAAATCGCTGTTTGAAAAGCAATGGCATCTTCTGCTAAATGACTTGGCCGTAATTGTTTGATCCCTGCGCGGATTTTATCCATTGGAAGAAATTCACCGATGACACCCGTTGAGGCGACAGCGACTAAATGCTGCTCAATGCCAAACTGCTCGGCACATAATTTTCTCATTTCGTAAGCATCTTTTAATCCTTGTTCTCCTGTGCAGGCATTCGCACATGCGCTATTGACGACAATAGCTTGAAGCTTTTGTTCGACTGCGATGCTTTGCTGCGTTACCTTTAATGGTGCTGCTTGGAAATGACTTTGCGTATAAACAGCCGCGCATGAAGCTGGTACATCGCACACAATGACACCTAAATCTTTTTTTGTATAGCGAAGTCCGGCATGCACTCCTGCTGCCTTAAATCCTTTTGGTGTTACGATCGTTCCTTCGGCTATATGTTGAATATCCTCTTCCTGTTTCGTAACAATCATTGTTTCTCCCCCTCATTATGGATAAATCGGCATAAACGATAATCCTATATCCTCTTCGATTCCCATCATAATGTTAAAGTTTTGAATCGCCTGTCCTGCCGCTCCTTTCACTAAGTTGTCAATCACTGACACAACCGTAATTCTTCCTGTTCGCTCGTCGTAAGCAATTCCGATGTCACAATAGTTAGAGCCGTAAACTTCTTTTGTTGACGGGTAATTTCCAGGTTCGCGAATACGCACAAACTTTGAAGCTTCATAACTTGTTTTATATAAATCTACTAACATTTCGGTAGACAACTCTTTTTTCGCTTGAGCATAAATCGTTGCCATAATTCCACGTGTCATTGGAATTAAATGTGTGCTAAATGTAATTGGTTTTATCTGTTCATTCCACTTCAGCAACATCTGCTCAATTTCTGGAATATGTTGATGCTCGTTCACTTTGTATATTTTTACATTCTCGTTTGTTTCAGAAAAATGCGTGCTAAGAGAAACGTGGCGTCCGGCTCCCGACACTCCAGATTTAGCATCAATAACAATTGAATCTTCTTTAATCAGATTGTTTTGTACAAGCGGGGCTAAACCAAGTAACGTTGCTGTCGGATAACAGCCCGGATTGGCAAGCACTACCGCATCTTCAATTTCTGTTTTATTCCATTCCGCCAAGCCGTATACTGCTTTTTGTAAATATATATTTGGCGGTGCTGTTTTTTTATACCAAGCTTCATAAACCCGTCCGTCCTCTATGCGAAAATCCCCGGATAAATCGATTACTTTTACGCCTCTATCCATCAGAAGCGGCGTCAGTTGACTTGATACTCCTGGCGGGGTAGCCAAAAAAACAACATCCGCTGTTGCTGTAATTTGTTCAACATCAATACTTTCCAAAACCATTGCTTTATTTTGTCCGATATGAGGATAAATTTCCGATAAAGATATTCCATCTTGTGACGACGAATGGATCGAGTGAACTTTGGCATATGGATGGTGCTGTAAAAAGCGCAATAACTCCACCCCGCCATATCCAGTTGCCCCAATCACTGCTATTTTCATGATGAGCCTCCTTAAGAAAAATCTGTTAAATTAGTTATCATTATAATACTGCATAAAAATAAAATCAAATGTATATTTAATTATTTTTTGATAATTCTTTCATCATTTCACTTTTAAACTATATTTATCTGTTTACTAGCATAAATATAATAACTATTTGACTATCCTTTGACGAACACGAAAAGAGGCTGACCGTAAAGCAAATTGTCAGCCCCCACTACTACAGCATCAACCTCCGCTTACTGGCGGAATGAGTGCAACTGTATCTCCCTTATTAATTAACTCATTTTCCGATGCGTACTCCTCATTCACAGCAACCATCACATGCTGTAAATCAATGTTATATTCCGTTTCTAAATGGGTCTTTAACTCTTTGACCGTAATTGGCGCAGAGTTAAATTCGATTCGTTCTTTTCCAATCACCTCTTGCAAATGTGCAAAAAAGAGTATCGTTATCACTGTAAATCCCCCTCTTCTGGCTTTCCAGTCGGATATGCCTTTGTTTCTAATTGATTTCCAACCCATTCTTCTCCATTTTCCCAATGTTCCTTTTTCCAAATCGGAACAATTTGTTTAATTCGTTCAATGGCATATTGGTTCGCCTCATAGGCATCTTTTCGGTGAGGAGTGGAAACAGCAATCACAACCGCGATGTCGGAAATGTCCAGCTTTCCAATTCTATGAGTAATCGCGACCTGTGCCTCTGGCCATTTTTCTTTTATTTCTTCTCCTATTTGTGCCAGCTTTTTTTCCGCCATCGAAACATAAGCTTCATATTGTAAAAATAACGTTCTTTTACCGTTTGTAAACTCCCGCACTGTTCCAATAAACGTAGTAACCGCTCCTGCTTCAGGACGAATTACTTTTTTCACTACTTCCTCAATCGAAATCGGTTCTTTCGTAATGGCAAATAGCTGATTGTTCACAAAGCATCCCTCACATAATTCATGATCCATTGTAAATATTGCTCCTCATTTTTTATCGAAAAAATTGGACAATCTATTCGAAGTGATTCCGGTAACGTTGTCCATGTAATTGCCGCAATAATATTTTCTAATGTCGTCAAAAGCGGTAGGTCGTCGATCGTTCGTAACATGACTACTTTTGGATACTTCTCTTTTTTAAATCCTTCTACTAGGACAGCATCGATTGGTAAGAGCGAATAAATTTGTAAGATTTGTTGTAACGACCATTCATCTTGAATGGCCTGCAGTTGCAACAAGCCGTTCCCCTCTACCGAAGAAACGATGGCCCCTGCTTGACAATGCCGATTGGAATCGTTGGGTAAATCAGATAAGTCAGGATAACCGCCATGCCCATGGTGTTTCACTGCACCTACTCTGTAGCCTTGATGAACTGCTTCTTTAATTAGTTTTTCAACAAGCGTCGTTTTTCCGCTATTTTTGTAGCCAACCACTTGTAAGATTTTCATGATTCCTCTCCAAACTGCGAACTTCCCTCTTCATCTTCTAACAATAGCACATCCACAAGCGTTCCCTTTTCAAACCCTCGCGTTCCGCCTGGAAGTACCATGAAAGCATTCGCCTTAGCAAGAGAGGTCACAATATTTGATTTATCCATTCCTGAAGGGGAAACGCAAAGCTGTCCGTTGTCATATGCTACATAACTTCTAACAAACCTTGTAAACGGATTTGGTTTAGGAAAATCAGCCTGCAAAATCGCTTTTGTTTTTCGCAAATATGGATTTGGCGAAAACAGCATTGTTCGAACTACCGGACGAACAAACAATTCATAACCGACATAACATGCTGACGGATTGCCGGAGAGCCCAAACAACAATTTGCCATTTAATTGAGCTACTGTCGTTACACTTCCCGGACGCATTGCAATTTTATTAAAAAGCACTTCTGCCCCTAATTTTTCATAAATCATCGGCAAATAATCGTAATCACCGACGGAAACGCCTCCTGTCGTAATCAGAATATCTACTTGATCCAATGCGCTTTTTATCGCCGTAAAACACTCGTCTACCTCATCAGCAAGCTTTCCAAAATAAATAGGCGTCGCTCCATTGCGGACGATTTGCGCACTAATCATATACGAATTGCTGTTACGGATTTTTCCTGGAACAAGCGGCTCGGATACATCCAACAACTCGCTCCCAGTGGCGAAAATACCGATTTTCGGTCTTTTCGCTACCTTTACTTGTGAATAACCGAACGTCGCCAATAACGCTTGTATACCGGGGTTGATAAACGTCCCTTCCTCAACTAATTTAGTCCCTTTTTTTGTATCTTCTCCCTGAAAAGAAATATTGTCTCCCGATTTAAACGAACGTTTAATCGACATATATTTTTTGCCATCCCGTTCATATTGCTGCGTTAGTTCAAGCATGACAACGGCATCGCACTCATTCGGCATTTGCGCTCCGGTCATAATACGAACAGCTTGAAACGGTTGAACTGTTTTCTTTGCCACCTCACCAGCGCCAATTTCTTCAATTACTTCAAACTCGACTGGATACTCAGAACTGGCCGCAGCAGAGTCGATGGCACGAATGGCGAATCCGTCATACGGTGAACGATCAAACGGAGGCACATCATGATCGGCAACTAACGGCTCCGCTAAATATCGTCCATATGCATGTTCTAAAGAAACAATTTCAGCCTCTCCTGCTTTTGCATAAGCCATCACTCTTTTAACTGCCTCAGAAACAGGAATCGGTGTTCTTCTTTCAACCATTTTCCATCCCTCACTACATTTTTATATCATTTTTAAAACGAAATGATGCTTTCCTCTAGTAATCAATTGAATTAGTTTACTCCTTCTTCCAGTTTATCATCACTATCCCATTCATTGGCAATATACAGCATCATTTCATGCGCTGTAACACTCCTATCATCCATTTCCAACTATTTACATTGTATCAAAAATTCCAATAGCCTAGTTATGATTTTTATTATACAAATGAAAAAAACGGACTGGCCCATTTCCTCTTGAGTCAGTCCGCTTTTTATCGCATTCAAGTTAACAATAAGGCTCTTTATCCCCCGATATAAGACATTTCAATCTTTTTTCGCTCTTTAGCGCTTTGTTCTGTCCGTTCATCAGAATATCGGTCCGTCCGTTTATTCCATGTCGAGATAATCAATTCCTCAATGAGCTCCTTTTCAGCTCCTTGCCTTAAAAGCTCCTTTAGTGATACTCCGTCTGAGGCAAATAAACACGTATATAATATTCCATCCGCAGAAACTCTTGCTCTTGTGCAGCTTTGGCAAAATGATTCCGTAACGGAAGAAATAAATCCAATTTCTGTGTTCGTGCCCGCGTAGCGATATCTGCTAGCTACCTCACCCAAATAGGCAGGATCTATCGGCTCAAGAGGATGGAACTGATGAATGAGCTCATAAATCTCTTTTTTCGTAACGACTTGGGAGAAATCCCATCCATTTGACGTACCAACATCCATAAACTCGATAAACCGCAGGGTAATACCCTCCTGTTTAAAATAGTGCGCCATCGGTACAATCTGCGAATCATTTAATCCTTTTTTAACGACCATGTTTACTTTTACTTTCAATCCCGCTTTTTTTGCTACCTCAATCCCTTTTAAAATCGGGGCAACCCCTACTCCAACCCCGTTCATTTTCTTAAAAACTTCATCGTCAAGGGCGTCAAGACTTACATTTACCCGCTGCAATCCAGCTTGCTTTAAACTTTCCGCCCACTTTACTAAATGTACCCCATTTGTTGTCAAGGCAATGTCTTTAATCCCGTCTATTTTTGTCAGTCTTTCAATAAAATCAGGCAAATCCTTTCGTAGGAGCGGCTCGCCTCCTGTAATGCGAATTTTTTCGACTCCCAAACGAGCGAAGCACTCCGCAATAACTGTCATTTCATCAACGGTTAACAATTCGTTTTGATGCAAAAAGCGAAAATCAGGACCAAAAATTTCCGCCGGCATACAATAAACACAGCGAAAATTGCATTGGTCCGTAACAGAGATGCGCAAATCTCTTAACGGACGACCTAATCGATCGATAATTTGGTTTTCTTCCCGTTTCATAAAGTGCCACTCCTATTTAACCGGTATTAACATAAATTATTTAAAAATAGTTGAACATAACAACAACAAAAAAGAAAGAACCATTGTGACTAATACCCACATCCAAGCCATCATCATATTTCCAGATTCGATGGCAACAAAAATGGCTGTCGGGATGGTTTGTGTCTTTCCCGGGATATTCCCTGCAAACATAAGAGTAGCGCCAAACTCCCCTAATCCTCTGGCAAACGATAAAATCGCTCCAGAAACAATCGTCTTGATCGATAAAGGGATCGATATATAGAAAAATACTTGGTATTCGTTTGCACCATCTATCCGTGCCGCTTCCTCCACCGCTTCATCGACCGATTCAAACCCTGATTTTGCTGATTGGTACATTAAAGGAAAGGAGACAACGACAGAAGCAATGACAGCTGCCCACCATGTAAACATGACTGGATGGTGAAAAATCGCTTCGATTGCTCTACCAATCGGACTATTTTTTCCAAAAAGGACAATTAATAAAAACCCAACAACTGACGGCGGAAGAACAAGCGGAAGCATAAAAAAAGTTTCTAAGATGATTTTTCCTCTAAAACGACGGCGCGACATCCATTTTCCTGCAAAAATCCCTGCCAATAATACAATCATTCCCGCTGTGAGTGAGACCTTTATCGACAGCCCAATTGGCGCCCAAAATTCCGTCGTCATGCTTTCCAACCTCTTTCGTAATATATAGCATTAGGTTGTGATATGTTTCAGAGATTATCTTTCTGTAATATTTATAATATTTCAGGAGGAACAACATGTATGTTAACTGCTAGTATATCATATAAACGGGAAAACGATTGTCATAAAGTCTTAAGTAAATGTATACTCCCGCTCATGTTCTAACCGAAAATAAGCTTCTACCGTCCATTGCAGCATAATGACATGACTATCATGTCATTGAATTGTCATATTCCTGTCGATGGTTAATATTATGAAAAACGATTTCGTCTTCTAAAAAGTCTTGTTCATTTACATAGCGAACACGACAGCATTCCAATAAAGACATCATTCGATTGTTCTTATGATTCAACAGTTGCTCAATATGCTCAAATGTACGTCGATGGTATATGCCTACTAACGGCTGAATGCGACCGCAATGAGCAGACACGATGATATCAAACCGTTCATCGATATATTCCATCATCTTTGCAATTGTGCTTGCACGTATATACGGCATATCACAAGGAAGAACAAAAACCCATTCCGCATCCGTTCGCTTCATGACCGTATAAATTCCAGCGAGCGGACCTTGGCCGCGGTACACTTCCTCATCGATTATTATCTTGTCGTCCGTCACTTGTTGAAAGCGCGATACAAGCGCTGGATGACTAACAATATATATATCTTGAACAAATGAGCGCAACGCATTGACAGCAAACTGAAAAAAATATTTCCCCTCTCGTTTGGCAAACGCTTTCGGACTGCCAAAGCGCCGTGATTCACCGCCGGCAAGAACCACTCCTGCAATCTGTTTCACTTTTTGCCTCTCCCCCATTCAAAACTTTTGTTTCACTGTAACACGAAGGAAACAAAAAGAAAAGATTCCCAGTTTATCGTTGTTAAAAAAGTTTTTATTCGTGAACGGTTCTCCTTTAAAAACACATAAAAGAATGGCTCCCTAAATATAAATTAGATAACCTTAATTATCTAAAAAGGAGTGGGAAGTTTGCAGAATCCTCCACCAATACCTGGTCACTTTGCAACTGGTTCTCAAAATCAAATGTTAATTCCTCCTGAAACAAAAGCAGCTTCACCTGAATCTTTGACAGAAAAGGAATTTATTGAGCGTTCGCTCACTGAAAATAAGTTTTGGCTTAGAATTATGAAAGAACATGCTTTATTTCTTGGAGAAGGATTTAATCGGAAAGACAAAAATTTAATACAGCAAACAGATAATTTTTATAAGTACTTTGAACAACTCGAAAAAAGAGCATATCAAACTCCTGAAACCGTTCAAGCTGTACGAAAATTAAATGAGGATAGTATTCAGTTAGTTTACGGGTTTAGAAATTTCAAGAGAAATCTTCTAATCCTGATCATTAATTGTAAAGTTAGTGGTTTTAATTTTCCTCTTCTTGTGGACCATATAGCTCGTGAAGCAGAATATTTTATAAGAACTTTACAAAAGTTTAATCAAGGTATTTTAGAACCGATTCAAGATGCCATTATCAGTGAAAATGTATTCTGGCTTCGAATTATGATGGAACATTCTCGCTTTATCTCTTCTTTGTTAGATCAATCTGAACGTAAGATAGTTACAACTGCTAGAGAGTTTGCTGATGATTTTGAAGTACTCTTGAATCAAGCTAGAGATGTCGAATCTATGTTATATAACAAGCAACCGACCTATCCGATTATAGGAAAAATGAATAAGGATAGTGAAAGTGCGGCAACAGAGTTACTTCACTTTAAGAAGGCAGGACTTGAATTGATTAAGACATGCCAAATTAAAAATGTTATTAATCCGTTATTAGCCGACCACGTTGTACGGGAAGCAGAACATTTCCTTTATATGATCCATGTTTTAGAAAATCGTTTAAAGAAAAAGCAAATGAAAAATCCATAACCCTCAATTTGAAGGTTTCAGCTTATCAACAAAGTCGACGAGCTGTCAAGTTGATCACTTCTTCCCAATCGCCACACGCGCCAAATTTCCGGGCCTTCATCCAAATACTCCCATGTAAATTAATTTTCCTGTTCCGTCATAAATGGATAATAAAGCGGACGCAGGTCATGGTCATGCGTCAATTTCACTACTTCTCCTGCCTTTAAAGCGGAAAATAGCTGGGTGTCGTAAGCGTGGTTCATAATCAGGAGCATGAATTTTTGCCGTAAATAAACTCATAAAATAAGCAAACCTAATATTATAATAGTTTATATACACATCATAATCGCTCCGCTTGTTTACCGAAGTGATGGGCATCACCATTTCGTTATGAAATTTCTCAACACTCGCGAAAGGGGAATGGCGGTTGGAGGAGTTCGTTGGCTTTTGTTCGGGGTGCGGCAAACCCATTCATTGTTTGCATGGATTTTTAAACGGCATCGTAAGTGAAGAAAAAGAAATGCTGTATTGCTTTCAGTGCTATAAGAAAAAAGAAACAGAGCAAAAACGCTAAGCATGTAAAAAGAGCTGTCTCAAGTCCAAGGTCAGCCCCCGCAATACAGTATATAGATCATAATGTTGGGATAAATGAACTATATATTGTGAAACGCGCGTGAGGTCAGACCCTTATGAGACAGCCTCTCTTTTGGCCGGTTAAACGTGTTGTCTAAACCACTTCACCGTTTCTAAAAATGCTTCTCTTGTTACTTTATGTCCTGCTTTGTCATCAGAAATAAATTTTAAATTCGCTTCGTTTTCTGCATAAAGAGGTTTTATCTTTTGATAAAACTCATATGTATAATGATAAGGCACCACTTGGTCAAGCTGTCCATGCCAAATGAACAACGGACGCCCTTTTAACTTTTCCGGCTGCAATGACAGGTCATAAGCAGCAAGACGTTCCCTTTCTTTCTTCAGTTCCTCTTCTGATAAAGGAAGTTGAAGTCCCCTTTTTCTTACTTCATCGATTTGCAGTTGAAAAAACGTTTCATAGCAAGGAGTTCCCATGAGTGAGACGGCCGCTTTTATCCACGGGTATTTCGTTAAAGCACCAAATGTTACAATTCCTCCCATAGATGTGCCGGCTAAACCGATTCGTTGCTCATCAATGAAATGTTTTGCAGCAAGTTCTTCCTTTAGCAGTTCTATTTCGGCAATTTCCTTCATGACAATGTTCCAAAACGAAAACTGCAGCTGTTGCTCTGTTAAATTTTCTTCGCGCTCCCCATGATAAAGTGCATCTGGCAAAATCACGCGATATCCTGCTTCAGCAAGCAAGTAGCCAAAATGCAAATTATGTTCTTTTGCGCTTGTAAAACCGTGAATAAAGATGATTAGTGGCAGTTTTTCTTGCCGCTTTTCTTCCTTGACCACATGCAAAACTGGAATATGAGCTATTTTCTCATTTTGAATGACAACCATATTCTCTAACTCCTTTTTTCCTTTCTAATGTTAGTTTAACATGTGGACAAAAATTTTGGAAAAGAGTTACACTGAAATTAGAAAAAATTATACTGATATAAAGGAGTCGTTTATGGAAAAATATTTAATTGCTTTAGATTTAGACGGAACATTATTAAAAGACGATAAAACGATTTCTCTTTACACAAAAGAAGTGCTGTTTAAAGCGAAGGAAGCTGGACACATTGTCGTAATTGCAACCGGGCGGCCGTATCGCGCCAGCAAAATGTATTATGAGGAGCTTGAACTAACAACCCCTATTGTCAATTTTAACGGTGCATTCGTTCATCACCCAAAAGATGACAGCTGGGGGATGTACCATACTCCTCTTCATTTAGAAACAGTGAAAGAAATTATTGAGGTAAGCGAAAAATATAATGTCAAAAACATTTTGGCAGAAATTATGGACGATGTATATTTCCACGAGCATGATGAACAATTGCTTGATATCTTTAATTTAGGAAATCCGCATGTCCAAATCGGTGATTTGCGGCAAATTTTACGAAAAGACCCTACTTGTATTTTGATTCATGCTGATGAAGAACATGTAGAGGAAATTCGCACCTATTTATCCGAGGTACATGCCCATCTCATCGACCATCGCCGCTGGGCTGCGCCATGGCATGTCATTGAAATCGTCCGTACAGGGATTAATAAAGCGGTAGGACTTAAGCGCATTGCCGAATATTATCAAATCCCAAGAGAGCGGGTCATCGCCTTCGGTGATGAGGACAACGATTTAGAAATGATCGAATGGGCGGGTTATGGCGTTGCTATGGGCAATGCGATTGAACCGCTAAAAGCAATCGCCCGCGATGTGACGAAGACAAATGAGGAAGATGGCATCGGCATTTACTTAAAATCGCTGCTAAAGCTGTAAGCAGCCCTCAAGTTAAACATTCCCTTATTAAAATTTGCTTGCACGGTTACACTATCAATGGAAGCTGATTAACAATCCTCTCCGACTGCTTCTATTGGAAAGGATATCTCCTTGTCATAAATCAGCTTCTCCATTTCTTTAAGGGGGAATGCGTCTTGGGTAAACACAGCAAATCAAAACGTTTCATCCAGCAAAGTGTTGACGCTATTGAAAAGCATGCTGAACGAATCCCTTATCGTATGACCTATGCAGAAGCTGAAGAAAGAAAAAGGAACCAAGCAATTGAGTCCTCTCTTGGAGGCGTATAACAATGGGAAATCCATTATTCCAAAAAGCGCGTGAAGCGGTCATGATTGCCAAACAAGCGGCTAACGGGCAAGCCAATGTTGACTTGCAGCACGCGATTGAAGTTGCAAAAAACGCGCTTTCCTCTGCCTATGCAAACTCAACAACAGCAGAGCAAGCGCAATTGCGTCAATTTCAAGAAGAGCTTGATAAAATTACACATTAGCTTTTAAACTAAAGAAACTGCCGTCCATATGTCATTTTTGGTCGCGGCAGTTTCTAATTATATCAGCCAATATCTTTTCTAAACAATCCAAGCACTTCTGTTGTCTGTACAATATTCGTGAACGCTTTTGGATCTACTTCCTTAATAATCCGCGCTAAATCAAATAATTCATATCGTGTAATAACGATTATTAACATATCTTTATCCTCATTAGAGAATGCTCCCTTTGCTGGAACAGTCGTTATTCCTCGTACGAGCTTCGCATGAATCGCCTTTTTCAGTTCTTCCCCTTTATTTGTAATAATCATTACCGTCAGTTTTTGGTGGCGTGTATGAATGGAGTCAATCACGCGAGTTGTCGCATAAAGAGTGACGAGCGTATATAATGCTTTTTCCCATCCGTACACATATCCTGCTGTTAAAATAATAACGGCATTCAATATAAAAATATAGATGCCAACTGGACGGTCTTTTGCACGTGACAATACTAAAGCTACAATATCCAATCCACCTGTCGATGCTCCCCATTTTAACGTTAAACCAATACCGACTGCTGCGATAACACCGCCGAACACCGCATTTAACAAAATATCGGATGATAACGCTTGAATCGGGATGATTTCAAGGAAAAATGACATCAAAACTACACTTAGAAAGCTATAAAATGTAAACGACTTTCCAACTTGTTTCCATCCTAAAATCGCGACTGGGATATTTAAAAGAAACAACAATATCCCTGTTGAAATTTCATAAGGGGTATAATCCCCAACAAGCTTCGATGTCAACTGGGCAACCCCGGCAAATCCACTTGTATACACGTTTGCTGGGATAAGAAACAAGTTCATGGCAATTGCATTTAAAAGTGCTCCAATTAATACAATGGTGAATTTTTTTACATGCATCCAAAGCATACCATTTTCCTCCTGTTGCTCTACTCTAGCTGTTTTATCACTTTAAAATTAAAAATTGTATTTTTCCCAAATAATCGTTACACTAACTTAAGCAGAAGAAATTTTATCATAATTGAAAGAAGGTGAACATAATGTCGATTAAAATTTTAGCGGACAGCGGCTGCGATTTACCATACTCTTTTCTGCAAGAATATGACATTACTTTAATACCGCTTATTGTGCATTTGAATGACCAAGATTATGAAGACCTTGTTACAATTCAACCAAAGCAAGTATACGATGCCATGCGAAGTGGTGAAATTGTCAAAACATCGCAGGCAAGTCCATTAAAACTGAAAGAAGTGTTTACGCAATACGCAAAAGAAAAGCGCCCTTGCATTTATATTGCCTTTTCTTCCCAATTATCAGGTACATATCAAACGGCCATGATGATTCGCGCCGAAGTGCTTGAAGAATATTCGGATTTTCAACTAACGATTATTGATTCAAAATGCGCCTCTCTCGGCTTAGGATTAGTTGTCGCTCAAGCGGCCAAACTCGCAAAAACAGGAATGCCGTATGAACAATTATGTGAAACGGTTTCCGAATATTGCCGCCATATGGAACATATTTTTACTGTCGATGATTTAGAATTTTTGGCACGCGGCGGACGAATCAGCAAAACTTCTGCATTGGTCGGCGGACTTTTGAACATAAAACCGCTTCTTCATGTCGAAGACGGAAAATTAATCCCGCTTGAAAAAATTCGCGGCCGCAAAAAAGTATTTAAACGTATGCTTGAGCTAATGGAAGAACGCGGAATCGATTTACAAAAGCAAACGATTGGTATCAGTCACGGAGATGATGAGGAAGCTGCTTTAGAATTAAAGAAACAAATTGAAGAAAAATTTGGCTGCACTGACTTTCTCATTTATCCGATTGGCGGTGCGATTGGTGCCCACGCTGGTCCAGGAACATTAGCTCTCTTTTTCTTAAATAAACAAATAGAAGCATAGAAATGCATATGGCGGAAAAACTACTCCTATACAACGCATAAAGGAGTGGCAAATCGATGTCTCATACGAGCGATAATGATAAAAAGGCGCGAGATAATAACGCAAAACACCATGAAAAAAACATGCTTCGTGAAAAAAATCGCCAGGCAGGCAAATACGAATACTCGAAAAAAACTAACCATTTATAAGCGTAAGGCTGTCTCAAAAGCAAAGGGTCAGACCCCACAAGCCACAATCGTGAGGTTAGACCCTTATGAGACAGCTTCTTATTTTGTTTTAAACTTGGCCATTGCCCTTTGTAAATCGTCTGTTAACTGTCTTAATGTTACTACTTTATCTACCATTTTTTCAAAAGCGTTTAATTGCTCTGACGCAGAAGCAGAAATTTCTTCACTGCCAGCCGCTGATTGTTCGACAACAGCACTTATGCTTTCTACGTTTTGCAATACTTGACCGCCAAGTTGTTTGGAACCGATCATTCCAGAGACAAGAGCTTGGATATCGCTTGAAATTCCTTGAACTTTTTGTTCGATTTCTATAAATGCCGCTGTTGTTGTTTCAATTGATTTTGACTGTTCTTCCGCGATTTTCACTCCTTGTTCGACAGCTGTGGAAACATCGGCTAAGCCACTTTTAATATGAGACACCATTTCAAAAATTTGTTTCGTCGCCTTGGTTGATTCCTCAGCTAATTTACGCACTTCTTCTGCTACAACAGCAAATCCCTTGCCAGCCTCTCCGGCACGCGCCGCTTCAATTGCCGCATTTAAAGCGAGTAAATTGGTTTGTCCGGCAATGTCTGAGACGGCTTTTGCCATGTCTTCAATTTTAGCCGTATAGCTGGTGAATTTTTTCGCTGCTGTTTCAATCGATTGTGTTGCTTCTGAACTTTCACGAACGAAACGAAGCTGTTGTTCCATCGCTTTCTGGCCGTTATAAACAGCTTCGACCGCGGCTTCACTGTATAAAGCGGTTTGCTTTGTCCGTTCAACATTTTCCGTAAATGTTTCATCCATCTTTTCAATTAACTCGACTGCTTGCTGTAACTCTTCAGAGATGCTTTGTGCCCCTGCTGATAGTTCGTTTGTCGATAAAGCCACTTGATGATTAATTTCCATGAGCACTTTATTTTCCTGTTCGATTTCCTTCGCAAAATTTTCCACTTGTTTACTTGCTATATCAACAGAATGCAACAATGTATTTAATTGCTCAACCATCGTTGAGAACGCCTCATTTAATGCTCCTAATTCATCGTTATACTTATAATCAATAGGCTCGATTACCAAATTACCCTTCGCAATTTGTTTCGCATTTTGCGCCAAATTCTGCAATGGCTTCGTAATGGAACGAGTAAGTCGTAAACTAATGGCACCTGATATAACAAGAAGGGTAATAATTCCGACTAACGATGTCCAAATGACAAATTGAATTTGTGATTGCAGTTCGTTTTGCAAGCTTTTGTAATAATGATCCACATTTAAATGAAGCAAGTAAATATCATTTAACGCTCCTTCAATTCGCATTGATTGGCGCCTTATCTCAGCGACATCACGCTTTTCTAAGGCATCGCTTGTGGAATCATATACCTCTGTATATTTTTTGTCTGCTTTTTGCAAAAGAGCGATAAACTCTTTTTGTTTAAGCATGCTTTCTAATTTCTTCATTAACTTTTTTGTGTCTTCCATTTGTGTCATCGCTTCTTGCTTATTTCCTTCCGTCATACTGTAAGCAAAGTTATTTAAGCTTTGCTTTGTTGCATTCATTTTTGCTTTCAATTCTTGAACGGTTAACAAAATCGGAACGACATCTTTATTGGTCGACTGAATCGATAGCATGTTAAAGATAATAAAGCCGATGATCGCAACCGCTGCAAGTAACGCAATCATCGAATTAAGCAACAATTTTATTCGAATGGTCATAAAAAAGCCTCCGTTCTTTTACTTTGTCGCCACTTCTCCGTTAGCAACTTTTTCTCCCCAAGTCTCAACTATTTTTTCTTGTTCTTGGGTAAACGGTATCACTCGAATAGGAGCTAAACCAACTCCATCTCCTGACAAACCTAGTTCAACATTCCCCTTTGGCAGCGAACCTTTTTCGACATATTCTTTAATCACTTTAAAAAGAGCGACATCGACATTTTTCATCATCGAAGTAACAACTGCCTTTTCCGCGTAAAAATATTGGTCGCTGTCAACACCAATCGCATACACTCCGTTTGCTTCCGCTTCCCGAAGGGCACCAACCCCGGTAAGTCCAGCCGCAGCATATAGCACATCGGAACCTTCGGTAATCATTTTTTTCGCCATCTCTGCTCCAAGTTTGGCATTTCCAAAATCACCGGCATACACGATATGAACATGAATGTTCGGATTGACTGCCTTTACCCCTCTTTCAAAACCAGCCGCAAACTTGCGAATAAGTGGAACATCATCTCCTCCGATAAACCCTACTTTATTTGATTTTGTCGTCAATGCCGCTACAACTCCGGCTAAAAAACTTCCCTCGTCTTCTTTAAAAGTGATCGATGTTACGTTTTTTAAACGAGAAACGGAATCTATTAAAATAAATTTTTGCTTTGGGTATTCTTTAGCGACTTTTTCTAAGTCTTCCTGAACCATGAAGCCAAGGCCGATGACGATGTCATTGCCGTCCTTGACAAGTTCTCTCAACCCTTGCTCGTACGTTTTTGTATCCTTAAGTTCGCGGTAGTCAAAAATAATCCCTAATTCATCACGTGCTTTCATTAAACCTTTAAAAGCGGAATCGCTGAAAGATTGGTCGCCTAAACCAACGTCAGAAAGCATAATCCCGATTTTAATTTTCTCTTTTTCCTCCATCCTCTCATTTCGAGAACAGCCAACGATTAAAGTAAGTACGATCAATAGCATAAGTAATACATAGATTGTCGATTTTAGATGTTTTTTCACTTGTAAGTACTCCTTCCCAAAATATTCGACCATACTATTTATCGACAACGATCAATATTTTTTTACTATTTCCATAGTTTTTATAAAAAAAACTGCCCGATTTTGGGCAGCTTTGGCTTATTGATTCTTTGTAAAATATGTCCATCCATCTTCTTGATATACTTTATTTTCTTTCATCAATCTTCCTAAAGCCCGTTTGAAGGCAGCCTTGCTCATATTAAAACGTGCCTGAATATCATCCGGGTCGCTTTTATCACTGTACGGCATTGCTCCACCGCGGCTCTCCATATATTGATAAATTTTCTCGGCATCTTCATCAATGCTTTCATGTTTGCGCGGCAATAACGAAACATTGACTGTCCCATCTTCTTTGACCCCGATAATCCGGCCTTCGACTAATTCACCGAGGCGCGGCTCTTTTCGTCGTTGAGAATGGTGAATAAATCCGAGATACCCAACATCAGATATCATGAATGAGCCAGCCTTGATTAAACGGTAAATACGGCCACGAATATTTTTGTTAAACTCCGCTTCCGTTGCTTTAACCGCTATTTCCTGCATCACTTCTGCCGTAGCTAAATTCGCCAGCAAACGACCACGCTTGTCCGTTTTTAATGAGCAGTATAATTGATCGCCGCGCATCGGCCAAAGCTCTTCAAGCGGCGGCAAATCATCAAGAGAAACAAGAACGTCTTTAGAAATGCCGATATCAACAAAGACGCCAAGCTTTGGTACAACTTCGACTACCTCCACCCAACCATAGCGTTCATTCGTAATCTTTGGAATCGTTGCTGTTGCTATCAATCGTCCGCGATCGTCACGATATAAAAATACAGTCACTTCATCATTTAACTGAAGCTCTTCTTCTATTTCACTTTTATGAAGAAATACATCTTCTTTTCCATTTGTTAGCCAATACCCAAACGAGGTTATTTTCTTTACAGTTAACGTAACTACACTTCCAGGTAATAATGAATTCATAATCTTCCTTCTTTCTTTTCGTACTCGGTAAAAGTTGTTTCGCATGCTATATTTTACTATAATGAAAGCAAATGACCAAACTTTTTGGAGGTAGCATATGTCAAAAGAAAGTTCATTTGATATTGTATCCAAAGTTGATTTATCTGAAGTAACAAATGCCATTAATATCGCGATGAAAGAAATTCAAAACCGCTATGACTTTAAAGGCAGCAAAAGCGACATTTCGTTAGAAAAAGATGAACTCATCCTTATTTCGGATGATGAATTTAAGTTAGAGCAATTGAAAGACGTGCTCATCGGCAAACTCATTAAGCGCGGTGTTCCAACGAAAAATATTCAATATGGAAAAGTTGAACCTGCTTCTGGCGGCACGGTACGTCAACGTGCCAAGCTTGTACAAGGTATTGATAAAGAGAACGCGAAAAAAATTAACACGATTATTAAAAATACCGGCTTAAAAGTAAAAAGCCAAATTCAAGAGGACCAAATTCGCGTCAGCGGCAAAAGTAAAGATGATTTACAAAAAGTCATTGCTGCGATTCGCGAAGCGGACTTGCCGATTGATGTTCAATTTGTCAACTATCGCTAACACAAAAAAGGGGCTGACTCGGCCTCTTTTTTCTTTTGAATGGCAGACTTGCAAATTAATAGTTGATTATTTTCCGAAAATTATTTAAATTATATATAAATCATTTCGTAACAACTAAATAGCAGTTTCTTATCAAGAGAGGGGGAGGGACTGGCCCAATGAACTCTCAGCAACCGACTTCAGCGAAAAAATCTCTTAAAGGTAACCAAAAGCTTGAAGCCCCAATAACTAATAAATACGTTTACCCTTAAGAGCAACCACAATCTTTTCGCTTTTTCGAAGTCAAGGTGCTAAATCCAGACAGGCGTTTCGCTTGGAAGATAAGAAGAGGAATGAGCAAATAAAAAAGTCTTCTTCTTAGAAGGCTTTTTTATTTTTACAACGGAATGGAGGGAAGAGACTTGGGATTTCTTGACGATTTAGCGCAGCAAATTTTAATTGCCGATGGTGCGATGGGAACGCTTCTATATTCCCATGGAGTAGATAGTTGTTTTGAGGAATTAAATCTATCGCGACAAGAAGAAATTTTGCATATACACAAAGCTTATATTGAAGCAGGAGCAACAGTCATTCAAACAAATACATATGGAGCCAACTATGTGAAGCTTGCCCGCTACGGCTTGGAAGACCAAGTAAAAGAAATAAACCAAGCTGCTGTCCGTATCGCCAAGCAAGCAGCAAAAGGACGCGCCTACATACTTGGGACAATCGGTGGTTTAAGAAACATTAAAAAGACGGCGATTACGCTTGAAGAAGTAAAACGCACGTTCCGCGAACAGTTATATGCCCTGCTTTCTGAAGAGGTTGACGGGCTTTTACTAGAAACTTATTACGATTTAGAGGAACTGTTAGCCGTTTTATCTATTGCCCGAAAAGAAACGAATAAGCCCATCATCGCTCATGTCACCCTCCATGAAGTAGGCGTCTTGCAAGACGGAACACACCTTGCAGATGCATTTGACCAGCTTGAAGCATTTGGTGCTGATGTGATTGGGCTAAACTGTCGCTTAGGGCCCTATCATATGATTCGTTCGCTTGAAGAAGTTCCGCTTCCAAAAAAAGCGTTTCTATCCGTCTATCCAAATGCAAGTTTGCCAGATTATCGTGACGGCCGCCTTGTCTATGAAACGAACCCAAGCTATTTTGAAGAAACAGCCTTAGCTTTTCGCGAACAAGGCGCCCGCTTAATCGGCGGCTGCTGTGGAACGACGCCAAAGCATATTGCAACAATTGCGAAAGCGTTAAAAGGATTAAAACCAGTCACCGAAAAAAAAGTGAAAAAGCGAAATATCGTTGTTTCTGTTCAAGCTTCATCTCCGAATAAAAAACCGTCTTTACATGAAATCGTCAAACAAAGACGGTCCGTTATCGTTGAACTTGATCCACCGAAAAAGCTCGGCATTAAAAAGTTTTTAGAAGGAGCAACCGCGCTCAAAGAGTCAAATATTGATGCGCTCACATTAGCCGATAACTCACTGGCAACACCACGTATCAGCAATGTCGCTCTAGGTACAATCTTGAAAGAGCAGCTTCGCCTCCGTCCTTTGATTCATATTACGTGCCGCGACCGCAATTTAATTGGTCTGCAGTCGCATTTAATGGGCTTGCATACGCTCGGCATTACCGATGTGCTTGCTGTCACAGGAGACCCGTCAAAAATCGGCGACTTTCCTGGCGCTACGTCTGTTTATGATTTATCATCATTTGATTTAATCGAATTAATCCGTCAATTTAACAAAGGTTTATCTTATTCAGGCAAACCGCTCGGTGAAAAAACTAACTTTTCAATTGCGGCGGCCTTTAATCCGAATGTTCGCTACCTCGATAAAGCTGTTGAACGGATGGAAAAGAAAATTCGCTGCGGTGCGCATTATTTCATCTCACAGCCGCTTTACTCGGAAAAGCAAATCGAAGAAGTATACGAAGCGACAAAACATTTGTCCGTCCCGATTTATATCGGGATTATGCCATTAACGAGCGCGCGCAATGCCGATTTTCTTCACCATGAAGTGCCAGGAATTACGCTTTCTAACGAGATACGGACGCGAATGGCCGCCTGCGCAAACGACCCGATTCAATCGGCACACGAAGGAATCGCCATTGCTAAGTCATTAATTGATGCAGCGTTTGAATTGTTTAATGGTATCTACTTAATCACGCCATTTTTGCGCTATGAGATGACAGTGGAGCTTGTTAATTACATTCATGAAAAAGAAAAAGTAGGACAAGAAAGGAAGATTTTCAATGGCTAGTACTCTATTGGAACAACAATTGCAAAAGAAAATTCTTGTCATCGACGGCGCAATGGGAACAATGATTCAAAGTTTTCAATTAACCGCTGATGATTTTGGCGGAGAACAATACGAAGGCTGCAATGAGTATTTGTCACTCACTGCTCCGCATGTCATTGAACGCATTCACGATGCCTACTTAGAAGCAGGTGCCGACATCATTGAAACAAATACATTCGGGGCGACAAATATCGTGTTAGACGAATATGAACTTGGTCATCTCGCCTTCGAACTGAACGTACAATCAGCAAAACTAGCGAGAAAAGCAGCCGACCGCTACTCCACTCTTGAATGGCCGAGATTTGTCGCCGGTTCAATGGGACCAACAACAAAAACACTTTCCGTCACAGGCGGAATTACGTTTGAACAATTAATTGAAGCATACGAAGAGCAGGCACGTGGACTGCTCATTGGCGGGGTTGATGTTCTTCTTCTTGAAACGTGTCAAGATATGTTGAACGTCAAAGCAGGATTTATTGGAATTTCCCGCGCCTTTGAGAAACTCGGAAGAAAAGTGCCGCTTATTGTGTCCGGTACGATTGAACCAATGGGAACGACCCTTGCCGGACAAAATATCGAAGCGTTTTTTATTTCACTGCAACATATGAAGCCGATTGCCGTTGGATTGAACTGTGCAACGGGACCAGAGTTTATGACCGACCATCTTCGTACCCTTTCTTCACTTGCAAATACAGCGGTGAGCTGCTATCCGAATGCGGGACTTCCCGATGAGGAAGGTCATTATCATGAAGCACCAGACATTTTAGCCAAAAAAGTGAGACGTTTTGCCGAAAAAGGTTGGCTTAATATTGTTGGCGGCTGTTGCGGTACCACACCGGAGCATATTCGCGCGATTGCCGAAGCGGTAAAAGAGATCCCGCCACGTCTGATTCCATCGTCTTTTGGCACACACGCTGTTTCTGGCATCGACCCGCTCATTTATGATGAAACGATGCGCCCGCTTTTTGTCGGTGAACGGACAAACGTCATCGGCTCGCGAAAATTTAAACGATTAATTGCCGAAGGAAAATATGAAGAAGCGGCGGAAATTGCTCGTGCCCAAGTGAAAAATGGCGCTCATGTCATCGATATTTGCTTGGCTGATCCGGACCGTAACGAAAAAGACGATATGGAAAAGTTTATTCAACAAGTCGTGAAGAAAGTGAAAGTTCCACTTGTTATTGATTCAACTGACGAACAAGTGATTGAATGCGCCCTCTCCTATTCACAAGGGAAAGCCATTATTAACTCTATTAATCTAGAAGATGGCGAAGAACGGTTCGAAAAAGTGGTCCCTCTCATCAAAAAATACGGTGCAGCTGTTGTCGTCGGCACGATTGATGAACAAGGAATGGCTATTACAGCCGAACGAAAGCTGGAAATCGCCCTTCACTCCTATGATTTACTTGTCAACAAATATGGATTGGCTCCGCACGACATTATTTTCGACCCGCTTGTGTTCCCGGTCGGCACCGGTGATGAGCAGTATATTGGTTCAGCAAAGGAAACAATTGAAGGAATTCGGCTGATTAAAGAAAGACTGCCACAATGTTTAACGATTCTCGGCATTAGTAACGTTTCCTTCGGATTACCTCCGGCGGGACGCGAAGTGTTGAACTCTGTTTTCTTATACCATTGCACACAGGCCGGATTAGATTATGCGATTGTAAATACGGAAAAACTGGAACGATTCGCTTCAATTCCCACTGAAGAAGTAAAACTTGCTGAGGCGTTATTGTTTAACACCACTGATGAAACACTGGCAACGTTTACTGACTTTTACCGCAATAAAACGAAGGAAACAAAAAAGCCAAAAATCACATTAACACTCGAAGAACGGCTCGCCAGCTATGTGGTAGAAGGAACAAAAGAAGGACTTTTGGAAGATTTAGAACAAGCATTGCAACAATATTCTGACCCTCTCGAAATCATCAATGGGCCGTTAATGGATGGAATGAGCGAAGTCGGAAGATTGTTCAATGATAATCAATTAATTGTTGCCGAAGTATTGCAAAGCGCTGAAGTCATGAAAACGGCGGTCGCTTTTTTAGAACCATATATGGAAAAAACGGAAGGCAGCTCGAAAGGAAAAGTATTGCTGGCGACCGTAAAAGGAGACGTTCACGATATCGGTAAAAACTTAGTCGATATTATTTTAAGCAACAACGGATTTAACGTCGTTGATTTAGGGATTAAAGTGACTCCGCAGCAACTGATTGAAGCAATAAAATTAGAAAAACCGGATATCCTCGGGCTTTCTGGTCTGCTAGTAAAATCCGCACAGCAAATGGTTGTAACTGCTCAAGATTTAAAACAAGCCGGCATCTCCATTCCAATATTAGTCGGCGGTGCGGCGCTATCGCGGAAATTTACAGAAAATAAAATTGCCCCTGAATATGAAGGTATTGTCTTATATGCGAAAGACGCCATGGATGGACTTGCGCTCGCCAACCGTTTGCAGCAAGGTGAAATCGAATATTCAAAACAAAAACAACAGACAACGAGCGAAAATATTGCAACCAAAACCATTGTCATTCCAAAATCAAACGTTTCAACAACCGTACCTGTTTTTAAACCATACGACTTAGAGCGCCATGTGATTAAAGACTTTTCTCTATCTCACATTGAGCCATATATTAATTGGCAAATGCTTCTTGGTCATCATCTCGGCTTAAAAGGAAAAGTAAAAGAATTACTCGAAGCAAAAGATGAAAAAGCCGTTATGTTGAAGGAACTTATTGATGCTTTGCTGTCAGAGGCTAAACAAAATCAATGGCTTACACCATCAGCCGTTTATCAGTTCTTCCCCGCGCAAAGCGATGGCAATAAAATTTATATTTACTCCCCTGCGGATGAAAAAACAGTGATTGAAACATTTGAGTTTCCACGGCAACAAAAAGAGCCTTATCTTTGCTTAGCTGATTATGTGAAATCTGTAGATAGCGGGGAAATCGATTATGTCGGCTTTTTCGCCGTAACCGCGGGGAAAGGTATTCGCCAGTTGGCACAACAATGGAAAGAAAACGGAGAATTTCTACGAAGTCATGCGATTCAAGCACTTGCTTTAGAAGCGGCTGAAGGATTAGCCGAACGCGTGCATCAAATTATGCGCGACCGCTGGGGATTCCCAGACAGCCCAGACATGACGATGCAAGAACGATTTTCCGCGAAATACCAAGGACAGCGTTTTTCATTTGGTTACCCTGCGTGTCCAAACCTTGAAGACCAAGAAAAACTGTTCCGCCTATTGCATCCAGAAGAAATCGAAATAGAATTAACAGAAGGATTCATGATGGAACCGGAAGCCTCTGTATCAGCAATTGTTTTCGCTCACCCGGAAGCGAGATATTTTAACGTTCTATAGAAAGTCGAAGCGAATTGCTTCGGCTTTTTTTATATTAGGATTTCTTCTTAAACGTTGCATGATAGTTAAAGAAAACAGCAAATGAGCTTAATCAAACATGAAGGGACTGACTCAAAACCCAAGTGTCAGCCCCTGATTAAAAGCTATTATTTTATTTTGGAAATACTTGACGAATTAATGTTCTATTAAGCTGGATACAGAAACTTGTTGTTTGTTATTTGCTTCATTAAGGGGATGAATGATAGCGGTTCTATTTTGTTCATTCACCTGTTCAATATAGATCGGTACTCCATTATAGGTTACATTTGCCATCACTGATGAAGCAGCAATTTCTTGTGCTCGTTGTGTGTTCATGAGCATGTCCTCCTTTTGATTTGTACCGGTTATAATATTTGCTCCAAATGACTTCGATATACTAGCTGTTATTGAAACTTTTATTAAAATATTTTTTCATAAATCCTCCATACTAAAACTAATCACTGAACACTTTACAGGAGGGAAAAAAAGTGGCAAATAAACTTCAAACCACATTACCGCCGCAGCATCAACTTCAACAACCTGGATTACAAACAGAAATGAATCCGCAGCCGGTTTCCGAGGACCCGAACTATCGAGGAAGCGGGAAATTAAAAAATAAAGTAGCTTTAATCAGTGGCGGGGACAGCGGAATCGGCAGAGCAGTGGCGATTTATTTTGCGAAAGAAGGCGCCGATGTAGCGATTATCTACCTTAACGAACATAAAGATGCCGAAGAAACGAAAAAACAAGTGGAACAGGAAGAACGGCAATGTTTGTTAATCCCTGGAGACATTGGCGATGAACAGTTTTGCAAAGAAGCAGTAAAACAAACTATCAATAAATTGGGGCGGCTTGACATTCTCGTTAACAACGCTGCGGAGCAACATCCACAAAACAGCTTGCTTAATATTACATCCCAACAGCTCGAAAAAACATTCCGCACGAACGTGTTTGGCTATTTTTATTTAACAAAAGCAGCACTTCCTTATTTAAAAGAAGGAAGTTCCATCATTAATACATCTTCTGTCACCGCTTATGAAGGTCATGAGCAGCTTCTTGATTATTCGGCAACAAAAGGAGCGATTGTTACTTTCACACGCTCATTAGCAAAGTCTCTTGTTCAAAAAGGAATTCGTGTCAATGGTGTGGCTCCTGGACCAATCTGGACACCGTTAATTCCATCTACCTTTTCAAGCGACCAAGTAGCCACATTTGGCGCTAACACCCCGATGAAGCGGCCGGGACAGCCTGAAGAAGTCGCACCAAGCTATGTGTTTTTAGCAAGCGATGATTCTTCATACATCACAGGACAAATAATTCATGTCAATGGTGGGAAAATTGTGAATGGTTGACTCTGTCTCATAAGGGGCTGACCTCAGGCACGCTATCCAAGGTTATGTCTGATATATTGTGTTGTGGGGTCTGACCCTTAGCTTTTTGGACAGCGTCAATGTTAATACGTTACTAATAATTAAATTCAGCAGATAATAACTCAATATTGATTTAATTTGTTATATCGTTCGTATTACGATTTAATATTTGAAAATAAGTTATTACAGCCGTTACAGTACACAAAATACTACTCACTAACCAAAATTTGTCCGCCTGTTGTGGAAGAATGCATAAAAAAATAACTAAGTAGAAATAATCCTGCTCCTAAAATAGAGAGAAAATAGGCAAATCGTTTATGTTGTCGATTTAGAAAGTAGTATCCAATAGGAATCAACAAGTATAAACCGCTTATGTCATGATAACGGGAAAAGCGGGCTGGAATTTAGCTGCGTATACAAAGTAGTCGAGTTGTGAAATATCGCTATCACTCTGTACTTCACCATATAGCATTTGAGAAAATGGGGTTGAATACTTCCATTCCCAAGGATTATCTAATATGGCACTGCCCTCATACCAAGCAGCTACGGTAGAAAATAAAAGTAAAATGGTGATTAATCCAAATTGAATAATAATCGCCAAATAACAATACCTCCTTCTATAAAGTTAAAATCTCTCCAGTTTCATCAAGATATATGACAAGACAATTCTTATTTCAGTGAGACTGTTATTTTAACATCTGTTATTTATTATAATATAAACCTTTATTTTACAATTAATAAAGTACTTTAATCATAATTACTGTTTAAGAAAAAAATGGGCCTGATAAGCAAGTCGTTGTCAGGCCCACAATTATAATATATGCTGAGTGCATAATATATGGTGTATGAATGTCAGACACTTATCAGTTCATTATCACTTTTGATATCGTCCGCATGAACACCTTTTTATCAATGTATGAGGGATAATGATCCGCTTAATTGGTTCATTTGGATTTTCCAATTTTTGAATTAAGCTTTTTGCCGCTTCATAGCCAAGCTGGAAAATATTAATATCCACTGATGTTAATGGCGGCCGAGAGAGCTCTGATAAAAGGGCATTATTAAAACTTACAATCGAAATATCGTCCGGTACATTCAAGTTCATCTCATCTAATGTATTTAACACCCCAAGTGCCATTAAATCATCAGCCACTACTAACGCTGTCGGCGGTTCTTCCAAGGAAAGAAGCTCCTTCATTGCTTCTTGCCCGCCTTCTTTTAAAAATTCCTCATGAACGATATACTCTTTACGGCAAGGTAACCCGGCATGTTTTAATGCTTCCTCATAACCTAATAACCGGTCGACTGTCACCATATAATTTAAATTACCGCCGACAAATGCAATTCGTTCATGGCCGAGTTGGATTAAATACTCTGTTGCTTCTCTTGCTGCGCGATAGTTATCATTATCGACATGAGTAATTTGCTCCATTTGTTTATGAGGCTTTCCAATCACAACAAACGGAAAACCATTTTTCTGCAGGTATTTCGTAATTTTATCATTAATGCGGGAATAAAGAAGAATGACTCCGTCCACTCTTCTGCCTTGGAGCATTTCAATCACACCAGCGTAAATATCGTCTTCGCTCTCTCCAATGGACATTTGCAAGGCGTATTTCTTTTCATGAGCCGCCTTGCTGATGCCGCGAATCACTTCCGGAAAAAACGGATTTTGAAACGCTTTATCAGCGGAACTTGGCATCACTAAACCGATGACTTGTGTTGATTTGTTCGCCAAACTGCGGGCAATAAAGTTCGGATGATACCCAAGCTCTTTCATCGCTTGTCGCACTTTCTTCTTTGTTTTCTCGCTGATGCGCGGGCTATCGGCAATGACCCTAGAGACAGTGGAGGGAGCGACATTAGCTAGTTTTGCAACATCCTTAATTGTAACATTCATTTTTAACTCCCCCATTGTATATCGATTCATCTAACAAGAAAAGATAACGTTTTCGTTTCCGAATGGAATGAAGTGTCTGTAACAGTGTGTCCATTAAGAACTATTTGAAGCTGTTCCGAAGAATGATGTATAACGAATTTAAGAGTCCAGTTTGGTTCATATTCCCCTTCATTCGTAACTGAAATATTTACACGTTCTTGTTGAAATTCAACATGAATATGCTTGCGGATATACTCCCCTTTTTCATAAGCAAATGTTTGCCCATCATCATCGTACAACGTATAAGAAGCCTTACCATTTTCCGTTCTGTAAAGATGAACCGTCAATGTCTGATCAGGAACGTCTGTTGATTGCTTTACTTCTCCCAATGCAATCATTAACCCCTGCTTCACATAAATCGGCAACGTGTCTAAATTAGCAGAAATTAAGTGGTGTTTTCCCCCTTCGAATACTTCATCCGTCCAATAATCAACCCAGTTTCCTTTTGGTAAATAGAGAACCCGATGTATTGTGTTCGGTGTCATGATTGGCGCGATGATTACGTTATCACCAAGCATAAATTGGTCGGAAAGGTGATATGTCATTTCATCTTCCGGATATTCCATAAATAATGGTCTCATCATTGGAAGCCCTGTCTTGTGCGCTTCCGCAAAAAGAGTATAAAGATGAGGAAGCCATTGGTAACGCAATTCAATATATTTTTTTATAATTTTCTCATATTTTTCACTAAATGCCCAAGGCTCTTGACGGCGAAAACCAATCGCACAATGATTGCGGAAATATGGAGTAAACGCTCCAACTTGCGTCCAACGCGTTAACAATTCACCATTTGTATCGTGGGCAAACCCGCCAACGTCAGTGCCACAAAACGCTACACCTGATAATCCTAAGTTCATGCACATCGGAAGCGACATTTGTAAGTGTTCCCAAAAGCTGCGATTGTCTCCAGTCCATACTGCTGCATAACGTTGGATTCCAGAAAAACCAGAACGCGTCAACAAAAACGGCCGCTTTCCTTTTAACAGCTTTTTCATTCCTTTATATGTCGCTTCCCCCATCATCAAGCCATAAATATTATGTAGCTCACGATGAGTTTTTGGATTACCATCGTTATCATGCATCACTTTTATATCCATTGTTTTTGTTTCATTAAAAACAGCTGGCTCATTCATGTCATTCCAAATGCCTTCAATACCTAAATCGCTATAAAATTGGTGCTTTTCACCCCACCATTTTCGCACTTTTTTGCTTGTGAAATCAGGAAATGCGCTATTTCCCGGCCAAACTTCACCAAAATAAATGTTTCCCTCGATATATTTGCAAAAGTAATCGTGACGAATTCCCTCTTGATAAATTTCATATTCAGGATCTTCTTTAACGCCTGGATCAACAATTGGAACAATTCGAATTCCTGCTTCTTTTAAATCTTTTACTAACTTTGCAGGGTTCGGAAAGCGATCGCGGTCAAATGTAAAAACGCGGTAACCGTTCATATAATGAATGTCCAAATAGATCACATCAAGTGGAATGCCTTTCTCCAAGAAAGTTTTTGCGATTTCACGGACTTCCTGCTCTGTCTCATAGCTATATCGAGACTGGTGGTAGCCTAACGCCCATTTTGGCGGCAGCGGCATTCTCCCTGTTAAATCGGTATATTGCTCTAATACATCTTTCGGAGTCGGGCCAGCCAGCACATAATAATCAAGCTGCCCCCCTTCAGCAGAAAACGAATATACATTTTGCTCCGTTTGAAAATCAAAAACGGTTTTAAACGTGTTATCAAAGAAAATGCCGTGTGCTTTTCCGTTTCTTAGTGTTATAAAATAAGGATGCGACTGATATAATGGATCGGTTTCTGGATTGTGCGGAGCATATACGTCAGTGTTCCACATCTCCAATTTGTCGCCGCGCTTATCAAGAAAACCTGTTTTTTCCCCAAAGCCATAAAAATGATCGTGTTCGTCCATTTCTTTATAGCAAATCACTTCTCCTGTATGTTTAAACGCCATTCCCTTTTGTGAATCACGAACTAATAATCGACCATTAACATCATATACACTGATCCGAAATGGTGATTTTTGAACGACAAGCTTTAGCTTAGAGGAAGCTAACGTAATGTCTAGCTCTGTTTCTTCGATGGTTATGTCAACTTTTTCAGGCTCTTTAACAACAGCAACACTCGTTTCGAGTGTTGCGTCGCTAAAAGGGTTCATCACAATTCTAACGATATCATCGCGATAAAAGCGTATCTTGACAGTCGCTGATTCACAGACAAACAAAGACACGTTCTTATTGTGCTCAACGTGAATGAAATTCCCAACGTCCTTATAGTCCCCTAGATCAACCGTGTTTTTATGTTCCGGATGAATGGAAAAGCTTGTATCTTCCAACATCCAACCATCCCCCATTCCTTTTTACTATTTTCTTCGTTTCTTCGCATAATAAAGGAAGAATCCAAATGCTGCGTAAATCGCAATAAATGCTGCAATAAAAGGAATATTTAGTCCAGACTTGTCAGCAAGCACGTAAATTTCCGCTGTTTCGCGGTCTAAAATAATGTCATAGCCATCCTTGGTGCTGCGGACTAAATCTCCTGCAAGCAACCCTCTTAACTCTTTGTTTGGTTCTAACCGTTCATTGTTAATATGACCTTTTTGTGACTTCGATGTATTATTAATGGCAATAACCGCTGTCTCATTTTTATATGTTCGTTTAAATACTGCCATGCCGTTTTTCTCATATAAAAGCTCAAAATCACCACGCGTTAGCGAAGGAAGTGTATTGCGAAGTTCTCCTAATTTTTTAATATAGTCAATAATCTCCTTATCTGTGCGGAAATTCATCAACCGGCGGTTATCAGGATCTTCCCCGCCATCTAAGGCAATTTCCGTACCATAATACATGATTGGAATGCCTGGAGCAGTAAACAAATAGGTTAGTCCCATTTTAACTCTTGTTACTGGATATTGCTTATTTTGTAACGCAAGCCGCGTAAATCGTACAGTGTCATGATTATCTAAAAATATGCCAAGCAAGTATGGGTTTTTATAAAAAGTTTTATTGCGAAGCCATACATCATAAAGTGGTTGTATGGATTGATCAATATTACTTAAAATTTTTGAAGCTTCTCGATAAAACGGATAATCGATAAACGCATCTATACCGTATTTTTCGTAGTCAGCTATATAACGCGGATCATCATGCCATACTTCACCAATTAAAAAGAAATCTCTCTTTACTGATTTCACTTCTTTCGCAAACTCTTCCCAAAATGACTTTGGCACATGCTTTACAGTATCAAGGCGATAACCGTCGATATCCGTTTCTTTAATCCACCATTTGGCCATATCAATCAAATATTTTCTTACTTCTGGATTTTCCTGTGCCAAATCCGGCAGACCAAACAACCAACCATTTTCCACTTCTTTTTGGTCTTTCCAGTTGAAAATTTCTTTCTTTTCATGGAACCAATCTTTCTTATCCGGGTCATTCAGCCACGGATGGTGATAGCCGGTATGATTCACAACGATATCTAAAATCACTTTCATATCCCGCTTATGTGCTTCTTTGACAAGCTTTTTAAAATCTTCAAGCGTACCAAAGTGCTCTTCAACTTTATAAAAATCTTCCACCCAATAACCGTGATAACCGCCCGGCTCGTTTTTAAAAATCGGCGTCAGCCAGATAGCGGTAAAGCCCATTTCTTTAATGTAATCGAGCTGTTGAATAATCCCTTTGAAATCCCCGCCGTGATAAGCTTTCGGATCTTTTACATTGACTTCATAATCATTGCTTGAGTCACCGTTATTAAAACGGTCAATCATAATAAAATAAATGCTTTCATCTTGCCACTTTCGTCCTTCTTTTTCCACAGCC
The DNA here is from genome assembly GCA_035645275.1 of Anoxybacillus sp. Lineage (GTDB taxonomy): Bacteria > Bacillota > Bacilli > Bacillales > Anoxybacillaceae > Paranoxybacillus. The sequence goes on from DASQMX010000031.1 coordinate 522,994, forward strand.
GCCTGTACCGGCAAAGCATAAAAAAAGAGGAACGAAATTAGCAGTAATGCAAGCGCTCGCTTTGTCATTTTTCCCACTCCTTATCATTCCATTAGCTACTGTTTTACTATAGCTTGAAATAGGGACAAAGGAAAGAAGTAAGATGCGTTCTTTCCTTGTCCTTCTCTTTATTTTTATATTTTTGACAGGAAAATGCGCGTCAGCGGCGCTTGCTAACCGCTTCGGCTAACAATAAAGTGCAACTTCATCAGTGGGGGTTTTCTTCATCTCCCACTGATGTTAGTTGAACTTATCGCACTTCTAGCGTCCGTTATCTCCCACCTGTAGAGGTGGGAGTCTTACGGACGATTAGAACGGGATAAATTAAGCGGTTGGCATTACCCTTTTGTCCCGCCGGCTGTTAAACCGGAAACAAAATACTTTTGGAACGATAGGAACAAGATAGCGATTGGCACAGCAATTAACACCGAACCTGCAGCAAATGTCGTAAATTCACTGCCAAACTGTTTTGCTACCATATCATATAACCCAACAGCAAGCGTATATTTTTCTTTGCTGCGAAGAAGGACGCTTGCTAAAATAAAGTCTCCAAACGGTGCTATGAATGTGAACAGAGCAACAACGGCAATAATCGGCTTAGCAAGCGGCATGATGATTTGGAAAAAGATGCACAAGTGCCCGGCTCCGTCGATTTTCGCCGATTCGTCTAATTCTTTCGGAATCGTATCTAAATATCCTTTCATCAGCCATGTATTCATTGGAATTTGTCCGGCAACATACACAAGAATAAGCCCTAAATGCGTATCAATAAGCTTCGTTAATGTTGCTAAAACGTAAATAGCAATTAATGCAGCAAAGTTCGGAACCATTTGCAGGATTAAAAATGCCATCAATCCATTTTTTCTTCCAATAAAGCGATAGCGGGAAAATGAGTAAGCCGTTAAGCTTATTAAAATAACGGAAAAAATCATTGTCAATGTTGATATTTTCAACGAGTTCCAATACCATTTCAAATAATCGCTATGTTTGGGGTCAAAAAGCTCCTTATAATGTGCCAGTGTGGCGTTCTTCGGAATAATTGTTGAGCTGGATAAACTTTGTCCAGGATTAAACGATGCACCGAAAACCCACAATAACGGATAGATGATAATGACGAACATCGCAAAAATTACTAAATACGACAACGTTAAGCGAATAAACTTTTGTTTTTTCATATTCATGTTACATCATATCCTCTTCTTTAAATGATTTCGTTTTTCTAAACTGCCATAACGCAATTGTCATTACAAAAAGCGATAAAAGCAACGTAATCGCCGCTGCTTTTGAATACTGCGCCGAAGTCATCGTCAATCGATAAATCCACGAAATTAAAATATCCGTTGCTCCCGCGTTTTGGCCGGAAACAGCAGGACCACCGCCATTGAACAAGTAGATGATGTTGAAATTGTTAAAATTAAATGTGTATTGTGTGATTAAAATTGGTGCGACTGCATATAACACAAGCGGCAATGTAATTTTCGTAAACTTTTGCCATACGGTCGCACCGTCAACTGTTGCCGCTTCGTACAACTCTTCGGGAATTGCCTGCAATACGCCCGTTGTCATCGCAAAAATAAATGGGAAGCCAAGCCACGTCTGAATGAGAATAAGTGCTACTTTCGTCCAAAATGGATCCGTCATCCACGCGACGGAATCAATGCCTAATGCAGCTAAAATAGTCTTGTTGATGACTCCAAATGATTCGTTAAACATTCCCGAGAATATAAGAATGGATACGAATGCTGGAACTGCCCAAGGCAAAATGAAAATCGTGCGAATAATTGCTTTTCCTTTCAAATCTTTTTGGTTAACAAGAATCGCAAGGAAAATTCCAAGTGCAATTTGCAGCGTAGTGGCACCAAACGTCCAAACAATCGTCCATGCTAGTACATTGATGAACGTTTTTCTCCAAAGGTTAAGCTTAACAAGATCGACAAAGTTTTGAAAGCCGACCCAATCAACTAATTTGGCTGGCGGTGAATGATACAAATCATAGTTTGTAAAGGCAAGCAAAACAACGAATATAATTGGAAAAATAACAACGAACACTAATAAGATAAATCCAGGCGAAATCATTAAATAAGGAAAGCCGCTGTCAACAAGAGTAAGATATTGTTCGCGCAACGTATTCAATCTTAAACCTAAGTCACGCTTTTGTCCGTTTTTGTAAGCGTCATATAAATTAAAAGCAAAAAACCCTAATCCGAACACGATTACAATTAAGGAGAGAATTCCTTGAACGAGCAAAAAGATGGAGTGATCACGCGGCACTTGTGTACCTAATGTCACAATTCCCCATAAACCAATATCTAATAAATCTCCAAATACAACAAAAAACGAAGCGGCTAAAATGAAAAATAACATTCCTTTTACGTATTGCCGATTATAAAGCTGCCCAAGACCGGGAATTACTGAAAGAGCAGTAGCGATTTTTCGATGATTAGATTGATATAATGTCTCCATGAAAACGTATCTCCTTTCTCACTCACCTTATGAACCTGCCCTTTATACTCAATCAAGAAGGAAGGATACATCCAAGAAATGGATAAGCAGTACCCGCAGAGAGGTACCGCTTACCTGTTATTGCGTCCAATCTTATTTTTGGCCATGGTTTGTTTCAATGTTTGTTTTAATTGTTTTTACCGCTTCATCAAGCGCTTTTTTCGGCTCTGTTTTCTGATTGGCTACTAATTGAAGCGCAGTTGCCATCGGTCCCCAAACTTCTGCCATTTCTGGAATGTTTGGCATTGGAATTGCGTATTGTGATTGAATGGCAACCGCTTTGGCGCCTTCATTATTCGCAATGATAGGGTCTTCAATTAAGGATTTCACTGGTGGGATTTCTTGTGTTAACTCAAAACGGATTTTCGCATTTTCTTCATTTGTAATGAATTCAATCAGTTTTGTTGCCCATTCTGGATGTTTAGAATAAGCTGATACATGCCATCCTTTTACACCCATAAATGTTTTTACCGGTTCGCCATTAGGAAGTTTTGGCATTGGCGCGACACCGATATCAATGCCAGCATCTTTCATCCCTTGGAATGCCCATGGACCATTCATGACAGACGCAACTTTTCCTTCATTGAATAAGCCGTCCATTGTTGAGCCGCCGTTTTCTCCGATAATACCTTTAGGGAATAAGCTTTCTTTATACCATTTTTGAATATATTCCGCACCTTTAACCGCACCTTCGTTATTTAAACCAAGGTCTTTAGGATCAAGCGTTCCGTTATTATTTTTGAATACATAACCGCCCATTCCACCTATGATACCATGAGCAAAGTAGAAGTTATCCCACAACGCTAAGAAGCCATATTGGTCACCTTTGGTAAAGTTCTTAGCAAACTCATACAATTCATCCATTGTCTCTGGCGCTTTATCCATTAGCTTCTTATTATAAACAAACACTGGCGTTTCTGTTGCTTTTGGAAGACCATAGAGTTTTCCATTATACGTTTCTGCTTGAATAGAAGATTCTGTAAAACGGTCAAGCACTTCTTTGTCAACTTTCATTTCGCGAATTAATCCTTCTGTTACAAGCTGGCCAATTTGGTCATGCGGAACAGTAATGACGTCCGGGCCAGTTCCTGCCGGTCCATCTAGACGCAGTTGATCGCGTTGCTTTGTTGCCATCTCCACTTCTTTGTATTCAACTTTAATTCCGTATTTCTCTTCGAATGCTTTAATCGCCGGTTCTAACGCGACACCTTTTTTTGTGTCTTCCCAAACAACTAATTTCTCTGGTTTTTCAGGCATTCCCTCTTCTGAAGTTGTTTTGTTATTTTCTTTGTCATTAGTTGGTTCTTTCGCTTCATCTGGCCCTAAACCACAGCCTGCAAGCACACCGAATGATAATGCCACTGTTGAAAGTGCTGATAAAGCTTTTCTCATCGTGACCCCTCCTGATTCACTCTGTTAAAATTTAAACGCTTTCACAACAAACTAAAAAAATGATAATGTTAATACCACTTATGCAATTCTTTTGTGAAAACGATTGCACACATTTTAATATCTATATATACTTTCATTTTTCGTCTTGATAACTTATTTTTGTTTTTTTATTTTCAGATAAATGGTTTATGCATTTATTGACTTTTATAGTAAATTCTTCTACTCTGAATAATAAATAAAGTGCAATCGCTTGCATTATAAATGAATAATTAGGAGATGTTGCCCTTGTTAAAAGAAGCGATTTATCATCGTCCAAAAGATAATTTTGCTTATGCATATGACGAAAAAACGCTACATATACGTCTTCGCACAAAAAAAGATGATATAGAACAAGTAAATCTTATTTATGGTGATCCTTACGAATGGGAAAACGGTGAATGGCAAACTCAAACGACTTCTATGTCCAAAAGTGGTTCAGATGAATGGTTTGATTATTGGTTTATTGCAATCACTCCCCCTTACCGCCGCCTTCGTTACGGTTTTGAGCTTCATAATAAAGGAGAACAGCTTGTTTATACAGAAAAAGGGTTTTACAAAGAGGCTCCCAAAGATGATACGTCTTATTATTTTTGCTTCCCTTTCTTAAATAAAATTGACGTCTTTCAAGCTCCTGAATGGGTAAAAGATATAGTTTGGTATCAAATTTTTCCGGAACGTTTTGCCAACGGAAATGCGGCGTTAAATCCCCCAGGAACATTGGCTTGGGGAAGTGAAGACCCGACGCCGACAAGTTTTTTCGGCGGGGATTTTGAAGGAATTATTCAGCATATGGATTATTTGACAGAACTAGGTGTCACAGGGATTTACTTCACTCCGATCTTTAAAGCGCCGTCAAATCATAAATACGATACCATTGACTACTTCGAAATCGATCCACAATTTGGCGATAAAGAAACGTTTAAACGACTGGTGGAAACTTGTCACAAACACGGCATTAAAGTTATGTTGGATGCAGTATTTAATCATAGCGGATACTTTTTCGCCCCGTTTCAAGATGTGCTGAAAAATGGAGAACACTCAAAATATAAAGACTGGTTCCATATTCGCGAGTTTCCGCTGCAAACAAAACCGCGTCCAAACTATGACACATTTGCTTTTGTAGAGACGATGCCAAAATTAAATACGGAAAACCCGGAAGTAAAAAAATATTTATTAGACGTTGCAACTTACTGGATTCGCGAGTTTGATATTGATGGCTGGAGATTGGATGTCGCAAATGAGGTGGACCATCAGTTTTGGCGGGAATTTAGGCAAGCAGTAAAATCAATTAAACCAGACCTTTATATCCTCGGAGAAATTTGGCATGATTCGATGCCGTGGCTCCGCGGCGATCAGTTTGATGCGGTAATGAATTATCCGTTTACAAATGGGGCGTTGCGCTTCTTTGCCAAAAATGAGGTGAAAGCTTCGGAGTTTGCCAATATGATCACAAATGTATTGCACTCTTATCCAAACAATATAAACGAAGTAGCATTTAATTTGCTGGGAAGCCATGATACGCCGAGAATTTTAACCGTTTGCAATAACGATAAAGACAAAGTGAAACTGTTGTTCCTCTTCCAATTATCGTTTACCGGCACCCCTTGCATTTATTACGGCGATGAAATCGGCATGACAGGCGGAGCGGATCCTGGATGCCGAAAATGCATGATTTGGGAAGAAGAAAAACAAGACCGCGATTTATTTAACCATGTAAAAAAATTAATTTCTCTTCGGAAAACGTACCCTGCATTTGGCAATCGCGGCGAGTTAAAATTTGTGGAAGCTAACGATCAAACAAATCATTTAATTTATACAAAAACATACGAAAACGACACGATTATTTTTGTAATTAATAACTCGGAAAACGATTTATCTATTCCATTACCTTTTAACTTGAAAGGACAGAAATTAACGAACTTATGGACAGACGAGGAATTTGCGGCAGAAGCAGAAGTACTGAGTGCGCAAGTGCCAGCGAAAGGATTTCTTATTTATCGAGTAGAAAATTTTAATTAAGATAACAAAAGAAGGAGCAGATAGGCTCCTTCTTTTATCATGTATGATTACTACCATATGTTACACGCATTCTCTAATCACTGTTTCATTAATGCTTGAATTACTCGCTCGGAAACCCTCTCTACTATTTTATTCATTGTTTGTTCTGATAACATCACTTTTTGAGGATGAGCCACTTTTTCCGCCGTTATTCCTCCTTAAAAGCCATTTTTCTGTCATGATTTCATTTACATAATCCGTAATAATATCTTCTTTAGCGTAGCTTCTCTTTTTGACAATCTCTGTTATTTTATTTAGGTCAGCTGTGTTATCGTACTTTATTCCATCCATTTTCATCGTTCTTAAAGCAGCTTCACTTTCTTGAACGATTTGCTTAATCTTCTCTATATTCTTCTTATATTTTGTTAGATTAATATTTTTATCTTTCTCTGCTTCTTCTAAGATCCTTCTTACTGAAAATAAAGCATATTGTTGATCCTTAAGCTCAAGCTCCACAAGGGCAACTGACCTTTCATCTGAGTAACGTATAAACTCAATGACTAAGTTCTTTATTTTTTTGTACATTTCTTCATCAACGGCCTCTCTGTTGAGAATAGACTGTAGAGGACCGAATAATTCCCTTGCCAACCGTTCACAAAGGATACTTTTTTCATTCCATAACTTTAGAAAAGCGAAAAATTGTTGAAAATCTCTTAGATATTTTTCTTCTCCTAGCCGCATTCTTTGCATAACAGGTACTAAAGTGTTCGTAATGTCATCAGCCTCTTCTAATATTTCCTCGTAAAATGCAGGGTCATGTTTTAAAGAAGCGGCTATGCGTTTTTCAATGAGCCAAAGACTTTCAAACGTATAGTAGAAATCCAACACTTTTTTTGAGAGCTCAAAATCTTTTACAATCGTTCCATTTTGCTCAACAACAATAAACTTAATTAAAAGCCTATTGGAAAGACCTCCAAATAATCCTTTTTTATACAAACCCACTAATTTATATGCTTTTCCGTCAATGATATAATCCGCACTCATTAACGGTAATTGCCTGAACTTTATATATTCTTTAATCGCTTCTAAATAAACACCTGTTGCCGGTTCCATGATTGGGATTTTCAATTAAAAAACACCTCATTATTTATGGAACACCCATTTTTCTCTCATGATTTCATTGGCATAATCCGTAATCATATCTTCTTTAGGATATAATCTCTTTTGGATAACCTCTTTTATTTTATTGAGGTCCGTCGTATTAGCGTACGCTATTCCATCCATTCTTGTCGTTTGTATAGCATTAGTACTTTCTCGAACAATTAACTTCATATTTTCGATGCTCTTCTTATATTTTGTTAGATTGATCGTTTTATCACTGTCTGCTTCGGATAAAATCACTTTTACCGAGAATAAAGAACCTTCTAGGTAAAGATCGATGAGAGCAATGGACCTTATATCTGTATCATTGACAAATTGAATGACTAGGTTTTTTACTTTTTTGTACATTTCTTCATCAACAGCCTCTCTGTTGAGAATCAGCTGTAAAGGATCCGATAATTCCCTTGCCACGCGCTTCAAAACGATGCTTTTTTCGTTCCATAACCTTAAAACATCAAAAAAATGTTGAAAACTTTTTTGATATTTTTCTTCTCCTAACCTCATTTTTTTCATAACGGGTACTAAAGTGTTCGTAATGTCTTCAGCTTCTTCTAATATTTCCTCGTAAAACTTAGGATCATGTTTTAAAGCAGCCTCTATGCGTTTTTCACATAGCCAAAGACTCTCAAACGTACAGTAAAATTCCAATATTTTTTTTGAAAGCTCAACATCTTTTATAATCGTTCCATTTTGTTCAACAACCATAAACTTCATCAACATTCGATTGGAAACTCCACCAAATAACCCCTTTTTATACAAGCCAACCAATTTGTACCTCTTCCCATGAAGAATATAATCCGCACTCATTAACGGTAATTGCCTGAATTTTATATATTCTTTAATCACTTCTAAATAAATACCTGTTGCCGGTTCCATGATTGGGATTTTCAATTAAAACACCTCTTTATTTATGGAACACCCATTTTTCTCTCATGATTTCATTGGCATAATCCGTAATCATATCTTCTTTCGGATAAAATCTCTTTTGGACAGCCTCTTTTATTTTATTGAGATCCATCGTATTATCGTACTCTAGACCTTCCATTCTTGTCGTTTGTATAGCATTAGTACTTTCTCGAACAATTAACTTCATATTTTCGATACTCTTCTTATATTTTGTTAGATTGATCGTTTTATCACTTTCTGCTTCAGATAAAGTCGCTTTTACCGAGAATAAAGCACCTTCTAGGTAAAGATCGATGAGGGCAATGGACCTTATATCTGTATCATTCACAAATTGAATGACTAAGTTTTTTACTTTTTTGTACATTTCTTCATCAACAGCCTCTCTGTTAAGAATAAGCTGTAAAGGATCAGATAATTCCCTTGCCACCCGCTCCAAAACGATGCTTTTTTCGTTCCATAACTTTAGAAAAGAGAAAAATTGTTGAAAATGTTTTCTGTTTCTTTCTTCTCCATCTCTAAATTTCTTCATCACAGGAACTAATAAAGTGATAATTTCCTCAGCCTCTTCTAATATTTCTTCGTAAAAGGACGGATCGTGTTTTAAAGCAGCGGCTATCCGTTTTTCGCAAAGCCAAAGGCTCTCAAACGTACAGTAAAATTCCAATATTTTTTTTGAAAGCTCCGCATCTTTTATAATTGTTCCATTTTGTTCAACAATCATAAACTTCAGCAACATTCGACTGGAAACTCCGCCAAATAGCCTCTTTTTATACAACCCAACCAATTTGTACCTCTTCCCATGAAGAATATAATCCGCACTCATTAACGGTAATTGCCTGAACTTTATATATTCTTTAATCGCTTCTAAATAAACACCTGTTGCCGGTTCCATAATTGGAATTTTCATTTGCCTCATCTCCTATTTTTAGCTAAAAATAAATTTCGCTATTTCCATTAGCACCGGGCCTAGGATAAAAATGATGGTGGAAGGAAAAGCGAGCAACATAAGCGGAAAGAATAACTTGACTGACGCCTTCGCTCCCATTTCTTGAGCCCTTTTTTTTCGATTTTCCCACACTTCCGTGGCTTGTTGCCTCAAAATGGCGGTAATACCAGATGAGCCTCTCTCCAGCGTTTGATTAATAGCAGATACAAACCGACTGACCTCATCAATTTGGCATCGTTCCGCCATCCTCTCCAGCGCTTCTGTTTGCGGAGTACCTAAGGATACTTCATATATCACTTGTTTTAACTCCTCGGATAAAACGCCTTTTTTACGCGTTGCGACTTCCTTGATAGCAGGAAATAAGTTCAATCCCGCCTCGCACATAATGGCAATGGAATTGACATAATGGGGCAGTTCTCGGCTGATTGTTTCCTTTCGTTTTCGTATCTGACCATTTAACCAAATAATTGGTAAAATATAAGAAAGCGGAGAAAGTGCAAGGGCAAATATGTAAAAGCTGTTTTCGCCGCTTGCGAAAGCCAGCATCAAATAAAATAAACAGACTGCTATAGGTAATACAAGCTGGAGGCTATAAAAATCTAGCGGAGTCCACTTATCTGCCAAACCTGCTTCAATAATCTTTTCCGTTAAAATCTTTCTCCTTTTAGAATTCATTTGTATATTAAAGAACGTTAACAGATTCCCAACATTCCGGCTGATCTTTTTGACTATTCCATATTTGTTGATAGGCAGTACTTCGCTGGCCGTGTGAAGGTTAAAGCGCTTTTGCAGCCTATACAGCCGCAGCATGTTAAATGGTAAGAAAGCAATACATATCGTAAAAAAAACTAATGCAGAAATGAGAAACAGCATTTTAGCTCACCTGCTAAATTTTGATAGAAGTAATGGCTCTCGCTACAAAGTAATTGAAGATAAGCATGAGAGCGGCCAAAAAAAGTAATGTTGTTCCGAACCACGATTGATACATCGGCGCCAGATACGAAGGATTAAGCAGCATAATGAGAAAAACGAGCGCTATAGGCATGATGGTCAATATTCTTGCTTCCATTCGTTTTTGAGCGGTGGCCAACTTAATTTCCTGTTGAATCGTAATTTTATCACTTATCATTTGGCTTATATTCTCAATAACCTCTGTCAAATTACCGCCTTTCGATTTAGTGATTAAAGTGGCATCAATAAATTGCTGCACCTCTTCATAGTCGTTTTGTTCTTTAAAACGCAGAAGTGCTTCATCAACCGAAAGACCGAACTTAATATTGTTGTTTAGTTTCTCTAATTCTATTAAAAGAGGCTTCAATTTCTTTTTTCCTATCTGCTTTTCCAAGTCATATTGACATCTCATCAAGGCGGTTTGCAAAGAAGCACCCGCTTTAAGGGAATTGGCTATGGATAAAATGGCATCGCGGAACTGTAAGATAAACGCCTCTTTTAGTTTTTCACGCTTCCTTTTTTGTGCTACCCTTGGGTACAACAGAGACAAGCAACCGCTTAAAATGGTATAAAATAAATTCTGGAACAATATTTTGCATATGTAGTCATCACTTACTATTCTATCACCAATATTACTTACTCCTGCTAATATTTCTCCGGTATTCTTGCGGAGTCATCCCTTCCATTCTTTTAAATAACCTCGAAAAATAAGTAACATCTTCAATCCCTACTTCTTTAGCAATCGCGGAAATTTTTACATCGGTTGTTGAAAGAAGCCGCTTTGCTTTAGAAAGCCGATAATACGTTACATATTGCATCGGGCTCATTCCAATCGTTTTTTGCACACATCGCGTAATGTAATCAGCATGAAAATGAAGATGAACGGATAAATGTTTCATTTGAATCGGCTGCTGATAATGGGCATGGATATATTTTAAAACTTGCTCGCACACTTTTTCTGAGGCGCTTGGAATCTTTAACGCTTGCTTTTGCAGTTGCAGCAAAAATTCATTAAAAACAATTTGTTGTTTGAGGGCGTAATCAAGCGACCGCTCCTCATTCAGCTGCACAAGCTGAGCCAAATGCTGTTCCACTAATTCCTTTCGCGTTAATTTCCCATGTTGCGGCAAATGAAAAAAATAGCGTGACGGTTCCACAAAACTCGCTTCTTTTTCAAATATATCCGCCCAGCTGATTTCCTTATTTTTCATTATTTCATAACCTTGGTCAATGATAAAGTGCAGCCAAATAAAATCCGTGTCCTTCTCGCACGGTTTATGCCCGAAATGTTCCCGTTCCGGAATTAAAATGACATACTCTCCTTCACCAACCGCAAATGATTCTTTATCTTCCATTATGTATAGCATTCCTTTTTTTACATATAAAAGATCAAACACCGAAAACGTTCGTTTAAAATGTTTTCCCCCTTTAGCAAACGTCCACTCTCCCCCTTTTATGAACGTTGGAAACGGTGGGACTCGAAACGTAAGAATAGCCACTTTTTTCACCTTCTATGTCGGAATTATCCAAATCAAATCGGTTTCTTCTCTTTTTATTATAAAACTTACAAAGTAAACTAAGGATAGTTTGCATGTCGGAATTTTCTAAAGGAGTTGTCTACATGAAAGACGTGAAAAAACTTTCCTTATTCGCGATTACGTGGCCGATTTTTATTGAAGTTTTGCTGCATATGTTAATGGGAAACGCTGATACATTAATGCTCAGCCAATACTCTGATGATGCGGTTGCGTCCGTTGGAGTGGCGAATCAAATTCTTTACGTCATTATCGTAATGTTTGGGTTTATCGCCACAGGAACCGCCATCTTAGTCGCGCAGCATTTAGGAGCGAAAGAAGAAGAAACGGCAGAGGAAGTCTCGCGTGTTTCCATCGTCGCTAATTTACTGTTTGGAATCGTGTTAAGCGTCGTTTTATTCATTTTTGGAGAGCATTTGCTGCGCTTAATGAAACTGCCCGATGAACTGCTTCATGAAGCAAACTCTTATTTAGTGATTGTCGGGGGATTTTCATTTATCCAAGCTATCATCATGACGATAGGAGCTATTTTAAAAAGTTACGGTTTTACACGTGACACGATGTATATTACAATCGGAATGAACCTTTTAGATGTTGTCGGAAACTACTTATTTATATTTGGGCCATTTGGCATTCCGGTTTTGGGAGTAGAGGGGGTAGCCATTTCTACTACCGTTAGCCGAACGATTGGCCTGCTTGTCATTTTCGCCCTGCTCATGAAAAGAACAAACATTTCTTTATCCATATCCCGTCTCATTTCCTTGCCGATTCCTCATGTAAAAAGCTTGTTGAAAATCGGCATTCCATCAGCAGGTGAACATCTTTCTTACAACACTTCGCAAATGCTGATTACGTACTTTATTACTCTATTAGGGACTGAGGCCATCACTACAAAAATATACGTACAAAACCTTATCATGTTCATCGTCCTGTTCGGGGTTGCTATAAGTCAGGGAACGCAAATTATTGTTGGCCATTTAGTCGGGGCGCAGCAATATGAGGAAGCGTATAAACGTTGTTTAAAAAGTTTATGGCTTGCTATCGGCGTCTCTACCATGATTGCAGCGATTTCTTATGCATTCTCCGATTCACTGTTTTCCATTTTTACAACAAACGAACAAATTATGAAAACCGGTAGCATTCTTCTTTTACTAACCATTATTTTGGAGCCGGGGCGCTCTTTCAATGTTGTCATTATCAATTCACTAAGAGCTGCAGGCGATGTTAAATTTCCAGTCTATATGGGAATTTTATCAATGTGGGGAATTAGCGTCCCTATTTCTTACTTCCTTGGCATAGAATATGGCTTAGGGCTGGCTGGTGTTTGGATTGCATTTATCGTTGACGAATGGCTCCGGGGACTGCTTATGCTTTGGCGCTGGCGCTCAAGAATTTGGCAACAGAAGTCATTTGTTCATTCAACAATCGGGACTGCTTAATTAAGAGAGTAATAGAAAAAGACAGTAGCACTTTTTGCTGACTGTCTTTTTTCATTAACTTATTCTTTTATAGAAATCCCATATTCCTTAAACCAAACATGAATCTGACCAAGATGTGCGAGCAATTGTGGACCTGTCATTAACTGTCCAAACCATGGTTCTTGAAATGCTTTTCCTTCCGTTTCGACAATTTGCATTAACTTTTCTTGCTCAAAAAATTCATATAATGCAGAAGTTTTATCTGCTAATATTTCTTTCAACCATTGTTTAACGAGTTTCGTATATAGAGGGTGATGCGTTTTTGGATATGGACTTTTCTTACGGTACAATACATCGTTTGGCAAAATTCCTTCTAAGGCACGGCGCAAAATTCCTTTTTCGCGGTTGCCATACATTTTCATCTCCCACGGAATATTCCATACATATTCAACAAGTCGATGATCAGCAAACGGCACCCGCACCTCTAGGCTCGCTCCCATACTCATGCGATCTTTTCTGTCAAGCAGAGTCGTCATAAACCAAATCATATTTAAATAAAACAATTCGCGCCGCTTCGCTTCAAGCGGATTTTCCCCTTCAAGTCTTGGAACTTCCTCAATCGTTTCGTTATATCGCTGTTGTACATATTCTTGCAGATTCAATTTGTTTTTCCACTCGTCTTTTAATAAACCGACTCTCGCCTCTGTCGATCTCATCCAAGGGAAACCGTCACGCGCTAAATCATCCGGACGATGGAACCAAGGATATCCGCCAAAAATTTCATCAGCACATTCACCGGATAAGCTGACGACAAAATCTTCTTTCATCTTCCTGCAGAACCAGAGTAAAGATGAATCAATATCTGCCATCCCCGGCAAATCACGGACAATAACCGCCTCTGTTAAATAATCTGCTAAATCTTGTTGAGTGATAACACAGCGATGATGTACCGTGCCAAATGCTTGTGACATTTTCTCAATCCAAGGACCATCAGCGTTTGGCTGGAAGTCATTCGCTTTAAAGTACTTATCGTTTTCTTCATAGTCAATCGAATACGTATGGAGCGGACCCTTTCCTTCCTTTTCAAAAGCAGTAGCAGCAATCGCTGTGATTGCGCTTGAATCAACCCCACCTGATAAAAATGTACAAACCGGCACATCAGAAACAAGTTGACGAGTAACGGCATCCGTTAATAGAAAGCGAATTTTCTCAACCGTTTCCTCCAATGAATCCGTATGAATGTCGCTTTTTACATTCCAATAGCGCCAAATTTTTAAGCCTTCACGCGAAAAAATTAAGGCATGAGCTGGTCGCAATTCGTCGACTCCAGAAAACACCCCATGCCCTGGTGTGCGCGATGGTCCTAACCCAAAAATTTCTGCTAATCCTTCACGATTAATCTCTGCTTTTACATCCGGATGGGCTAATATCGCTTTTAATTCAGAACCAAACAACAAGCTACTGCCATCATGGCGGTAGAAAAGCGGTTTTACACCTAAACGGTCGCGTCCTAAAAATAACTGCTGACGCTTCTCATCCCAAACGGCAAACGCGAAAATTCCGTTTAAAAATTGCAAACATTGTTCTTGCCACTCCATATAGGCTGTTAATAACACTTCTGTATCAGAATGCCCTCGAAATTGATAACCTCTTCTTAATAGTTCCTTGCGAATATCCTCGGTATTATACAATTCTCCGTTATAACAAATTGTATAAGCATGATCGTTTTTCATTCTTGTCATTGGTTGGATGCCGCCTTTTGGATCAACAACAACAAGACGCTTATGTCCGAACGCTGCATTCACCGTAAACCATGTATTCGTATCATCCGGACCGCGTTTTGTTAACGTCTCCGTCATTTTTTCAATCGTTTCTTTTTCTATTCGCAAATCACGTTGGAAATCGATCCAACCGGTGATACCACACATCTCAATCAATCCTTTCTGTTATTCAAGCAGTTATATATAAATGCTGTTTTCGCCAAGTTTGCCCCAGTCCGAATTCAACCTTTCGGGCATACAGACAGTAACACCCTTCTTGAAAACAATCTCCAGTCATAGCATGCTTTCATTTTATGCAGCAATCACCATTTCGATGAATTGTCCCATTTTTATGAAATCCATTACAAGTTATATTTGCTTTAAAATTTGTCAAAAACGAATACAGAGAGAAAGGAGGAATTGCAAATGAGCTTACAGCAACGGTTAACCTATTTAAAAGAACAAAAACGGGCATACATACAAGGAACATTAGAATACGTAAACGATGAATGGGTGTTTTTGGATGAAGAAAGCGAAGAGGCAGCATTGCTTGAAGATATAACCGACGGAGATATTGAAGTTTTTCGCTTTGGTAAATGGATAAATGGGAAAATATGCGAAGATGGTACAGTATTATTTTCCACACAATATTATACTCTAAAGAACGGAGAGGTAGTCCGCTTCCGCAAACATTTACCTTATGCATACGAACAGTGGCTGCAATCTCTGTCAGATAAAACATTTTTTTATTATATTCAGCTCTTAAATGAGCACGATTTTTCACTATATGATTGCTTATATTGTTATAACGGTCTTTTGTTTGGATCAGAGATAGGGGTAAATTTCATCATTTATGATAATAATGAACGAATCGCCAATGTTCAGCATTATTATGAGCGTAAAACCTCCAATAAAGACCGTTTTGAAATTACTTTTAGCACAGGAAAGAGATTGGTTTGTACACAAATTGGCTAAACATCTATTCGAAATTACGAATTTTTGCTATGTAGTGAACTATGAATGCAAATGTAGTAAACACTGTGACAAATCCTAACAAAGCAATCCATTTCATCTTCCATCCTCCTTTACAATATCAGTTGGGCGAACGCAAGAAGACTCCCACTTCTAACCAGATGAAAGTGGGAGTTATTTGCATTTAAGATACCATATTTTACGAACTTAATAAATTATAAAAAGCTGCCTGTTTTTCGGCAGCTTTTAAAATAAATAGAAACCTAAAGGTAACTTTAACCCTAAATATAGCACAACAATAAAAGCAATGACAAATTGAATCCAAAACATGTTCGTGCTCTTTCCCTTTGCTGCGCGAACAAGAATCATTTCCATTGTCCCAATGACCCAGACGCCTACGAGCACTTTGACAATATAAAGCGGTGGGATAGAAGCAATGCTATGTAACAAAAGAGCACCGGTTCCTATGATAATAAGATAGAACAATCTTAAAACCATTTGCATCATTCGTGCTTTCGGAGAGTTGCTACGCTGCAGTGAAACGGTCACAAAAAATAAAATGAGGGCAACTACCCAAGCGGTAATATGTGCATGTGTCATATCTAATTCCTCCTTTAAAAACGATCAACTCTATCATAACACGTTTCTAGCTAAAAAATGAAAGAGAAACTCTCTTTATTTCAATTTAACAGACGAATCAAAATTTTGTTATAATATAGACAAATGTCATAACAATAGGAGGCGCACTCATGAACAAAACAACAGAAATTATTCACTTAACGGAACAATACGGTGCAAACAACTATCACCCTCTTCCAGTCGTTCTCTCCAAAGGGGAAGGCGTGTGGGTAGAAGATCCAGAAGGCAATCGTTACATGGATATGTTAAGTGCTTACTCTGCTGTCAACCAAGGCCATCGCCACCCTAAAATTGTTCAAGCACTTAAAGAGCAAGCAGACCGCATCACATTAACATCAAGAGCATTCCATAATGCCCAATTAGGACCTTGGTACGAAAAAGTAGCGAAATTAACTGGAAAAGACATGATTTTACCGATGAACACAGGTGCTGAAGCGGTAGAAACAGCAGTAAAAGCAGCACGCCGCTGGGCTTATGACGTAAAAGGTGTCGAAAAAGACAAGGCGGAAATTATCGTATGTGAAGATAATTTCCATGGCCGCACAATGACCGCTGTTTCCATGTCTTCAAACGATGAGTATAAACGCGGCTTCGGACCGATGCTTCCTGGCATTAAAGTAATTCCATTTGGTAATATCGAGGCATTGAAAGAAGCGATTACACCTAATACAGCGGCATTTATTTTCGAGCCAATCCAAGGGGAGGCAGGGATTAACATTCCACCAGAAGGATTTTTAAAAGCCGCTTATGAAGTATGTAAAGAAAATCATGTTCTTTATATCGCAGATGAAATTCAAGCCGGGTTAGGCCGTTCTGGCAAAATGTTTGCTTGCGACTGGGAAGACGTCGTTCCTGATATGTATATTCTTGGTAAAGCGCTAGGTGGCGGCGTATTCCCGATTTCTTGTGTAGCGGCAAACAAAGATATTCTCGGCGTGTTCAATCCTGGTTCACACGGTTCGACATTCGGTGGAAATCCGCTTGCTTGTGCTGTTTCCATCGCAGCAATTGATGTACTTGTTGAAGAAAAATTAGCAGAGCGTTCATTAGAGCTCGGGAACTACTTCCAAGAAAAATTACGGGAAATTAAACATCCTGATATTAAAGAGGTTCGCGGAAAAGGATTATTTATCGGTGTCGAATTGCATGGTCCGGCTCGCCCATATTGCGAAAAATTACAGCAAGAAGGATTACTATGTAAAGAGACACATGATACCGTCATTCGTTTTGCCCCGCCGTTAGTCATCACAAAAGAAGAACTTGACTGGGCAATCGAAAAAATAAAAAAAGTGTTTGAACAATAAGAAAAGCGGAGGCGACGCGGTTAGCTCTCGAAGCCAAATGTTCTTCGACCGCGGAAGTGACTCGCACTTCAAGGGAGAAGGTTATTTGGCACAGAGAGCTAGGCGCCGAAGCTAGACAAAAAAGAAAAGCGGAGGCGAGCGCTTAACGTCGTAGGAAAATGTTCTTCCGACGAGAAATGCTTGCATTTCGACGGAGGAAGGTTATTTTCCACTAGGCGTTGCGAGCCGAGCTAGACAAATAAGAAAAGCGGAGGCGACGTATTAGGTCTGCCTCCTTTTTTCATTAACTATTTTTCTATTTCATTTCGCAGCGTTCCTATTCCTTCAATGGTCACTTCAACAACGTCTCCTGGTTTTAAGAAACGAGGCGGTTTCATTCCCTTTCCGACTCCAGCAGGTGTTCCCGTTGCAATAATATCGCCCGGTTCTAGAGTCATTCCTTGAGAAATCGTAGAAATAATTGTTTCAATATTAAAGATGAATTGTTCCGTATTTGCTTTTTGTCTCGTTTCACCGTTGACTTTTGTTTCAATCTGTAACCCGTTCGGATTGGGAATAAGCGATTTATGAACAATCCACGGTCCCATCGGACAAGATGTATCTAAGCTTTTTCCAAGCAAAAACTGTTTATGACGTTCCTGTAAATCCCGTGCTGTAATGTCGTTAACGATTGTGTAGCCAAACACATAATCCAACGCTTCTTCTTTTTTGATTCCTTTCCCTTTTTTAGCGATGACAACCGCTAATTCCCCTTCATAATCAAGTTCATTTGTCACGTGCTGATGATTAAGCACGATTGCCTCATGTCCGACAACAGTCGTCGGTGCTTTAGAAAACAGCATGATATGTTCCGGAATATCGGCATCGCTTCCTAATTCAAGCGCATGTTCAACATAGTTTTTACCGACACAAAAAATATTTTTTGCCGGTCGAGGAATCGGCGCTAACAAGCGGATGTTTGAGAATGGATATATGTATTCATCCGAAAAATAAGTTTCTGCCCATTGCTTGATTTTGCGCACCTTTTTCACAAAAACTTCTCCTAGAGCAATACATTCAAGCAGTGAAGAAGGTAGCGTTACTTTCCCGCTCATTGCATGCTCCGCTGCCTGCAGATGAATAACCACATTTTGTTCCGTATCTGCTATTCCAGCAAAAACATTTCCATTTTGTTCAGCTGTGACAAATTTCATCTCCATCCCCCATCTATAATCAATTTTTTTGTTAATGTATATTCGTTATCCGTCGTATAAATCCTACCTCATCTTATGTAGAATTTTGTAAGGTTATGACTTATTTTAGCGAACATATTTCCTTTTATTACATTATATGTATAATAAGTTATGCATTAGCACAAAACTGATTGATAAAAAATGTTGGTGAAAAAATCATGTGTCATACTCTTATTGAAGAAAAAAGACAACAGATGATTGAACTAGCCCTAGTGTACGGTTTTACCGCAAAAGAAACCGTAAAATGCAGCCAAGAGTTAGATGAATTGTTAAATATTCAATTAAAAAAAACTCTCGCCACACAGCAGGATCAAAGTAAAAAAATGTTGCTTTCTCATTAAAAACAAAGCATATTTTTTACCGTATCTAGCAAAAATGAGGTTGCCTGTTATGAGACAACCTCATTTTTTGTTTGTCTAATCATCTTCCTATTCAGATGTTGCTGCTCTTCTTAACGGCTGTTTTCGTCCATATGTTAACGTTCGCCATATCCATTCCATCGGCCCCATTGTGTATCGCTTCAGCCACAGCTTGCTTAAAACAATTTGCAGACAATAGATGACAATGGTTAATAGAAGGCCATAAAATGGGCGGACACTTCCATACAATCCTAGACCGTAGTTGTAAAACAATAGTGTACAGAGCATGGACTGAAATAAATAATTAGAAAGAGACATGCGTCCTACAACTGCAAGCGGAGCAAAAACCTTTTTCCAAAATGGTTTTTGTGAAAAAATTGCTATTGACGTAGCATAAAAAACAGCTGTTGCTGAACCGCCAAACATGTCCTGCACATATTCAGTAAAGATGTTATTCGTAGTTAAGTAAGGCAATAGCTTAAAAGAAAAGCCAATAATGAACGTAACGATCCAGATTTTCTTCAGTTTTGCTAAATGATTTTCTACATCAGCGAACCATCGTTTCTTCGCAAAATAAGCTCCTAATAAAAACATTGGCAATAGCGCGATGAAAAGAAAAAAAATGCTGAATAAACTTCCATTTACATACATCCAGTCATTCCATCTTTGCCAAAAAATATCAAACCATGTACCGTCCCGATAATTTTCTAACGCTTGATTTGCCAGCATTTCATCATAAAATCGGAAAGAATCTCCTTCTCCTAAAAGAACAGAGAATCCTAGCAAAAGGCTGATCATACTATTCGGCACAATTAATAACAAAAGCGCTGAAATCAGCCATCCGCGCGGGCTCATCTGATGAAACAGCAGCAACACAAATCCTAAAAGCGCGTAGGAAATTAAAATATCTCCATGCCAAATCAAGAAGGCATGAATACACCCCATCCCTAGCAGAACAAGAAGCCTCCTGCCAAAAAGCAGCGGAAAGGAATATCCCTTCGCCAACGCTCGTTCCCGGAAAATAACCATGCCAAAGCCAAACAAAAAGGAAAACAACGTATAAAAGCTTGCCTGTGCAAAAATGTCAATGAAGATTTCCGTCCAGCGGTCAAGCGGCTCATTCCACCAGCTTCCCGGCTTTAAATACATGACAGGCGAGTTAAAATCCAGCATGTTGACAAAAAAAATCCCTAGAATCGCCAGCCCCCGCATGATATCAATCGCTTCGATTCTCTCATTGATAGAAATCGGAGTTAACTTATCCATGTATATACCTCTCTTAAAAAATTTTTTACTCATTAGTTATATTAAACAAAAGATAAAAAAAGGTCATCTGTCTATAGACAAATGACCTTTTTTATTTAGTTCACATAGCGCTCTGTTTTTCCAACAGCTTTCCAATATTCGTTACGCAAGTGTACCTTTTGAATTTTCCCAGAAGCTGTTTTTGGCAGTTCTTGAACAAAAGTAACTCCGGTAATCGCTTTGAAATGTGCTAATTTTTCGCGGGAAAAAGCAATTAACTCTTGCTCTGTTACATGATGACCTGGTCTTGTCACGACAAATGCATGCGGTGTTTCTCCCCATTTTTCGTGCGGCACCGCAATCACAGCTGCTTCCAACACGGCAGGATGTTCATAAAGAGCTCCTTCTACTTCAATGGACGAAATGTTTTCGCCACCGCTAATAATAATATCCTTCTTGCGGTCAACAATATCAATGTTTCCGTACTCATCAACTGTTCCCATATCTCCTGTATAAAGCCAACCATTACGAATCGTTTCCATCGTTGCTTCAAGATTTTTCCAATACCCTTTCATCACGCCGTTGCTTCTGACAATTACCTCACCGATGGATTTACCGTCGTGTGGAACTTCCTCATCAAGGTTATTGACAACTTTTACTTCACATCCAATCATCGGATGTCCTGCTTTCGCTTTTATGCGATATTGCTCGTTCAGCGGCAAATGGCTTAAATGAGAGCGAATCGTTGAAACGAGGCTGAGCGGTGAGGATTCAGTCATGCCGTACACTTGAATGAATTCCCAGCCAAGCTCTTTTTCCACACGCGTAACAAACGCTGGCGGCGGAGCTGAACCAGCGATAACAACGCGAACATCATGCTCAATAACTGGAACATTTTGCTCATAATATTGCAAAAGTGAATTTAAAACCGTTGGAGCCATATGCATAACGCTCACTTTATATTTCTGAACATAATGGAAAATCACTTCTGGAATGGCTTTCCGCAAACAAATATGTGTCGCTCCGTTTGCCGTATAATAGAAAGGTGCTCCCCATCCATTTACATGGAACATCGGCAAAATATGAAGATAAACATCCTTATCAGACACTCGAAGATGATGCATCGCTACTAAAGCGTGCAAATAGTTATTACGATGCGTGAGCATAACTCCTTTTGGATTTCCTGTCGTTCCGCTTGTGTAAAGGAGGCTGCATACATCATTTTCATCTATTTCCGGCCGTGCAAACGATGTTTTCGGATATTGTGCTAGCCATTCATCGTAAGCGATTTCATTTGTTTGCTCGTCTTTGTAATGGACAATGATTTTTTCTACCGTTTCGAGCTTGTCCTTAATTGGAACAATGAAGTGATATAGCTCTTGATCGACAAATAAAATTTTACTTTCGCTATGGTTTAAAATGAATAAATAATCATCCGGTTTCAGCCGAATATTTAACGGTACCATGACGGCTCCCAGCTGGAAAATACCATAAAACCCTTCGAGCATTTCTAATGTGTTCGGTGCTAAATACGCAACACGGTCCCCTTTTTTCACTCCTAAATCCTGCAATCCGTGTGAAAGTTGATTGACCCGCTCGCTCAATTCCTTGTATGTAATTTCTCTGTCTTCACAAATAACCCCCGTTTTTTCTCCATATAGTGACACTGCACGATCTAAAAATTGCGTCAACACTAATGGTACATTCATTCTATATCCCCCTCTCGAAATAATATTCCAAAAATTCTAAAATCAAAAAATATTATAGCATAATATTCATTTTTTATAAAATTATCTATAAAAAATAAAAAGGCCGTCTCATACGAGTTTAACCTCACGTCCCATTCACATACTTATAGTTGTGGGGCCTGACTCTCAGCTTTTGAGACAACCTATCCTATTTATTGGCTTTATTATTAGAGTCGATGATATCAGGATCAAATGAATTAGTAACGCTTAAAAATGTGTTTGTTTGTAAAAAATCTCCCGTATTTGCTCCGCCGCCTCCTGAATTCGTTTTAGAAGTACTTTTTGGAGCAATTTGTAGAACATCTCCCACATTGACTGTTCCATTTCCACTGACATGTGTCACTTTCACCGCTCCTGCAATAACTGCCGGCATTCGCATCATCCTTTGAAAAGCTTACTTAACCTATTTTATGTTTGAACTATGAATTGGTTTGGACGTACATCATCATATTTTCTTCACATACACTAAAAAAAAGAATAAAGAAAGGATGCATGCCTATGCCAGCATTGATTAGCGGTCCAATAAAGATTACCAACGTCAGCGGTGATGGAACTGTCAATTTTGGAGATGCGCTGCAAATTGCGCCGAAAGGAACTTTAAAAGCTAATAGCGGTGCAGGAGCAGCAAATACAGGAGACTTTTTACAAACAAATACCTTTGTCAGCTTTACTAATACTCTCGATCCGGATGTCGCTGACTCAAATAATACAGCAAACAACTGAAGAAAAGCACATTTCTATACAGTTGCCCATAGTATATGAATAAGAATGAACAAAGGGTGTATGAAAATGCCAGCATTTGTTGGAGCAGTAAAAATAAATAGTATCAGTAACAGCGGTGTGTTTCATATCGGCGATGTTTTTGCCATTTCACCACATAGTGTCGCAAAAACGTTTGCTGGTGCTGGCTCTTTTAATACGGGGGACGGATTACAAATTTATAATCAATACAGCAACACAAATACGCATGATGCTGATGTAGCAGATCAGAATATTGTCGGCAACGCGTAAAGGAGTGAAGACATGAACTTTTATATCAATCAAAGTATCTGGATTTATCAACTGAAAATCGGTTCAGTCACCAACTCTTCTGTTTTGCAAGTCGGCAGTGCTGGAAAAATTCAATCTCTCTCTACTTTAAGCAATACAGGGGGATTTGTAGCACCGGCACCTGAAGCGAAAAAACCTGTTGAAAGTTCACCATTTGCTCCAGTAGTTCCTCTTGCATCACCATCCTCATCATAATTGAAAATCAAACACACATCATCCAAAAAAAGTGCTGATAACCATTCTAGTTAAATACATTGAAATAGAAGGGATTTTTGAGAGGATGATGAAAAAATGAACGCTCCTTTTCTTTATGACTATTTGATGAAACTTCAGCATTATTTGTCTTGGCAAACAGAAAAAATTATAAAACTTGAAAAAAAGGTCGCCAAACTCGAAAATGAACTGATGAATGTCAGGAAGCTTCCACAAACAACGATTGAAAAAATTGAGTATAAATTTGATCAACTAAAAGTTGAAACATTAGAAGGCACATTAAATATTGGAATTACTCCAAACGGTGCAGAAACCGTTGAAGATTTTGCTGTTAGCCCAGAGAAAGTGATTATTCCGCAACCACAGCCTATCCTGTTTCGAAACATTCAAACTAAAGTGAATGACTACTTAACAAATGAATTCAAAAATATTTTAAAGAACATCGAAAAACGCTATTCTCAACGTTTAGACGATACGTATCGTCAATTCATTTTACAAGATATAGGACGGCAAGTTGACGATCGAATTCGTTTTTACATTCAGCAAAAAATAAACAATGGACAAATGCCAGCTTCTGATTCTTCCAAAGAGATAGAAGATGAAATTTATGAAAAAGTGAAACGGGATATCGAACAATCGATTGAGTTATTTATCAAGCATTTGCCAAAGGAAGGATGATGAATGATGAACTTTACAGTTATTAACCGTGAGCTTCAAGTAGGAGACGTTCACATTATTGCGGTTACAAGTTCAGCCGTGTTTTTAATCGGTGATGCGGATATTATCAATGTGGCATCCGCCTTTGATACGCCACCTGAAGCATTAATTATCGGTCCGTTTGTACCTTTAACTCCGCGGGGTTAATATGAAAGGTTGATATTTTTATGAAACGACTATCCATGGTTCAACTTGTTCATAACGAACTAACAAGCTTTAGCGCTGTTTTTCAAATTGGGGACTCTAAAGAAATTACATCCCGTGTAAAAGTTTTAGCTGTCCAGCGCCAACAAGAGCTTTTTTTCGGAAATGAAGGGGAAGTTACATTTCCTATATTCACTAATCCAATCCCTCGATTGGCAATTGATACAACTTCATTGCAAATAAATAAATTAAATGAATCTCCAGCTATTTCTGTTCGTACCATTCGCGTGTTAGCGATTGCTTTCTCTGCAGTAGTCCATATCGGCTCAACTTCCACAATTGACACAGAAGCGAGAATCAAGCACACAAGACAATTAGCTTCAAATAGCGGTGCTGAACCAGCATTGGTAGCCCCGCAAGCCTCCATTCGTATAATAAAGGATGAATCATCATGCCTTCAGTAGTAGGTCCGATTAAAATTACAAGTGTCACTACCGGTGCTGTTGTTAATTTCGGAGATACACTCTATATATCCCCAAAAACAGCAACAAAAACAAATGGCGGTTCAGGGGCTTTTAATACAGGAGATTTTATTATTACCTTTAATGGTATTAACTTAACAAACGACTTTGATCCAGATGTGTCTGACAGCAATGTTACAGCCAACAATTAGCAGTTTCTAGTGTTGGCTATTTTTATTTTTGGAAGTTTATTACCAATCCGCTTTACAATAAAATAGAGGGCGAATCCAAAGAAAAGGTTCGCCCCTCTTTATAATAAAATGAAACGAAACACCTATATCGTTATCCTCAAAATCTCCCTACATCATCTCCAGTTTCACGCGTGTTCCCCTTCCAGAAGGTTCCGCCGGCTCAACAATTAACCGCTTCGGCAAACGTGCTCTTAATTCCTGCACATGGCTGATGACACCGATGGCAAGCTGGTTCGAATGAAGCTTTTCTAAAGCAGAAATCACCGTATCTAAAAGCTCGGCATCCAGCGTTCCAAATCCTTCATCTAAGAAGAAAAACTGCAACGGATATTCACCGCGCAATTGAATTTGTGCAGATAATGCCAGAGCAAGGGATAAAGATGTTAAAAATGTTTCGCCTCCTGACAAAGTGGTGACAGGTCGCCTTACACCGCCGTTTGCATCATCGCGAATAATAAATCCGCCTTGGGAATCGACCTCGATCGCATAACGTTGCCGTGTTAATGAACCTAATCGCTCCGATGCCATTTGTGTTACTTGAACGAGTTGTTCTTCAGCAATAAACTCAACAAAACTATTTCCTTTTAAAATATTTTGTAATTGCGTATATCTAGAAACAAGCAATGATAGCTTTTCCCGCTTTTTTTCTAGTTCGTTAAAGCGCTCATGTTTTTTCAGCAACTCTTCCACTATTTTTTGCGCTGCGCCAACTTTCTGAATCGCTTCATTTACACTTTCTCTCATTTCTTGTCGCAGCGCTTGAATCTGCTCCCATTCTTCTTCTGTCACTGTATGGCCAGCCATCGCTTTAGCGACTCGCTCTAATTCCATTTGCAGCTTTTTCACACTGTTCCAATATTGCTCTATCTTTTCTTTTAGCTGCTCCCATTCTTGTCGTGACAAAAAGGCTTGTCTTACTTCCGCTTCACTTTCAAAAGAGGTTTGTCCTAAATACAACTTCCACTTACTCTCTGCTTCTTCATATCGGCGTCGCCCTTCCTCAAGCGCCTGCCATGCTGCTTTCATTTCACTTTCTAACGTTTGGTATATTTGTTGCGAATTTTGCCATGCCTCATACGCTTTTTCTTCTTGCTCTTTTAACAACATCATTTCTCTTTCAACATGTGCAAGCAATCGCTCAACCTGTTCATCGCCAACTTGTCCTTTTATTTTCGCTTCATACTCACGGAGCAATTCCTGTTTTGTTTCAAGCAATGAAACAAATTGTATTTTCTCTTTCTCTAGCATTTGCTTTTCTTCTCTTAGTTGCTCCCATTCTCTTCTTTTTTCTTCTAAAAATTGAACGCTTCGTTCAATGCGCTGCTGCAACTGTTGTAAAGCTGTCTCGTTTTGGCGTATTTGTTCACGAAGTTGTTCCATTGTATCAAAATCAAAATCTTTATATTGTTCATGCCATTTTTCTTTCAATGACTGATAATGTTTCTGACGTTGTTCATATTGCTTTTTTAATTCTTCGATATCCGCTTGCAGCATGTTGATTTGCTTTTCCAACTCAAGACGTTCATTTCCAAGCTGACGCAACCGCTGCAATGCTTGTTGCACTTCTTCTCTTCTTTGTAAATAGTCTTGTTGTAAAGCCTTTATTTCTACTTCAAGATGCTGAATCGTTTCATTTTCATCAACGATCATTTTATTTATGTCTATTGGTTGTAACTGTAATTCATTAGAAGTTTCTTCTATTACCGTTTGCGCAAGCTGTTCAAGCTGAATTTTTAATGTGTATAACAACTGCAATCCGCTTTGTCCCTGCTTGATGAACCGCTCAAGATGCTTAATGATTTCCTCACTGTTCGTCTCCTCTTCCATATGTTTGTACGGATGAGGATGCTCCAGCGAACCACAAACAGGACACGCTTCCCCTTGACGCAGCTGTTGTGCAAGAAGAAAAGCAAGTTGTCTCGTTTTTTCCTTTTCCTGTTTCACACGAGCTTCTTCCAGTTCTTTTTCTTTTTTATAAATCAGCTTTGTAAGTTGTAATTCCCGCTCACAAACATGGTGATAGTTTTTTTCGATTCGCGAAAAGATGTTTTTGATTTTTTCTTTTATGCTTAATGCTTGTGCTTCTTGCCTTGCCTTTGCTTCATGTGCCTGTTGCAGTGCTTCTTGTTTTCTTAACAACCCCATTTTGCTTTCTTGCACCGTTTGATAAATCGACATTAACTGCTGTTTGTCTTCATAAGCACGGTATACTTTTTCTTTTTCCTCAACAGATACATGATATTGTTGCAGTTCTGACTTTAACATTTGCTGCTTCTCACTGCCGCGTTGATAGAGCTGTTCAACTTCATTTAATTTTCTATTTTTTTCTTTCTCTCTTTGCTCAATCAACTTTAGTTGTTGCTGAAAAGATGCCACCTGTGCTTCAATCTTTTTCATTTCTGCAAGCATCTGCTTCACTTGCTCTAACTGTTCTTTTTTTGTTAATAGCTGCGGCTCTTTTTCTGTTTTCTCTCGGCGCACCCGCTCATAATGTTGCAGCGATTGATCATAATGTTCTTTTGCTTCCGCTGCACGACGCTGCAAGTTTTCCAATTTTCCTTGCCACGTAGCAACTGCATTCTTTGCCGCTTCGTATTGTTCAAGATATGGACGGAGCCGCTCGGCTTGTTCCGCCTGTTCCTTCTTCATCTCTAACAAGCGGATCGTTTCTTCTTCTTTTTGCAATTTCATTAGTTCCGTTTCTATCGCTTTCTTTTCATTCTGCCAAGTCCATAATTGCTTTTTCTTTTCGTATTCTTCTTCCGTTTGTTTCAATTCCGCTTGCCGCTTTTGTAAAAGGGTTTCACAATCACGCAATTCCTTTTCCGCCCGTTCAATCGCTTCTTTAGAAGCATCTCCCAGACCGCTTTGTTCTGCCATAATTTCGTTTAATTGTGACGATGCTTCCCCTAGTCGCTGTTTTAACTTTTTGTTCAGCTTGTCGCCATACTGTTCAAGGTGAAAAAGCCGCTGTAGCATTTGCCGCCGCTCGACTCCTTTTAATGATAAAAATTCGGCAAACTTTCCTTGCGGCAACACAACGGCACGCGTGAAATCTTTCATTTCTAATCCTAGCAATTGTTCAATTTGTTTATTGACTTCATTCGCTTTATCTGCAAGAACGATCGATTCTTTACCAATTTCGATTAAACGGCTGGATGTGCTCTTAATGCGCCATTCATCACTCCGTTTAAAGCTGCGTTCAACCGTATACCGCTTCTTTCCTTGTGCATTCTCTAACTCAAAGGTAAACGATATCGATAATTGATCTTCAGCGTGATTAATAATTCCATGAGTATTATTTGTCGCTCGTTCCACGCTGCCGAACAATGCCAATGTCATCGCATCCAAAATCGATGATTTGCCGCTGCCTGTCGGTCCAAAAATGCCAAATACTCCGCCAGCGCATAGTGTCTCAAAATCGATCACTTGTTTTTCACGAAAGCTATGTAATCCTGAAATGGTCAAGGAAATTGGCTTCATAGTCCACTTTCCTCCTCATTTTCGTCCTCAGCAATTAACTCAAGAAATAGTTGAACAAGCTCCGGTTCTGCTTCGGCGCCTCCTGTCTGTTTCTCATAAAAGCGTTTAAACATTTCTTCAATCGGAACATGTTCTCGTTTCAATTGTGCCGCACGTTTTTCCTGCTCAGGGAATACAGGACGAATATGAATGAACCCTGGATGAAGTTTGCGCAGTCGCTGAATCTCCTCCATCGACAATGTAGAATTCACATAAATTTCAAGATCAATCCAAGCATTCTTGTCTCTTCCTTCATCAATCCATGTATAAACTTGCGCAATTCCTTCCGTTGCTTTCCATTTGACTAGGGGCTTCCCGCTTGAAAGTGGAATTTCCGATACAAGCGCTTCTGTTCCCGGCTTTACGTCGACAATCGTTACCGATTTTGCATATCCCGCTTCAGAAAAACTGTAAGCAAGAGGCGAACCGGAATAACGGGCGAGTGTATGTGCACGTTTTATATTTTGCGGCCTATGCAAATGCCCTAGTGCCACATATTGCGCTGCTTTCGGCAAACTTGTTGCCGCAACCGTGTAAGCCCCTCCTACTTCAATCGGCCGTTCCGAATCTGAAGTGCTTCCTCCAGCCACATAAATATGGCTCATCGCAATATTCACAGTATCTGGCGAAAACATCGCGCTCATTGTTTCAAACAGTCCACGAATTCGCTCATCATATTTATCACGTAACAGCAATTCTTCATTGCTCTCTGATAATAGCTCCGCTAAGCGTGACTCTGACGGATATGGCAAAGCTGCTAACATAAGCGTTTCATTCTGTGTTGGCACATCGATTCTCTGTACGGCTGCAGTCGGCAATCCAAGAAGAATAATTCCATAATCTTGAACGAGGTTTCTAGCAGCAGAAATTCGATCTGGATGATCATGATTGCCAGCAATGACGACAACAGGTCTCTTTCCTTTATCGGAAAGCCGAGCCAAACTTTCATAAAACAGCTGTTCTGCCGCTGCGGGCGGGTTGACTGAATCAAACGCATCTCCTGCCATTAGCACTACATCGACTTCTTCCTTTTCAACGATCTCCACTAATTCATCAATAAACTGTTCTTGCTCTGGCAATCGGTTTCTTCCTTCAAGTGTTCTCCCTAAATGCCAATCCGCCGTATGTAATATACGCAAGCCACTCGACTCCTTTCTAGTTTACGAATTTACTAGAATTAAATCTTACAAATAAATGTAGAGGCTGACCCAAAAACAAAGTGTCAGACCCCACAACACAATATATAGGACATAATATTAGATAAATAGACGATATATTGTGAATGCACGTGAGATCAGACACTTATGAGTCATCCCCTACATGGACAGTAAATAAGAACCGTCAAATAAATAAAGATAACATTCTTTCACTTCTTTTTTCCAAATTTGCTCGATCGCCCGGCGATACAAATCCACTTGCGTGCGGTAACGTTTTTCCAATACCGCTTTTGCTTGGTCTAATCCGCCTGGAAAACGGTTTGTAATAGCGTCCGTTTTAAAGTCAATCAACACAAGACCAGCTTCATCTTCAAATAGGCAGTCGACAACCCCTTGGATGAGAACATTTTCTCGTTCCGCTTTACCTTCAAGACCATATACTTCACTCGCTGCTAACGATAAGCTGAACGGAATTTCGCGATAAATATGTTTCGCTTTTAAAAGGCGTTTGCCGATATCGGTGGCAAAGAAAGCAACAACACTACGAACATCGACCGCTTCTGCCTGCTCGTAAGTAAGCAGCT
Organism: Anoxybacillus sp.; assembly: GCA_035645275.1. Taxonomy (GTDB): domain Bacteria; phylum Bacillota; class Bacilli; order Bacillales; family Anoxybacillaceae; genus Paranoxybacillus. The sequence continues at coordinate 553,239 of DASQMX010000031.1, forward strand.
CCTCGTTAACCATTTTTGCTATTTGCTCACGAACTGTTTCCTCTGTAATCGGTTTTGTTAACTCTACATGCTGCATCACCATGTGCATAGCTGTTCCCTTTTCCGCTGCTGTTAATTTCTTTTCTTGCATAAATAACGGCCGTTTCGCAATCGGAGAAGAGAACGGACGAAGCAACGCATAATCCTCATTTTCTCCAAAAATTTCCCGTTGTCGTTTTAATTCGGAAACACTCTGCTTCGCTCGCAACATAGTCAGTAATTGATCGTTATAATCCCATGTCAAATGGTGATAAATTTTTTCTTTGTATTCGCTTGACTGAGAAATTGGCTGCATTTTTTCAAGCGCTTTGATGATTTGGGCATTTTGCTGCTGTTTTATTTCATCCATTTGTTGCAATGTTTTCGCTTCTATAATTTCTATATTCCATTTGGAAGGATGATTCGCAATCTCTTCTAAACTTGTAAACACACCATCTCCGTGTAACTTTGAACTATCTCGATGGCGAATTAAAGCAGGGCCGATCCAATCTAAGTAACAATTTGCCGAAGCGCGAACCGCATCAGGCAGCAGCCAATCCGTGTGCGTTAAATGGTTTTTCCAATTTTCAATTTCCTTTCCTGCGTCTTTTACCGTACCAATTAAATATAACTTTTCTTTTGCCCGTGTTAACGCTACGTAAAGAACGCGCATTTCTTCAGCGAGTAAATCAAAACGCAGCTTTCGTTTCATCGCTAACTGTGGAAGCGTCGGATAGCTAATCCGCAATTTTGCATCAACAAATCGCGTCGCAAACCCTAGTTCTTTATCTAACAAATAACTTCGATTAATATCCTTCATATTGAACCTGCGTGCCAGACCGGCAACAAACACAACAGGAAACTCAAGCCCTTTACTGCTATGAATAGTCATAAGGCGAACAACGTCCTCTTGCTCACCTAAAGCGCGTGCTGCACCTAAATCGTCACCGCGGTTTTGCATTCGCTCAATAAAGCGTAAAAACCGGAATAACCCGCGGAAAGAGGTCGCTTCATATTGTCGGGCCCGATCGTATAATGCCCGCAAATTGGCTTGCCGTTGCTTTCCACCCGGCATTCCGCCGACAAAATCATAAAAATGCGTTTCCCTGTATAGCTGCCAAATTAAATCAGCTAAAGAACCTTGCCGCGCTTTTGTCCGCCACTGTTGCAGCTGCTTATAAAATTTGTGCAATCGGTGCTGCAGCTGTTGTTCTTGGGTATCTGTTGTCACCTTATTTAAAAAGGAAATGAGCGCTTCATAATATGTTCCTTTTCTATCGTGAATGCGAATCATCGCCAATTCATTTTCATCTAAGCCAACAATCGGTGAGCGCAGCACAGCAGCGAGCGGAATATCTTGATACGGGTTATCAATAACTTTTAAAAGCGACAACATAATCGATACTTCTGTTGCCTCAAAATATCCCGATGACAAATCCGCATAAACAGGAATGCCTTGCTGACGAAATTCCTCAATAATTTGCGGTGCCCATGGCATGGAACGCAATAAAATGACAATATCGCGGTACATCACCCGGCGGCTGCGCTTCAACTTGCGGTCATAAACCTCAAACGGCTCAGAGATTAATTGTTTAATTTTCTGCGCCATTAACCGCGCCTCAAGCTGTACGGTTTCTAATTCGATTAAATCGAAATTGGACTCATCCACTTCCGCTTGAATTTCTTTCTCTGCATCGGCACGATTAATCATCAAAAATTCGACTGCAGCATTTCCGTTTTCCGGATAATCATTCGCACCAAATTTTAATTCAGCATCTTCGTCATAAGCGATTTCTCCGACTGTTTCTCCCATGATTTGTTTAAAAATAAAGTTCGTTCCGTCAAGCACTTCCGTACGGCTGCGGAAATTACGCGATAAATCGATTTTTAATCCCGTTTGCCTGCCATCAGGCGTAAACCGCTTATATTTGCTTAAAAATAAGAACGGTTCGGCAAGCCGGAAACGGTAGATGGACTGCTTTACATCCCCTACCATGAACAAATTTCCTGTCTGTTCATGCTCTTTTGTAACAAGTTGTAAAATCGACTCTTGCACCATATTCACATCTTGATACTCGTCGACAAGCACCTCGACAAATTGAGCGCGGTAATCAAGAGCAGCATCGGAAGGAATCAGCTTGTCCAATGTCGAATCAGGATGGCGCAAAATTTGTAAGCAATAATGCTCTAAATCAGAAAAGTCGACTAATCCTTTTTCAAGCTTTGCCTGACGGAAACGTTCCGCAAACTCTTTGACAAGCTGAACAATAACCTCAACAATCGGCTTCATTTCCTTCATGTGACGCAGCCAAGTTTGTGGCCGGAACGAAAATAATTCGTCGCGTATCCCCTCGAGCTTTTTCTTCGCTGTCTCTCGCAAAGAACTTGCTTTATCAAGCAATTCTTTTTTATATTCATCGCCGCGGCACATTTTTGCTCTTGAAAAAGAAAATGCATGCATTTGTTCATACAGCTCTTGCCATGAACGCTTTTTTGCCTCTATTAATCTTTCGACAATCTCTAAATCATCGCGAAAATTTTCAGCACGCGGCAAAGGACCGCCTGGAAGATAGGCAATTTCTAATGCTTTTGCTAATAAATCTTTGACCGCATCGAGCTCCATGTCCAAATAGCGGCTAAGATAAGCGATATAAGGCAATTGTTCAACCGTTGTATCTTCACTGATGTCATACATGTTTACTAACTGATCCAGCCAAGCCGACGGATAAGGATGCGAGCGGGAAAACTCATAAAGTTCAAGAATTAACTGTTGTAAATCTTCATCGGTCCGATCTGTGGTGTAACGCTCAACAACATTTAAAAATGCTTCATTTCCCTCTTTCCCGTACTGCTCCTCAAACAATTCCTCCATTACTTCTTCTTTCAGCAAAGCTGTTTCTGTTTCATCAGCAATGCGAAACACAGGATCGATATCAATTAAATAATAGTACTTTCGTATAACATCTAGACAAAAAGAGTGAATCGTTGAAATGGATGCGCGATTTAATAAACTTAACTGTCGCCGTAAATGAAGTGAACTTGGATGTTTTTCAAGCGCCTTTTCAATTGCCTCACCGATGCGCGTTTTCATTTCCGCTGCAGAAGCGTTCGTAAATGTCACAACAAGCAAGCGATCGACATCTACGGGATCGTCTTTGGCAACGATTTTTTCAATAATGCGCTCGACTAATACGGCTGTTTTTCCCGAACCGGCAGCGGCAGCGACCAGAATATCCTGCCCATCAGCAACAATCGCCTTCCATTGTTCGTCAGTCCAATGGCTTTCAGTTGGTTTTGAACGAAGCAAGTTATTCACTCTTGTTACCCCCTTCCGCGATTTTGGCGATGATGTCGTTTTTTGATTGCGGAATTAGCAAGCGATATCCGTTCTCCTCAAAAGCATCGTCAAATTGACATACCGGCTTAAATTCACAAAATTGACATGGGGTTTTGTCGTTCAGCTTATAAGGAGATATATCGACAACACCGTTTACAATGTCAATGCCAATTGACTTGAATAAATGGCGGACGTGCAAGCGCAAACGATGAAAATCGTCTTCACTGACAATCGATGATTTCGCATGAAACCCGCCCTTTTTGGTAATTTGCGCAGGAACAATTAATGACCATTTTCCTTCTTCCATCGTTTGGTCCATCAACCGTACCGCCTCTTCGTCTTCTAACAAGAGACCGCGCATTTTAAATTGCTCAAAAAGTTTTTTCTCAACTTCGCTTTCATCTAACAACAGTTTGTCACTTTTAATAATTGGATTATGAATATGAAAATATAAAATTCCCGCCGGAGAGGCAGCACTACCAATCAATTGTTCAGCATACGTAATAACGATGTCTAAATACGTTAACATTTGCAAAGCAATTCCGTAATAAACTTCCGTTAAATTTAACGCTTTTGTACTTGATTTATAATCAATGACACGCAAAAGCATCCCTTTGGAGCTTTCTGCTTTATCCACTCTGTCAATTCTTCCGACTAGTTCCATTACTGTACCATCACCAAGTTGGAACTTAACAGGCGGTAGCACTCCATTAGGACCGAATTCCAGTTCAAGGCCCACAGGGGCAAAGCCGCTCGCTTTCGCATGTTCGCTTAAAATGATGGTCGTGCGTGAAATAATATTTTGCAGCTTTCTCTTCATGTAATGATAACGGTTTGAACTTAATAAAATTTCTTGCTGAATTTTTGGCGCCAGATGCTCGACTGCCTCAAAAGACAGCTGTTCACACTGCTGTTTTGATAACTTTCTCCATTCAAGCTTCGTATCATTGATGCGATCAGAAATGTACTTTAAAGCGGAGTGGAACAACTGGCCGATATCGGGCGCTTCCAAGCGGAACATTTTTCTTTCTTTGAGACGCAATCCATGCGCAGCAAAATGGGAAAACGGACAAGCTTTAAACTGCTCCATTCGCGATACGCTCGCTTGTATTTTCTTTCCATAAAGTTGTTTGCTTATATCTTTTTTTAATTGTTTCGCCACATTTTGATAGAACAAACTTGATAAAATTTTCTTACCTATATTTTTCCATTCTGCATCTTCCGTATAATAATTGTATACATCCCACCATAAATCATGGATTGGATAATTTCGTTTCCATGCTTGCAGCTGCGTAACAAGATAAGCGATGGTTGCCTTTGGATTCGTCACGAATGATAATTGCTCCTCTTCATCTACTTCAACCGGTTCGCTGCCCCACTGTTTTTGCTGAATAGATGGGAATAAATCGGTTAAGCGCTTGAGTAAAATCGAAGGAGCTAACGCTTTTCCTTCCTCATTCGCCAAAGGATACGTAATATATAACCGCTCGCTCGGGCTTGTTAACGTCAAATAAATGGCAAACGGTTCATTTAACAATTGTTCCCGGCTTCCCGGTGCCACTTTTAAATCGAATTGTTGCAAAACTTCCCGTTCATTTGCTGTTAAAATTCCATCTTCTACCGGCTTAGCGGGGATGATCCCTTCATTAACCCCAACAACAAAGGCACATTTTATGCCGAATAAACGGGAACGGTCAAACTGAGCAATTAATACTTGGTCGATCGCTGGCGGAACATGAGAAAACTCCAAGCTGTCTAATCCGGTTTCGATAATTTTTATAAACGGTTTAAGCGGTAAATGTTCCTCTCCTAAAATTTCTACATACTGATCTAGCAAATCAATAATCGCATTCCATACTTGGTCATGCTGTCTTGCTTCTGTAAGCTTGCCTTTCGCTTCCGCCTCGCTGCGCAGTTGTTCTAATTTCTTTGGAATCTCTAACTCTTCTAAATATAAATAGATCGCCTCGCACATCGCTCGACCATTTTCAGCTTTTTGCAGGCGTTTTTGCAGCTTAAAAAGCGGCTTCACAATCATTTCACGCCAGCTGTTCAGCTTCTCTTCATATTCTTTCTCTTCATTTGTTTGCGCCACCGAAATTCCATCTAACGCTTGGTAACGACGATACGTCCAACGATCATTACTTGTCCATTTTATCCCTTGAATTCCATAAGCAAGCACATAATTTTCGAGCTGATCCATCTCCTCGCGCAACTTCATGACATCCGCGTCAACCGGGAAAAGCAAATCGGTTTTAACGGCACGAAATACCGCTTCGTAGCGCCAATTGGAAACAATGACTTCAAGGCTTGAACGAAGCAATTCCACAAGCGGGTGATGAAGCATCGGCTGTTTCTGATCCATAAAATAGGCGATACGGTAATCAGCAAAAACCGTTGCAAACAAATCATGATAATCATTTGTATTGCGGACTAAAATAGCAATATCGCGGTATCGATATCCCTCATCGCGCACAAGGCGAATAATTTCGCGGGCAATCCCTTCTACTTCGGCGCGGCGATTAGCTGCTTGGTAAATGCCGATTGCCTTTGTTTTTTCAGCAAACGGCACAACAGGTCTGGAATCATAATGTTTCTCTAAATGAATCAATGCTTTTTCTTTATGGCGGACATTATGTTCTAAAAGCTCGATTCCTTCTATTGGCACATTATTCAGCAATGCCATTTCACGAATATCATGATACGTCTGTCCTGTCATTTTAAATAAATGCAGTTCGTCTGGAAGTGTTTCATTATAAGGAGCATCGACTGTTAATGCTACCGTTATTCTCCTGCAATGGAGCATTAACTGTTCAAGCACCATATATTCTTGTGGTGTAAAACTATGAAACCCATCGACGTAAATCTCCGCTTCGGCCAGATAACGTGAGCGAGGGATTTTTTCGGCAAGCAAGCGCAGATAGTCTTCTGACTCAATATATTTACTCATTAATTGCTTTTCCAGTTCGCTATAAATCAGCTGTAAATCGCTTAGTTTATCCGCCAACACTTTCGCTTTTGCATTCGTGTCGCGCAATTCTGCTTGTTTTTCGAGAAGCTGTTCCGGTGTTAAACAATATCGTTTACATTCAACAATCATTTCTTCCAACTGTTCGAGAAACCCGATTTTATCAGCGGCTCGTCCAAATAATTTTAGTTCATGCTTGCGCTGTTCAATAATTTTGCGCAAAAGCATACGCACACCAACATCGCTGAGATGATAACGGCTCATACCGCCTGTTTCTTGAAGAACCCGCCAAGCTAAACGGGTAAAACTAAATACTTGAGCGCGAATCATTCCGCCGAGTCCCGGTGTATTAATGAGCGCATACTCTGATTGAAACGTCATTTGTTCAGGAACGAGATAGATAATCGGCTCGCCATTTGGTTTTTCTTCTAGCTGTTTGCGAATCTCATTTAAGCACGTTGTTGTCTTTCCGCTCCCTGACCTTCCTAAAATAAATCGAAGCGACATCGATATCACCTACATTCAAAGTCTTATGTACTATAAAAAACATATCAAAAGCCGCACTACTTCTAAAGTACAAATATTTCCCTTTATTATAGCACATATGTTCGTAATTAAAAAGAAAAGCCTATTTACCATTTACTTATAAAAAAGAACTGACCCTCAAGCAAAGTGTCAGTCCTCATAACACAATAATATATAAGATGATGTTAAAACTGTACGCTAAATTCATTCATCGGCCAATAGCGTAAATTTACTTTGCCGACTACTTGCTCTACTTTGACAAAGCCAAAGTGACGACTATCTAAACTGCTCAAACGATTATCACCAAGGACAAAAATATGGCCTTTTGGCACCGTTTTTTGTCCCGTTAACTCTTCTAATGTAAAATCTCCTGTTAATTTTCCATCAATGAGTTTACTTTTATAAAGTTTTAAATACGGTTCTGTTACTGGTTTGTTGTTTATATACAAAACGTCGTTTTTATATTCGATTGTATCCCCTGGCAACCCGATGACCCGCTTTATATAGTCTTCGTTTTTATTCGCACGAAAAACAATGATATCGAAACGTTTTAGTTCTTCGATTTGATTGTTTAGCTTATTCACAATCAGCATATTGCCGTCCTGAAACGTCGGCATCATCGACTCGCCTTCTACTACATAATTTGTCACAAAGAAGAAACGAATGAAAAAGACGACAAGCAGTCCTATAAAGATAGATTTTCCCCATCCTAGTCCTTCATTCTTTATTTTTTCATTCATATGACCGCCCCCGTCCAAATGTTTTTCCTTAGCTTCGCTCCTCTTTTTCAGTAAAAGAAAATCTCGTTTCAACTAACTTGCCGATATACCATAAAAGAAATACAACTATGGCAACAAAAACGGTACGGAGCGGCTGTTTTACAAGAGAAACGATGTCATATCCAATAAAGCTAATCGTAAAAATCATTACCATTTTTCCAAAAATTACAGCTAATGCAAACTGCTGTATACTCACGCGCGATAAGCCTGCTACAGCATTGACAGCTGCCGACGGGGTAAACGGAAAGCAATATAATAAAAACAGCGGTCCGAATCCGTGACGTTCCACCCAATTCATCAATTGCCGAACCTTTGGATGACGGCTTAAAAATACAAAAAACCGTTTCTGCCCCACCTTGCGTGCAAGGTAAAAAACAAGCAAAGAACCGATACATGCGCCTGCCCAAGAGATGATAAATCCTTTCCATAATCCAAAAGCAGCCGCATTCGCCATAACAAATACAAATAGAGGCAAAATAGGCAAAAATGACTCAAGCAGCGGCAAAACAATCCCCGGTACAATCCCGAAGGAGCGATAATGTTCAAGCAATGCAAGTACATTTTTTAACGTGAACCACTCTTTTAACGTTTCGAAGTCCATTGATACTCCCCATTCATTATTAGCGCTGTTACTAACACACTTATTATTTTACATGTTTAACCGGGGAATAGAAAATATACAATCTTTCATTGTTAATAATTTTCAAAAGTTGGATTAGTTTTACCCATCAGTACCTCTGCCGTTTCTTGTTCGATCCATTCGATATAAATATTGCAGTTTTCTCTCCCGTGCTTCCATCCGTTCTGATAATTTGGTTCGAAGCTGCGCGGTACGATACAGCTGATTAACAAAGGAGTGGTAAGAAACTTCAAGGCAAATACTTTTTTCATTATTAAAATAAACGCGTGTTTTTTCCCCTTGCATAGGTTCATACTTGACAACATGAAGGTGAGATAGCCAAACGCAACGAGGATCATTCGGGGAAGTAATCGGAAAAAAATAGATTTCATTTAATGGTTCAATCGCGATTGGTGCTTTATGAGTCACGCCAATAATTTCTCGAGTTCCGTCTTTCCTTCCTTTAAGACTAGAGCCATAATAATGACAACTCTGTTTAATGATTTCAATCGGCTTCATTTTAACAATGTATTCCCCATCTTCCTCAATTACTTTCGAATAACGAAAATCGCCATGATGATAAGGAAGCAAAGCAATCGTATAACGGCTGACGATAAATTCATCTAGAAGAAGGAATTCACTCAACTTCATTTAACCCTCTCCCTCTCTATAAATTTATCCGCCTTCATCATATCACTATTTTACATAATTTTCTATATTTTTTAAAAACATGAGTGATTTTCAAAAAGAAAATCACTCATGAATTATTAAATATTTGATTCAACTCTTCCTCAGCCAAATACTCATTCGCCTGCTCAATCGCCGTATGCTCACCAATAGAGTCTCCCGCATAAGCTTCTTCTGACAAAAACGCCTGACGAAATTGAAAATCTGTACTCAACCTTACGCCTGGATTTAATACGGAATCCAATGGTAATTCTTGCTTATCTTTTTCTATCATCGCTAAACACCTCCGTTTATTAGCATGTTCCTATATATGTAAAACATTCGCACAACTTAAAGAAATGTAACAAAAAGGAAGGGAAATACACTGAGAAAAAGAATAATTATCAAAGGAAGGAGAGGTACTATGAACGTTAGAGAAATTACAGAAAACGATGCAGAAAACTTTTTACAGCTTTGCAAAACGATTGATGCTGAATCGAATTTTATGCTTTTTGAACCTGAGGAACGACAGACAACGGTTGAACAGCAGCGGGCTAGAATCGCAAACATGCTTAAAACAGGCCGCTCTACCATTTTTGTCGCAGAAATGAATCACCGCTTAGTCGGCTATCTGGCAACAATAGGCGGAGAGAATAGGCGGAATCGCCATCGTGCTTATATCGTGATTGGGATTCTTGAACAATTTACAAGTAAAGGCATCGGCACTCAATTATTTAAAGCTCTTGGAGAATGGGCAGCAAACAATGATATTCATCGCTTAGAGCTGACTGTTATGGCTCATAATGAACGGGCGATTGCTCTATATAAAAAAATGGGATTTGAAATAGAAGGGATTAAAAAACATTCTTTATTGGTCAATGGGAAATATGTTGATGAATACTACATGGCGAAACTTATTTAAACTAGGAGGAGCTGTTTATGCTTTACAGGCGCAAAACATACAAAATCAATCCAGAAACATTAGAAGTGTTTAACGAGTTTTTCCATACATACTTACTACCAAATCAACTGAAACATGGGGCCAAGCTAGTCGGACGCTGGGTAACGGAAGCAAAAGACGAAATCGTAGCTATTTGGGAATACAAAGACTATGAAACTTATAAGAAAATTGAACAGCTTGTCCGTGAAGATGAACTTCATCGGCTAGCAAAAGAGAAACTAAAAGAAATCGCTCCTTTATATATAGAAAGTAAACAAGATTTTCTAACACCAACAGGCCATTATCATTATCCAAAGCATATCGTTTCAGTGAGCGGTTTTATCACCAATGAAAAAGGAGAAGTTCTTTTAATCAAAACACATGAGCGAAAAGACACGTGGGAAATGCCTGGTGGACAAGTAGAAAATGAGGAAACATTAGAAGAAGCTGTACGTCGTGAAATTAAAGAAGAAACAGGATTAAACGTAAAGCTATATGGTATTACCGGCATTTATCATAATACAACGATGAATATTGTTAACATTGTCTTTCGTGGCAAAGCGGAAGATGAAGAATTTTCATTTCAGAAAGATGAAGTATTAGAGGGAAAATTTGTTTTATTAACTAAGGATAATATTGAGGAATTTATTACTTATCCACAACTGAAAAATAGGGTGCTGGATGCGATGAATCCAAACTATCTTCCTTATGAATCATTTCGTCTGAAACCGTACGAACTATTAGGACGATATGAAGGAAAAAAGGAACAATAAAGGGCCGCCTAACTAAGCGTGCCCTTTTTTAAATGAAATGTATTTTCTATCTTTCTATATATCCCACAAATGTCCTTGGTTTATTGTACTGTTGTAAATTGTTCTTCTTCTGTTGAACCTTTTAACGCTGTTGTGGAAGATTGCCCTCCAGAAATGACTTGCGCTACTTCATCGAAGTAACCTGTACCAACTTCACGCTGATGTCTTGTTGCGGTGTAGCCGTATTTTTCCGCAGCAAACTCAGCCTGCTGCAACTCAGAATATGCTGCCATGCCGCGCTCTTTATAGCCCCGAGCAAGTTCAAACATGCTGTAGTTCAACGCATGGAATCCTGCTAATGTCACGAACTGGAATTTATAGCCCATCTTACCGAGCTCGACTTGGAACTTCGCAATCGTTTCGTCATCTAATTTTTTCTTCCAGTTAAATGACGGAGAGCAGTTGTAAGCAAGCAGTTTGCCTGGGAATTTCTCATGAATCGCTTCGGCAAAACGACGAGCTTCTTCTAAGTTTGGCTCGCTTGTTTCGCACCAAATTAAATCAGCATATGGAGCGTATGCCAAACCGCGCGCAATGGCTTGGTCAAGCCCTGCTCTTGTGCGATAAAATCCTTCTGGAGTGCGTTCTCCTGTAATAAATTCACGATCACGTGGGTCGATATCGCTTGTAATTAAATCAGCCGCATTCGCATCCGTGCGCGCGATTAATACGGTTGGTACACCCATAACATCAGCCGCAAGACGTGCAGCGATCAAGTTGCGCACTGCCGTTTGTGTTGGCAACAACACTTTTCCGCCTAAGTGACCACATTTTTTCTCAGAAGATAGTTGGTCCTCAAAGTGAACTCCTGCCGCACCAGCTTCAATCATCGCTTTCATTAACTCAAACACGTTCAATTGTCCGCCAAATCCTGCTTCCGCGTCAGCAACAATCGGCACAAAATAATCAGTATCCCCGCTTCCTTCAAGATGTTGAATTTGGTCAGCGCGTTGTAACGCTTGGTTGATTCGCTTCACAACATGCGGCACACTGTTAGCTGGATACAAGCTTTGGTCTGGATACATTTGCCCTGCAAGGTTTGCATCTGCCGCTACTTGCCAGCCGCTTAAGTAAATCGCTTTTAAACCAGCTTTTACTTGTTGAATCGCTTGATTACCTGTTAAAGCGCCTAACGCATGAACATAGTCTTCCGTGTTTAATAGTTTCCAAAGCTTTTCTGCACCGCGGCGCGCTAACGTATACTCGATATCAATCGAACCGCGTAATTTAATAACATGTTCCGCCGTATAAGGACGAGTAATCCCTTTCCAACGTTCAGCCATTTGCCAGCTTTCTTCTAACTTTTTAATTCTTTCATCATTACGTGTCATATTTTATTCCCCCTTTGTTTTGATAAAAAATCCTTAACATGACTCGTGCATTTAAACCTTTGTTTGCTCCCATCCCCGCCTTTTGAATCTTGTTATAAAACAACAAAACTTGTTTATGTTGTTATTATATAACAGAATAACAAGAAAATGAAAGGTGTTTTTTTAAAAAAATTCAAAAAAATAAGTCTAATACTCTAGCAAGTGTCCGACCCCACAACTGCGATATATAGGATATAAAAATACACGTGAGGTCAGACACTTATCGGTCAACCTCACGGCGTTGTTCATACGTATCCAAAAATACAATTCGTTCCAAAATCGTTGGATGTCGATAGCGAAAAATTTTTACTAAATACGGTGGATTCACTTGACTTAATCCTGCCCTCGTTAACTCTTGAAATGATGAAATAGCTGCTTCCGCATTTTTCGTTAACTCAATTGCATATTGATCAGCGGCATGCTCTTCGTATCTTGAAACAGCATTCACAAGCGGGCTAACAGAAAAGCTTAATAGTGAAATAAGCAATAAAAATAGCGGTAAAGAATTCAGCTCTTTTATATTTTTTATATGTAGATACACTCCCCAACGTTGAATAACCCATTTCATTAGCTTATTTGTAACATATAGTCCTATCAATGTGAGCAATACATACCCAGCTACTCCCCAATAAATATGCTTCATGACGTAATGCCCCATCTCATGGGCCATAATAAATAAAATTTCATCTTCCCCTAATCGTTCCAGCGTTGTATCCCATAGCACGATGCGTGAATTCGGCCCGATTCCTGTAACATAAGCATTTAACGCATTCGTCTTTTCCGACATATTAACCTCAAAAACATGTTCCGCTGGAATGTCTGCCTGCTCTGCCAACGTCAAAATTTTTGTCTCCAGTTCTTTGTCGCTTAGTGGGTAAAAGTCATTGTAAAGCGGATCGATTACAATCGGCTGGATAAAGGTTAAAAAGACAATAAATGGTATCGATAATAGCCAAGCATAAAACCACCAACGTTTTTCAAACTTGCGGATGAGCCAATATAATACAGACACAATGATAAGCATCAACACATAATTTACCCAAAAATCGATCACCTCATCTTTCAACCAATGTGAAAATGCCTGCGTGTTAATGCCGTATTCTTTTGCTAAGCGATAGGCAATAAAATTAAGAGGAAGTGTAAACACTGTAACAAGCAATGATAACCAAAACAAATAAATCGCTGTTTGTAAAGCGGACCATGTTGTTGTTGCTGTTGCCCGCTCCTGAAATTTTCTTGATAATCCTAGCGCTAATATAACGATATAGATAAGCCAATCATAAGGAATCGCTAAAAAAAATAACAAATTTTTTATCTGCGAATACTGCTCGCTTAGCATTAATTCCCTTGGTGTTAGAAAGGTTGCCGGGTCAGCGCTTGTACCTTTAAACTCCTTTGGAATAGAAGTGTCAGCAAAATAAAATAAATACCAAATTATTAATAATACATATATAAAATAAATTCCAACTGACCAGCTGATAAGTTTTCGCATAAAGCAAGTCCTCCTTTCGCTACTATTTAGTTTAGTAACTTTTTGGCAAATTAGAACAGAAAGTAAAAATTCAAATAATATTCAGTATTTTGCCCGTTTGCAACTATTTTTCTCATGTATGATGATAAAAAGGAGGGTGTTTGGGGTGAAAAAATTATATATTACATTCGTCAGCTTATTAGTGATTTGTATCGGAATCGGTATTTTTTACTTTACCGTCTACCGTCAAGGAAAAATGGAGTTTCCGAAAAATGTGGTAATGGAGACAGCTTGGGGAAAAACATACAGTTTCGACAATATGAAGCCAAAAGTACGATTGCTAGAATTTATTTATACAAATTGCCCTGATATTTGCCCAAATACAACGTTTCAAATGCAAAAATTGCGGGGAAAACTGGAGAAGCAAAACGTATTCGGCAACAAAGTCGAATTTATCACCATCACTGTTGATCCAAAGCGCGACACTCGTGAAAAACTCCAAGCATATGCGAAAACATTTGGAATCAAGAAGAACGACAAAGGCTGGCTTTTATTGCGGGGAAGCGAAGAAGATACAAAAAAAGTCGCTGATGCTTTTCATTTCCGATACCGCGACCCTGGTAATGGTATGATTATTCATAGTACAGTTACGTATTTATTAGATGAAAATAACCGTGTCATCGAGCAGTTTGGCATGGGCGAAAAAGGGTTTAAACAAAATGAAGTATACGAAACAATTATGAAAGAGATTAAATGAGACTGACCAAAAAGCAAAGTGTCCGACCCCACACCATAATATATAGGACATAACATCAGATAAATGAACTATATATTGTGAAATGCACGTGAGGTCAGACACTTACGGGTCAGTCCCTTTACATGAACAAGGAGTATACACTTAATACTACAATCGCTGTTAATACAACAATAATCACATTAGCGCCAAACCATGCGATAACAAGCGCACTTATAAATCCAATAACACCGAACCAGATGTCTTCATTAATTAAAAAAATTCCGGGTACAATCAGCGCACCAAGCGTCGCATACGGTACGTTTTTCAATACTCCTTGCAAAAACGGCGGCATCTTTACACCATTAAAAACCACAAGCGGCAACATTCGCGGTATGTATGTGACAATCCCCATCCCAAGAATCATTAATACAATCATTTTATCCATTGTCCACTCCCCCTCTTTCTTTATAAAAAAACTCAACAATCACAGCCGCCAGCAATGTAGCGCTCACGATTGCCCAACCAGTAGAAAGCTTAAGAACAAGCGAAAACACTGAGTTGAAGATAGCCGCAAGTCCGGCAAGCCAGATCGTTTTTCTATGTTTTTTTAAAGCTGGTACTAACAGACCGATAAACATTGCGTACAGCGCGATGGACATGCTCTCCTGTAAACTTTGTGGAAGGCTTGCTCCTACCACATAACCGATACCAGAGCTAATCACCCAGCTTCCGTAAGAAACGATATTAACACCAAATATATAGGAAGTAGTAACCGTTCCTTCTTTTGTTGCCACGACAGAAAATGTTTCATCTGTAATACCAAACGCATAAAGTGCTTTTTTCCATAGCTTATCTTGTTCTGCTTTTTCGTTTAACGAAGCGGACATTAAAAAGTGCCGGATGTTGACGATAAAGGTCGTTAACACAATTTCAAAAATTCCCGTACCAAGCGCAAGTAAGTTCAAAGAAATATATTGAGACGCTCCGGCATAGACAACCATGCTCATAAGCACCGTTTCCAATAACCCTAGTCCCGTTGTTTTTGCCAAGAGCCCAAAAGTAAGCGCAATTGGCATATAACCAATCGCAATACTTATACCCGCCTGCACTCCCTGACGAAATTGGGATGATTTTCTAACCACCAGCGTTGTCTCCATTTTTTCTCCCCCTTATATATCCCCTTTTCTTCAAATATACTAAAATGTTAAATTATGTGTCCCCATACGTTCAACAGCGATAAAATCGCTAAAACAATAATAAGCAAACCTGATATTTTATTAATGACAGATAAATATGGAACAATGTCAGGATAAAAAACAATCGTTTCTATTATTAATATATATCATTAACTTTTTTATATAAGCAAATTTTTAATAATAGAATCCCAATGAAAGGATGGGATGAATTGAATATCAATGCAGTTGTTTGAAATGGTATGGCTTTGTTAATATCGTTTATACTCTGGATATTTCTTGATTATCTTAACATAGAGAACCTAAATGAAGAGAGAAAGAGAAACAGACTTAATTATATTTTCTAGTGTTTTGGACTCTTTTCTTCATTGGCGTTCTGAATGATTTTCTTTCAATCCTTTAGCAATAAAAAGACTAGTATACTATTGTTTTTTCATAAACGTTCTTCGTTGTATTGAAAGAGAAGAAAATAAGAAGACCTTGAAAGAGTGATTCTTCCAAGATCCTCATCTTATGAACCTCTCCCACCTGCACTTCGCTTAGAGTGGGAGACTTCGCGAAAAAATGTTAAACTAACACCGCTCTATCGCTTGCCAACTGGCTGCCGCGAATGCGCTGGAATTCTTGTAACAGTTTTTCGACTGTCAATTTTTTCTTTTCTTCTCCGCTTGCTGCAAAAATAATTTGTCCTTTATCCATCATAATGAGCCGGTTGCCTAGTCTTAATGCTTGCTCCATGTTATGGGTAACCATCAATGTTGTCAGCTTCGACTTCGAAACAATTTCCCCTGTCAATCGGGTAATTAAATCAGCACGCGCCGGATCCAATGCTGCCGTATGCTCATCTAACAAAAGTAAATCAGGATTTGTAAAGGTTGCCATTAATAAAGACAATGCTTGCCGTTCGCCGCCCGACAATAAGCCAACTTTTGCATTCAGACGGTCTTCTAAGCCAAGCTGCAATGTTTGTAACGTCTCTCTAAAAAATTCGCGACGTTTTTTCGTGACACCAAACTGCAACGTCCGCTTTCTCGTTCTTCCATAGGCAAGCGCCAAATTTTCTTCAATCGTCATATTCGGTGCCGTGCCAGCAAGCGGATCTTGAAATACCCGGCCAATATA
Source organism: Anoxybacillus sp. (assembly GCA_035645275.1). GTDB lineage: Bacteria > Bacillota > Bacilli > Bacillales > Anoxybacillaceae > Paranoxybacillus. The sequence continues at coordinate 569,795 of DASQMX010000031.1, forward strand.
GCGGGCACGTCGATGCTCGCTCATCTCTGTTACATCTTTTCCGTTAATCAAAACAGATCCTGTATCAGGAAATAATCGCCCTGAAATCATATTCATTAAAGTCGACTTGCCAGCCCCATTGCTGCCAATGATCGTCACAAAATCTCCGGGAGCTAACGTCAAATCGATTGATTGTAAAGCAATCTTTTCATCTAATGTTCCTTCGTTAAATACTTTTGTAATCTGTTTTAGCTGTAGCAACGCGTTCACCTCTCATTTGGCTTTTTAGCTTTTTACGCCGCTTTTCATTTCGTGAAGCGATAAATTGCGGGAAAATAAGTGCGGCAATGACAATTAACGCCGTGATCAATTTTACATCACCGGTTTCAAGAAATTGCACTCTTAATGCTAAGGTGACCACGATGCGGTAAACAATCGCTCCGCCGATGACAGCTAACGTTGCTCTTGCGATAGAATTTGCTCCAAATAACGCTTCACCAATAATCACCGAAGCCAAGCCGATAATAATCATCCCGATTCCCATACCGACATCGCTAAAACCGCCATATTGTGCGACCAATGCCCCTGAAAAAGCAACAAGCGCGTTTGATAAACCTAAACCGAAAATCGTCAACAGATCCGTATTCGCTGAGAAACTGGAAATCATTCGCTTATTATCGCCTGTAGCACGTAATGCTAAGCCGATTTCCGTTTTTAAAAATTGGTCAAGCAAAATTTTTATGATGATAACTAGGAACGCCATTAGTACAACAATCGCCCATGTTTTTGGCACAAAGTCTACCAAATTCATAGATGTCAGTGTATTTTCTATCATTTTATCAATGCCGATTTTTTGCCACCAATCCGTTAAGATGGTGATGACGGTCTCTTCTTGCAAGAGCGGCACATTCGATCTTCCCATAATTCGCAGATTAATTGAATAAAGAGCTATCATCATTAAAATGCCTGATAAAAGCGGATTAATTTTCCCTTTCGTATGCAATAATCCAGTTATACCCCCTGCAACAAAACCAGCAAATAAAGCAGCAAAAGAGGCGATAAACGGATTTGTACCGTTAATAATTAAAACAGCCGCAACCGCTGCTCCTGTAACAAAACTGCCATCAACTGTTAAATCAGGAAAATCTAAAATTCGAAAAGATAAATAAACTCCTAGAGCCATCACCGCATAAATAAGTCCTGCTTCAACTGAGCCGAAAAGTGCTGTAAACATCGTTCTCCCGTCCTTTTAGAAAATAGGGCTGACCCATAAGTGTCTGACCTCTCGTGTATTTCACAATATATCTCCTATATATTGTGTTGTGGGGTCTGACATTTGGTTTTTGAGTCAGCCTCGATGATCATTTTATTCAATATACTCCGCCATTGTTTCCCAATCTTTATTAAGGTCTATCCCCATTTCCGCAGCGGCTTTTTTATTAATTTGCAGTTTCAATTTTTGCGGATACTGAACAGGCAGGTCAGAAGGTTTTTTGTTCTCTGCTAAAATTTCTGCTGCCATGACTCCCGCTTCATAGCCGATATCGTAATAATCAAAGCCGTAAGCGGCAAACCCGCCTCGTTTAACGGAGTCGAGTTCTCCGACAAATAATGGGATATCCTCATTGTTAGCCACTTGAATGACAGATTCCAACGCAGACACTACCGTGTTATCGGTAATGATGTAAAAACAATCGACTTTGCCAACAAGTGATTCTGCTGCTTGCTTTACTTCCGCTGAAGTGGATACAGATACAGGGACAATTTCTAAATCCGTTCCTTTCATCGCCTTTTTCACAACTTCCATTTGGGCAACAGAGTTTTGTTCTCCAGAGTTGTAAATCATTCCAACACGATTTCCGTCAATATATTTATCAATAAACTCTACCGTTTTCGGAATGGCTTCTGGATGAGTATCTGTCGTACCTGTCACGTTTCCGCCCGGCTCTTCCATGGATTGAACTAACTGAGCACCGACCGGATCTGTCACCGATGTAAACACAATCGGAATATCCTTCGTTGCATTTAATGCTCCTAGGGCACTCGGAGTAGAGTTTGCAAAGATTAAATCTACATCATCTCCAACAAAATTGTTAGCAATCGTTTGGTTATTGTTCATATCTCCTTGAGCAATTTGCACATCGTATGTGACAGACATCCCTTTATCTTCTAACGCTTTCTTAAATCCTTTAAATGCCGCATCCAATGAAGGATGTTCGACAATTTGCGTAACCCCGATTTTATAAGTTTTTTCTTTCTTATCTGAGCCTGCCTCTTCCTTTTTACTTGTTTCACTTGCTCCACATCCGCCTAGCAAAAGCAAGCTAGCTGCTAATATAAAAGCAAGTTTCCTAACTCCCTTCTCCATCTCCTCTTCCCCCTTAACAACTTTATCACTTTTACACTTCTGCGCTTTTATGTGTTAAATTATACAAAGCCGCCATTTTTATTTCAAGTATATTCTGAACATTTTATAAAACAAAAAAGTAATGCAATAACAAAAGGCCTGACTCCTCCATTGCAATATAGATGGACAAACAGAAAAAATCTCATAAATATTACAATAGCTAGAGGAAATCAGACCATTATAAAACCGCATCTTATGCTTTTGTTGGGATTAATTGTTCTTTTAATGCACGTCGCAAAATTTTCCCTGTCGTATTTTTTGGTAGTTCCTCTAAAAACTCAATGGAACTTGGCACTTTATACTTCGCTAAATGTTCACGGCAATAAGCAATTAACTCTTCTTCTGTTAAGCTGTCATTTTTCGAAACAACAAAACATTTTACCGCTTCACCAAAATTCGGATCAGGAACGCCTACAACCGCGACCTCGACGACATTAGGATGATTGTAAAGCACTTCTTCAACTTCACGCGGATACACATTATAGCCACCGACAATAATCATGTCTTTTTTCCGGTCGACAATGTAAAAGTATCCTTCTTCATCCATCTTCGCTAAATCACCGGTATAAAGCCAACCGTCGCGAATCGCATAAGCCGTTTCCTCCGGCATTTTATAATATCCTTTCATGACATTCGGTCCACGAACAATCAATTCGCCTACTTCGCCGACTGGTACTTCTTCGCCAAGCTCATTGACTACTTTATTCTCGACATTCATAATGCTTGTCCCAATCGAGCCAGGTTTGCGCGGACGATCTAACGGGTTAAAGCATGTAACAGGAGAAGCTTCCGATAATCCGTATCCTTCAGAAATGATGACCTTAAATTTCTTTTCAAAGTTTTTCAATAAAGCAACAGGCATCGACGCACCGCCAGAAATACAAAGACGCAGCGTTTGCAAATCTTCTGGATTTCCTTCAGGGTATTGTAATAGAAAATTGTACATCGTCGGTACGCCGGCAAATACCGTCGCTTTATATTCTTTTGCAACTTTAAAAATCTCTGCCGGACTAAATTTGGGAACAATAATTACGGTTCCACCGTTCATTAACGGGGCATTTAAAGCCACCGTTAAACAAAAAACATGGAACATCGGCAGCGTTGCGATCACTCGATCGGCACCGCTAATTTTTAAATAATTGGCGCTGTCCTGTGCATTGCTGTAAAGGTTTTTATGCGTAAGCATCGCCCCTTTTGGTTTTCCCGTTGTTCCTGACGTATAAAGAATCACCGCTGTGTCATCATCCGCCAAATCCGGTCCTTGATATGTGACGGTTCCTTCAGCAATAACATCTGTAAACGATTTCATTTTCTCCGGCAAAACAATTCCTTGTTCTTTTCCTTGTGGCGTTTCACAAATAATCATATGCTCGACTTGCAGCAGGCGTTCTTCCATTTTCACTAATAATGGAATAAGCAAATCAAGAGCAATGACTGTTTTCACATCTCCATTGTTTAAAATATAGCTAATTTCATCCGCCGTATAAATCGGATTGATTGGTATTACCGTTGCTCCTGCGCGCAATGCCCCGTACAATCCAATGACAAAATACGAAGAATTTCCTAATAATAATGCAACATGATCCCCTTTGCTTACTCCCATTTGATTTAAACCGCTGGCAAACTTTGATATCGATGCGTTTAACTCTGCATATGTACAAGACGTACCTTGAAAAATATATGCTTCTTTCGCCGGTTGTTTAGCTGCGACTTCCGCTAACCGTGATGATAAATTCACGTAAACTCCCTCCCCTTTATATAGTGAATGAATAATCATTCATTTAAAAATTTAAAAAATTCTAACTATATTATATGTAAACAGCGAAAAATGGGCAAGAAAGAAAATAAAGAGCTGACCTATAAGTGCCTGACCTCACGTACAACTCACAATATATAGTGTTATATCCTATATATTATGGTTGTGGGGTCTGACACTTTGCTTTTTGGTCAGCCTCTTCTAGTAATTCTCCTCTTTATTTCTCCCATATAAGTCCGGATTGGGCTAAATGTACTGGTCCATTGAAAATCGCTTTTGCTTCTTTCACTAGATGATCTAACTCTCCAAAATGAGGCAGATGTGTAAGCAATAGTTCACCGACATTGGCATCGCGGGCGATTGTTGCTGCCTCTTCGCTTGTCATATGCCCAGCCGGTGCTGCGTTTTGCCCCGCATAAAAATTGCACTCACAAATGAGCAAGTCAGCATTTTGTGCAAATGGTACAAACTCCGGCAAATAGCTGGAATCAGCTGTATAAACAACGGTAGCATCTCCCGCTGTGATTCGCATCGCATAGCAAATAACCGGATGTTGCGTTTTCATAAATTGAATTGTAAATGGTCCAATTTGCAATGTCTCTTCTGGGTTGTAAGCAATGTTTTTTGTAATATCTTTATGGGCAAGACGAATAAAAGCATCGCGGTCAAAGGAATGTCCGTAAATCGGCAATTCTTCTAATGAAGCACCGAGATTTTTTTTAATTAAGCGCGCATATTGCAATGGACCAATGTCAGCAACATGGTCATGATGATAATGCGAAATAATGACGGCATCAAGCTCTTCGACGGATATGTAATTTTGTAATTGAGACAGCACCCCACTGCCGCAATCTACTAACAAATGAAATCCATCATGCTCAAACAAATAGCCCGATGTTGCCTCGCCTGCAGCCGGAAAGCCTCCCCAAAAGCCGACAACCGTTACTTTCATACCTATCCCTTCCCTCTAAAAATTTTCCTCTTCAGCTTTTCACTATAAACGATTTCGTAAACATTTGCATTATTTTATGAATTTGTTACAAAACAGATATTGACATAACCAAAATTGTTATAATACAATATAATCAACAAATGATTCGGAGGCGATGAAAATGTTAGTGAAAAGTTCAGAATTTTTTAAAAATCTACCACCAAAAAAATGTATCGAGTGCGGGGAAGAGATGGAAGAGCAGCATGAGTGTTATGGAAATACATGTCATAACTGCTTAAAAGTAACATACTAAAAAAAGCAGCCTTTAACGGCTGCTCTATTATTTTAGTTTATACACACGTGCTTCATACGGCTTTAATAAAATCGTCTCAATCTCTTCATTTTCATCCACAGGATAATTGCTAATCAACAATTGTTTTTCAGTAAACGTAATATGATTCGGTAAAACAAAAGTTGGTGTTTCCGCACTAAAGTTTGTAATGACAAGCAGTTGCTCATTATCTAACTTCCTAATGTATGCATAAATTTGCTCATCATCTTCCAAAATGAGCTCATACGAACCGTAAACGATAATGTCATGTTCTTTACGTAAACGAATTAATTTTTTATAGTAATGGAAAATCGAATTTTCATCTTTAAGAGCCTGCTCAACGTTAATTTCACGATAGTTCGGATTAACTTCAATCCATGGCGTTCCAGTGGTAAACCCCGCATGTTCTGTTGCATCCCACTGCATCGGAGTACGCGCATTATCACGTCCACGATAATGAATCGCTTTTAATATCTTTTCTGGATCATAACCTTTTTCAACCACTAAATCTTTCCAAAGGTTATGAACTTCTACATCGCGATATTGTTCAATGGTTGGAAAAGCGACATTCGTCATGCCAATTTCTTGTCCTTGATAAATATATGGCGTACCTTGCATCATATGAAGCCACGTTGCTAACATTTTCGCACTTTCAAGGCGATAACGTTGATCATCACCAAATCGCGAAACAGAACGAGGCTGGTCGTGATTTTCAAGGTAAAGAGAGTTCCATCCTTTTCCGTGTAACTCTGTTTGCCATTTGCTCATAATTTTCTTCAAGTCTGTTAATTTCCACGGTTGAATATCCCATTTTCCGAGAGGGCTTCCAGGTTTCGTATCGACATCCATATGCTCAAAGTGAAACAACATGCTCATAACACCATCTTGCTCATTTGTAAAACGAATGGCATCATCCGTATTGACAAACGGTGTTTCACCAACAGTCAAAATATCGTACTTACTTAATACCTTCTCTTTCATTTCCCGCAAATAATCCATTAATTTCGGACCGTTAACAAAATATTGACCGCCCCATTGATAACGATCATTCAGATTTGTCACTGGTGCATCTGGCAGCCCTTCCACTTTTGATAACAAGTTGATGACATCCATTCGGAATCCATCAATTCCACGGTCGAGCCACCAAGTCATCATCTTAAAAATTTCTTTACGGACGTTCGGATTTTTCCAGTTTAAATCAGGCTGCTTTTTAGAGAAAAGATGCAAATAATATTCCCCTGTCGTCTCATCATACTGCCAAGCGGAACCACTAAAAAACGATTGCCAATTGTTCGGTTCTTTTCCCTCCTTGCCTGGACGCCAAATATAATAATCGCGATACGGATTATCCTTTGATTTCCTTGATTCAATAAACCACGGATGCTCATCAGATGTATGATTCACTACTAAATCCATCACTAACTTCATACCTCGGCCATGCATTTGCGCTAATAACTCATCCCAATCTGCGAGCGTTCCGAATTCATCCATAATCGCTTGATAATCGCTAATATCATACCCATTATCATCATTCGGTGATTTGTATACAGGTGATAACCATACAACATCGACACCAAGTTCTTTTAGGTAATCTAATTTTTCAATAATGCCACGTAAATCACCAATTCCATCGCCATTTGAATCTTTAAAGCTGCGCGGATAAATTTGATATACAACCGCTTCTTTCCACCATTTTTTATTTTTTGAAATCGATTCCACAATCTATCACCTCTTTATTTACTCTTTCACTGAACCGGATGTTAACCCCGAAACAATACGACGTTGGAATAATAACACCATGATAACAAGCGGGATGGTCACAATGACAGTCGCAGCGGAAATTTCACCCCAAGGAATCGTATATTGTCCTTGAAACATGGCAATCCCGACTGGAACCGTTTTATATTTTTCTGCGGTATTAATCGTTAACGCGAATAAAAACTCATTCCATGCCGCAATAAAAACGAGAATCGATGTCGTGAATACTCCTGGTACCGCAAGCGGTAAAATGATTTTAAAGTACGTCTGCATCGGTGTTGCTCCGTCTATTTTCGCTGCCTCTTCTAAATCAAATGGAATTTTTCTAAAAAACGTGACTAATAGCCAAATCGATAACGGCAAGGCAAATGTTGTATAAGGAATAATTAAACCTAGGTAACTATTTGTTAATCCAAATTTTTTCACAAACATATAAATTGGTGAAATCGTTGCAATTTGCGGAAACATCGATACTGCTAAAACAATCCCAAGAATCAATGCCTTTCCTTTAAATTCAAGACGCGCAATGGCATATGCTGCAAATGCGGCAACAAATACTGTATAAATGGTCGTAATCGTCGCTACAACCGTGCTGTTCCATAAATATCGTAAAAACGGGTAGTTCACAAACACGGAAACATACGACTTCAAGGTTGGATGGCTTGTAAACCAATTAAATGCTTCTTCTCCAAACAATTCACTTAACGGTTTTACCGAACTGAGTAAAATCCACAAAAACGGAAACATGACGAAAAATACGAAGAAAACTAAACACACATAAAATGACGGGCCTGCTTTTTTCACGATTTCACCCCTTTACTATTTTTTCGCACCATCAGAGATTAAATCTGCGCCTAAAAGTTTAATATAAATCGCAGAAATGATCGCAACACAAATAAAGACGATGACCGCTAACGCAGAACCTTCTCCGAAATTCGTTTGCGAGAACATTACTTTATACGCTAAAATCGAAATTGTCTCTGTTGAGTTTGCTGGTCCTCCGCCTGTTAAAACGAAAATTAGGTCAAAAACGCGGAATGCATCAAGCGTACGGAAGAGAAGTGCCACTAAAATACTCGATTTTAATAAAGGCAACGTAATTTTCATAAATTGTTGCCATTTTGTTGCTCCGTCAATCGAAGCAGCTTCATATAAAGAACTTGGGATCGTTTGTAAACCCGCAAGTAATAATAGCGCCATATAAGGAGTCGTCTTCCACACGTCAGCGAAAATGACGGCAAACATAGCTCCTGCTTCTGTCGTCAGCAAATCTCCCATTCTATGAATGAGACCAATATCCGCAAAATACTTGGCAACAATTCCGTTTTGCCCATCATATAAAAATTTCCACATAAGTGCTGAAACCGCAGTTGGAATCGCCCACGGGATGAGAATGGTCGCACGAACAAGCCCCCGACCAAAAAACGCTTTATTAATTAAAAGCGCAATCGCCAATCCTAATACGAGCTCAATAGCAACAGAGATAACGGTAAATACCGTTGTATTCCATAATGCCTTCCAGAGGCGCTCATCAGTGAAGTTATCTTTATAGTGTTTAAGGCCGATAAAGTTCGGCTCAATGATTGTTCCTTTTAGCCCTTTAGCAAGCCCCGTTACTTTATCTGCTTGCTTTAATTCGCCTGCTTCTTTCATTTCGACAAGCGTTTTCGAGACATCATCGATCGTTTTTTCAAACTGCTTCGCATCCTCTTCATCTAACTCAACGATTTTAATGTCGTCTTTAGGAGATTCAAAATTATTTAAAGCTTCATCGACTTGTTCGTAACGTTTCGCCACATCCTTATCAGAACGAATGGTATCATCAAGTTTTTGTAGTTGCTCTTGTAAATCGGCTAACGTTTCTTTCGTTTCTCCGCTGGCAGTGGCCATTTCTTGTTTTAACGCGCTATTTAAAAATGGATAGCTCTGTAAATATCCTTCTAAATCTAAGCTATAGTTCAAATGAACGGATGATTTTGTCGGGTCATTTAATCGGTAATCAAATAAACTATAATAAAACGATTGGAGCACTGGCCAAATCGCTACGGCTAAAATTAATAGCATCGCTGGAGCGACGAGCGCATAACCTAATAGACGTTCCGAACGCTTTTCATTTCCCAAAGAACTTCCTTTTTTCACACGCCTTCCCCCTAGCATAAAGGATGTTAGCCTTCAGCGCTTGTATAACAGCAAGCTGAAGGCTAACGGAACCACTCTTATTTTTGCATTGTTGCTTTAATTTCTTTTTCCATATTAGCAACAGCTTGCTCAACGGTTAATTCTCCTGCAATGGCCTTAGAGACATTGATTTGAATAATTTCTGACACTTCTGGGTAGTTTGGAACGACAGGGCGTGGTACCGCTGCATTTAATGCGTTCACAAAGCCTTCTTCAGCAAAGAATGGGTTCGCTTTTAAAACTTCTTCATCTTTGAATAATTCTGGAAGAGTTGGTGCTAAACCACCGTAAATTGCCGAAATTTTTTGTCCTTCTGGTCCTGTCATAAATTTTACAAATTCCCATGCTTCTTTTTTATGTTTAGAATATTTGTTAATCGCGGTCATCCAACCACCTAATGTTGCCGCAGAACCTTTATCGCCTGCTGGTAGAGGTGCTACGCCAACTTTGCCGACAATTTTTGATTGTTCTTGATCGTTTGCTAGGGCATATTGATATGGCCAGTTACGAATAAAAGGAGATTGCCCTTCAATAAACGCTGTATGTGATTCTGGCTCTGTAAATGTTGTAATATTGCTTGGAACAACATCCGACTTCGCAATTTCCACTAATTTTTTCAATCCTTTAATTGTTTCTGGACTGTTGACAACGACGTTATTATTTTCATCGACAATTTTTCCACCGTAAGAAGCGATAAATTCAACAGCATTACATACTAAGCCTTCATACTGCTTTGCCTGCATTAAATAACCAAATTGCGTGCCGCCTTTTCCTTTAAATTCTTTTGCCTTCGCTAGCAACTCGTCCCATGTCTTCGGAACTTGATCTTTTGGAACAATATCAGTGCGGTAAAACAACATCCCTGCATCGATAAATTTTGGAATTGCCCATTGTTTACCATCAAAATTTCCTGCTGCTAATGCGCCTTGGTTATATTTGCTTAAATCAACACCATCTTGTTCAATAAAACGGTCTAATGGTAACGTATAACCGGCTTGGGCAAATTCAGCCGGCCATACAACATCAAGATCCATAACATCAATTTCTGATGACTGGGCGTTTAACATCGTAACATATGCGTCATGTTGCTGGCCGGTATCTGCAGGCATTTCACGGAACTCCACATCAATATTTGGATGCTTTTTTTCAAACGCTTCGATAATCTTCTCTGTCGCTTTAGTAGAATCTTGTCCGCGAGCATAAACGATTTTTACAACTTCTTCTGACTTTTCTCCTGGTTTCTGATTGTCCTTTTTATCCTCGCTTGTATTTTCAGCGTTTGAGCATGCCGTTAACCCAAGTGTAAGCGCCAACAAAGTTGATGAAAATTTCATCGTCTTTTTCATCATTGATCCCCCCTGTATATGGTAGCAATTTCATAATTGGCCTATAAGCTTGGTTGAAACAGTCGATTCCCTAATAATCAGACGTAATGGAAATTCATACACTTCGCGCTGCCGATATGTTCGAGAACGAATTTTTTCGATCATAATTTCAAGCGCCTTTTGGGCCATCTTTTCAACTGGTTGATGCACGGTAGTAATCGTCGGTTCCATAAGCTCAGTAATCGTTTGATTGTCAAAGCCGATAACAGCGAGCTCCTCCGGAACTTTGCATCCATGCTTTTTCGCTTCGGAAATCATTCCAGCTGCTACTTCATCACTTCCAGTAAATACAGCCGTGGGCGATTCAGAAAGAGACATCATTTGATGAAACACTCGTCTGCCGTCTTCACTATGTAAAGCATCCCTAAACGCATATTGTTCATCAAATTCAATCCCGTATTCCGAAAGCGCTTTTCGAAACCCGATTTCACGGTGACTCGCAACGTTGCTTCGCGTGCTGCCGCAACAATAAGCGATTCGCCTATGCCCTTGTTCCAACAAATGCTTAGTGGCGATATAACCACCATACACTTGATTGAGCATCACAGACGGAACGTTTGCGCGCTCATTAAATTCATTGCATAGCACAATTGGCCCGTAATCTAGGAAAGGTGCAAGCACTTCCCAGTCGTTTTGAATCGAAGCAAGAATAACACCATCAACCTGCTTTGTTTTTAAGAGATTCATATAGTTCAGTTCTTTTTCTGATGAATATCTCGTCTGACAAATAATAAGCTGGTAGCCATGTTTAGAGGCGGCGATTTCTATTGATTCCACCAATTGACTAAAAAATGGGTTTGTAATTCTTGGAATCAATAACGCAATAATGTCTGTTTTTTGACTTCGCAGACTTCGCGCCAATGAGTTAGGGGCATACCCTAATTTGTTCATCGCTTCAATCACTAGTTTTCTCTTATCCTCTGAAACATACGGATGATTATTAATGACCCTTGATACAGTAGTCCGCGACAGTCCGGCTAATCTAGCTACATCTTCAATCGTTGACATTTGTGCTTTTACCTCCTCACTTACAAAAATGTACCCCCCCTCAAGAAACTGAAATCGTTTTCATAATCGGATTATAATGTAATTTATACCAATATTCAACTAATAATCTTTAAATTTTCAAAAAATTTTTGAACGAAAAAACGGAGATGATCATTTAGCGAACTAGACATTCAAAAAACAGCTCCATATTCCCTTAACGACAAAAACTCCTAAGGCTTATAATGCCTTAGGAGTTTCTGCCTCATCTTGCACCAGTGTATGGAATTGTCGTTTATGTTTTATTGTAAAATATAAAATCGTTCCCGCAGACAAGACAGCCATAAACCCTATTAATGTGAATGCATTTTTCCACATGAACGCGAAGTCACCGCTTGAAATAACTGCTTTAAAGCCGAATACGGAATAAGTCATTGGCAACCATGCGTTAAAATGTTGCAATGCTTTTGGAATTAATTCAAGCGGGAATGTTCCGGCGCTCGTCGTTAATTGTAAAATTAAAATAACAATACCAACAAAGCGGCCAGGATCTCCTAATGTTGTGACAAGGAATTGAATTAACGCGATAAATGTAAGGCTTGTGATGACGCTAAACAAGATAAACATTGGCACGCTTTGCACATCAATGCCTAATCCGGAAAGCAACACTGTATCAGCTAATAACGCTTGGATGCCTCCGGCAATCATCAGGACACCAAACTTGCCGACAAACCAGCTAATACCTGAACTTGGCACACCGGCAGGGTCACGTAACGGAAAGACAATGGATAATAATAATGCCCCAACAAATAAACCTAATGATAAGAAATACGGTGCAAACCCTGTGCCGTAGTTTGGCACTTCATTAATTTTTTTGTTTGCTACTTCAACTGGTTTAGCAAACATGTCATATACATCTTTATTCGCTTTTACGTTTCCAACTTCTTTGGCACCGTCTTTTAGTTTCGTTGCAAGTTCATGAGAACCTGCGTCTAGTTTCCCCATTCCGTCGGCAAGCTCACTCGAACCAGAAGCCAGTTTGTTCACACCATCTTGTAATTTATTAGAACCGGAAGCTAGTTCATTTAAGCCTGACGATAATTGGCCGCTGCCGCTCGCAAGTTGTTCAACGCCGCTTTTTGCTTCGTTCATTTTTTCCCCGAATGTGGCTAACCCTTGGACGAGTTTCGTTTGTCCAGCGGCTAACGTATCAGCACCTGCGGCTAGTTGTTCTTGCCCAGCGATTAACCGTTTCATTCCATTGCTTAAAGCGAGCTGACCATTATATAATTGCGTCGCACCAGAAGCAAGTTGACTGGCACCGTTTTTTAATTCTGTTGCCCCTGTGGAGAGTTGTTCCATTCCTCCTGAGACTTGTTTGCTTCCTTCGGCTAACTGCTTCACATTATTTTTTAATGTTTCTAACATCGCTTTTTCTTGTGGATCAGTAGTTTGTGAAATCATTGCATCGAGTTGTGCGACCATTTTCTCAAGTCCAGCGCTTACCTGTAGAGCTCCTGCTTTCGTTTGTTCCGCCCCTTGCCTCCATTGTTCCAACGAAGTGGAAAGATTGTTTGCTCCGTCTTTTAACCGCGCTGCACCACTTGTAAGCTGTGGAAGCTTCTCATTCATTTCTTCCATTCCTGCAAGTGATTGTTGTAAGCCGACAGCTAATTGTTTAGAACCTGTCTCCGCCTTTTTCGCGCCTTCCAGCAGTCGCGCCTGCCCGTCTTTCAGCTGTGCAAAACCATTGTTTAACTTATCTACTCCGTGATTTAAACGTTCAGAGCCTGAAGCAGCTGTTTGTAACCCGTCTTTAAACGCTATTGATTTTTCCGCTAATACTTTTAGGTTTTTGTAAATTTCTGCAGATCCATCTTTTGCAGTGACAATTCCCTCATGAAGTTTTCCTGCGCCTTCGCTCGCATCATTTAATCCTTTTGCTACTTTTTTAATATTATCAAACATCGTTTCCGCGTAAGTTGCCGTTAACGTATTGGAAACTTCTTCTTTAATTTTTTCTACGGCTGTGCTGCCGATTTGTGCCGACAAAAAGTTAAAACTTTCATTCGGCATATAAATTAATTCCATCTTTTTCGGATGCTCATCTTGTAACGTTGTTGCATTTTTCGAGAAGTTTTCCGGGATTTTTATGACCATGTAATATTTTTGATTTTTTAATCCCTTCTCTCCCTCTTCTTCATCGACAAAGTGCCAAGAAAATTGTTTGTTTTCTTTTAAGTTTTTCACTAGCTCATCGCCGATTTCGAGCTTTTCTCCATTTAAAACGGCGCCTTTATCGTTATTAACAACGGCAACTGGCAATTCATCTAAATGATTATATGGATCCCAAAATGCCCATAAAAACATGCCGCTGTATAACAACGGAATAAATAATACAGCAATCACAGGAATTAAAATTTTCCGGTTTGTCACTATTGCTTTTAATTCCTCAAAAAATAACGAAAGCGCCCGCATGTTATTCTCCCTCCTTTTAAAATATTTGACCGTTTTGTTCATTTAGTCAGTTCAAACAAAAAAGAAAAGGACTATCTATTTTGACAATCCTTTCAAAAAATAGAGTTCAAATAATTCAGCGATTTTTTCCTTTTCAAGCGGCTCGTGATTTTTCTCCCAGTCAAAAATAAGGGCGACATACAGTTTCAACATAAGAAAAGCTGTAATTTCTGCATCACAAGGACGGATTTCCCCTTTTTCAATCGCTGCTTCAATTTTTTCCTTAATGTAAGCGATAATAGCTGCTTCTAACTTTTTTATCACTTCTTGAACAGCAGGCGTCCCCATCTCACGCTCTTCTTGAAATAATTTAATCGCTAATTGATGTTGTTTACGAAACTCTAAAATTCGGTACAACGCCCGATGTACGTTTTCAAAAAAGCTGAGCTGAGGGTCCATCACCTGCTCTGCCGCTTCTTTCATTTCTGAAATTAATGTCGATACAATTTCATCGAACAATTCTTCTTTATTTTTAAAGAATGTATAAATTGTCCCTTTTCCTACATTCGCTAACTTTGCGACTTGGTCCATTGTCGTGGCTTTATAGCCAAAAAGAGAAAACGACTTTGTCGCTGCATCAATAATTTGTTGTTTTCGATTAACAGCCATTTTCCTCATCCTTTAAATTGACTAAATGAACATTTTGGTCATTTTGTAATTAAAGAGTAGCATACTTTTTGATAAAAATAAAGTTCAACTTCATCAGTGGGGGTTTTCTTCATCCCCCACTGATGTTAGTTGAACTTATCGCACTTCTAGCGTCCGTTATCTTCCACCTGTAGAGGTGGGAGTCTTACGGACGATTAGAACGGGATAAAGAGGTTAACTAACGATTAGCTAACCTCAACAACTTCTTTTGTGCCGGCTTGTAAATAATGAAGCACTTTTTTCACTGCTTCTTCCCCTTGGTCGATACAGTCTGGTATCCCTAGACCTTCATAAGAACTTCCTGCTAAAAAGACCCCTGGAAGGTGCTCTGTCATCTTTTCTTTGATCTTTTCAAGCCGTTCCTTATGCCCGACTACATATTGCGGCATCGCTTGCTTCCATCTTGTCACAATCGAAAATTCCGGTGATGCAGTAATATTCATAATTTTATTTAAATCATCCATTACCACTTTTACAATTTCATCATCTGCCTGTTCAACAATCGCCTCATCGCCGGCTCGTCCGACATAACAGCGAAGCAGCACTTTTCCTTTCGGAGTAGTATGCGGCCATTTTTTATGTGTCCATGTACAGGCAGTAATCGTATAATCGCTGTTGCGTGACACGACAAAGCCGGTTCCGTCAATATCTTGTTGAATCGCCGTTTCTGGAAATGCAAGCGCCACGGTGGCAACCGATGTAGCCGGCATATGGCTGAAAGGTGCAAAAAACTCATATTGTGAAAACATTGCTGGTACGGCTTGATGCTGTGTAGCAACAACAATCGCGTCCGCTCTTATGAGTTCGCTGTTGCTCAATGTTAGCTCATAATCAAGTTCTTTCTTTTCAATCTTCTCAACCCGGAGCCCTTTCAAAACGCTGCCAGGTTCCAATCGATTTTCAATTTCTTCTACGAGTGACTGCAATCCTGTTTTTAGCGTTTGGAAAATCCCTTTTGGACTTGTATTTCTTTGCTTTGGTTTAGGAGTAGATCGTTTCATTCCTAAAATCAAGCTGCCGTGCTTTTGTTCAACATGGAAAAATTGCGGAAACGTAGCCATTAAGCTTAATTGATCAATATCACCTGCATAAATTCCTGATAAAAGCGGTTCGACAAGGTTTTCAACGACTTCATCGCCCAATCTTCTGCGGAAAAACTGGCCTAAAGAGATATCTCCCTCCGTTTTCGTCGGCGGTAAAATAAAATCAGCCGCTGCCCGCAATTTTCCAATTGGTGAAAATAATCCCGTTGTCACAAATGGACCAATTTGCGTCGGAATTCCCATAACAGATCCGCCTGGCATCGGATAAAGCTTCCCTTTTACAAGGATATATGACTTTCCTGTTGCATTATGCACTAATTGATCGCTTAAACCAACCTCATTAACAAGCCTAAAAGCGCTCAATTTTCTTGCTAAAAACGAATCAGGCCCTCTCTCAATGACAAAACCATCTTTAACAACGGTTTGGATTTTCCCTCCTAACCGATGGGTCGCTTCGATGAGCTTGCAGTCAAGTGCTAGTCGTTTTTCTTTGGTTTCCTTTTGTAGGTAGTAAGCTGTCGTAATTCCCGTTATTCCGCCGCCGATAATGACGACTGTTTTCTTTCCATTACCCACTTGTTCATCGCCTTCTTTAATTAAATTTCTCAACGTTTTAAATGCTTAAGAACAACGGTTGCTAAAGCATCAATAAATTGAGGATTCGCATTTGGCATTTCCGGTCTGTAATAGTTTGCACCAATTTCATCTGTAACATTTTTACATTCAATATCATTGTCATATAACACTTCTAAATGGTCAGAAACAAATCCAACTGGAGCATAAACAAAAGATGTATATCCTTTTTGCTCATGCAATTCTCTTGTTAAATCCTGCACATCGGGACCAAGCCAAGGCTCTGGTGTATTTCCTGCACTTTGCCAGCCGATTGTATAATGCTTAATGCCGGCTTTTTCGGCAATTAAATCCGCTGTTTCCTGCAACTGCTGCGGATATGGATCGCCAGCAGCAATGATTTTTTCCGGCAAGCTATGCGCTGACACAATTAAAACCGCTTTTTCCCGCTCCTCTTCGCTCATTTGCGCATATATCTCCTTAAGCTTTTCGACCCAATAATCAATAAATTTCGGCTCCGTATACCAGCTTTCAATCGCATGGATTTTAGGACCGCCCAACTTTTCCGCTTCTGCCTTGGCACGGCCATTATATGATTTCACGCTAAATGTCGAAAAGTGCGGAGCAAGAACAATGCTTACCGCTTCTTCAATACTATCTTTGTGCATTTGCTGCACAGCATCTTCAACGAACGGCTCAATATGTTTTAAACCTAAATACATTTTAAACTCAATTTCATCTTGAATTTCATTAAGACGCTTTTCTAAACTTTCCGCTTGTTCTAACGTGATTTTTGCAAGCGGAGAAATCCCGCCGATGGCATCATAACGTTCTTTCAATTCTTGAAGCATCTCCGGCGATGGTTTATGGCCGCGACGAATGTGCGTATAATAACGCTCTAAATCTTCTTCTTTATAAGGGGTGCCATATGCCATTACAAGTAACCCCATTTTTTTCTTCGTCATTCTGTACACCTCATGTATTTGTAATTACCTTATTATTTTGAACGAAAACCCGTTTTGTTCCAATGCTTATGCTTTGTTAGCAGTATATTCATGAATAAAGGCGGTTAAACGTTTTAACGTTTCTGGCTGAATTTGTGGGAAAATGCCATGTCCTAAGTTAAATATATAACCTGGGTGCTCCATGCCCTGGTCCAAAATTTCTTTTACTCTTTCTTCAATAACTTCCCATGGTGCAAGCAATACAGCTGGGTCAAGGTTTCCTTGCACCGCTTTTGTGATTCCCATTTCTCTTGCCTCTTTGATTGAAAGACGCCAATCTAAACCAACGACATCAAGCGGCAAATCATGCCATTCTTTCGCTAAATGGCCTGCACCGACTCCAAACATAATTAATGGCACATTCTCTTCACGAAGTGCTGAGAAAATTCGTTCCATCGTTGGTTTAATGAAGTAACGATAGTCTTGTACATTTAATGCTCCGACCCAAGAGTCAAAAATTTGAATCGCTTTCGCACCTGCATGAATTTGCGCTTTTACGTAGCGAATCGTCATATCAGCCAACTTGTCCATCAGAGCAAACCACGCTTTTGGCTCAGCATACATAAACGCTTTTGTTTTATTATAGTTTTTGGATGGACCGCCCTCGATCATATAGCTTGCCAATGTAAATGGCGCACCGGCAAAGCCGATAAGCGGAACATTTAACTGTTCAGTTGTTAATAGCTTAATCGTTTCAAGCACGTAAGGAACGTCTTCTTCCGGGTTGATCTCTCCTAACTTTTCTACATCGGCAAGTGAACGAATTGGATTTGAAATCACCGGACCAATTCCCGCTTTAATATCGACATCAACGCCAATCGCTGGAAGCGGCGACATAATGTCTTTATAAAGAATCGCTGCATCGACATTATATTGCTCAACTGGCAGCCGTGTCACATAAGCGCAAAGTTCTGGTTGATGCGTAATTTCAAACAGTGAATATTTTTCCTTTAATGCCCGGTATTCTGGCTGAGAACGCCCTGCCTGTCTCATATACCATACTGGAACATATTCTGTTTTTTCCCCGCGACAGGCGCGTAAAAATGTATCGTTAAATGTAGAATTTTTCGTCATAATGCTCCACCTTTCCTACAATCATCATTACTAAAAAACAACTGACCGAAAAACCAAGTGTCAGACCTGGCAACAAAATATATAAGATAAATAAACGATATATTACGCAATACGTGTTAGGTTAGACACTTATGAGCCAGCCACGCTTAAAACGTGCGAATCTTCTTCCAAATACCACTATACAAGTTTCCTTCACTAATGTATAGAGAATGACATAAAGTTTCAAAAAATCGACGATTATTGCTCGTAAATCTCTTGTATTCTGTTCAATAAAGTAAAGAAAAACGATTAATAAACAACAAGAACTCCAAAAATTATAACATAGGATAAAAAATCATTCAGGAAGATGTAGCATTAATAATAGCATTTTTGCCAATCTTCTTTATACTGGAATTTAGGGAAAAGTCAGGAGGCTATTGAGCGTGAAGATGTATATCACAACTGGTACAACGGACTATTTAACAAAATTAAAAAACGACCATCCTGCCGAAAAAATGTTATTGCTTGAAAATGAAGATTACGCCATTTTACTTCATGAAACGACAGGAAAATCTGTATTTAATGAGCCCCGCAAATACGAAGTGCTTGATTCCGTAGGTGAATTTGGCGGCAAGTTTGCTGTATGTAACAACATTCCTGTCACGGATGAAGAGAGACCTATTTTTGAATATCGCTTTAACCAGCGAGCAAGATTAATTGAAAAGGAGCCTGGATTTGTAGCAATCCGTGTATTACGTCCTTTGTCTAACGATACATACATTATTATGACGTTATGGGAGAGCGAGAAACACTTTAACGCTTGGCAACAATCAAAAGCGTATGAAAAAGCACATCAAAAACGCAGTAAACAAGAGGGAATGGACCAAAAGAAAACCATTTTTCCCCGCCCTTCCTATGTTACAACTTATATAATCCCTAAACAAAATTAAATGGCAATGCCGTCTCAAAAAGAGCGGCATTTTTCTTTTTGTGACCATTTCCGTGGAAATCCTCCTTTATTCTACATCCCCTATAAATCCCCGAACGCTTTCACACCTTTCTTCTCCTTTCATATTCTGTATTACATCAGTTAGGCCATGATCACAGGCACTAACGGATGATATCGATGAGGAGGAAAACGATATGGGTATCGAATTAACGGCATTACATTGGATTTACGTCACCTTCATTTTGCTGATTATCAGCTTTATGATTATGAGGAGAGATACATCATTAATTTGTATTGCCGGGATCTTTTTATTAGCGTTTACCGCATCGCATTCATTAAGCGCTTCCATTAGCGGCATCTTTAACAGCTTTATTTTTGCCATTACAGAGTTGTTGCCGACGATACTTGTCATCTCCATTATCGTTGCCATGAGTAAAGTGTTAACCGTTACCGGAATTAATGATGTCATGATTTCTCCTTTTACCAAACTAATCCGTACACCAGCATTAGCCTATTGGACGATTGGATTACTGATGATGATTATTTCTTGGTTTTTCTGGCCTTCACCAGCTGTTGCCTTAATGGGGGCAGTACTGCTGCCTGTTGCCCTTCGTGTCGGCTTGCCGGCATTAGGCGTAGCAATGGCAATGAATTTATTCGGCCACGGCATTGCCCTATCTGGCGATTTCGTCATTCAAGCCGCTCCAAAATTAACAGCGGATGCAGCCGGTCTACCTGTCTCCGAAGTTATTTCCGCCAGCATTCCTCTCGTTTTTATTATGGGGATTGTGACCGTAACGGTTGCCTTTATTCTTTTACGTAGAGACATAAAGCGAGGAAACTTGGCAATAGAAACGAGCCAACAGACAATTTCCAAAGCACAGACAAATGACCGAGAAAGACAGACTCAGCTATTGTCAGAAACGACAAAAAAATGGCTTGCTTTTATCATCCCATTATTGTTTGCCCTTGATATTGTTGCAATGTCCTACTTAAACCTGCAAGGTGGAGACGCAACCGCATTAATTGGAGGAACATCCATTTTTATCCTAATTATTATTGCACTTTTTGCTCATAAAAATAAAGGGTTCGAGGAAACGACAAGCTACTTAATCGAAGGTTTTCAATTCGGATTTAAAGTGTTTGGACCTGTTATTCCAATCGCAGCATTTTTCTACTTAGGAGATATCGGTTTTATCAAAATTATTGGTGAATACTTACCGAAAACATCACAAGGAATCGTAAATGATCTCGGGATAGGACTTGCCCATCTTGTTCCATTGAATAAAGAAATCGGCGCCGTTACATTAGTAGGAGTCGGAGCGATTACCGGTTTGGACGGCTCAGGATTTTCCGGCATTTCCTTGGCCGGCTCGATTGCTAAATTGTTCGCAACCGCCATCGGAGCAGGTGCAGCCACATTAACAGCATTAGGGCAGATTGCTGCCATTTGGGTTGGCGGCGGGACGCTTGTTCCTTGGGCGCTTATCCCAGCAGCAGCGATTTGCAGTGTTGACCCGTTTGAATTAGCACGCCGCAATCTTCTTCCTGTAACAATCGGATTAATAGTGACAACAATTGTAGCAATGTTCCTTATATGAATCTCTCCCACCTGCCCTCCGTTTAGAGACAGGAGATAAATCGGAAAAAATGTTAAACAAACGCGGTGTGCAGTTACATCTGTACACCGCGTTCTTTATTAGCAGAAAGTTTTCCTCGGCTGCATGCTTTTTCGTAAAGGAAAACGCCGAAAAACAAACATATATATCCGATCGCAAACCCACCAATGACATCTGATAAATAATGGACACCTAACAACACTCTGCTTATGCCGATAAGAAAAATAAATAAAACAAGAAAGTGGGCCAAGTATCTCATTACCGAGATATGAGTATAACAAAGATACGCGATAAAACCATAAAAAATGAGCCCTACCATCGCATGCCCGCTTGGAAAACTATATCCTTCTTCCAGTATGTTTGTTAGCGGTCTTTCTCTTGCAAATAGCTCTTTCAGCCATTGATTGAGTTCATTGCCGCCAATGACGCTCATTAGAGTAACTGCTATCGCTATGTAGTCTTTTCGCCATACTAAAATGAGCAGCCAAATAAGTCCGACAGCAATAATGCCCGATTTTGAGCCAAAAAACGTAATGAAAGTAAATACACTATACATAAGAGAATTTGTGTCAGCGGTGAGCGAAAATTGATCAAACCATAGTTCTTTGTCTAGCTGCAGTGACCCAATTACCCAAAGCGAAACGAATACACTAATAATCGCAAAAAACATTCGTTTTTTCATGAAAATCCTACTTGTCCCTCCTTTCCCCCATTAATACTATCATAATCGTAAAACAAAAAAACACCCAACTATTTCAGTTGGATGCTTTTTGTTTTATCCATTCCATGCATTCATTCCGCCTTTTACATTTGTTACGTTTTTAAATCCGTGCTTTACAAGCAATTTTGTCGCCTGATTGCTTCGCATGCCGCTTTGACAAATGACAACGATTTCTTTCTCTTTATTTAGTTCATCTAATCGCGAACTTAATTCATTCAATGGAACATTTTTAAACTCTTTAATGCGGCGTGCTTTATATTCCATCGGTGTTCTTACATCGATAAACTGGTAGTTGCTTTTATTTGCAAGCAGCTGTTTCAAATCTTCAATCGTAACTTGCTTAACTCCTTTAGGCGGAAGAATTTTTGTAATAAAGAAGTATGCTAATAAAACAATTAAAATTCCGTTTATAATCAAGCTTTCCATTATATCCCCTCCTTTTATACCTATATGGGTATGTTAAATAATTTTTATCAAACTGTCAATCACTCCTCAACGAAGGAAATATCGTGATATAATGGTAATGAAATTGTTAGAAAAATTAATTATTTAACAAATCGTGCTGATGTGTGACAACATTGCTGTGATTGGACGGATAAGCAATTCCACCTTTCTCAATGATTCGAACATACTCAACAGTAGTGAAAAATTAACAATTTGTTTAACAGAATTATTTAATAAAAAATGGAGCAGTATAATCTACTGCTCCTTTTTTGCAAATAGCCGCAATCGATAACAGTTCATCGCTGTTTCACCAAGATGATCTAGTAAATGATAATTCGCAACAGCACCGACAAACGCGCCAATTCCTGGCATAAGCTGCAGCATTTTGGCGAAATCAATATAATCTCGATATTCTTGTTGAAAAACGCGCCAATCGACATCAACTAGCTTTTTCTTTTCTTCGTCCCAATATTTAACCATGTGATAAATGCGCTGACGGTGCTCATCACTCGAAAAGGCCAATTGAAAAACATGTAGGATGAATAAGCGCTCCTCATATTTTCTTACATCGAAACCGTAAAGAGTAGCAACCTCAAATAAAAACTTCATTTTAATGGATAACAACAGCGGGAAATCAGCCAAGCCAAGAAAAATCCCTCCTGCTCCTGTTCCCGCTCCTTCAATCGCTGCCATCCTTTTATACTTTTTTAATTTATCGGCTACTAACGCTTCCTTTTCCGCGAACGAAAGCGATGACACATCTTTTGCCGGAGTTAAAAAATCAGAGCCGGCTAAAGCAGCTTGAGTCACTCTTTTAATACTCTCGGTTACAACTTGATGCACCTTTTCTGGAATTAGTTCATTCACTTTTGTTTGTGCGCGTTTGGAAAGGCGATGCAGCATGCCTGACTTTTGCATCATTTTCTTATTCCAGCGGAAAAGCTCTTCATGTACAAGCTGGTCATACGTTTCCATCTCATTTCATCCTTTTTGTCATGTCATCTTAGTAATATTTACGGATAAAAAAGATAGAAGTTTCCATTAACTCCATTTTTTTTGCGCATATAGAAATAAAAATACGTAACTAAATAGTACCCCGCTAATGAATGACAACATCGAAGCAAGGAGATGGCTTGTGAATAGAACAAACAAGGATAAAATGACCGCTTGGATTGTCAGCAATATAAATAAAAACCTCAATAACGTGATTTTTTTCTGTTCATTTGCAAGCGGATACAGCTTTAGCATCATATTTGTTCGATGATGGCGTGACAATGTATACAATTGAAATCCTGTCGCATAGATAAAAAACAATAACACGGCACTTTTTCCGTAACTAGACGGAACAGTGTAAATAAGGAAGCAAGCAATAACGATCAGGCGAATATAAAGCCTAAAATAGTCGCTTGCTCTAAAAAAGGTCCGCATATATAAATACAAAAACGTACTTTCTTGACGATACGAAACAAGCGGCAAAAATACATCAAGCCATTTGCGACGTTTCACCTGTTCTTTTAACTGCGGCACGTCGGTAAATAAATTCGCAAGGCGGTAAAATGTCATCATGCGCTTTGCATCTTGATGAATGAGACGTTCCCATTTCAATCCTTTTTGTTTCGTCGCTCTTGCAAAATAGCCAAGCAATATGAGCATTATCGCGAATAAACTTGCCGTAAAACCGATAGGCGCTTTAGCAAGCAAAAAATACATAAATAAGAAATTGAGTATCAAACGCACGCTCCAGCTTAAACGATGCATCACTGGCTCAATAAAATAATTTCCTTTCCAAATCATCCACATGTTCCAAACTTTCAGCAGCAACAACACAATAAATAAAAACCAAATGGACACATGTGAAAACTTCACATACAAAGGTGAAATAGCCGCAATGACAATAAGAAGCATATATATTTGCATCATCAAACTAAAAAGAAAAGCACGTTGAAAATAAGGCCCCAGTTGTTTTTCCGCTGGCAATAAAAATACAAGATCAGCTTCTTTCAAAAGTGTTTGAACCGGACTGTGCGTTAAAAACGGCGACAATACTAAGGCGACAACAAATGCAAATGGGAAATTATCCGATAATCCATCCACCCACTGTTTATAAGCAACCGCGCCTGCACCGATTCCAATCAGTAGAATCAGCAATAAATGGTCATTGAACATGTAACGCAAATATCGCTTAATATCATTGAAATAAATCGCTAGCCGCTGTTTCCATAATTTCTTGCCGTCAATCATTGTCTTCTTCCTTTGTCAATTGAATATAAATTTCGTCAAGTGTAGCGGATGGCAGTTGAAATTGTTTCCGCAGCTCTTCTAATGTTCCTTTTGCCTTTATTTTTCCGTTATGAAGAATCACAAACGAGTCACAGTAACGTTCAGCTGTCGCTAAAATATGAGTCGACATTAAAATCCCCGCTCCTCTTTCCTTCATCGTATTCATTAAATCAAGCAGCGACTGAATCCCGAGCGGATCAAGACCGACAAACGGCTCATCGATAATATAAAGAGGAGGTTCAATTAAAAAGGCGCACATAATCATGACTTTTTGCTTCATTCCTTTTGAAAAATGCGCAGGAAACCATTTTAGCTTTTTCTCCATCCGGAATTCCTTTAACAGCCGCTCTAATCGTTGCTCATACTCGTTATTATTTAAGCCGTATGCCATCGCTGTCAATTCTAAATGTTCCTGTAAAGTCAACTCATCGTAAAGAATCGGCATTTCCGGTATGTACGTAAATTGGGAACGGTAAGCAGCCGGATCGTCAGCGAATGTCTTTCCATTAATCGAAACCGTACCTTTCCTCGGTTCCATCAGGCCGATAATATGTTTGATGGTTGTGCTTTTCCCAGCTCCATTTAAGCCGATAAGCCCGACGATTTCCTTTCGATTTACAACAAACGAAACATCTTCAAGCACGTTTTTATTTGTATATCCTCCGTAGAGGTTTTGCACTTCAAGCAATGTCATCTTTCCTTTATCCTCTCTCTCTAATCCCATTATTCACTTTTATTGTATCAAAGTAATAAGCTCCTTTCCAAAACTATCTACGAAAAAAGGAATAGTCTTTTCGTTTCCGGGTACCATAATAAACGAAGAGGGGATGAGAAAAAACAATGTTTGATGAAGCAATTCATCAACATTGAAATGAGGTGTTTACGAAAGATCACTTACTGTAGTATCACACTCATTTTCTCCTTACCTTACCTGAAATAGGGGATGGTCATCTTGAACAAAGTGAGCAAAACACTGCAAGTTTAAGAACACACTTTTTGAAATGAGGTGTCTACGGCACGCGAGAAACACTAGAAGTTCTCAATGCCTATAAAAACTCTTTCGTAAATGAGGTGTTCATCAAAGATCATCAATTGTAGTTGTAGGACTTAAAAAATACCTACAATGATAAAAGAATGATCCGTCTAAGCAGAAAACAACTCACTTCCTATCTCTTTTATCAATAAGGTATTTATAAAAACTCTTCCCCTTTTCGCACGGACAGAGTGTACACAAATCCACTGTACACTCTGTTCCTTTTTTTGTGCTACAATACGAATAAAATAATGAAAAGGAAAGGATGGGATATGATGAGCGATTGCATTTTTTGCAAAATCATCAATGGAGACATTCCGTGTGCCAAAGTATACGAAGATGAACATGTTATCGCTTTTCTCGACATTAGCCAAGTAACAAAAGGGCATACATTAGTGATACCAAAGGTACATAAAAAAGATGTGTTTGAACTTACATCGGAAATCGCCGGAAAATTATTTTCCGTTGTTCCCAAAATTGCAAATGCTATTAATGAAAGCTTTTCACCACTCGGATTAAATATTTTAAACAACAATAAAGAGCATGCTGGACAAACCGTCTTCCATTTCCACATGCATTTAATTCCACGCTACGGAAAAGGTGACGGATTCGGAGCCGTCTGGAAGTCGCATCAAAGTGAGTACTCGTTTGAAGACTTGCAAAAAATCGCTGCATCTATTCACTCTGCTATTCAATAATAAAAAAGGGGGATCTCATTACATATGAGATACCTCCTTTTTAACAATCATGATTTGCTCTTAATCCGTCTCTTTATTTCTTTTCACTAGATTCAAAAACCTCTTTTAATTGCTCATCATTTACTTTTACATCCGCTTTTTTAACTAATTTTTCTACTTCAGACTGGACTTTCGCAGGGTCAAGCTTGCTCTTCTTAAGCTCCCACTCAATTTCTTCCTTCATTTCTTCAAATGATTTTTTCTCTTCTTTATCTGTTACTTTAATAATGTGATAACCATATTCTGATTTTACAGGCTTGCTGATTTCTCCTACTTTTAACGCATATGCCGCATCTTCAAATTCTTTCACCATTTCTCCTGATTCAAACCATCCTAAATCGCCGCCATTTTTCGCAGAGCCCGGATCTTTAGAATATTCTTTTGCAAGCTTCGCAAAGTCCTCTCCCTTATCAAGCTTTGCTTTAATTTCATTTGCCGTTTTTTCATCTTCCACTAAAATATGGCTTGCTTTTATTTTTGGTTTGTATTCATCATAATACTTTTTCATTTCTTCCTCTGTTACTTTAACATCCTTCATCGCTGCTTTTTGCCGCAAAAGATCGAGCTTCACCATATCTCTAATCGCTTTTTCACCGTTTTGCTGAACAGCGATTTCATATTGCGGACCGTACATTTTTTTCAAATTTTCGATTTCTTTTTCAATCTCTTTATCGGTTACTTTAAATTCTTTACTTAATATTTTTTCATGTACAAGGTCTCGAATAACATCTTTTCCAAACCGTTCTTTCATCGCATTATAAAACTCTCCTTTTGTAATATCGCCTGCTTTTGTCTCTACGATCACTTCTGAATCTCCGCCATTGCAAGCAGATAAAGCAAGAAGAGATGCGGCAGTAGATAAAGCGATAACCCACTTTTTCATTATTTTCACAACTCCTACACTCAAAATTTTTCACATGGAAAAAAACCACAACAATAACTATATCATATTTTTTTAAGATAAAAAAATTTTTTCCTAATACTTCTTCCGATTATGTAATTTGCCTATACGCAAATTCATTAAATTACATATGATAAAGTGTCTCGTTCATCTAGTTAAATACAATAAAGTTAAAAAAACTCCCCTCTTCAGTGAAAGGAGGTGCTATAGATGAGCGGAGGTTATGCAGGTGGCTTTGCGTTAATCGTTGTATTGTTTATCTTATTAATCATCGTTGGTTGTGCGTGCTTGTATTATTAATCAAGATAAACAAAAAGCTGACAGTATTTTTGCTGTCAGCTTTTTCTATGTAAATAATACCTCAATGTAAGAAGTAATAAGCAAAATGGTAATAAGTACATTAATCGTTCGAAACACTTTTGGCTGTTTTTCTTCCGGAATTTCTCTTTGAACACAAAGTGTATTTGTTAGTTTATTAATATAAAATAAAATGACTACTGCAAGAGGGATAAAATATAATGCCAAATTCGCTCCCCTCCTATCTTCCCCGGCGAATATATGACTTATTTACTTTACAACGTTTTATAAAAGAAATCAATATCGCCTTCACGATAATTCCCTATTGGTTGTTTGCGGCAATTTGGGTAAAATATACATGATAATGACAGATTGCCTAACTAAAGGAGTACCGTTATGGATACACTCGAAGAACGAATTGCCAAATTAGAATATCATCAATCTTTATTATTGGAAATGATCGATGAAACGAAGAAACCGTTTTACCAACTTATTATCAAAGCGGACTTAACAAAAGAAGAAGCAGACGAAGTCATCAAACTTTGTCAACATTTAAGCGAAGAGTACAAAAAACAGAAAGCGGAAGGCCTTATTGTGTTCACCCCGCTCCTTACCCAATTTGCCGGAATGCTTCACCCTAAGCTTCCGCTTGAACAAACCATTGACGCTTTGTTAGGTCAAAATATGTTTGTACCACTTATGCAAGAATTTAAGAAAATAATTGCCAACGTAAATGAACTATAAATTCGTCATCGTTTCCTTTTCGCTTTCTTTGTGTTCTTTGCGCTTAAATAATTTTCCGTTCTCTTCAACAAAATCGTTTTCAATATTTTCAAATGATTTTTCAAAAATTTGCATAAAATCATCGCCATATATATTGCGAATAATACACATTATTTCTAAAATTTCTGGAAATTTTCCGTACAAATCACGTAAAGGTAAAGCTCCGTTAAATACTGCATTTTGCGTCGGGTCATATGATTCCATTAATTTCAGTAAAATCTCTTCGCCTTTCTCTGTCAGTTCAATATAGGTGTTTCGTTTATCACTTTCTTTCTTAGAAAAAGACAAGAGTCCCCGCTCTTCCAGTTTTTTTGAGAAGTTAAAAGCCGTGGAAACATGCATGACGCCAAATTTAGCAATCTCTGAAATAGACGCCCCTTTCAAATGATAAGCAATCCATAAAATATGATGCTCATTAATATTAAGGTCGAATGGTTTAATCCATTGCTGCCAATCTTTTTCAATTGATTTCCATAGCGCTTTGCTCAACTGGGCAATACGCTGACTAAATAACATCGCCTCTTTAATAGAATAGTGTCGCTCTGTACCTTTCATTTTTCCACCCACTCTTCCCTCACCATTATCTATTTTTATTATCTATTATGCCAATAAAATAAAGATTAATAAAGAAAAAAATTTTAGAATTTTTAAATAGATAGACCCACATCGAAAATGGCTATTCACTCTTATTCAATGATTATGTTCTACCAATTTATGAAAATTCCTTTTGTTTTATTAGAAAAATAGTCCTCTTATCTTCATAGTTAGCAACGAAATTACATACAGTAGTAAAAGGGGGAGAGGCAAATGATTTATACAATGTCTATTTTCTATACAATAAGCGCTATTTTTGCTTATTTAGCTATCGCGACGTTTCTTTCGTTAAATAAGGCAAGAATGTACCCGCCAAGGCAAATATTGAAGAAAAAAATAGGTTTGTATATGATTGGAGCAATTCTATGCTTTCTGGTCGGATGGACTTTTCAGTATTTATGAACCTCTCCCACCTACACTTCGCTTAGAGGTGGGAGACTTCTCGATGAACATGTTAAAAAAGAAAATAGCGAAAAACCCGACCATAAAGATCGGGTTTTTTATTATGCTACGGTTGAGCAGTCAAGTTGGCGCGTTTGAAAATCGATTGAACAATCGGATATATCATCACCATGACGATTGTATTAACAACCACAGCTGGTAAAACAACAGCTATGAATAAGCTTGAAAAAGTCGCACCACCTGGAAGACCGACAAGCAATAATGCCGATGTTAAAAATACAGCACCGGATACAACCGTACCGATAGCGGTCAAAATGGCTGCCGCTATAACTGACTGACTGTACTTTTTCACAAGTAAGAATAACACTGCGAAAACAATAGCAGTAATCGGTTTATCAATCATGTTCGGAAGCAATCCGCCCGGAAAACTCGTCGTCAAGCCGGAAATGATTCCTGTTACGATTCCTAATAAACCAACTGTTTTTCGCGAAGGAAACAACAAAATGCCAAGGAACATCATCGTCAGCATCATATCCGGCTTCATTCCAAAGAAAAATCCGGGAATGACTGCATGCAGAACAGCTCCGATTCCAACTAACAATGCAAGTGAAACTAAAACTCTCGTATTCATTTCTCATCTCTCCTCATCTCATCTAATCTAGCGATTCGTTTCCCCAATAGTGCTCTCGATGCCTATTGCGAGAAACTTAGATTTATTATAACATTTTATAATCTATAGTTAAATAGAGTTAAAAAGAAAAAATTTTCAGAGAAATTTCTGTTGAAATTCTCTCATAAAATCGGCTAACGCTTCACACGCTTCAAGCGAAACAGCATTATAGATGGACGCTC
Source organism: Anoxybacillus sp. (assembly GCA_035645275.1). GTDB lineage: Bacteria > Bacillota > Bacilli > Bacillales > Anoxybacillaceae > Paranoxybacillus. Next base: position 599,954 of record DASQMX010000031.1, read on the forward strand.
GGCACCCGCCGACGGAACGGTGACCAACCAATCCGACAAATCCCCGTTCTTTTGCTTCAGCTAAAAACTGTTTTGTCAACTCATCGTTCGGCAATGTAAACGTTACGTTCATCAACGAACGGCTGCTCTTTTCTGCATGCGGTAAGTAAAAGCCTTTGCTTTCGTCAATACAGCGATACAAAACATCTGCCTTTTCTTTGTTACGTTTTTCAATGATGCTGACACCTCCTTGCTCATCTACCCATTCAAGCACAAGAGAAAGCATATAAATCGCAAAGGTCGGTGGCGTATTGTATAACGAATTGCTTGAGCTGTAAGTATGGTAGTTCAGCATTGTCGGAAGATGATCAGGAATGTTTTCAAGCAAGTCTTTTCGAATAATGACGACAGTGACGCCGGATGGTCCTAAATTTTTTTGCGCCCCCGCATAAATCAATGCAAACTTTTTAACATCAATTTCCCGGCTTAAAATATCGCTTGACATATCGGCGACTAAATCGACAGGCAAATCAGGGAACTCATGCCATTGCGTACCGAAAATCGTATTGTTCGATGTGATATGTAAATAAGCGGTCTGCTCAGAAAGCTGAATATGCTTTAATGCCGGAATGTGCGTATAGTTTGCTTCTTTGCTTGATGCAGCAACATGTACCTCACCAATTTTTTTTGCTTCTTTTAACGCTTTTTCCGACCATACTCCCGTCAACACATAGTTGGCAACTTTCCCTTCATGAAGCAAATTCATTGGTACCATCGAAAATTGCAGGCTCGCTCCACCTTGTAAAAATAAAATGTCATGCGTCCCCGGAATATTCATAAGTTTTCGTAACAATTCTTTTGCTTTGGTGTGCACAGCATCATATTCTTTGCTGCGGTGACTCAATTCCATTACGGACATGCCGGTATTTTGAAAATTAACCAGCTCTGCTTGTGCCCTTTCTAGCACGGCCAGCGGCAATGCGGACGGTCCCGCATTAAAATTGTAGACACGCTTCACCATTCATCCCCCACTTTATCTCTTTAATGAATAACAGTTACTATTATCCTAACATGAAATTGTAAAAAATAAAGAAAATTTTAAATAAATCAAACAAAAAATAAAGCCCTTGTGTTTTACAAGGACTTTGCTTGCTGCCGGCGCGCTCTTTCTTCCCTAATCCGTTCTATATATACTTCTCCTTCTTTTTCAATAAAAGCTTCGTCAATTTCCCGTTCTTTTTTGGCTGTACGAATCGTCATATAGCCGCTCACAACGATTCCTATCAGGACTAAATAAATCCACCAAGGCACACTTAGCATCGATAATCCCCCTTTTTGTGAATTCATCTTACTTCAACTATACGCGGTTAGAGTTCATTATATACATAAAAAAGAGGCTAGCCTATAAGTGTCTGACCTCACGAACCAACATATATAGTGTATTTAGCTAATGTTATACACTACATATCCTGTTTGTGAAGTCTGACACTTTGCTTAGGTCAGCCTCTCTTTTTACTGATGAAACGTCGGTTTGTAGAAAGAACGATTATCAAGCGCAAAAATTTTCTCGGTAAATTCGCCTGGCTTTACTTTTTCAAGCGCACGGTCAAGCATGTTCATTTTCGCATCTAAATTATCAATATAGTGAAGAATTTCCGCTTCTTTCACCATCGGCGGTTTCGGACTGCCCCATTCCGCCTTGCCATGATGGGAAAGCACCATATGCTGCAATATAACCACTTCTTCACCGGTAATTCCTAAATGTTCTGCTGCTTTGCCAATTTCATTGACCATAATTGAGATATGTCCGAGCAAGTTTCCTGCTACTGTATACGTTGTCGAAATCGGTCCGGATAACTCAATCACTTTTCCGAGGTCATGCAAAATGACACCAGCATATAATAAATCTTTATCTAATGACGGATAAAGATTGGCAATCGCTTTTGCTAAGTCGAGCATAGAAACAACATGATACGCCAAACCTGAAATATATTCGTGATGATTTTTCGTTGCCGCCGGATATTCAAGAAATTCATTTTGATATTTTTTTAATAGATGCCTTGTAATTCGTTGAATATTCGGGTTTTTCATTTCAAAAATATATTGTGTAATTTTATCGATCATCTCTTCCCGCTTCATTGGTGCCACTTCAAGAAAGTCGGCAACGCGCACCGGATCATTGCTGTTTGCTGGGCGAATGTTACGAATTTTCAGCTGCGTTCGACCGCGGTAATTGTTAATATCACCAAACACTTTGACGATGCTTTCTGGTACGTATACCGCCTCATCTTCCGGAGACGCATCCCACAGCTTTGCTTCAATTTCCCCGGTTTTATCTTGCAAAATCAACGTTAAGAACGGTTTGCCGTTGCTGGCAATGCCTTTTGTCACCGTTTTGATAAGCAAATAAATATCGACCTGCTCGCCGACTTCGTAATGAATAATTCCTTTTGTCAATCTATTCTCCTCCGTTTCGCCTTCAACGTATCTTCATTATATCACATCAGACTATTTCTCCCAGCACTACTCTTATAAAGTGCAACTTCATCAGTGGGGGTTTTCTTCATCCCCCACTGATGTTAGTTGAACTTATCGCACTTCTAGCCAGGCTGTCTCATAAGGGTCTGACCTCACGTGTGTTTAACAATATATAGTTCATTTATCCAACATTATGTCCTATATATTGTGTTGTGGGGTCTGATCCTTGGCTTTTGAGACAGCCTCGATTAGAACGGGATAAAAACAAAAGGCTTGACTTCCCGATTTTAAGAAAGTCAGCCTTTAAATCACTGTTATTTTTTCGTCAATTGCAGCGCTTTTTTAATATCTTTGAACGACGTCGATTTTCCGTACATCAACACGCCGCCGCGATATACTTTTGCTCCAAAATAAGCAAAGAAACATATTGTCGCTACTAACAAACCAATGCTTAAAGCGACTTCCCACATCGGGACATTTAACATCCCAACACGCAAAAACATAATCATTGGTGCAAAAAACGGAACAAACGATGTCACTGTGATGAAAGGAGCTTCCGGATTACCCAAGCCAAACATCGCAATAAAAAAAGCTACAACAACTAATAATGTGACAGGAGTAATCATTTGCTGTACTTCTTCAATGCGGCTCACGAGCGAACCAAGCAAAGCGAATAAAGTCGCGTATAAAAAGTAACCGAGCAAGAAAAAGACAATGGCATAAACAATCGTTGCAACTGGAATTTGCTCAAAACCGAGGATAGCGGTCAATTCCCCATTTTCTTTGATCGATGTATAACCAATCGCAAAAAGGATGATAAACTGCGTTAAACTCAATAACGCGACGCCGAAAATTTTGCCAAACATTTGTTGTACGGGCGAAGCGCTGGAAATTAATATCTCCATGACGCGGGACGATTTTTCCGTCGCCACTTCCATCGTAATCATATTGCCGTACATAAGAACGAAAATATAAATCGCAAATAATAAAATATATACAAGCGAACGCGCCTGATTTAATTCTTCTTCTGTTTTAGCATTTTTCTCTAATGCCACTTTGTCAAACACAACTGTTTCATACAATTCCTTTACTTGCTCGGGACTTAATCCGATTTTCGTCGTCGCTAATGTTGTTTTAAGCTGCTGCAATGCCTGCTCGAATTGTAAAGGTGTGTCACTATCGGCTACTGTCATTGCATAATAAGCGGCCCTTGGTAATTGTTTATCGTCATAGCCAAGAACAACGTACGCCTGCCACTCTCCGTTTTGTACGTTTTCTTTTGCCTTATCTTCCGTTCCTTTAAATCTTTGTAAGTCTATATCTTTTTCCCCGCTTGTTTTTAGCTGCGCTTTTAACGGCTCATACAACTCACCCGTTTTGTCAATAACAGCAACCGTTTTCGTTTCATCTTTGCTAAAAAGTTCAATCATATGATTTAAGTTTGTCACTCCAAAAACAAGCAGAGCGGTAATAATCGTCGTAATCATAAACGATTTCGATTTTAATTTTGTGAAATATGTATGCGCTAAAACAATCCAAAATTTATTCATATGACGCACCTACTTTTTCAATAAAAATGTCATTCAAAGACGGTTCCTCAAGCGCAAATTTGCGAATAAATCCTTTTGCAACAATATGAGACAAAATACGCTGAGAGGTTTCTTCGTTTTCAATTTGCAGGTGAATCCCTTCTGCTGTCGTCTTCGCTTTCACAACACCAGGAAATTCATGCAAATCATCAAGCGGAAAGTCCGCATGAATAACAACATTCTTTTTGCCGAATGAGCGTTTTATCTCTTTTAACGCGCCATGCACAACCGGCTTGCCGCGATGCATAATACAAAGATGCTCGCAAAGCTCTTCCACATGCTCCATTCGGTGACTTGAAAAAACAATGGTTGTTCCTGCGTTTCTTAAGTCAACGACGGCTGCCTTTAATTGTTCTACATTCACCGGATCAAGTCCGCTGAAAGGTTCATCTAAGATGAGCAGCTTCGGTTTATGAATGACGGAAGCAATAAATTGAATTTTTTGCTGATTTCCTTTTGACAGTTCTTCTACTCGCTTGTTCGCATAATCGGGTACTTTAAATCGCTCCAGCCAATACTCTATTTCTTTTATAATGGTTTGTTTGTCAAGCCCTCGTAACCGTCCTAGGTATATAAGTTGTTCTTTTACTTTCAATTTCGGATACAATCCCCGTTCTTCAGGCAAATAACCAATGATGTGGCTGCTCGCATAATTAATCGGCTTACCGTTCCACGTAATTTCTCCTTCTGTCGGGTCTAATAATCCTAATATCATGCGGAATGTTGTCGTTTTGCCGGCACCATTTGCCCCTAAAAAGCCGAACATCTCTCGCTCAGGAATTTCCAGTGTCAAATGGTCGACTGCCGTAAAATCCCCAAATCGTTTTGTCACATTTTGCAATCGCAAACTCATACATAAAAACTCCTCTCAACCACACATTTGTTAATAAAAACCAAAAATTCCAACATTATATTACACGTTTATTATAACGAAAAGTTTCATTTTTTTTGAAGGAAAATTACGAAAATAAAAAGAATAGTAGTTAGTAAAATCCAATCATCAAGGAGGGACTCGCCTATGAAAACATATACGTTAACGGTATTTGAGAAAAACGGCGAAAAGTTGTTAGAGGAAACATTTGAAGCAGCGAGCGAAGAGGTAGCAAAAAAAATCGGCGAACAGAAATTAAGAGAAAAGAACTATCATGAAAAAACACACCGCTGTACATCTTCAAGCGGCAAATTGATTCTTTTCCATCGTTAATAAAAAATGAGGCTGACCTGAAAGTAAAGTGTCAGACCCCGCAACACAATATATAAAATTTGCGTAAGGTCAGACACTGCTCGGTCAGCCTCTTTCACTTATTTACAAGCAAAAATTTCCGCCATTATCTTTAACTTTTCTTCCGTATAATGCACATAATTATCATTGTAAGCTTTCGGTTCTTTCGGATTGGCAAAGCGTGTGATTTTCCCCGTCTCTGGATGAACAAACTTGCTCGATGCACCGCAGCCGAGCCCAATGATAGACTGCTGCTCTTCCATAATCATAATGTTATAAATGCTTTCTTGCCCTGGAAGCGCGTAGCCGACATTCTCAAGATTACCGAGAATATTTTTTTGGCGATATAAATAATAAGGAACGTAACCATGACGCTTCGTCCACTCTTGCGCATTTTTCATCATCATGCTGATTTCATCTCGGTCGGCGACTTTGTATTTTTCTTTGTTTTTCGTCATCTCGGAAGCACGTTTAAATGACAACGTATGAACGGTCAATGACTCCGGCATTAATTTTTCTGTTTCTGCTAATGTGTAGTTAAATTCTTCTACTCCCTCTCCCGGAAGACCGATAATTAAATCCATATTAATGTTGTTCATGCCCATGCTGCGTGCGAGATGAAACTTTTCAATCGTTTCTTCAACGGTATGATGACGGCCAATCGCCTTTAATGTTTCTTGAATGTAGGATTGCGGATTGATACTGATTCGATCGATGTTCCACTTTTTCAGCACTTCCAATTTCTCTGGTGTAATCGTATCGGGACGACCGGCTTCTACGGTAATTTCGCGGACGCGTTCTACATTTGGAAACGACTCGTACATCTCCTCATAAAGCATGTCCATTTCTTCCGCAGTAATGCTTGTCGGTGTACCGCCGCCATAGTAAATCGTTGTGATGTTAATGCCGCGCTCTTTTAAAAAGCGGCCAATCTCCCGCATTTCATAATGAAGCCCGCCTAAAAATGAGTCGACGGAGCCTTGGCGTCCGTTAATCGCATAGGCCGGGAACGTGCAATACGCGCATTTCGTCGGACAAAATGGAATGCCGATATAAATGCTCACTTCATGTGCCAAATTGTATAAATCAGGCACGACCGTCAGCTGTCGGTCAACAATTTGCTGCATGAGACGAATTTTTTCATCGGTGACTAAATAGTCTTCTCGTAATTGTTTATGCGCTTCTTCCTTAGAAAGTCCTGATTGCAGCTTTTGATGCAAAAGCTTTACAGGACGGACTCCCGTTAAAATGCCCCAATGCTGCAACAGTCCTGTATATTCTTGAAGCAATGTTAAATATACGTGGGAAACAGAATTTTTCACTTGTTTAAAACGTTCTTTTTCTTCTGTGTACAAACGCAAATCTTTTGCATAGTCAGCTTCAAAAGTTTTTCCTGTTGCTGCTTCTTGGAGCGTTCCACGAACGTGCAATTGATCGTTACCGTTTAATTCAAAAGTAACGATTACATCTGGAGCATCTATAGATAAGAGTGATATTTCATTTTCCTCAAAAAATAAATCCGTTATTACTTCAAGCGGTCGCTGAAACTTTTCCACATGATGCAACCCATTGATTTGAATTCGCAATCGAATCACCTTTCATCTTAAATTCCATGTCAAACTTATATAAGTGTACAGAATATAACAAAAGTTCGTCAAGAAAACAATGTCATCTTTCCAATGGTATTTAATGAAAAAAGAGCTGTCACATAAGGGTCTGACCTCACTCTCTATTCACAATATAAAGTACATCGGCTAAATATGATGCACGCTATATTGCCGTGAGGGGGTCTGACCCTTTGCCAGCCTCTTTTCGACTATTTATTAATTTTGATTTGCCGCAAAAATTCAAGACGCTGCTGTTTGCGAAAATGTTCCTTAATCATGTAAGCAACACCTAATTGTTCATTCGAACGCGTCACCCAATCGGCTTTCCTTTTCACTTCAGCCGGCGCATTTCCCATCGCCACGCCTAACCCTGCCGCTTCAATCGCTGAAATATCGTCTAGACCGTCGCCAATGACAACCATTTCCTTCAAAGAAATCCCTAAATAATCTCCTAATTTTTTTAAACTATTCAATTTCGAAACACCACTTGGCACAATCTCTATTTTGCAATCTGGCTGCACAATCAGATCAATTCCGTAAAAAGCTTTGCGTAATACTTTTGCCGCTTCGTCTCTTTCTTCTTCATTCGGAAAATACACGTCAATTTTCGGCACTGCTAAAGGTTCGTCACGAAGCGTATCTCCAAGTGAATCAACAAATTGCGTCGGGTAAATGAACGGATCTCCCGTTGATAATACCGTTCGTACGACAAGATTTTTTTGGATTTTTTTTCGATTGCCAATCGAGTAACGTTCATGTATTAAACGAATATGACATTCAAAGTTCTCCAGCACTTGAACAATATTAAATGTCTTCTCCTCAGAAATCGTTTTTTCATATATTTTCTCATCGAGAGTTTTCCCAATGACCGCTCCTTGGAACGTAACGAGCATCGCGTTCAACTTCAACGCTTTTGCGACTTTTCTTGCTGATAAAAAATTTCGGCCCGTTAGTAGCGTGACATACACTCCCTTTTGTTTGACAAATTCAATCGCTTCTTTCGTTTCTTTTTGCAGGCGTCCGTTATTTTTTAAAATCGTCCCATCAATGTTAAGAGCAAGCAATTTATAAATCAAGGCCGTATCCCCCTTTTCCTGTTGTCACTTGCCTTGTCACTAATAGCTATGACAATAAGGACAAAAAAAGAACACCCATTTTCATGAGTGTTCAAATTCATTAGGGGAGTATGTGGTTTTTATTCAAACTTCACTTCTTCGTTACAGGAATGCTGTTTTTCATCTCTATACTACACGAAATAATTAGATATAATTTCCTTATTAACAAATTAGTAAAAAATCGTTATTTCATCATTAAGTAGTTGAGAAGAGAGCATGTCGAAAAGTTTTTATTTTGTTAGCCTTTTCTGCCTTTCTAACAATAAAAACGATTTTGCCTGTCGACAAAATCGTTTTTGTGGCTATTCAAATTTGCTGTATAACTCATCAAGAGGCTTTAACACAATTTTGTTCACTTCCGCAATGAGAAAGCTCATACGCTGTTCTAACTCCATCAGCCGGGCAATTTTGTCATGTTGCTGTACTAACGCAGCTACCTTTTGCGCCTGTTCAATCTCCTCTGGCAAAATCTCCTCACCTGTCATTTGTTTTTGATGAAGCCGCATTTGAATATTGCGAAAGTTATTAAACATTCGGCTTGAGGTTTCATCGTGTTGAATTTCTTCATACATCTTTTTTAAACGTTGAAACTCTTCGCTTTGACGAATCGCCTTTTCCAAGTTGTAAGCAACTTCATAAATAGACATAAAACATCCTCCTAATAAAAATTGCTGCCGTTCTCCTATTGGATTATATGAACAGGAGAACGGCAGTATGTCAATTTTAACTAATGATTAACCCGACAATTCCCTGTACGATACCAATAATCCCGCCTAGAAGTGCGCCTAAATAAGTAATCATTTTAAATTCCCGTTTTGAAATGGATAAAATCATCTCCTCTAAACGCTCCACGGAAAACGTTTCGACTTGCGAGCGGACAATCTCTTCTAGCTGCAAACGTTGAATGATCTTATCGACCTTTTCAACAATCACCCCGCTCAAAACGTCTATCGCTTTTGGAATCAACTCTTGAATCATCGTTTCCTTATATGGAACGATAACAGTCGAAAGTGGTTTGTTTAAAAGCTTGCCAATGTCCAATCTTTTGATAACGAAGTTCTTTACAAAATCCATTGCTCTTTCCTTACCGATCCATGCCTCAACATCAGCGAGTTTATATGCTTTCAGCTTGTCCCATTCTTTTACTAAAAGATTCGCCAATAACTCTTTTGTTCCTTCATTATTTAAAAACTTGATAATTTCCGGCTGAATTTTATCCGCTAAACTTACATTGCCGAGAAACATTTGCAGCATATTTCCCAACATGCCACGTCCTGACAAGAAATCACCAACCATTCGATCGATGCGTTGTTTTCCTTCCTCACTGTTAAAATAATCAATGGCTTTATCAGTAATATAGTTGGCAACTTCCGGAAATGTTAATTCTACTTTCGTAAGCAATTCAGCAGGAAAGGCTTCATAAATCGTTTTGGAACGGATTTCCTCCATCCACTGTTCATATTTCGTTTCCACTAAGGAAGTTATTCTCCTTTGAATCATTTCCTCAGGCTGCTTTACTCCGATTAAAGCAGCGAGTTCGCCAATCGTCTTATCACTGCTGAGCCATTTTTCCCCTTCTTCTTGCGCCCACTTCACAACACCTTGCCTAAATGTTTGCTCTGTTAATTTTCTTCGTATTCCTTCTGGAGTTAATAAATGTTCAACAACCATTCGCCCCATCTGTTCAGCTAGTTCTTTCCGGCGTTTTGGAATTAAACCGGGAGTAAACGGAAGACGCTTTCCTGCTATGTAAATCGGATGGTACGGACGGAACAACATTTGAATCGCTAATTCGTTTGTTACTCCCCCAATTACGGCCCCAATAATCATCATAAATGCTAAATAAAAAACAATATCCATGCTTCTCTCCTTTCCTCATATTGAGCTTAGAAAGTCAAGTCACCTATCTTAGGCGATAATCATACGATAACATATCAAGCATTTGCCTAATTTTTGATTATATCGCTTGTTCATCGAAAGAGCAAATGAGGGAGAAAAATGAATTCGACACGTGCCATTGCTGTTATAACAGAAATCTCAGAAACAAATGAAACGAATCATTTCGGCTCCATTCATGACTTCTGTATAGAGCTTGCCGAATATGCCGAGCGAGAAGGGATTCTGTTTTATGTAACTTCTCTCACTATTTATACAGGAAATGAACGAATGGGATATATGTGGAAGAATAACAGTTGGATGAAAACTCCTGTTCCTGAGGCTGGTTGTATTTATAACCGTATTCATTCACGCAAAACAGAACACTCTCCGAAATTTCATGAGTTTCTGCAATATCTACAACACAATCATATCCCTATATTTAACGAACGATTTTTAAATAAATGGGAAGTTTACAATTGTTTAGCAAGATATGAATACTTGTGCCCCTTTCTTCCAGAAACACAAATGTTTACATCGAAGCAAACATTAGAACAATTTCTCGCTGAATATGAAACGGTCTTTATTAAACCGATTTACGGCAGCCAAGGCAAAAAAATTTTCCGCATACAGAAGAAGGAAGATCACTTTTTGCTGGACTATTCGACCTTTTCATTAGAAAAAGAGCAAATATATCCATCTGTTTCTTCCTTGTTTCTTGCTCTTAAAGAAAGAATTAACCAGCCGGTCATTATCCAGCAAGGAGTACCATTACAAACATATAAAAACCGACCTGTCGATTTTCGTTTATTATGTCATCGTACAAATGACAGTAAATGGAAAGTCACTTCCTCAGTTGCCCGTGTTGCTTCTGAAGAAAACTTTGTATCAAACGCGGCAAGAGGCGGCGAGCTTTTTCATATGAATGATATATTGAAAGAACTTTACGATCCAAGTACAAGCACATGGCAAAAAAAGTTTTTAAAAGAATTGTCTCTTGAAATCGCCGCTGCCCTTTCCGCTTCCACCGCTGGCTTATACGGCGAATTTGGCATCGACTTGGCGCTTGATACATGCGGTAAATCTTGGGTAATTGAAGTGAATACAAAACCTTCAAAAAATTTAGATCTGCCGTCCCCCGCAAAACGAATTCGCCCTTCCGCTAAAGCGATTATTGATTATTGTACTTATTTACTCAACCAAAAAGAGGAGGGATTTTCTTGATTTCATTCGGTTTTTTAACTATTCGTGAACATCAGGAACATGAATACGTAACTGAAATAGCTAAACGAGCTTCCCATTACGGAATCGAGGTGTATCGTTTTACTCCGCTTTCGATTGATCCGTTAACAGAAAAAGTAAATGGTGAGAAGTTTAGCGATAACTTACAATCATGGGTTTCTTGCCTATTTGATATTCCGGCTTTTATCTATGACCGCTGCTTTTATCATTCCGACTCCCGTTCAAAACGAAGCAAACCAATTGTTCAATGGCTAAAGAAACGGCCTGATCTTGTATTTTTAGGGAACGGCTTCCCGAATAAATGGGAGTTATATGAGAGTCTGTGCTCCCATCCCCTTCTTTCTCCTTACACGCTAAAAACCTGGCGCATCACTTCTGTTCATGATGTGATCAAAGCGTTGAAGTCGGATAAAAATGTCATCTTAAAACCGGAAACTGGTTCTCAAGGGAAAGGAATGTACTGCTTAAAGCAAACGAAACATACACTGGAAATCCAGAGCACTTCTAAAGATATACAAATCATTAAAAGCAAAGCTGAATTAAAAGCTTGGGCAGAAAACCAGCTTTGTTCACAATCTTATATAGGTCAGCCGCTTCTTCCTTTAAAAAATAAATACGGCCAACCATTTGACCTTCGACTATTTTTGCAAAAAGATGAACAAGGCCAATGGAAAGAACGAGGAAGGGGCATTTGCGTGGGGGAAAAAGAAACCTTTATTGCTAATTTAAGCGCGGGAGCAACTATCATCCCGTTTAAAGAGTGGATGAGCCAAATTCCAAAACCACAGCAAGTACTCATTAATGATGGAATTGATACGATTGTTACTTTATTACCTTCATATCTCGACGAAACATTCGGTCCGCTTTTTGAAATCGGTTTGGATATTGGCATTACAGACGAAGGGGCTGTATGGATTTTAGATGTCAATTCAAAGCCTGGACGAAAAATCGTGTTAGAAATGTCCCCTCATGAAGCGGAAAACTTATACCACGCCCCTCTCCGTTATTGCCGCTTTCTTTCAGAAGGAGTGGAAGTACAATGATTTATACGTTAAAGATTAACGAAAAAAGGCAAAAAACCGTATGGCTTCCTTCTAACATCCCTATTACCAAACAAACGCAAGTCATGTTTGGAAGCTATAGTGAACCATGTTTGCTTATTTCTCGTTTAGACAACAAAAACGAAATCGCGATCACGAAAGATTTGGCAAAAAAATTGAAGATTCCTTTTTCGAGCCCTATTTGCGTATTTCTTGATGAACAATCTGTCCATCTCGGACCGCTTATCGGCATCTTTACAGCGGGATTTAAAAAGTCAACCATTCGTCCAATCGGCAAGCGGACATTTTTCTTTGCGAAATTGCTGACAAAAGAAAAAGAAGTCGGCGGCTTTGCCTTTGTATTCGGCGCCCATCATATTAACTGGGAAATGGGAACGATTAACGGCTATTTTTATACAGAAAACGGCTGGGAACAATTTGAAGTGCCTTTTCCAAATGTGATTTATAACCGACTTCCAAATCGGCGGACAGAAAATGAAGCGACTTTCCAGCAAATTAAACATAAATTAAAAAACGAGTATTTGATTCCATGGTTTAACGAAAGCTTTTTTAATAAATGGGAAATTTACCATCTGCTACAAAAACATCCATCGGCTTTGTCTTATCTTCCGGAAACACATGCCCATCCAACAGAAGAAATCGTACAGATGCTGCTGGAAAAATACAAGAATGTTTATGTGAAACCAGCGAACGGAAGCCTCGGTTTAAGCGTGTACCAAATCATTCAAGCAAAAGACCAAAAAATCTATTATTGCCGCTATCGCGATGAATATGAACAAAACCGTCTGCGAAAATTCACCTCTCTTTCTTCATTATGGAGTGAGCTGTTTAAACAAAAAGAGATGGAACGCTATATTGTTCAGCAAGGAATTCCACTTATACGTTATAAAGGAAGACAAGTCGATTTTCGAGTTCATACAAACAAAAACAAAAACGGAAAATGGCAGGTCAGCGCCATAGCAGCAAAAGCAGCAGGAAAAGGAAGCGTGACAACACATATCAATAACGGAGGCATTGTGAAAACGTTAGACGAAATATTCGAACATGAACAGGAACGTTGCTTCATGACAGAAAAACTGAAAGAGGCAGCTCTCACCCTTAGCCAATGCTTAGAAGAAAAAATGGGGATAGCAATTGGAGAAATTGGCTTTGATATCGGAATTGACCAAAAGGGAAATATTTGGCTATTCGAAGCCAACTCAAAACCTGGCCGCTCCATTTTTACTCATCCAAAGTTAAAAAAATATGAAGATTTGACTACCATCCTTTCATTAGAGTATGGTGTCTATTTAAGTGAACAAATGATTACAAAACCCGAGGCCATCATCACATGAAATCGACAATTTATTACGATTTTGAGCAAGAAAAATGGTTTCATAAAGATAGTGACTTTTCTTATACATTTGGAAAAAATGCGATTTCGCTTCCCTTTTCCGAAGCGAAACAATCTTGTTTATCTTTTTCCGTTATTAAAAAAGGAAATCAGCTTGGACCACTCATCGGCATTGTCATCAGCGACTCTACCGTTAGACAACTGTTAAAAGGCTATAAACGCAATTTCGAACAGATTCATCGAGAACTAAAATCGCTCGGAGGAATATGTATTGTTTTCACAGCGGGAAACGTACAAACAAATAAAATACACGGCTATGTATTTTCTGATGAAAAAAAGCAGTGGATTCATGTAAAAGTTCCGCTGCCTGATATCGTTTATAACCGCATCAAAACTCGAAAAGATGAACAAACAGCGGATATCCAACATTTTTTTCAATTCTTGCAGCAAAACAACATTCCTTACTTTAATCCTTCATTTTTTACGAAATGGCAATTATATCAAATTTTAAATTCGAATAAAATGCTTCGTCCCTATTTACCGGCGACTTTGCGCATTTCATCCTTCAATGATCTAGTTACGATGCTGAACACATATGGACACATTTATATGAAGCCGAACGAAGGTCATAAAGGAAAAGGAATTTTTACCCTTCAACTAAACCGCGAACAACATACAGTCGTTTTTTCCAATATGAAGCACGAACGAACTTTTGGAAATATAACTACACTTTTCAAGTTATACGATTTAGATAAATATATAGCCCAACAAGCGATTCATTCTGATACAATCCATGGAAAACGATATGACTTACGTATACTCGCCCATTACCAAAACAATAGTTTTGTGATTAGCGGCATCGGCATTAGACAATCCATAAACCAGGAAATTACAACACATATTCCAAACGGCGGTAGGCTCATTCCATACGAATTCGTCAAAGAAAAAATCGATGAATCTCTTTTGCAACATATTATTGTACAATGCGGTAAAACACTTTCTGCCCATTTAGGACTCATCGGTGAATTTTCCCTTGATCTTGGCCAGACGCCGGACGGACATTGTTATATTTATGAGCTTAACTCAAAGCCAATGATTTTCGATGAACCGGAAATCCAACAGCAAGGAACGAAAAATCTTATTCGTGCGTTTCACGAGTTGAGCGGATTTGTTCAAGATTAATTTCTTCAACCATTTCAAGTAATGTTGCCGCACACTGTAAGGAATGTTTCAAAGCCTGCATTATTACTTGTTTTTTTGTTCCTGTAAGACTTGTGAATAGTTCATAATACCAATTCGTTTTTTTCATCTCATTGAACAACGCCGCATCAATCAAATCATTGGTTGAATCATGAACGATTTGGCATGGCTTATGTTCATAATATGCCCCATTCATTAAAAAATGGAGATACTGAAACCATTGATACTGTTTTTGTCCATGCTCCAAAAAGAGTCGCAGCTGGCGTTTCCGTTTTTCATCATTCATTTTGTCAAACAGTAATTGATACAAGTTGGTTGAAAAACAAGTTGCGTCAATTGTTTTTTGCAGTACAGCAAGCAAACTTTCTCCCCCCTCATGCTTGTCCATCTGCTTCATCTATATGAGAAAAATATGCAATGCATGACAAATTTTCTGCGATTAGTCGATATTCTTTACACACAAACTACACATAAAAAGGGGGATTTATATGACTGACAAACGCAACAATCATTGCAAAGATTCATGCCATGAAGGCCGCGACAAATATTTTATGGACATTGATCGAATGATGAACGAAGGCATGTCCGGCGGTTCTGTCCATATGCGCCACAATGCAACGAACATCGAAGAAGCGCATGATTTCATAGAAGAAGAACCGCCCCATGAAATAAACTAAAAAGAACTAATAATGTCCCATAATAAGGGTCTTCCCTCACACACCATCGACCATTATCGTGTAATGACGAAACATGATGTATGAGCTATGGTAGTTGTGGGCTGACCCTTTGCTTTTGAGCCAGCCCCACTGCTGGTATAATAAAGGTAAAGTTTTTAGGAAAGGAAATATACGATGCTCGAACAATTAAAATCCCATTATAAAGAAGCACTTACAACAGATAAGTCGATCTCCAATCCGAATGACTATGAGTGGTTTTATACAAATAGTGGAGAACAACTGGGAATTTTAAAACGCCGTCTTACAGAGCAGGAAAAACAGTTATTATCCATCTTTCTTACTCCTATGCCGCAAAACCAACCATTTGCGAACAGACAAGAATTCATTTGGTATAATTTTTTAATACGTGGCGATACGAAACAAATGGATTTGCAGCAAAGTCATGCTCCTTATTACCGCTTTATTCAATTCCATCTTAAACAAACAACGGTTCATAAAGAAGATTTTTGTGAAGCTGCAAAAGAATTGCTTCCGTCTAATCCTATAATTATTTGGGAAAACGCTCATCAAGGAGTTATCATTCTGGAAAAAAAAGAAGGAGAACGTGAAATCGTCTCTTTTGCGGAATTTATTGATACGTTATCAAGTGACTTATATATTAATCTTCGGATCTTTGTCGGACAAATATATCCTTTCTCAGAAACACTGCATGAATATTACATGATCGAAAAACAATATTTTCAGCTTGCGATGGCTCATATATCCAAACAAAATATATTGACAATGGAAGATGTTTTTCCCCTCTTACTAATAAAAAGCGGTATCAGCAACAAGGAACTGCAACATGCCATTCACTTCATCGATTCAATCAAAGAAGATACTGAGCTTTTCCATACGATGAAAACCTTTTTCGAATGCAACTTAAACTTATCGTTGGCAGCGAAAAAGCTATATATACACCGCAATAGTCTGCAATATCGAATCGAAAAATTTAGCGAACGGACAGGGATTGATATTAAACATTTTAAAGGAGCCGTTACAACATATTTAGCCATGTTGGCACACGAGCATCTGAATAACGAAAACCGGCAAGATGACTAAAATCCTCCTCTATTTTTTGTGCAGGTTGTATATTTACGGAAAATGGTATTTTTAGTACTCTAAAAGCAAATGAAACCGTTATCATAGGAGGTAGTAAAAATGGCTGAACTCCGCCTCGAGCACGTTTATAAAATTTATGATAATAATGTAACAGCCGTAAAGGATTTTAACTTACATATTAAAGATAAAGAATTTATTGTCTTCGTAGGTCCATCCGGTTGCGGTAAATCAACAACATTGCGCATGATTGCTGGATTAGAGGAAATTTCAAAAGGAGATTTATACATCGATGGAAAACGCATGAACGATGTCGCTCCTAAAGACCGCGACATTGCGATGGTATTTCAAAACTATGCGCTATATCCGCACATGAGCGTATATGATAATATGGCGTTCGGTTTAAAGCTGCGCAAGTTTCCAAAAGATGAAATCGATCGCCGCGTTCGCGAAGCAGCCCGTATTCTCGGCCTTGAACAATATTTGGATCGCAAACCGAAAGCATTGTCTGGTGGTCAGCGTCAACGCGTCGCCCTAGGACGTGCGATTGTTCGTGATGCAAAAGTATTTTTAATGGATGAACCACTCTCTAACCTTGATGCAAAACTTCGCGTACAAATGCGCTCAGAAATCGCAAAATTACATCAACGTTTAGGAACAACAACTATTTATGTAACACACGATCAAACAGAAGCAATGACAATGGCAACCCGCCTTGTTGTCATGAAAGACGGTGTCATTCAACAAGTCGGAACACCGAAAGAAGTATATGAAAAACCGGAAAACGTCTTTGTCGGTGGCTTTATCGGTTCTCCAGCAATGAACTTCTTAAAAGGTACATTAAAAGACGGTGCGTTTGTCGTTAGCGATGTAACCATTGCTGTGCCGGAAGGAAAAATGAAAGCCCTTCGTGAGCAAGGTTATGTCGGCAAAGAAGTCATTTTAGGTATTCGTCCGGAAGATTTCCATGACGAACCAGTATTTATCGAAGCATCGAAAAATACGAAAATTACTGCAAACGTTGAAGTCGCTGAATTAATGGGCGCTGAGACAATGATTTATTCACAAATTGGCGGCCAAGAGTTCGTTGCCCGTATTGATGCCCGTACAGAAGTGAAACCTGGACAAACAATTGAGCTTGCTTTAGATATGAATAAAGCTCACTTCTTCGATGTAGACACGGAAGTGCGCATTCGTTCAAACGCTGAAAAAGCATAATGACAAGTGGCTGGCTGACCTGTAAGTGTCTGATTTCACGTATTATGTCCTATATGATAGTTGTGGAGTCCGACACTTGCTTTTGGTCAGCCTCTTATTCTTTAATCAATTGTATTTGGTCGTTACCACAATGCGGACAGTAAAAAAGATGAGCGCATTCATGCCGGCTTAATGTTGAAAGATAACCGTCTATGCGCTTCATGAGGTCAATTTCCATATACGGACTATAATCATCGAAATAGTCCATTATTTTCCCCTTATCTTCTAATTTTCCGCCGCAATTCTCACAATATAATAAAAGCTCTCGAAAGCCATTACAAAGCGGGCAAATATTCATCGCATGCTCATACCTCCTGCGTAAAATTTCTTCACACTTCTACATATTCCCTAATGTCTGAAAAAACATGTAACCACAAAAAAATGAAAAAAATTACCAAACACCATGAAGAATAATAATTTAAAAACTCCTCAAAATAGTAGTAACATCAGCAAACAACAACCATTGGGTTAAGCCAAGCTTGGCAGCGTGATACTCTCACGCATCGCTGGTGCAAATCCAGCTAACCCAGCCATTTAAACTTCAATGAGGAGATGATTCAGCATGGCACAAAACAACAGAAGTAACCAATTACTAGTCGCTGGTGCACAACAAGCAATTGATCAAATGAAATACGAAATCGCTCAAGAATTTGGTGTAAACCTTGGTCCAGACACTACTTCACGCGCTAACGGTTCTGTAGGTGGAGAAATTACAAAACGCCTAGTTTCTATGGCGCAACAACAACTTGGCGGCGGCCAATTTTAATTTAAAGCTTGACAATTTCATATAAATGGCTAAAGCCCCAAGCGTTATGCTTGGGGCTTTATTTTTACTGAATAAGCTGAAGGAACTGCTTTGTCCGTTCATGTTTTGGAGCTGTAAATATTTTTTCAGGACTGCCGCGCTCGACAATGACACCGTGATCCATAAAAATCACTTCATCTGCCACTTCTCTTGCAAAACGCATTTCATGAGTAACAACAACCATTGTCATTCCCTCGTTGGCCAAATCCTTCATCACTTTTAATACTTCACCAACTAATTCAGGGTCCAATGCGGATGTTGGCTCATCAAATAACATGACCTCTGGCTCCATTGCCAGCGCTCTTGCAATGCCAACACGCTGTTGCTGTCCGCCTGAAAGTTGGAATGGGTAAAGGTTTATTTTGTCAGCCAGGCCAACTTTCGCTAATAATTCTTCCGCTTTTTTCCTTGCTTTTTCCTTTGTTTCACCTTTAACTGTTACAGGTCCTTCCATTACGTTTTCTAAAGCAGTCATATGCGGGAATAAATTATAACTTTGAAATACCATTCCCGTTAAACGGCGAAATGCGCTTATTTCTTGTTTTGTAATCTTTTTTGAAAAATCCAATTTCTTATCGCCAAGCGAAATGATTCCTTTTGTCGGTATTTCTAACACATTTAAACAACGAAGCAATGTCGTTTTTCCAGAACCAGACGGGCCAATGATGACTACAACTTTGCCTTTATCGATTTGTAAATCAATCCCTTTTAAGACCTCTAAGTCACCGAACGTTTTATATAATCCTTGAACAGAAATCATTTTCCTTTTCTCCTTATTATTAACGCACAATATAGCGGTTTAACCGGTGTTCAATTCCTGCTTGAACAATCGAGAGAAGAAAACAAATAATCCAATAGATAAGGGCAGCCTCGGTATAAATCAACAAAAACTCATAGTTCATTGAAGCAATTTCCTGGGCTTTACGAAACATTTCGGCAACAAGAATAACTGAGGCTAAAGACGTATCTTTTACTAAGCTAATAAACGTGTTTGATAACGGCGGAACAGATACACGAGCAGCCTGTGGCAAAATAATGCGCTTTAATGCCTGCGTGTAGCTCATACCAAGCGAATACGCAGCTTCCCATTGTCCTTTCGGAATCGATAAAATCGCCGCACGGATAGTTTCTGATGCATATGCTCCGACATTTAATGAAAAGCCAATCACCGCGGCTGGAAATGGGTCAATCGTAATTCCGATGCTCGGCAGCCCGTAAAAAATAATAAACAATTGCACTAACAGCGGTGTCCCGCGAATCGCTGATACATATACTCTCGCGATGATTTCAAACAGCTTCACGTTCGAAATACGCGCCAACGCTGTCAAAATCGCTAATACTAAGCCAATGGAAAATGTGATAAGAGTAAGTGGAATGGTGTAAAACAAAGCCCCCTTCACCAAAGGGAGAAGGGAACTTTGCGCAATGTTTATAAGCCTTTCTAAACGTTCTGGATCATTCCATACATTATTTAGATACATCTTGACCAAACCATTTCTCAGAGATTTTTGAATATGTGCCGTCTTTCATCATTTCTTTCAGTATTTTGTTGACTTCAGCAACTAATGTGTCGCTGCCTTTACGGAACATTAAACCGCTTTGAGAAGCATCTTCATGAGTGGCAACGATTTTAATTGGTGCATCCGGCTTTTGTTTTAAGAAATCAAGTACAGACAATTTGTCGTTAATGGTTGCATCGACACGCTTAGAGCTTAACAGTTCAATTGCTTGGTTAAACCCGTCTACACCAACGATTTCCGCACCGTATGAACGTGCTAAATCCGCATAGTTGCTTGTCATCGATTGCGCGGATTTCAATCCTTTAATATCTTCAAACTTCTTAATTTTATTATTATCTTTATGCACCACTAAAACAGCAGCGGATGTAGTATAAGGAATAGAAAAATCATATTTTTCTTGACGGTCAGGACGAATGCCGACTTGGTTCGCAATCATATCAAAGCGTTTCGCATCTAAACCGGCAAACATCGCATCCCATTGTGTTTCCATAAATACCGGCTTCACACCAAGACGCTTAGCTACTTCCTTGGCAATTTCCACATCAAATCCTGTTAACTCGCCGTTTTTATCATGGAACGTAAACGGAGGGTATGTACCTTCCGTACCGATGCGCAACTCCCCTTCTTTTTTCACTTTCGCCAATAAGTCAGTTATTTCTTCTTTCGCTGTTGTATTTTCTTTATTCGCTTCTTCTTGAGTTGCGTTATTTCCGCATCCAGCCAACAATAACACAAAACCCAAGAGAACAGCTGTTATCAACAAAGACAACTTTTTCATTTTGATAACCTCCACTATTCCGATTGGTTTTATAATGACATATGTCATAGTAAAAGAGATTATAATATATGTCAAATACATTTGCAAAAAATAAATCAGACCTCTCAACTCGTTCGAGAAGTCTGATTTATATAAGAACTTTTTAGATGCTTTCGCTGACTGGCTCGTTAATCCGCACAAGCACTTTACGAATCCGTCTGTTTTCGACTTGTCTTACTGTTAACGTTAACGATTCATAGTTGAATTTTTCGCCAACGTTTGGAATGCGGGCG
Organism: Anoxybacillus sp.; assembly: GCA_035645275.1. Classification (GTDB taxonomy): domain Bacteria; phylum Bacillota; class Bacilli; order Bacillales; family Anoxybacillaceae; genus Paranoxybacillus. The sequence goes on from DASQMX010000031.1 coordinate 621,062, forward strand.
AATGTTTCGAATACCCATCCGCCTAATGTATGTGAAGAGCTTTCCGGCTCGGTAATTTTCATAATTTGGCAAAATTCATCGAGCGGCAATTCCGCGTTAAATTCGTATTGAAATTCATCAATTTTATGAATCGTTTTTACTGCTTCATCGTGTTCGTCCCATATCTCGCCGACGATTTGTTCAAGAATATCTTCTAATGTGATTAAGCCTGATGTGCCGCCAAATTCATCGACGACGATCGCCATATGCACTTTGCTTTTTTGCAGCTCTGGGAGCAATGCTGAAATCTTCATCGATTCGACAACGAATAACGGTTGCCTTAACAATTCGCGAATATTGACTTCCTTTTGCTGAACAAGCTGGCTAAAAAAGTCGCTCTCTGATAATATCCCAATGACATTATCAATGTCATCTTCATAAACCGGAATGCGTGAATATTTTTCGCGAAGAAAAAGGTCGCGAATTTCCTCAATTGGCCGATTTACTTCCACCGCCACCATATCAATGCGCGGCGTAAAAATCTCGCCAACTAAAATATCATTAAAATCAAGAGAACGATGTACAAGCTCTTTTTCTTTATTATCAATGACTCCCTCTTCCTCGCTTAAATCAATCATCACTTTAATTTCCTCTTCCGTGACGGCAGGGACCGAAATGCCACGGGTGAGCCATGTTGTAAATTTCGTTTTTAATACTGCAAAGAAAATGGTAATTGGCGCTAAAAGCTTTACTAACACATAGACAATCCCTGAGTATTTAAGGGAAAGAGATTCTGCATTTTCTTTTGCGAACGATTTCGGCAAAATTTCACCAAATATTAAAATGAGAATTGTCATGCCAACTATGCTGAGGAATAGCCCCATATTTCCACCAAATATATCGATTGCGACTTTGGCAAAAATGGAGACAGCTGCGATATTTACAATATTATTAGCAACAAGGACAGTTAATAAAGCTGCATCTAAATTTTCCGTGATGTATAACGCCTTTTTGCTGCCACGTCGATTTTCCTCAACATAGTTTTTTAACCTAATTTTATTGACAGAGGAAAAGGCGGTTTCCGCAGAAGAAAAGAAAGCAGATAAAATAATAAGAAAAAGAATCAGCCCAAACAGACTCAGAGGCAACTCTCCCAAGGAATATTCACACTCCTAAAAGGTTACTTTGTTAGTATTATCCAATATATCTATATGCATTATGATAGCAAATTTTTCAGAAAATGAAAATGCGATGCAACTTCCTTACCACTTCTTTGTATTGTCATTGAAACAATGTTAAGAAAAAAAACTGCGGATCAATGCCGCAGTATCTCTTTACGCTTCCCATAAACATACGCCCATAAAATAAGATAATATTATCAAGGAAGCAATATTTAACGTAACAGACAATTCTTCCATCTTGCCGTCCCCTTCCCATTATGAATAGAATCCCTTTTATAGGGTAACACATCGCTTTATCGTACAATCGCAACAAATCGCACAATTTTTTGACTTTGGAGTGAACAATTTATGAACAAGTTGAGCTAAAAAAGGGTCTGACATTAAAGTCAGACCCTTATTATCCCGTCATCGTTCGTCCTTTTTGCGCCTGTTGGAGTTGATACATTTAATCATTTTTCCCTTTCTCTTTCATCAGCTCATCATGCTTGCCGCGTTCGTGGGCGACACTATCCTAAATAACGGTGATATAACGTCTTGGCTTCGATTATATCCTTTGTTCCATGGACTAAAACCCGTCCGTCTTTAAAAACAACAAGGCGGTGTCCATCAGCCGCAAACGAGAGAAGATATGGATTTTTCTCGACTTGTACCCCTTGTTTTGCAAGCAATTCGGCAAGTTCTTCTAAATCGCGGTCTTTTCGGACAGCAGGGCGAATTTGTACCGAATCTCTGCCGCAAAGCACCGCGGTTTTTGTTTGCATATCATAAGAAAGATACGGATAGGTAGGGTTGTCGCCGCAAGACGGACAAGTCGCCTTTTTTACTTTATCAACACGAATCGCTGCATGCTGATTTTTCCATAAGTCAAAAGAAACGAGATTATTTCGCAATGACTGCCAATCTTCCACAAGAATTTTCAATGCTTCTGTTACTTGATAAGCAACGACCATCTGCACAGCTGGGCTAATAATTCCCGCCGTGTCGCACGTCAAACCGCCTAGCGGAACTGTTTCAAGCAAACAATTTAAACAAGGTGTTTCCCCTGGAAGAATGGCATAACTAATGCCATAACTTCCGACACAGGCACCATAAATCCACGGAATTCGATATTTTTGGGAAAGATCGTTAACAACCATTCTCGTTTCAAAGTTATCGGTAGCGTCAATGATTACATGCGGCTTATTTTCTTCGATGATCAACTCGAGTTCTCTTGCGGTCGCATCACCGACAATCGCTTCAATGACCACATCTGAGTTTACCTGTTCAAGACGTTGTTTAGCGGCAATCGCCTTAGGCAGGCGTTCTTTCGCATCTTCCTCGCTGTACAATTGCTGCCTTTGCAAGTTGCTCCACTCAACGTAATCGCGGTCAATAATCGTGATTTTGCCAACCCCAGCACGAACAAGTGCTTCTGCATTTCCCGTGCCTAACGCTCCTGCCCCGATAATAAGCACGTGTTTTGCCGCAATTTTTTTCTGTCCCTCTTTGCCAATCGGTGCAAACAACTCCTGCCGTGAATAACGCTCTGTCAAACAACACTCATTCCTTCCATTGGACTACTTGCAGTCGCGTAACGCTTTTTCGGAATTCGCCCTGCTTCATAGCCAAGGCGGCCTGCCTCAATGGCCAATTTCATTGCTTTTGCCATTTTCACCGGGTCTTTTGCGCCAGCTACTGCTGTATTTAATAATACACCATCCGCACCTAATTCCATTGCCAAAGCAGCATCAGCTGGACTACCAATTCCCGCATCGACAATAACCGGAACCGTTACTTGTTCAATAATTAGGCTAATGTTTAACGGATTAATAATGCCTTGTCCTGAACCGATTGGCGAAGCTCCCGGCATAACAGCGTGGCACCCAAGCTCCTGCAGGCGTTTGGCTAAAATGACATCGTCTGAAATATAAGGTAAAACGATAAATCCTTCTTCTAATAGTATTTCAGCAGCTTTCAATGTTTCTACCGGGTCTGGAAGCAAGGTTTTCGGACAGCCAATCACTTCAACTTTAATCATATCACATAAACCCGATGCTTTTGCCAGCCTTGCAATGCGCACCGCTTCTTCCGCCGTTGTTGCACCCGCTGTGTTTGGCAACAGCTTGTATTTTGTTAAATCAAGTTTTTCTAAAAAGTTTGGCTGATTCGGCTCAAAAATGTTCATGCGGCGGACAGCAAACGTTAAAATCTCTGCTCCTGACACTTCTACCGCTTCTTTTTGAATATCAAAGTTCGGATACTTTCCTGTTCCTAATAACAGCCTTGATTGAAATTGATAAGGACCAATTTTTAACATATTAACCACCTCCTACAAAATGGACAATTTCTACTTTATCGCCATTCGATAATGTCGTTGTTTCGTAATCTTGTTTATTAATAATGTTTAAGTTCACTTCAACAATCGCGATTTTGTTGTTTAATTGAAAATGAGACAGTAAGTCCGAAACTGTTTTTACACTTTCATGCAGCTGAATCATCTCTCCATTAATAATAAGCTCCACCGCGCTTCCTCCTAAGTAATAACTTTTGTTTTTCTAACCAATGAGAAACTCGAAATATCAATATCTGCTTTTCCTACGGTGATTAAATCGGCTAACAATACTCCTGTAATCGGACTAAGCAAAATCCCGTTGCGATAATGGCCTGTTGCAACCCATAGCCCTCTATAGTGAGGATGTTCTCCGATATATGGCCAACCATCGCCGGTTTGCGGACGAATACCAGCCCACACTTTTTCCCATTTTGCTTCCGCAATCTTCGGCATGATTTGCTGCGCTCGTTCAAGTAAACAATAAACTCCTTGAACAGAGGCATGTTTATTAAATGTATTCGGCGTTGATGTCGCCCCGATTAAAAGCCGGTTCCCCCGCTTCGGAACAATGTAGCAGCCGTTTTTGGCAAACATCGTTGCTTGCAGCAGCGGTTGTTCGGTGATGACGGAAAAACATTCGCCTTTAACAGGATACATTGGTAGTTCAATACCCGTTTGCCTTAACAGATGCGCCGACCATACCCCAGCCGCGACAACAACTGTATTGCTATAAATCGTTCCGCTGTTTGTGACAACGCCGCATACTTGATCGTTTTCAAGTAAAAAAGAGCAGACTTCCGTATATTCGCGAAGTTCTGCTCCATAGATAGCGGCTGCCTTCGCTAATGCATGAGATAAATCCGCCGCCTCTACTTGACCATCATTTGGAATATACATTGCTCCAGCAATTTCTTCGGTCACATTCGGTTCCAGCTCACAAAGTTCTTTTGCTGTAAGCCAGCGCACATTCGCATCACGCATCTGCCAAAATTGATACTGTTGTCGCAACTCGTTTAATTCCCTTTTCGTAAAAGCAAGTTTTACCAACCCTTTTTGGATGAAGCCGATATCCATACCGGTTAATTCTTTCAACTCAGCAGCAAGCTCCGAAAACATTTCTCGGCTTTGCAAAACAAGCGGAATCATCGGACTATCGCCGGAAAATTCCGATTGCGCCCCAAGCATTCCTGCTGCGGCACTTGACGCTTCGTTGGCTATTCTCTCTTTTTCCAATACAACAACACGCAAACCGCGTTTCGCTAGCTGGAAAGCAAGCGAACAGCCAATAATCCCACCGCCGACGATGACAGCATCATATATCTTACTCATTTTTTCTCCCCCATTTTTTTAAAATGCTGGCAAAAATGCGGGCCTCAGCCATCGGGGCATCAGCAAGAAACACTCCCGACATGACCGCAATTCCCTTTGCTCCTGCCTGCAGCACCTTTTCAACGTTATCCGGCTTGATTCCGCCAATCGCAATAACAGGAATATGAATTTGTTTTGCAATGACTGCTAGCTCCGAAAGCCCTCGCGGTGACAGTCCTGCTTTGCAATCAGTTGGGAAAATATGTCCGTATAGACAATAATCCGCGCCGTCCCGCTCTGCTTCTTGCGCTTCTTCCAATGAATGAACGGAGCAGCCGACGCGCAATGAAGGAAAGTGTTCTTTAACCGCTTTCACATTTAGACTATGGTAAGCAAGCTGAACCCCGGCTGCTCCGCAGACAACTGCTACATCCACTCGGTCATTGATGATTAATTTTTCTGGCGGCACTCCTTTGGTTATCAATACAGAAATAAGTGCCGCCAACTCTTTTGCTGTTTTCTTTTTTTCTCTTAAATGAATCGCATCGACATAAGGATGAATGTCTGTAATCGTTTCGATTAACCGCTCATTCGACTGCTGCCCCGTCGATATAACATGAAACTCTCCCACAAACATTCCCCGCTTTCTAGCGTACATCGGCAATCGGAATGTACGGGTAAACAGTAGATAGATAGTAGGCGAGCAAGCTAATCACAACAACATAGATGGCAAATACTACGTCATATTTACTAAAGCCGATTTCATAGTAAAACGTTCTGCCTTCTGCCTGGGAAAAACGTTTCGCTTCCATGGCGATTGCGATTCGCTGCGCGCGGCGAATGCTTTGGGAAAGAAGCGGAATGGCGTGCCGTTTTATTTTGTAAAAAACGTTGCTTTTTTCAGCCGCTCCTCTCACTTTCAAAGCGTTTTGCACCGTTTGAAATTCTTCAAGCATAATCGGAATGAGGCGAATGCCCGCTAAAAAGCTGTAAGCATATTTCGGCTTTAATTTTAGCTGCTGCATAAGCGAATAAAATAAGTAGACTGGCCTTGTTGTTAATGAAAAGAGAAGGCCAAGAAGCGCAAAAATAAACGCGCGAAACCCGAGATGCAAGCCGCGAAAAAAACTTTCTTCGGTAATATGAATAAGTCCCCATTGAAACCATGTTGTGTGACCGTTACCGAAAAGAATCATCGATACGGCCGTCGAAACAAAAATAAACAAAAACGGCAGAAGAAATAATAAGAGATATTTCACTGGATAACCTGCAAATGCAAACAGTAACAACAAAAAGCCAAGCGTTAAATTTATCAGTACATTCGGGTTATGAATAAACAGAACACCAACAAACAAGACAGTCATTACGATGAGTTTTAAACTTGGATTAATTCGGTGTAGCCATGTTTCACGATAGTTTATATCTAATCTCACCGCTCCTCCCCCCCCTTCAAACACTCAATAAGGCGCTGGCAGAACGGGAAGATATAAGCGACTCATCACGAATTAAACAGCCATCTTTAATTTCCCATCTTCTTGTCGCAAAATGTTCAACGATATGTTCATCATGGGTGACCATGATAATGGTTGCTCCTTGCCTCCGGTACTCTTCTAAAAGTTCTAACAAAGCAAATGTATTTTTCGCATCTTGTCCGAATGTCGGTTCGTCTAACAACAGCAATTTTTGTCCATTTACAATCGAAGCTGCTACACTTAAGCGACGCTTTTGCCCCATTGATAGCTGATACGGGTGCTGCTGTTTTTGTTCTTCTAAATGGAACATTTTTAGCATTGAAGAAACAGTGTCTTCGATTTCCGGCTCCGTTCTTTTTTGCAGGAGAAGCGTATAGGCAATTTCTTCATACACAGAGTTCGTGACAAATTGAAACTCTGGATTTTGAAATACAAAGGCGATATGATTCACGATATTTTTCATTTCCCGAACCGTCTTGCCATATAATGTGCAAATTCCATCTGTGCGAATTAACCCCATAATGGCGTGCAGCAACGTGCTTTTTCCAGCTCCATTTTGTCCTGTAACAGCAATCCATTCTCCCGCATAAACAACCGCTTCATCGATACGGATTTTTACTTCTTTATTTCGGTAACCTTTAAAATCTTGCAGACGAAGCACTTCCGTTTGCCGATGGAGCGCAGGACGTTGTAAACGGTTCTTTATATAATCGTTCCAAACATCGGGATACCAAATTCCTTGTTGTTGAATCACATTCTTATATTCCCGAAAAATCGTTTCTGCCTCGCCGTCTGCAACGATTTCTCCATCGTGATTAAACAAAATAATACGATCGACAAAATCGAGAACATGTTCGATTTTATGTTCAACAATAATGATCGTTTTATCGTCAGCAATTTGTTTAATCGTTTCCCAAACGGTTTTCGTTCCTTCCTCATCAAGCATGGCCGTCGGTTCATCTAAAAATAAAACATCGGGATTCAATGCCAATGTGGAAGCAATGGCAAGCCGCTGTTTCATCCCTCCTGATAATGTTTGAATATTCACATGGAAAGTTGGCAGCCGTAAATCAACGAGCTCTAACAGTTCGTTGATTCGTTCCGGCATTTTCTCCCGTGGCACTCCTAGATTTTCAAGGACAAACGCAATTTCTTCATCAACAAATGGCATACAAAACTGTGTATCAGGGTCTTGGAATACATATCCCCATTTTTCGGGAATTTGAATATTTTCTACTTTCATTGGTATCTCAATCGAATGAGGAATCAACCCTGCCATTACTTGCAGCAAAGTTGATTTCCCGCACCCTGAAGGTCCTAATAACAATACTCTTTCTCCTTGATGAAAAGAAATGGATAAATCTTTAAATAACAACGTGTCTTTTCCGGGAAATTTTAACCTTAAGTTTTTAACAAAAGCAACTTTTTCCATTCAGTCACCTTCTAGCGATTTAATGCATCATAATCTTCTTTTGATGCCGGACGTACCATTTGTGTTACACCCGTTGCTTCTAATGCTTTTACAAGAGAATGGGCAAAGATCCCCGCGATGACGATGGCACCAATGAAACGGGCGCCGATAAACAATGTAAGATTCCAAACAGCCAGTTCTTCAATATATCCTTTGTAAAAGTCCATTATGAGCGAGCCAATTGTGGAAGCAGCGGCAGCCAAAGAAACAACGAATACATCAAAGCGCTTATAGCGAAATGCTGCAAACACAAACTCAGCAAATAATCCTTGTACAAGTCCATAAATCAATACCTCAAGTCCCCATTCAGACCCCATAATAAATTCGCCCGATGCCGCCGCTGTTTCGGCAAGAAGCGCTACACCCGGTTTACGAATAATGAGATAAGCAACTGTGGCCGCAATAAACCACATTCCATATACAAGCTGATCAATATGCACGCCAAATGGTTTTACAAAGTAATAAAATGGCCCCCATAATTTGTAGACAATACCAAATACAATCGAAATAACAACGGTTGTTAAAACATCAGCTAATTTTAATCCTTTATTGGTTTGCATGTTCAGCTGTCTCCTTTCTTTCAACTGGCCATGTTTCTAGACGATAAGCCATTTCCCAAAAAGCGTATTCGTACTGACTGCTGATGATAAAATGTTGTTCCATCCGCTTTCTGTCTGCTTCTGTAACCATTTCAGCGATTGCGTCCAAGCGAGCGATTTGCTCTTCTACTAAACTGCGGAACCACTCTGAGCCATAGACAGCGATCCACTCCTGATAAATCGGCTCTGCCGGCTTGCAATCTTTCAAGCGTTCACCAATTTCGTAATAAAGCCAGTAGCACGGCAAAATCGCCGCAATAATATCTCCTAAATGTCCTTCATAAGCCGCGCGATACATATGCGACGTATACGCATACGCAGTCGGCGCGGGAACAAAAGAAGCTTTTTCTTCCTCGGTAATTCCCAATTTCTTAACGAAATTTTCATGTAAAGCTAGTTCCGCCTCATACGTATTTTGCGCGTGATGCGCCATGCGGGAAGTCGTATGTAAATCAGCGGCTTTCGCTGCCCCCAACGCCTGAACTCGCGCAAAATGACTTAAATAATACGAATCTTGTAAAACATAATAACGAAAGCATTTTAAATCAAGCGTTCCCTTACCTAACTCCGTTACAAACGGGTGTTGAAAGCTCGCTTCCCAAATGAAATCTGCCGCTTGGCGCAGCTGTTTTGCAAATGACATCGCATTCCCTCCAAAGATTAAAAATCGTTTTATGGAAAACACAGAACAGGGCCCTAATTTCTGTGATTTACCCAAACAAAAAACCACTTTCTTTACAAGCGTAAAGAAAGTGGTTGGAAATACCTGGTATTACAAATATACAATTCCGCCACTTCCACTTCCCTACGCTGGTATGATCCAGATCAGGTTCTAAGGGTCTCAAAGGCACACTTTGATCTCAGCCTATCTAAAGGCCCCCCTAGTGGAATTCACTATTTATTCAATTTTGATTTATTTGAGTTTATCATAACTACACTTTCAAATTATTGTCAAGAATTTTTATACAACTTCTTTTATTCTTCGACAACCACCGCTGTGCCGTAAGCTAAAATTTCTGACGTATTCGCCATAATCGCTGCCGTTGTCAGCTTCACTCCAACAATGGCATTAGCTCCTTTTTGCTTTGCTTCTTCTACCATGCGCCCAATCGCAATTTGCCTTGCTTCATCCATCATTTGCGTATACTCTTTAATTTCACCGCCAACAATCGTTTTAAAGCTTGCCAATATATCTTTACCGATATGTTTGGATTGAACAGTATTTCCTTTAACAAACCCTTTATATTCTTTAATTTCTTTTCTTGGTACATAATCAGTAGTCACGATAATCATTGTCATCTTCCTCCTTTTTTTCCTCTAAACGCTCTTTCATAAACAATACAATTAATAATACAAATGCAACTGCATAGATTATAAAGAACATGACAGATGCTTTTATATTAATAAAAAGAAATACAATTCCAACAATCTGTCCAATGACAGTAATGACTAATAACAAATATTTAAACATTTGCATTACTTTCACTTATGTCCCCTTTTTCGTCTTTAATGTGCCATCCTCTTTCAATTATATTCTTATTTTTCAAAAAAATCTCTTTATGATTGACAAGATTATTTCTTTCAATTAGCATGATTATAGCTTTTACACTTTTATGCATAAAAGCATAAAAGCTTAAAAGCGTTTAAGTGTAAAAGTTAGAGATTGTAACATTGAAGGGAGCTTACATACGATGCAACTTACACGAACTACTTCGCTCTTTCTATTATCTAGCATGATGGGAATCATCTTTTACGGTTTATTTATCGTCAAAGCAGAACCACATATTCCGTTATTAAGTAGTTTAATTGTTCTAGCCTTATTTGCTAGAGTGAAAGGCATGAAATGGGATGAACTTGAGGAAGGAATACTAAGCGGCTTACGAGATAGTTTAAAGCCAATCATTATATTAGCGCTCATTGGCATGTTAATTGCAACCTGGATGGTAAGCGGAACGATTCCGACGGTTTTATATTATGGCATTCAATGGATTGACCCAACGTTTGTGTTAATGAGTTCTTTGTTCCTTACGACTCTCACATCGATATTGACTGGAAGTTCCTTCACAGCCATTAGCACGGTTGGCGTAGCCATGATGGGAATTGCTCTTGCGTTTGACATCCATCCTGCGCTCGCTGCGGGTGCTGTTATTTGCGGAGCCATGTTTGGGGATAAAATGTCTCCTCTTTCAGATACGACTAACTTCGCTTCTGGAGTTGCGTCAGTCGACATTATCACACATGTTCGACATATGATGGGAACAACGATTCCAAGCTATGCATTCACTTGTGTTTTATTTTTCTTATTTGAAAAAAACGTTTCATCAGCAGGAACCATTAAAGAACTTGAGAGTATCGTCACTTCATTGGAACAACAGTTTAATATTCATCTTCTCGCTCTCTTACCGCCAATTTTATTAGCGGTTTTAGCGATGCGCCGAACACCAACAATCATTTCCTTACTTGCAGGAATTTTCTCTGGTATAATCGTAGCGTTTTTCATCCAAGCGAATATGTCCGTTTCTGGAATCATGACGGTTATTCAACATGGACCTTCGTTTGAAACAGGAAATGAACTTGTCGATAAAATTGTCAATCGCGGCGGACTTCAATCAATGATGTGGGCCATTTCTCTTATTATGATTGCGTTCTCCTTAAGCGGGGTGATGAATAAAATTGGACTGATTGATGCACTTCTTTCCGGCTTAGCAAAAAAAGTACATTCACGCGGCCGGCTTGTGTCTGCTACAGTGGCCAGTTCAATTAGTGTCAATCTTCTCACCGGGGAGCAATATCTTTCTATTTTACTGCCAGGACAATCGTTTCGAACACTCTATGACAACATGAACGTCGAACGAAAAACATTAGCGCGGACATTGGAAGACGCAGGAACGCTAGTAAACCCTCTTGTTCCTTGGGGAGTCAGCGGGGCGTTTTTCTCCAGCACACTAGGCGTGGATGTGATTGAATACATCCCTTACGCATTCTTCTTATATTTGTCACCACTGTTCTCTATCTTACTTGCTTATTTGCCAAAGAAAAATGGAGCGAAAAAAGATACATTAACCAATACTGCTGCTTAAGAAGGGAAACATTGCTTGTTTCCCTCTCATTTTGTATTATAGATAAAGCAAACTATGATTAATGGAGTTGAGAACGTGGCAAAAGTTTTTTTGAAACGGAAGCGAAAAAAACGGCTCGAACAAGGCCATCCTTGGGTATTCCAAAGCGAAGTTGATTATATTGAGGGAGATTTTGAACCGGGAGACTTCGTTGATGTATATAACCATCAAAATTACTTTTTAGCGAAGGGCTACATCAATCCAAAATCGCAAATGATCGTCCGCATTCTTACACAAAATCCGGAAGAAGAATTAAACGAGCAATTTTTTATCGAACGAATTCGCAAAGCTTGGGCTTATCGCGAACGAATGATTCCAGGCGTTCGTTCATGCCGCGCAATTTATGGGGAAGCAGACTTTTTGCCGGGATTGATTGTTGATAAATACGAAGACATCTTAGTCGTGCAAATTCTTTCTCTCGGTATGGAAAAACGAAAAGATTGGATTTTAAAAGGATTGCTTGAAGTGTTTAATCCGAAAGCCATTTACTTGCGCAACGACGTATATGTTCGCGAACTAGAAGGATTGGAACAGGAAAAAGGATTTTGGTACGGTAAGTCTGAAACAGAGGTACTTATTGAAGAAAACGGCGTTAAATATATTGTTGATATTGAAAACGGGCAAAAAACAGGGTTTTTCTTTGATCAACGCCAAAACCGTGCTGCTATTAAACCGCTTATTGACAAAAACACAACTGTACTTGACTGCTTTACACATACAGGATCCTTTATGTTAAATGCTTGCCTATACGGCGCTAAGCATGTGACCGCTGTCGATATTTCCGAACACGCTATCGAAACGGCAAAGCGAAATGCGGCTTTAAATGGTTTTACCAATGTCGACTTTGTCGTTGCTAATGCGTTTGACTACTTACGCGAATGTGTACAACAAGGAAAGAAATGGGATGTTGTCATCATTGACCCACCTGCTTTTGCGAAATCCGCTCATGCTGTTCCAAAAGCGCTAGCTGGATATAAAGACATTAATTTAAACGGCTTAAAGCTTGTTAAAGACGGCGGATTCTTTGTCACAGCAAGTTGTTCGTATCACGTACACGCGGACATGTTCCAAGCGATGATTGAAGATGCCGCATTTGATGCGAAAAAAATCTTGCGGCAAATTCATTGGAGCGGCGCAGGCTACGATCATCCAAAACTTCTTGCCGCGGATGAAGGCGACTACTTAAAATTTGCGATATATGAAGTGCATTCACGCAGATAAGAGGCTGACCGATAAGTGTCTGACCTCACGCACAATCCACAATATATAAGTCATTTGTGATATATTGTGATTGCGTGGTCGGACACTTTGTTTTAGATCAGCCTCTTTCTTGTTACCATCCCTTCTGCAACCGCAAATTTTGAATATGTGCCACATGATGGTTTCCATGCCAAGCGTACATCGCCACGCATGTATACAAATCCATCGTCGTTTTTAGTGCCGGATGATAAAGCTTGCGCTGAAACTGTTCCGGCTCTAACGATTCAAGCAAAGCTCCCCAACGCTCATGAAGCCCTTCTAATAATTTAAGAGACGCTTCAATTGGAAAAGAACTAGCCTCAGCCGTTTCCGCCCAGTCGTTCTCTTCAAAAGGTTTTACGGTAGGAAGATCTTCCGTGATAATAAGCTTCGTGCGAATAAACGCGTTCATATGGGCATCTGCCAGATGATGAACAACTTGAGAAATCGTCCATCCACCTTCACGGTAAGGAGTGTTTAATTGTTCCTCATCAAGACCACTCACAGCTTCACGCAATCTCTTTGGCAATGCTTTAATTTCCTCAATCCAGTTTCTCACATCTTGTTCATTGAAAGATTGTGGTATTTCAAGTTTACCAATAGGGTAACGAACATCCATGATCACAGCCTCCTTCATTTAATTCCCCCTCTAAACATATTCACCAAACATCATAAAATTCCTATCTCAACATTGCGTTCAAGAATGTCGAGCATTTACAGCGATGTAAACTTGGACTATGCCCAATTCAATAAAGTAGAAACATAATTGTTTTTTCTAATTTATGGTAAAATATAAATATATCAAATTTTAATCCATTTAAGTAGGTGAATACGGTGAAAAACAAAAACTTTCAATTACTATGGTACGGGCAAACGATTTCCTTGTTTGGTTCACAAATTTCTATGATCGCGATCCCGCTTACCGCGGTCACCATTTTGAATGCAACCTCCTTTCAAATGGGAATTCTTCAAGCACTTCATTCATTGCCGTTCTTCTTATTTAGCTTATTTGTCGGTGTATGGATTGACCGCACCAAAAGAAAGCCGTTTTTACTGTATACAAACGTGATATCTGCCGCTCTTCTGTTAACAATCCCATTTCTGTATTTTTTTTGGTATATTAAATATTTATCATTTGTACGTTGTTATTTTTTTAACAGCTACAACAAGTATGATTTTTGAACTGGCTTATTTATCGTACATACCATCCGTTGTTCCAACCAATCATCTTGCTGCAGCTAATAGCAAACTAGAAGCAAGCCGTTCTATCTCAAGTATTGCCGGCCCTTCCCTTGCTGGTGGACTTATCGCTATATTAACTGCTCCTTTTGCTACCATCATAGACGCTATTAGTTTTTTAATTTCTACTATTCTCATTCATTTTGTTAACAGTGATGAACAAATTCATCCGACTAACAATAAAAACATCTTTAAAGCCATAAAAGAAGGCTTAGCGATCATTTTAAAAGAACCGATTTTCAAATCGATTACATTTAGCACCGCCATTTTGAATTTTTGCGGCAGTGCGTTTGGAGCTGTGTACATCTTGTATGTAGTCAACTTCTTAGGGATTTCCTCATTTTCTCTCGGCTTAATTTTAGGCTTGGGAAGCGTTGGGGCATTGCTCGGCTCATTTATTACAAATAAGTTCATTCAATCGTTAGGAATTGGGAAAACGTTAATGGTTTCTTGTATTTTTATTTTGTTCGGTTCCATCATCGTCCCTCTCATCCCTGCTCAAGTAAACCCATACACCAAATTGATCTTGCTTTGTTTCGGACAATTACTGTCTAGTATCGGCAGCACCGTTTACTTCATTACTCAAGTCAGCCTTAGACAAACTATCACTCCAAATCATTTATTGGGAAGAGTAAACGCAAGCAACCGGTTTATATCAAGGGGATTTATGCCAATTGGGGCATTTTCCGGAGGCATATTAGGGAGTTGGATAAGCATAAAGCTAACGTTACTCATCTTTGGTTTTGGATTCATATTATCTGCCATCATACTACTTCTATCTCCAGTAGCAAAACTGAAAGAAATGACTGAAGGATATAAAATAGCTACTAATTGAAATGAAAGAGGCTGCCCCTCAAGTAAAGTGTCAGACCCCACAGCACAATATACAGGACATAACATTGAATCAATGCACTCTATATTGTGAAATGAGTGTGAGGTCAGACACCGACGGGGCAGCCCCTTCTATTTCAACAAATACACACGCGCCTCGTATGGCTTCAGCTTAAAGCGTGTCGCATTTTTGTGCGGCTTTACATCATAGTTTTGCAGCACTAAATGTTCAGAAGACAATTTAATGCCTTCATAGCGATAAAGAGCCGGTTTATCCGTCATATTGACAATAATCACTGCTTTTTCGTTTCCAAGTGTTCTTGTGTATGCGTAAATCGCTTTATCTTTTTCTAAAATTAAATCATATGTTCCATAAATAAAAACTTCATTTTCCTTACGAAGGCGAATCATTTTTTTATAGAAGTTTAGAACAGAGTTAGGGTCTTTTAATTGTTTTTCTACATTAATTTCTTTGTAGTTTTCATTCACGCCTATCCACGGGGTCCCAGTCGTAAAACCAGCATTTGCTTCCGCAGACCATTGCATCGGTGTGCGTGAATTGTCGCGCCCTTTTTTCCAAATAATTTTCATAATCTCTTCATGAGAACGTCCCTTTTCTGTTTCAATGCGGTAAAAATTTTTCATCGCTACATCGTCATATTCATCAATGCTTTCAAAACGAACATTCGTCATACCAATCTCTTGTCCTTGATAAATAAACGGGGTTCCTTGCATAAGAAAATACATCGCCCCAAGCGCCTTCGCACTTTCCACAAGATATTCTTTGTCATTTCCCCAAGTCGAAACAGAGCGAGGCTGGTCGTGATTTTCAAGGAATAAAGCATTCCAGCCGCGGTTTTCTAATCCTTTTTGCCATTTTGTAAGCGTTCGCTTTAGACGGCGAACATCGACTCCGCCATCTGTTCCTTTTTCCCAAAGCCCTAAATGCTCAAATTGAAAAATCATATTAAAGATACCGTCTTTTTCACCAACCCATTCTTCCGCTTGTTCGATTTTTACCCCGTTCGCTTCACCGACTGTCATAATGTTATAATGCGCAAACGTTTGCATTTTGAGCTCTTTTAAATAATCCATAATCCCTTCTTGGTTCATATGTCCATCGAAAGACGGAACATAGTCGAGCCCTTTCGGATTTGGCAAATCTGGTAGTCCTGGTTTTTTCTTAATATGTGAAATAGCATCGACGCGGAATCCATCGATTCCTTTATCTAACCACCAATTAATCATGTCATAC
Organism: Anoxybacillus sp.; assembly: GCA_035645275.1. GTDB lineage: Bacteria > Bacillota > Bacilli > Bacillales > Anoxybacillaceae > Paranoxybacillus. The sequence continues at coordinate 637,066 of DASQMX010000031.1, forward strand.
AGGGCGCGGCGCACTTCTTCATTTTCCCAGTTTAAATCAGGTTGTTTCGTTGCGAACACATGCAGATAATATTGGTCTGTCTTTTCATCATATTCCCAAGCTGAGCCGCCGAAAATGCTTTCCCAGTTATTTGGCTCTTTTCCATCTTTTCCGTCACGCCAAATATACCAGTCACGCTTCGGATTATCTCTTGATGAACGGGATTCAATAAACCATGGATGCTCATCGCTTGTATGGTTAATCACAAGGTCAAGAATGACTTTCATGCCGCGTTTATGAATTTCTTCAAGCAGCAAATCAAAATCTTCCATCGTTCCGAACTCTTCCATAATCGCCTGATAATCGCTAATATCATAGCCATTATCGGCATTTGGCGATTTATAAATCGGACAAATCCATATGACATCGATTCCAAGGTCTTTTAAATAATCAAGCTTTTGCATAATTCCACGCAAATCGCCAATTCCATCACCGTTGGAATCCATAAAGCTCCTCGGATAAATTTGATAGGCAACAGCTTCTTTCCACCATGCTTTATTCAAGGCTGTATCCTCCTCTTCTCATGCACTTATATTAAATATTAAACCGCTTTCAAAATAATGCATTATAATTTAAACCTATACACTATACCATGTTAATATACTATGTGTTTTGTTTAAAGAAAAAATTTGCATTTCTATAAAAATTTCACGAATCAATATGTTCCACAACATATAAGTCCACAAAAAGTCCACCCTTTTATCGTCACGAAACCATACCATTTTTCAAAGGGTAGACTCTTTCATGATTTCAAATATGCGAGATGAGCGAAAATACCGCTTCCATTCACTTTCACCATTGCATCTCAAAAAATTATTGATCTCACTTTTAATTGCGAATTTGACTTTGCTCATAAATTTTCAAGTTATGATAAACAGCTTTTAAAATCGGTGCCTCAATTTGATATTCTTTTGCAAGCTGCAATAAATAACCTTGAAGATGGTCCGCTTCCACCATATATCCTTTTTCCATATCGCGCTGCATCGAAGATTTCATTTCCGGCATCATTTTGTTCATTTGCGCCAGCTGCTTTGCTTCAATTTGTTCGTCAATCGGCGCCCCATGCGCCCGAATAATACTCGCGATTTCTTTTAACAGCGATAAAAGAATTTCTTGACCATACTCCCCGTCACGAATCGGCCCAATAGGAGCACGGAATAATGTCGTTACCCCGGACATTGTCGCAATAAATAAATATTTATGCCACATATCTGTTACAATGTGTTCGCTTAAACGAAAGCGTGCATTACAATTCGAAAACAATTGTTCAAGCGCTTTTATCCGTTCTGTTATTTCTCCCGACCATTCACCAAATTTTACGTCATGAGATGCACTTGTTTGAATAATTGTTCCTTGAGCATCTAACGTCGTTTCGATAAAGCAGAGGCCGCCTAATACGTTGTCTCGCCCAAATTCTCTCCAAAGCACATCCATATGCGCCATCCCGTTTAACAAAGGTAAAACGAGCGTCTTCTCCCCGACATATGGCTTTACATCGCGAATCGCTTCCGGCAAATGATATGCTTTATTGGAAAAGATGACAACATCAAAATCGTCCGCTTTTTCACCTGTCTGCAATGTTTTTGGCGATAAAACCACATCTCCATGGATGCTTTTAATGACTAATCCTCGTTCTTGTAGTTGCTTCTTCCGTCTTTCACGGACAAGAAATGTCACATCAACCCCTTTTTCAAGTAACCGTCCTCCGAAATAACCGCCGACAGCACCGGCTCCAACTACTAATACTTTCATCATTGATCCCCCTTATGTTTTACTTAATTGATTTACATAACCATTAATAACAAGAGGCTGTAACACGACAAAGCGTAACAAAAAAACAAAAGCTGGATTGCCAAGTGCCAAAGCCATTACCGATCAAGAAATCGCTAACGAAATGAATGCAAGTAACAACAAAAAAGCCTAAAAATCGCGGCCATATTGATGTAAAGAGAAAAAGGGGGATTTTAGATGTCCCCCTTTTTCATTCATTTAACAACAACGGGACACTTTCCCGCCTTTTCCGTTATATCTCGCCTCTTGCGCTTCACAGAAAAATTGTTTCCGTGACTTGATTGGCTCGCCTGGATGATGAGTTTTCATATGCTCTACATATTTTTCATAATTGGGCACACCGACAAGCAAATCAATAAATTGTTTGCGGTGTTTTTTAATCGCTGATAAGAGATTACGCATAATGCTGCACTCCATTTCCTTCATCGCGTGGAATATACGGCGCTTCTTTTAATGGTACATTGTTGTTGTTTTTCAATACCTTCATCCACATGTTTATAGAAGAAATGAGCATCGCTATGACAACAAGCATGAAAGCTGCACAAAGCGCCGCATCAACATAGTCGTTCATGATAATTTGCCGCATTTGCGCTTCATTGGCTGCTGGAGGTAAAATCTTTCCTTGATTTAACGCATCTTTAAATACGTTGGCATGCGCCAAGAACCCGATTTTTGGATTTTCATGAAATAGCTTTTGGAACCCTGCTGTCATTGTTACGACTAAAATCCAAGTTGTCGGAACTAGCGTCACCCATACGTATGCTTTTTTGCCCATTTTAAATAAAACCGTTGTCCCTAATAATAAAGCAATCGCGGCAAGCATTTGGTTCGCGATACCGAAGAGCGGCCATAACGTGTTAATTCCTCCAAGCGGGTCAATAACCCCTTGATATAGGAAATATCCCCATAAAAGCACACACAACGTTGTCGCAATAATATTGGCCGGTAATGATTCTGTTTTCGCAAACGGCTTGTAGAAATGGCCTAAAAGATCTTGAATAATGAAGCGGCCGACACGTGTACCTGCATCAATCGTTGTTAAAATAAACAACGCTTCGAATAAAATCGCAAAATGATACCAAAATGCCATTAACGCTTTTCCACCAATGACATCGGATAAAATCACGGCCATTCCAATCGCTAACGTCGGTGCTCCGCCTGTGCGCGACAAAACTGTTTCTTCGCCGACATTATCCGCCAATTCTTTTAAGTCATCAGGAGTAACCGTAAACCCCCAAGACGAAACAGTTTGCGCTGCTTGCACAACATCTTGCCCGATAGCCGCTGCTGGACTATTAATCGCAAAGTATGTTCCTGGTGTTAAGACGCATGCCGCAATCAATGCCATTACCGCTACAAATGACTCCATTAACATTGCACCATAGCCAATTGGACGAGCATGGCTTTCGCGCTCAATCATTTTTGGTGTCGTTCCCGAAGAAACGAGAGAATGGAATCCGGAAACAGCCCCGCAGGCAATGGTAATAAATAAGAACGGGAATAAATTACCAGCAAATACTGGGCCAGTGCCATCAACGAACTTCGTAACTGCCGGCATTTGTAAATCAGGTGCAACAATAAGAATACCAAATGCCAAGCCAACAATTGTTCCAATTTTCAGAAATGTACTTAGATAATCACGCGGAGCAAGCAACAACCATACTGGCAACGCTGAAGCAACGAACCCATAGGCAATCATTAAAAGAGCAATCGTCTCTCCTTTAAATGTGAACATTTTCGCCAAAGTTTCATTTTCAGCGACATACTGGCCAGCCATAATCGATGCGATTAATAAGACAAAACCGATTAATGAGGCTTCTCCAACACGTCCCGGACGCACATAGCGCATATATATTCCCATAAAAATGGCAATCGGAATCGTCGCTGCGATTGTGAACATTCCCCACGGGCTTCCTACAAGTGCTTTCACAACAACTAGAGCTAATACAGCCAATAAAATAATCATAATTCCTAAAATACCAAGCATTGCAATAAAGCCTGTTACAGGACCAATTTCCTCTTTAATCATTTCACCGAGCGATTTTCCATTTCGGCGCATGGAAGCAAATAAGATAACAAAATCTTGTACAGCTCCTGCTAACACAACTCCAACGACAATCCAAAGCGTGCCCGGCAAGTAGCCCATTTGTGATGCTAAAATTGGGCCGACAAGCGGACCCGCACCAGCAATTGCGGCAAAGTGGTGACCAAACAATACCCATTTGTTTGTTGGAACGTAGTCTTTACCGTCATTAAAAATTTCAGCCGGCGTTTTACGATTGTCATCTAGCTGAAATACTTTGTTAGCCATAAATCGGCTGTAAAAACGATAAGCGACAGCATAGACGCACACAGCCGCAACAATTAACCAAATGGCGTTAATGCTCTCGCCACGATTTAAAGCCAACACCGCAAATCCAACAGCTCCTAGGGCAGAAATCGCTCCCCAAAGCAAAATTGATTTAAGCGCTTTCATCTTTTTTCCCCCTTTATCCATCCCTCACAAAAATTATACTAATAATTATGAATAATTAGATAAATAAAAATCTAAGATGATAAAATCGCAACCTAACATGTCAAAATGACGGACTAACATGTCAAATTTTGTTCTTCTAGTTCATCTATATATAACCGTTATTTGTAAAATAATTCCTCACACAACTCATTGCTAAAAATGAATAAAACCATTTTGTTTGTAAAAAAATGTAATAAAGAACATTATTGTGAATAGTTGTCTATATCATTCGCCGTACACATCTTTTTTTGAACATATGTTGTTGCGACAGTAAGGAGAGGGAGTGAGTGATGAAAAACGAACCTCTGCTTATAACTCTTACTTGAAACACATAGTAAATATTATTCTTGACATAAACTGTACGAGGCGATATTAAAAAAATATATTAGTAAAGGGTTTAAGAAGTGTGAAAGCGATTGAACGGTTATTATGGAGCATTGCGCTGCCTGGTTTTGGACAATTTTTAAATCAAAAGTATATGAAAGGTATTATTCTTATCATTTTAGAATTTTTAATTAACGTACAATCTAATTTCAATGAGGCCATTCGCTTGAGCTTTTTAGGACGAATCGAGGAATCTGTGTACGTCATTAATTATCAATGGCTTATGTTTTATCCTTGTTTATATTTTTTTGCGATGTGGGATGCCTATAAAGATGCAGGCGGAGGTAAATCACCTTATGCTTTTCTCCCCTTTGTCTTTTCTGCCTATTTCGTAACTGTAGGTCTTATATACTCCACAGAATTAACGATTTTCGGCATTTTCTTCGGTCCGATTTGGCTTCCGATGTTATCAGTCATTCCTGGTTTGATTGTTGGATGGCTTATAAAAGTGCTGTTAGTTAAATTGACGATCTCCCGTTCTGAGTAAATGGTTTATACTTACATATAAAAACGCTTTTTATTGCGGTTCTCTCAAACCAAATAAAAAGCGTTTTCAGCATCTTCGTTTAAGTCACCGGTTCCTTTTACCGTAATACTTTCTACTTTTTCCACCCATGTCTTCCCCTTTTCTTTGAACAAATTTATTTTTGAAATATTTCTGTACTACAATATGTATCTCCTTTAATCACAACAAAAAGTTTCCGCTTTTCGCCTGAATCTCTGGCTTACTTACTATCTATGGCTTATACTAATACGCCTTTTAATTATTAATATAGACATATCATGCAATAATCTCTTTCATAAAAGTGGTTGAATTTTCCGTATAGCTATTATATGATGTTATCAAATAAACACAATATATTGTAGTACAAAACCAATATACAACTAAATATTGTATTGATAAACCGCAAGTGAAGGTGTCCGAACGGACTTAATAGGGAATCTGGTGCGAATCCAGAACTGTCCCCGCAACTGTATGTGTGGACGAAATGGAATGTTCCACTGTATATGATCAGCTTTATCGGCGCATATACGGGAAGGATCCAGAGTAGGAGGAAACACGAGTCAGGAGACCTGCCTTACTTGCTAAGTTTCAAATTCTTCGGGGGTTGGGAAGATGAAACGATGGTTTAAAAAGGGATTTACTAGCCTTTTTATACTATCGTTTGATCCACTCAACTTTTGCTGAGTGGATTTTTTATTTTATACAGGGGGGGATTGGAGAAATGAGCTTACATACAAAAACAACGATGATTATAAACGAAAAGGGAGACGCTGAACCATTTTCACATGAGCGGCTCATCTCGTTTGTAAAAAAGATAACGGAAAACTATCCAAATCTAAACAAAGAAAGCTACTTAAAAAGAGTCATACAAACGTTTGAAAGCAGAGACACCCTTTCAGCTGAGAAAATCACTAACTTATTAATTTTAGAAGGTTTGTCTTATATTGACGAAAATGAACCAGATTGGACATTTGTGTGCGCTCACATTTATTTAAAAAAATTATACAAGGAAGCGGCCAAAAATCGCGGATATCACCAAGAAGAACAGTATGGCGATTTCTATCATTTAATCAAAACTCTTGTGGCTAAAGGGATTTATAGTTCTAAACTTTTAGAGGAATACACAAAAGAAGAAATTATAGAACTAGGAAAATTGATTGATCCGGAAAAAGATAAGCTGTTTACTTACATCGGTCTTCGCACCCTCGCCGACCGCTACCTAGCCCGTGATTACGATCGGAATTTATATGAGCTTCCTCAAGAACGATTTTTAATCATTGCCATGACCTTAATGGCAAAAGAACCAAAACAACATCGTTTTTCGTTAGTCCGAGAAGCTTATTGGGCGTTAAGCAATTTATATATGACCGTTGCCACTCCTACTCTTGCAAATGCGGGAAAAAGCTATGGACAATTGTCTAGCTGTTTTGTTGACACGGTAGACGATAGTTTACAAGGAATCTATGACAGCAATACCGATATTGCCAATTTATCAAAATCAGGCGGCGGAATCGGCGTATATCTTGGTAAAATCCGCAGCCGCGGCAGCGACATTCGCGGTTTTAAAGGTGTTTCGTCAGGCATCATTCCATGGATGAAGCAATTAAACAATACGGCAGTCAGTGTCGATCAGCTAGGGCAGCGGAAAGGAGCGATATGCGTTTATTTAGATGTATGGCATAAAGATATTTTTGCCTTTTTAGACGCGAAATTAAATAATGGCGATGAACGAATGAGAACACATGATTTATTTACTGGAGTCTGCATTCCTGACTTGTTTATGGAACAAGTCGAAAAACGCGGTGACTGGTATCTTTTTGACCCACATGAAGTGCGAAAAATCATGGGATTTAGTTTAGAAGATTTTTATGATGAAGAACGCGGCAGCGGCAGTTTTCGCGAAAAATATTGGCAGTGTGTGGAAAACCCTCATTTATCGAAAGAAAAAGTATCCGCCATCGAAATCATGAAAGGAATTATGCGCAGCCAACTTGAATCAGGAAGCCCGTTTATGTTTTACCGCGATGAAGTGAACCGAAAAAACCCTAATTCTCACCTAGGTATGATTTATTGCAGCAACCTTTGTACAGAAATTGCGCAAAATCAAAGTCCGACAATAATGGAACAGCAATACACAAAAGACGGCAAAATTATTACAGTCAAAACACCTGGCGATTTTGTCGTCTGCAACTTATCTTCTATTAATCTAGCTCGCGCAGTGACAGATAACGTGCTCGAACGTTTAATCCCGATTCAAGTGCGTATGCTCGATAACGTCATTGACTTAAACCAAATTCCTGTTTTACAGGCACAGCTGACGAATCAAAAATACCGTTCCGTTGGGCTTGGAACATTTGGCTGGCATCATTTGCTTGCCCTTAAAGAGATTCGCTGGGAATCAGAAGAAGCGGTCGAGTACGCGGACAAGCTATATGAAAAAATTGCATACTTAACGATTCAAGCAAGCATGGAGCTGGCAAAAGAAAAAGGAAGCTATCCCGCATTTACAGGTTCAGACTGGCATACAGGAGCTTACTTTGAGAAACGGGGATACCATCATTCTCAGAGCGGTCTGGACTGGAACATGTTAAAAGAACAAGTAAAGACGTACGGCATTCGCAACGGTTATCTCATGGCTGTCGCACCGAATGCCTCGACATCGATTATTGCCGGGAGCACCGCAAGCATTGATCCTATCTTCTTAAAAGTGTACGCCGAAGAAAAGAAAGATTATAAAATTCCTGTAACCGTACCGGATTTAAACGCTGAAACGACATGGTATTACAAATCGGCTTATCATATTGACCAACTATGGAGCGTCAAACAAAACGCCGCCCGACAGCGTCATGTTGACCAGTCGATTTCTTTTAATATCTACGTCATGAACACGATTAAAGCGAAAGATTTGCTGAACCTTCATCTCACCGCTTGGAAACAGGGATTAAAAACAACGTATTATGTCCGTTCCACTTCAAGTATGATTGACGAATGCGAATCATGCGCGAGCTAATAAAACTGGGAGGGGATTTTACATTGTCACATTCATTAACAAAAAGAGTCATTATGGACCCGAAAGCACCGAACCGCTCGACAAGAATTATTAACGGAAAAAGCTCAAATGTGTTAAACTGGGATGATATTGCTTATCCGTGGGCGTTTGCCAAATATAAACGGATGCTCGTCAACTTCTGGACCCCGTTTGAAATTAATATGTCCCAAGATATTAAACAATTTCCGCTATTAACCGATGATGAAAAAGATGCGTTTTTAAAAATTATTGGACTGCTGGCGCTTCTTGACAGCATTCAAACTGATTATGCAGGCAGAGTCGCCGATTACATTACGGACTCCAGCATTAATGCATTAATGATTTTATTGGCGCAGCAGGAAGTGATTCATAATCATTCATACTCCTATGTCCTATCAAGCCTTGTACCGAAAAGCAAGCAGGATGAAGTGTTTGAATTTTGGAGAAACGAACCGATTTTGCGTAAAAGAAATGACTTTGTCACAAACGGGTATAAAGAATTTGCAGAACAACCAAATGTCGAAAATTTATTGAAGTCCATTGTCTATGATGTCATTCTAGAAGGATTATTTTTCTATTCTGGTTTCGCCTTCTTCTACAACTTAGCGCGCAATCAAAAAATGGTCGCGACAAGTACAATGATTAATTACATTAACCGTGATGAACAAATACACGTTGATTTATTTGTAAAAATTTTTAAAGAAGTATTGATGGAGTATCCAGAATATAACACACCAGAGCTGGCTGCATTCGTCCAGCAAACGTTCATAAAAGCCGCGGAACTGGAAATCGAATGGGCAAGTTATATTATTGGCAACAAAATTGAAGGAATTTCACTTCAGGACCTTAGCGACTATATTAAATTTTACGCTAATGTCCGCTGCAATCAACTGGGCTTTGAACGTCCGTTTGCCGGGTACCGCACTAATCCGCTTCGCTGGATTAAAGCGTATGAAGAAGTCGACCTCGGAAAATCGGACTTCTTTGAACAAAAATCACGGCAATATACGAAAGTGAATCATATCGATAATGGATTTGATGAGTTATAAGTATAGAAAGAGCCGCAAACTCTCCTTGTTTGCGGCTCTTTTCCTTTCACCCACAAAAGCGTTATTATGCTTCTTTCAATGTTTCTTTTTTGTTTTCTTTCGCTTTTTTCATCTTCCCAGCGATAATTACACCAGCAACAACAAGAAGTTCAAATCCATATTTCACAAACGGATTAGCAAAATATTCTTCCAAAAACGGTTCATCAACAATCATTTTCGACGCGGTCCAAGCAAGAACCCCAGCACCAATCGTCACGATGATTGGGAAACGTTCGATCCATTTCAAAATTAATGTACTTCCCCAAACGACAATTGGGACGGAAATGAGCAATCCTAAAATAACAAGCAAAAAGCTTCCATGCGCCGCACCGGCAACCGCCAATACATTATCCAATCCCATTAACGCATCGGCAATGATAATGGTGCGAATCGCTTCCCACATACTGCTGCCAGCTTCCACATCATGCCCTTTTTCTTCAATAAGAAGTTTATAAGCAATCCACACTAACAGAATACCGCCAACAAGCAGCAATCCTGGAATTTTCAACAACCAAACAACCGCTAATGTTGCTAAGGCGCGAATGACAATCGCTCCGACCGTTCCCCAAATAATTGCTTGCTTTTGCTGGTGCTTTGGCAGATTTCTTGCCGCCAATCCAATGACGATCGCATTGTCTCCCGCTAAAACAAGGTCAATAATAATGATTGAGATAAGTGCCGATAAAAATTCAGCTGAAAATAACTCCACTAGAAAAACCTCCCTCATTTATCAGTATTTATTTCACATTCATTTAATACGATCCTTTTTCAAAAATAGTCTCATATGAGCATACCCATTAAACGCCGTATTTATTTTTTAAGTTTTCAGGCGCCATTTTAATGATTTGCCGTAAAATCAGCATAAAAATCGTAACATCATCAACAACACCAAAAAATCCTAAGAAATCAGGAATCACATCTAATGGCAATAACATATATAAAACAACAAATAAAACAGAAAGCAATTTCTTGACATTAGAAACTTCTTTTGAAAGGAAAAACTCGGCAAGGAAAGGGATAAACCGTCGTATTTTAAAAATAAAGCGCACTCTTTTAAACAGTTTCCTCATATAAATTCTCTCCCTCCTCGTCATTTTTATATACCATCTAGAACGGTTTAAGGAAATCCATAACTACCGATGTTTTTTCCTCTCCTTCCCTTATTTATTCCTTAAATGAAAAAATGACCTTTACCGTGTAGGTAAAGGTCATTAAAATATAAAAAACCTTTACCCACACTGGTAAAGGTCTCGCTAACAACGTCACCGTTGCCAACAAAGCCGAGGGTTTTATCCCTGAACTGACGACTTTGCTGTTAAAGCTACTCCCCTTTATAGGCAATTCAGTTATTTACAATTTAATGATATATTTTTTTTAACTAGAAGTCAATCATTTTTATGGAAAAATAGGAAAAAGTTCATAGCAAATTACTTTTTTCTTTTTCCTTGTCAGCTTTATCGGCATAATAAGCAAAAATAATGAACTGAATGATAAAAACGATAAGAAGGATCCAAACCCATCACGGTATTTTTATATTTGTCTGCTTTTCCTCTTTCATCTCCTTCTCATCGCTATCGGAAGAATTTCCGCAATCATCATCACCTTCTAATAAATCTTCCACATCGCAATCTTCACCTTTTAATTTAGTTCCCTTTTTGCTCTTAGAAGGTTTTGAACCCGATGATTTCGAAATAGAAAACGAAGATTTACCCGACTTCATCCCTTTTGCGTCTGCATCTAGCACTGTTAAAAAGGCGAACGAGAAAATGAATAATAGTGCGAAAACGAATGATTTTTTCATTATTTCGTTTCTCCCTCATTTTTTACGGTTGCATCGTAAAAAGAACAGCTTGCGTTCTTTCTTAAAAAAATATAGCAATTCCTTAAAAATTTCTAAAAAAACGAACCAACATCACTCTTGTTTCGCCTTTATAGTAGAAATCATTTCCAATCGAGAAAGGGTGATCACGTTGACTAAAGAAGAAGAACTTTTGCTTCAATGCAGGAATGACGCCAAAGACGCTTTCTACAAACTGGTGTCGCCTCATTTAGCAAAAGCCTACCGCATCGCCTTTACGATTTTACGCTCCCATCACGATGCAGAAGATGCCGTACAGAATAGCTTATTGGAAGCATACCGTTCCATCATGGAAAATAAGGAGATTCGTCACTTTTCCGCATGGTTTCATCGGCTCGTCGTTCATCGTGCAATTGACTTGGCAAGAAAGCACTTAAAGGAAAAACGCAATACGGACATCGCAGACGTTCTATCCTTTTTGCCTAGTCGCACTCACTTACCAATCGATGAATTGATTGATAAGGAATATGAAGGTGAACTAGTTTCCTACATATTAAAGCTCGATATTAAGTACCGCATCGTTATCGTTCTTCATTACTACCATGACATGAAAATTAGTGAGATTGCCAATCTTCTCAGTATTAAAGAAGGAACCGTAAAATCGCGGCTGTTTCAAGCACGAAACTTGCTTTATCGGTATTACCAAGAAGAGCGGAGGGAGGAATTAAAATGAAGTTGCAAGATGATTTTTTAAAGCGGGAAGTACAAAAATCGATTGATGAAATAAAAGTTCCCGAAAGCATTTTTACATTCGCTAAAGAACTTCCTTACAAAATGGAAGAACAGGCAAAACCAAAACCTCCACGTAAATCAAAATGGAAAAAGTGGCTGACCGTTGCCGTCGCTTCGGTAACAATTAGCATCTCAGCGGGCGCTTATCTTTCTCCGACGTTTGCCGCATATATCAAATCATTTTTCATTCGCCCTGACTTAGATGAAGGACTGCAGACCGCTGCAAAAGAAGGTTTTTCCGAAAAAGCCGAATACTCCGTTACGGATAACGGCATTACGCTGAAAGTAAAAGAAGTGATGGCAGATGAAAACCGTCTCATTTTGACGTACAGCCTTGAAAAAGAAAACGGTGAATACATCGACCCGACGATTCTTTTTGATACGGAGGAATGGGCGCCGGGAAATACTATGTATTTTGTAAAAGATTTGAACGTATTTTACATTACAGATGAAAAAAAGGACATAATTTCGGAAAACACAACCTACGGAACAAAAAAAGGAAGAATGGTTTCACAATTTATTGCCCGCATGTTTCCACACTATCCTTATGCCGATTTAATGTTTGAACTAAACAGTTCTGCTCGTGACGCAAAACAGCTTTTTGCCAACATTGACATTGAAAAAATCGGTTCAACAGAAGGGAAATGGCATTTAAAAATCCCTGTGAATATCGAAAAAAGTATGCAAGCAACAACAACTCTCCCTGTCAATCAACAACACGTGACGAACGAGGGATTATTAATCGACTTTAAGAATGTCGTATATTCTCCTACTTTAACGAGTTTAAATTTTGAAACAAAATGGACGGAAAAAGGTAAAAAATTGATGGCAGATAAACCCGAATATTTCCTGCCACACGGCGAATACTCGCATCATGCCATTCACTACGATATTATCGACAGCAATGGAAACGTTGTTGCCACCACTTTACCAAGAAATGAAGATAATCGTTCTAAGCGAATGATTTTAGCTGACAGCACTGAGCGGTCTCCACGAAAAATAAATGATACGAAGTGGCGCCATTCGTTTATTCCATTCCCGAAATCTGAGAAATTGACACTTGTTTTAAAGGGTATTGAAAGAACTGAGTATCCTAATAAATCCATTACATTTGATCCATCGAAGTTAAATGAAAAACCTGTTTCCTTTGATTACAAAGGTAATTCATTTACGATTCAAAACTTTAGATTAGAGACAAACAAAGACGGAAAACGAGTAGGAATACTAGAAATAGAAGAAAGAGTTCCTCTCGCAGGAGGAGGATTCGAACTAAGTGATGAACACGGAAACGTATTCACCATTAACACCAAGGACACTTCCCGTGTATCTATAATAGGCTATGATAAGCAGACAATGACTTATCATGTGAAAAGGGGATTAGAAATAGAAGAAATCGAGCAAATGCCAAAACAACTCACCCTTACGTTAAAAACAGCCATGGTTTTATACAAAGATGAAAATTGGAAAGTTCCGATTCCGTCTCCTTCAGAAAAATAATATATAGTTAGGCCCACTCATACAAAAAAGCAGGAGCACTTCCCCTGCTTTTTTGTTCGATGTCCTGACGTTCATTTTTGGCTAATAAGCCCAACCAAAATAAAAAGTACAAAGATAAATCCGTGAAGCGTTCACAGGTTTATTTAAAAAACACCATCCCGATCATGACGAATCCTGAAACTTCAATCATATCCAATAAATGTAAACGATCCCTTCTTTAACATAAAAATAGAGCTGACCGAATTTGTCAGCTCTATTTTTAGCTTAACTTCTAAACATCCCACTACTAGCCTGTTCAAAGTGCAATTTGTAGGATGTAGATCTAGAATTATTATGAAATACGATAATTGAAATAGGGAGTACAATCACTGAAAGAAGGAGCACTGCCATAAAAATCGTTAATGAAAGAGTATTTATCTGCTTTCCAGTTTGTTTTTTATATTGATTTATAAATTTTTCGATTTGCTCATTCTTTTCTATTAGCCCTGAATCAATGATTGTTTTATTATCCAGATCATAATAATATATCGCTTTAAAATCTAAGTAAAAAATGCGATCCCTAACTTCAACTTTTTGAGCATGTGCAAATATTACCTCAATGTTTCTTGTTTCTTTTGCCCCTTCTTCATTGATTTCCGCAGAAGTTGTTAAGCTATCGATTATCCGCACTGAATGATCTTTATAATCAGCAAAATTTTTCTTTATCTCTTTATTAATCGCTCCTATAATATCTTGGTTGTTATTTGCCAATGTTGTGAAAGGAGCAACAAAAAGCATCAGTAATATCGAGAATAAAATGGGCACCCTCATTTTCTCACCTCTTTCTGATATTTTTGTAAATTATACGAACTTTTTCATATCAATATACTTCCTGTATGTAATTTTCGGAATAAATCCAATAAATTCCTAAAACATTCCTCAATAGACTACTATCTTACAAACCGTATAACTATAGTTCTACAAATATCAATATAAAAAGCAAACGAACTGCTGAATCTACAGCAGTTCGTTTGCTTTCTCAATGCCCAGACGTCAATTTTAAACCAATAAGACCGACCACGATCAACAGCAAAAAGATAACCCTCGAAGCATTCACAGGTTCATTTAGAAATACCATACCAATAATAACGGCTCCGACTGCGCCAATTCCTGTCCAAACCGCATATGCTGTTCCAATCGGCAATACTTTTGTCGCAAGCGATAAAAAGTAAAAACTAATAATCATTCCCGCAATCGTAATAACAGACGGAACAAGCCGTGTAAATCCCATTGTATATTTTAATGCAATCGCCCACACGGTCTCAAAAATGCCGGCTATAATTAAATAAACCCATGCCATATTAGCGCGCTCCTTTCAATCAAAATAAAAAAGCCGCGAAAGAAACATCCATAAAGACATTCCTTCCTGGCTTTAGTCCCTCCGTGTACACAGTCACTTCTGTGCGTTTTCTCTCAGTCACAGACTGGTCGCTTAAAACAACCACGGAACCCCAGAAAACTTTCCCACGTCAATTTTAGCATGATGAGTGTTGATTATCCATTATTTATAACTATTTTCTCGGTGATTCACGCTTTTCTGCCATGTCGATTCCCTGCTTATTTTAACCACTCCTGAGAGAACGATGATGTTTGTAAAACAAAATACTTTCCACTTCGATTGCGCCTAATGGTAGCGCTGAGGATGCGCCCTTTCACTTCCTGACTTTTCGCAAAGCGGACCAAACCGAGTTTGGGCAGTTTAATTTTATTTCCAACGACCTCGATCGACGGTTTTCCTTTTTTCGGAATGTTGCATTGACTGGTGTAGGATTGAACGGGATGTTTTTTACTTTTAAATTTTTGGGGATTATTTTGTTTGTTGAAAAAACGAGTGAACGCTTCCGCTAGATGTTGAAGGGCATTTTGCAAGGCGGTTGAATCGACTTCATAGAGCCATGTTAATTCTTGTTTTAGTTGAGTGAGCTGGGAAGAACAAATTGTGTAGGTCAATCCTTTTCCTGTTTGTTCATACATTTTTCTCCATTTGTCAAGGAAATGGTTAAACACATAGCGGCTACAGCCGATCGTCTTCGCAATGAGGATTTCTTGTTGTTTGTTTGGATAGATACGAAATCGGTAGGCTTTATGGATGCGCATCGACTCTTCACCTCCCTCTATA
>DASQMX010000032.1:0-51251 GCA_035645275.1 Anoxybacillus sp.
ATCATAATAAACTTGATTAACTCTAACATAGAGATTAATGCGGCAGCTACATAGGTTAATGCAGCAGCATTTAAGACTTTATTCACTCCACGTACTTCATCATTGACAATAAATCCTTCAGCAAGAAGAAGCTTTTTAGCACGAGCACTTGCATTAAATTCTACCGGCAGCGTAACTAATTGGAACGCCACGGCTGCTGAGAACAGAATAATACCGAGCCCAATGAGAGAAGTTTGCCGAAGCAAGAATCCTCCTAACAGTAGAAATGGAGCAATCCCAGAAGAGAAATTCACCACTGGAAACATACGGTGTCGCAAAACTAACGCGCCGTATGATTGTTGATGCTGGATCGCATGACCAACCTCATGGGCAGCTACCGATACAGCAGCGATAGAACGTCCATAATAAACAGGTTCAGACAATCGAACGGTACGTGACAACGGATCATAATGGTCAGTTAATGTACCAGGTACTAATTCAACAGGAACATGATATAAACCATTGGAATCGAGAATCTTTCTTGCTACCTCAGCCCCAGTGAGAGACGAGTTAGCATAGACTTCCGCCCATTTATGAAATGTACCTTTTACTTTAAATTGTGCCCAAAGTGAGAGCCCAAATGCTAAAAAGATAAAAATATCCATCGGATGAAATAACATTACACTCTCCCCTTACTACGATTGGTATTAGAATTCTTCATCTTCTCCGTCAAAGAAATCGTCAAAAAATCCTTCTTCCTCTTCGTCAGCTTCTTCCTCGAAACCTAATGCTTCCTCGATGGCATCACCTACAAGCTCTTCCACTAACATTCCCGCAAACATTCCTGCAGCAAAACCGCCAATTGCTCCCATCATTCCATGTCCGTGTTCATGCGAATGAGGGCTTTGGGTATAGTGAGTCATGTAGGACGAAGCTGTATACTGATATGGCTGATGGATCATTTCTTGAATTATTTCGCGAAGTTTGTCGGCTAGTATGCTTACATCGTTTAATTCTGTATATGGGAAAAAGATTTCCCGCTTTAACTCTTTTTCTTGTAAACCAAAGGCTCCTGCATATACATCTACTTCAAGAAGCAGACGAACCCCTTCTTCTTCTAGAGAGGCAAAAAACTCTACTTCTTGAACAGCCTCTCTAAATTGTTCAGTTGGGAATAGTTCAAATTCTTGGCCATATGGTTTTAGCGCTCCTGAAGTCGCCTTTTCCCGGAAGCCTAATTTTTCAAAAGCAACGAAGATTTTCTCTAATGGTAATGACGGAAGAATTTGCACGGCATCCTCATCTAAATGATCGACTCCACCTGCAATATCAAGACGGGTAACAAACGTATAGTGAATACCATGTCTTGACACCGGCAATGTTTTTGGTAATTCATATACAAATGGCAACACCTTTTTCTCACCAGCCTGAATGACAAAGGCAGAAGCGACTGGGATTGTTGCCACTGTTTTTGTCTGTACTTGACCATTTTGATTTAATGTTAACCGAAGTTCTACATCAATTTTGTTGATATGTTGTTCTACTGTTCCACCTTCAATGAAAAATTCACCGCTAATGGTTTCTCCTAAGCGAACTTGAGAATGATGTAACATCAAGTTAATATTGGCAGAGCCGATACCAAGTTTCGATAAAAATTTTCTAAACATTCCTTTCGTCTCTCCTTTTGATTAAATAAAAGGATTTTCTCCAAGCAATAAAGCTAATGTGTGTAATAAAGTGTAGCCTTGTTGAGCCAAGGGTTTTGTCATCAGCTTGATCTGTTGTTCATTTAGCTGTTTGAGTAACGGCTTTAATTCCAGCACTTCTTCTTGAATATGTTTCATTTGTTCTTGAAGATGCTCAATTTTATCTATAATTTCATCCATCGGAGCAGACTGGCTTTTCAAAAGCTGCAAGCGCTCTCTTATTTCCTCGAGAGTTAAATGCTGTTTCTTTAATGCATGAATTAATTGTAAATATTCAATACTCTCTTCGGGATAATAGCGATAATTGGTCTCAGAGCGAACAGGTTCGAGTAACCCTAACTGCGTGTAGTAATCAATAGTCCGTTTGGAAACGCCAGCTAATTCTGCCAGTTCGCCAATTTTAAGTAACTTCCCAACGAACTCCCTCCCTGATATATTTTTTCGCAATCTTAGTTATAATTATATTCTCAACAAACTATACAGTCAAACGTTATACTGTTATTTTTGTTACAAATTAGTTTCAATCACTATATACGAATATATTCTGATTTGGGATTCATACATTCATACAATAAAATAAAAAAACCTAAAGAAAACCTTTATCCCCTTTGTTTCCGTACCATTCTCTAATAAACAAATAGGATCATAAAAAAACGATTTTGTCGTTTGACAAAATCGTTTTTCAACAGTCTGTGCCGGCATCATGCCGGCTTATTGATTATTTATATACTTTTACTTTTACTGTTTTGACACCCCATTGGATGGCTTTTGCTTTTGTAGGCATGAATACGTCAATTTTGTTGCCTTTGATTCCGCCTCCTTTATCAGCTGCAATCGCATAACCGTAACCTTCCACATAAACTTTTGAACCTAGCGGAATTACTTTTGGATCAACGGCAATTACTTTAATCGAAGGGTTTTTCTTTAAATTTAAGCCTGTAGCCGTTATTCCGCTGCAGCCTTTGCAGTTTACTGTATAAGCATACGCTTTAACGGTGATTGTTTTGTACGCTGCTGTTTTGGCTGCTGCCTTTTTTACTGTAGTTTTAGCAGTCGCTTTCGTTGCCGTTCCTGAAATCTTTAAAACCTGCTTTGGCTTGATCAAATCGCTTTTAAGATTATTCCAGCTCTTTAACTGGCTGACAGTCACTTTATACTTTTTAGCTATATCCCAAAGAGTGTCACCGCTTTTTACCTGATATGTACCGGCTGCCGATGCTGCTCCTGAAAATCCGAAAACTAGAAAGATTGATGAAGTCATATATAATAGTAATTTTTTCAAAATAATATTCCCCCTTGCCTAATTTTCGTAACAATATAATATCAATAAAATATAACAGTTATATTTCATTGAATTAGCAATTATGTTACAAAATGAAGACATAATCGAACAATCTATTACAGTTTTTTACTTAGTTAAAATAACCGTAGGAGAACTTTCCGAACCAAAACAATTTGCTGGACAAGATTCTACTGAGGCTTTATGGATTGGATGGAAACAAAACAATTAGGGGTTAATGTAGAAATTATGAACACTGGGAGGAGGCTGTCTCATAAGGGTCTGACCCTTAGGCTTTTGAGACAGCCTCTAACGGGAGTTATAGTAAAAAACAAAATTAACAAGTTTGAAGTTGTTAAAAAATTTTTTATTATACGCCTAATTAAATATTAAATGCTATCAATGATTTACCCATTAACTTTTTCTCTTCGGCAATTTTATGGGTAAAGTAAAAAAACATGGGACAAAACCCATGTTTTATACCTTCATTATGTTATGTATGGTGGAGACGGTGGGAGTCGAACCCACGTCCAGAGATATCGCCACTTAAGCATCTACGAGCGTAGTCGGTATATTTCATTTTCGCTGCATCTTCCGCCTACCGACAGGCCTCCGAGCAGCTAGTCTGATTGTTCTCTTCCCTCGTCCTCAGACGGCGGACTTGGGCGTATCCCACTCGTTATGAACCCCTAACCCTACCACATGGGCGATGGAGGGAGGAGCTAGCTGCGATTATTAAGCAGCTAAAGCGTAATTTTCTTTGCCAGTTATATTTAGGTGACGTTTTTACGAGGACGATCCCCTCGGCTCGCAGCTTAAGCTCGATCTACCCCTGTCGAATCCGTAACGTCCCCGTGTTTAAAAACAAGAGGCGTTTACGTAAAGAGCTTAAGCATCATTGTTAACTGGCAACGACAATTATTATTATAGCATATGAACTTCATTTTTCAATTGTAAAGTCTTGGCTTTACATTTTTTGACGCTCGCGGAAAGCACGTTCAATTTCGCGTTTTGCCTCTCTCTTTTTCAAGTCTTCGCGCTTGTCGTATTTTTTCTTACCTTTACCAACGCCTAACAATAATTTGGCAAATCCATTTTTTATATAGAGCTTTAACGGAACAAGCGTATAGCCTTGTTCTTTCGTATAGCCAATCAGCTTATTAATTTCGCGGCGGTGAAGAAGCAATTTTCTTGTGCGCAATGGATCATGATTATAGCGATTTCCTTGTTCATAAGGGCTAATATGCATATTATGAAGGAATACTTCGCCCTTTTCTACTTTCGCAAATGAATCTTTTAAATTCACTTTTCCAGCGCGAATCGATTTGATTTCTGTTCCTTGCAAGACAAGGCCTGCTTCATATGTTTCTTCAATAAAATAATCATGATGCGCTTTTTTATTTTGTGCAATCAGTTTTCCTTCACCTTTTGGCATCCGCTCTTCCTCCCCATGTAAAGACAAATTACATTTTAACAAAAACTCTCTAAAATCTCAAGAAAATAAGCTTGTTCGAAAGGGGCTGCCTCCCTCAAACATGACAATATTTTGATTGCACACGAGGAGCTAGCCCCCTTATCTTTCTTTTTACCGTTTTTTCTTTTTCTTCTTCTTTTTCACTTTTAAGTTTGGGATATCTTCATAAAATTTCTTTTTCTTCTTTGTTTTTTTCGCTGACCATTCCTCATCCATCGACTCTTTGCCGCGCTTTTTTCGGTTTTTCCGTTCTTTTTTTCCTTCAATGACAAGTGGAGCGTCTTTCGCCGTTTTTCTGCGATTGCCTTTCATGCCAACGACTTCAAAATCAACAATGCGTTCCTCTTTATTTACGTTAATGACACGAACGGTAATCTCATCACCGATGCGATATACTTTTCCAGTCCGCTCGCCAATCATGGCATAATGACGTTCATCGTAGCGGTAATAGTCATCTGTTAAGTAGCTGACATGGACAAGTCCTTCAATCGTATTTGGCAGCTCAACAAATAAGCCGAAGTTCGTCACAGAACTAATAATGCCGTCAAACTCCATGCCGATTTTATCTTCCATAAACTCGGCTTTCTTCAAGTCATCTGTTTCACGTTCCGCTTCCACTGCGCGGCGCTCCATATTCGAAGCGTGCTCTGCAATATCAGGCAGCTTTTCCGCCCACTTTTCCTGCGTTTCATTGTCCATCTGTCCGTTAATTAAATACGTACGAATGAGCCTGTGGACAATTAAATCCGGATAACGGCGAATCGGTGAAGTAAAGTGCGTATAAAAATCGGTCGATAAGCCATAGTGGCCGAGACTTTCTGCATCGTAACGCGCCTGCTTCATCGAACGAAGCATGACCGTAGACACGACCATTTCTTCCGGCTCACCGCGCACCGCTTCTAAAATTTCCTGCAATGCACGCGGGTGGATTTGATTCCCTGTTCCTTTGACAACGTAGCCGAAGTTTGTAATAAACTCAAGGAAACGCTGCAATTTCTCAGGTTTTGGATCTTCATGGACACGGTAAATAAACGGTACGTTCAGCCAATGGAAATGTTCGGCAACGGTTTCGTTCGCCAGCAACATAAACTCTTCAATGAGACGTTCTGCTACTGAACGTTCCCGCAACACAACATCGTATGGCTTGCCATCTTCATTGACCAATACTTTTGCTTCTTTAAAATCAAAGTCGATCGCACCGCGTTTCATCCGCTTATTGCGTAAAATTTCCGCCAGTTCTGCCATCAGTTCAAACATTGGTACAAGCGGTTCGTATTTTTTTCGCAACTCTTCGTCTTTATCGACGAGAATTTTATTGACATCAGAATAAGTCATGCGCTCTGTTGTTCTAATGACACTTTGGAAAATTTCATGACTGACGACTTCACCGTGTTCATTGACTTCCATTTCGCATGAAAGTGTCAGGCGGTCAACTTTCGGATTTAACGAGCAAATTCCGTTCGATAGACGATGCGGAATCATCGGAATCACGCGGTCGACTAAATAGACGCTCGTGCCGCGCTCGTATGCTTCACGGTCAATCGGCGAACCTTCTTTGACATAATGGCTCACGTCGGCAATGTGAACACCTAACTTATAGTTGCCGTTTTCGAGTTTCGTTACCGTAACGGCGTCATCCAAATCTTTGGCGTCTTCCCCGTCAATCGTGACAATCATTTGGTCGCGCAAATCGCGGCGACCTTTTAAATCTTCTTCGGAAATGGTTTCCGGAATGCTGTTGGCATGCTCAATGACATCCTCAGGAAACTGAAGCGGCAAACCGTGTTTATGAATGATTGATAAAATATCAACGCCAGGGTCGTTTTTATGGCCAAGAATTTTAATGATTTCCCCTTCAGCGCTCATTCTTCCTTCAGGGTAAGTTGTCAATCTCACGACAACTTTATGTCCTTCCACGGCACCGTTTGTCGCATGCTTTGGAATGAAAATATCGTTGACAATTTTTTTATCGTCTGGAATGACAAAGCCAAAGTTTTTGCTTTCTGTATATGTGCCGACGACTTCTGTAATACCGCGCTCAATTATGCGCACAATTGTTCCTTCTTTGCGTGCCCCTGATGTTTGCGAACTGATGCGCACTAATACAGTGTCACCATGCATCGCGTTTTTCAATTCCGAAGGCGGAATAAAAATATCATCCAGTGTTGGGTCTTCAGGAACAACAAAGGCAAATCCTTTCGCATGTCCTGTCACTTTTCCGCGAACAAGATTCATTTTTTCCGGCACGCCGTAGCGGTTGCTTCTTGTTCGCACAATGAGCCCCTCTTCTTCCATAACGACAAGCGCCTTCACCAATTCCTTAAATTCCGATGCATCTTCAATTTGAAACGCTTCCTCAAGTTCCTGCACCGTTAACGGCTTGTAAGCTTCATCTCTCATAAACGTTAACAGCCGCTCTTTTAACTCATCCATCTTTCTTCCTCCCTTCGAGGATTTACCAATCTAATGACTCTAAAAACTCGTAAATATCCTCATGAAGTTGATCACGTTCTTTGTCTAGCGTTATGACATGACCTGACTCTTCATACCATTTAATTTTTTTTACTGGAGATTCGACACCGTTATAAATAATATTTGCACTATCGGTATTAATCATTTCATCGTGGCGCGCTTGAACGACAAATGTCGGCGCATAAATAAGGTCGATATTGTCACGAACTTCGGCGATTAATTGTTGCAGCGCTTTTAACGTTTTCATCGGTGTCTTTTTGAACTCTTCCATTTCTTTTTCAATTTGTTCCGGCGTTTTTCCTTCACGTTTTTTATATTCGCGCGCATATTGTAAAACTCCTTGGTACATCGTTTCCTCGCTTTTGATGTACATTGGAGCGCACATCGGCACAATACCTGTTATAGGTACAGTGTAACCTAATTTAAGCGAAAATACGCCACCGAGCGATAAGCCAACCGCAGCGATTTTTTCATAGCCTTTCTCTTTTAAAAACTGATAGGCATTCATCACATCTTGCCACCAATCATCCGGACCTGTATGTACAAGCTCTTCCGGTGGCACACCATGTCCTTTATAAATCGGTGCGTGACATGTATATCCTTTTGACTCAAGAAAGCGCCCTAACATGCGTACATCAGATGAATTTCCTGTGAACCCGTGGAGAAGCAGTACCGCACGCTCCCCAGCCTCAAACAAAAACGGTTTAGGTGAAACTAGTTTCATGATGCAAAACTCCTTTCTATGGGGGTCTGACCCCCATCACATTAAAGTACTAAAGTAAAAATAATGTGATTGTAAGCAGTTGTAAAGAGAAAAGGCAGCCCACCATATACGGACCGCCCCCCAAAACTATTATAACTGAAAATACGTTACCGCAATCGTTAACACGAAGAATAATACAGCTAACACAACCGTTACGCGGTGTAATACAGCATCAATACCGCGCGCTTTTTGCTTGCCAAACAATTGCTCCGCACCGCCTGTAATCGCTCCAGAAAGCCCTGCGCTTCTTCCCGATTGCAATAATACGATAACAATCAAACCAATTGATACAATCACTAATAATGTCACAAGCAGAGCATGCATGTCTACTCCTCCTTCTAAAGAACGCACGTTGCAATATTTTAAATTTACCATAAACGAACCAATGATACAAGCTAGCCTTTACAAAAAAGACCTAACCGCGATCGGTCAGGCCTTTTTCGTCACAAAGTTCCATTACTTTTTAAGGTTGTAGAAAGATTTAATACCGTTGTAAATCGCTGTATCGCCAAGTTGATCTTCGATGCGAAGCAATTGATTGTACTTCGCCACGCGGTCTGTGCGAGAAGGTGCACCTGTTTTAATTTGACCAGCGTTTGTCGCAACAGCGATGTCAGCGATTGTGCTGTCTTCTGTTTCACCAGAACGGTGAGAAATCACCGCAGTGTAACCAGCGCGTTTTGCCATTTCAATGGCATCAAATGTTTCTGTTAAAGTACCGATTTGGTTCACTTTAATAAGGATAGAGTTACCTACACCTTTTTCAATACCTTCAGCAAGCTTCTTCGTATTTGTTACGAATAAGTCGTCACCAACAAGCTGAACTTTCTTACCAAGACGCTCTGTTAATAGTTTATGTCCTTCCCAGTCATTTTCATCTAAACCGTCTTCAATAGAGATGATTGGGTATTTAGATACAAGCTCTTCATACCAAGCAACCATTTCTTCAGACGTTTTAACAACGCCTTCACCTTCAAGATGGTATTTACCTGTTTCTTTGTTGTAAAGCTCAGAAGATGCTACGTCCATCGCAAGCATCACTTCTTCGCCTGGTTTGTAGCCTGCTTTTTCAATCGCTTCAATGATTGTTTGAAGAGCTTCTTCGTTTGATTTTAAGTTTGGCGCGAATCCACCTTCGTCACCAACCGCTGTGTTGTAGCCTTTTGCTTTTAACACCGCTTTTAAGCTATGGAAAATTTCTGTACCCATGCGAAGTGCTTCACGGAATGTTGGCGCACCAACAGGCATAATCATAAACTCTTGAATATCAACGTTGTTATCAGCATGCGCACCGCCGTTTAAAATGTTCATCATAGGCACTGGAAGTGTTTTTGCGTTAAATCCGCCAAGATATTGATATAAAGGAACATCTAAGTAATCAGCTGCAGCGCGAGCGACTGCCATAGAAACACCTAAAATCGCGTTCGCACCAAGCTTACCTTTGTTTTCTGTACCATCTAGCTCAATTAATGTTTTGTCAATACCAACTTGGTCAGTTACATCAAAGCCGATAATCGCTGGAGCGATAATTTCATTTACGTTTTCAACCGCTTTTAATACACCTTTACCGAGATAGCGGTTTTTATCTCCATCGCGCAACTCAACAGCTTCATATTCACCAGTAGAAGCACCGCTTGGCACTAATGCACGGCCGAATGCGCCAGATTCAGTGTAAACTTCTACTTCCACTGTCGGATTACCGCGAGAATCTAGTACTTCACGAGCATATACATCAATAATTGTTGGCATAAAACTTCTCTCCTTTTCTGATTTTTGATTTATTGTGTGTAAACTTTCAAAGCTAAATAATCTTTTTAGTCATTTTCATTCAACGATTATTCTTTCACAATCAACGACTTACCCGTCATTTCTTTCGGTTGTTCTAAGCCTAAAAGATCAAGCATTGTCGGTGCTAAATCTCCTAAAATGCCACCTTCACGAAGCGTAATGCCTTTTTTCGTAACGATGACAGGCACTGGATTTGTCGTATGCGCCGTATGAGGTTTACCTTCAGGAGTGATGACTTCATCCGCATTTCCGTGGTCAGCAGTAATAATCGCAATACCACCTTTGGCTAAAATAGCGTCAACTACTTTTCCTAGGCACTCATCAACCGCTTCAACTGCTTTGATCGTTGGCTCTAATTTACCGGAATGGCCGACCATATCTGGGTTTGCGTAGTTTAAAATAATAGCATCGTGCTTGTCTGCCTCGATTTCTTTTAAAAGAGCTTCCGTTACTTCATAGGCGCTCATTTCCGGTTTTAAGTCATATGTCGGCACTTTTGGCGAGTTGATTAAAATACGCTCTTCTCCCGGAAACTTTTCTTCACGACCGCCGCTCATAAAGAATGTGACGTGCGGATATTTTTCTGTTTCCGCGATACGAAGCTGCTTAAGACCGTTTTGTGATAATACTTCACCAAGCGTATTATCAAGGTTCGTCGGCTTAAACGCCACATATCCTTTGACTGTTTCGCTAAAGTGTGTTAAGCACACGAAGAATAAGTTTTTCGGATGTTTCGGACCGCGGTCAAACGAACGGAAATCGTCGTTCGTAAACGTATTGGAAATCTGAATCGCACGGTCTGGTCGGAAGTTATAGAAAATAATCGCATCTTCATCTTTAATGGTTGCAACCGGCGAACCGTCTTCACGCACCATAACAGACGGGAGCACGAACTCATCATAAATGCCGTGTTGATAAGAATCTTCGACACACTCAACCGCACTGCGATAAGTTGGCCCTTCGCCATATACCATTGCGCGATACGCCTTTTCAACACGCTCCCAACGCTTATCGCGGTCCATTGAATAGTAGCGTCCGGAAAGCGTCGCAATTTCACCGACGCCATACTCTTTGATTTTTTCATTTAGTTCGTTAATGTATTTCAATGCTGTTTGTGGTCCTACGTCGCGGCCATCAAGGAACCCATGGATATAAACGTTTTTCACGCCTTCTTTTGCTGCAAGTTTTAATAACGCATAAAGATGGTTGATATGGCTGTGTACACCGCCATCAGACAGCAAACCAAACAGGTGAAGGTTGGTTCCTTTTTCTTTAACGTGGTTCATTGCCGCTAAAAATGTTTCGTTGCGGTCAAATTCTCCTTCACGAATTGCAATATTGACGCGCGTCAAGCTTTGATAGACGATGCGGCCTGCACCGATGTTTAAGTGCCCTACTTCAGAGTTCCCCATTTGTCCTTCAGGCAATCCAACCGCTTCGCCGCAAGCTGTTAATGTTGTATGTGGGAATTCGTTCCAATAACGATCGAAGTTCGGCTTTTTCGCCAAAGCGACCGCGTTTCCTTTCGTTTCCTCACGAAGCGCGAAACCGTCCAAAATAATTAACGCTACTGGTTTTTTACTCATGATTTCCCGCCTCCACTAACTGTAAAAACGATTGCGGCTCCAAGCTGGCACCGCCAACTAATGCACCATCAATATGCTCCTGCGCTAAAAATTCTTTAATGTTGTTTGGCTTCACGCTGCCGCCGTATTGAATGCGCACAGCATCAGCGACCTCTTGTGAGAATTTTTTCGCAATCACAGAGCGAATATGACCGCATACTGCGTTTGCGTCTTCCGCTGTCGAAGATTTGCCTGTACCGATTGCCCAAATCGGTTCGTAGGCAATCACCACTTGTTTTGCCTGTTCTTCAGTTAATCCTTCAAGCGCCTTTTCTACCTGCGCTCCAACAATTTCGTTTGTTTGGCCGCTTTCACGTTGCTCTAACGTCTCACCGCAGCAAACAATCGGAGTTAAGCCATGCGTAAATGCAGCCATCACTTTTTTGTTTACTGTTTCATCTGTTTCCGCAAACATTTCACGACGTTCAGAGTGACCGATAATCACGTAAGTAACACCGATATCTTTTAAAGCAACCGGACTGATTTCCCCTGTATAAGCACCGCTTTCTGCAAAATGCATGTTTTGTGCGCCAATTTTTAAATCGGTGCCTTGAACCGCTTGGACTAAGCGCTCTAAAAATAGGGCTGGTGCACAAATAACAGAATCTACTTTCTCAGCAGACGGAATAAGCCCTTTTACTTCTTCAACAAAGCTTACTGCTTCAGAAAGTGTTTTGTGCATTTTCCAGTTGCCAGCAATAATTGGTTTACGCATTATTTTTCATCCCTTCTTTTGTCAAAATGGGAGAGATTACTTATCATTTAAGGCAACAACGCCAGGAAGCTGTTTTCCTTCCATAAACTCAAGTGAAGCTCCGCCGCCTGTTGAAATATGATCCATTTTATCAGCAAGGCCAAATTTCTCAACAGCAGCTGCTGAATCGCCACCGCCGATGACAGAATATGTATCGTTCGCATCAGCTAATGCTTGAGCAACAGCCTTTGTTCCTTCCGCAAATGCGTCCATTTCAAATACTCCCATCGGCCCGTTCCAAATAACTAATTTTGATTTAGAAATCACGTCACGATAAAGTTCACGAGTTTTTGGACCGATATCAAGCGCTTCCCAATCGCTTGGAATGGAGTCAATATCAACTACTTTTTTATTCGCATCGTTGGAGAAGTCATCCGCTACAACAACGTCCACAGGCATGTAGAAGTTGACGCCTTTTTCTTTCGCCTTCTCCATAAACGATTTAGCAAGCTCAATTTTGTCTTCCTCAAGCAAAGACTTACCGATCTCATGGCCTAAAGCTTTCACAAATGTGTAAGCAAGACCGCCGCCGATAATTAAGTTATCGACTTTATCTAATAAGTTTTCAATGACGCCAATTTTATCTTTTACTTTCGCGCCGCCAATAATCGCTGTAAATGGACGCTCTGGGTTAGAAAGAGCTTTTCCTAATACTTCGATTTCTTTTTCCATTAAGAAACCGGCCACGGCTGGCAAGTAATGCGCAATTCCTTCCGTTGAAGCGTGCGCGCGATGAGCAGCCCCGAAAGCATCGTTGACATAAATGTCTGCCAGCTCAGCAAATGCTTTCGCAAGCTCTGGATCGTTTTTCTCTTCGCCCGGATAGAAACGCACGTTTTCAAGAAGCAATACATCGCCTTCATTCATTTGTGCAATCGCGTTTTTCACTTCGTCGCCGTAAGCTTCATCCGTTTTAACAACTTTTTTTCCTAAAAGTTCGCTCAAACGTTCTGCTACAGCGTTCAAACGCATCTCTTCAACAACTTTTCCTTTTGGACGGCCAAGGTGGCTCGCTAAAATCACTTTTGCCCCTTGCTCAGACAAATATTGAATCGTTGGAAGAGCTGCGCGAATACGAGTGTCATCCGTCACTTTGCCGTCTTGCATTGGCACGTTAAAATCGACACGGCAAAAGACGCGTTTTCCTTTGACATCAATATCGCGAACCGTTTTTTTGTTCATGACCAAAGGCCTCCTTTTTCATGGCTGATAATGGAGATGAAAAGTTACCTCCATATACGAAAGGGAGTGGGGACAACCCCCGCTCCCCTTTCCATTTCAATATTATAGACTTGATTGAGCGACGAATACAATTTTTTTCTTATAATCCTTTAGAAGCGATGTATTCAGCTAAGTCAACTACACGATGAGAGTAGCCAGTTTCGTTGTCATACCAAGATACAACTTTCACCATGCGGCCTTCCATTACCATTGTAGAAAGCGCGTCAATTGTTGAAGAAGCTGGGTTGCCGTTGTAGTCACGAGATACTAATGGCTCTTCGCTGTACGCTAAAATGCCTTTTAGTTCTCCTTCTGCTGCTGCTTTTAATGCTGCATTCACTTCTTCTACTGTTACATCTGTTTCAAGCTCTGCTACAAGATCAACAATAGAAACGTTTGGAGTTGGCACACGCATTGCCATACCGTTTAATTTACCTTTTAACTCAGGCAACACAAGTGCAACTGCTTTTGCCGCACCTGTCGTTGTTGGGATAATAGACTCTGCTGCCGCACGAGCACGACGTAAATCTTTATGCGGTAAATCTAAGATTTGTTGGTCGTTTGTATAAGCGTGAACTGTTGTCATCATACCGCGTTTGATTCCGAATTTTTCATGAAGTACTTTTGCAAATGGCGCTAAGCAGTTTGTTGTACAAGAAGCGTTAGAGATAACATGATGGTTTGCTGGATCATATTTATCTTGGTTAACACCCATAACAATTGTAATATCTTCGTTTGTTGCAGGTGCAGAGATGATTACTTTTTTCGCGCCCGCTTCTAAGTGCTTAGCTGCATCTTCGCGTTTTGTGAAGCGGCCAGTAGATTCAACAACGATGTCTACGCCTAATTCGCCCCAAGCTAATTGAGCTGGGTCGCGCTCAGCTTTAACGATGATTTCTTTTCCGTTTACAACAAGGTTATTTCCATTTACAGAAACTTCTGCATCTAATGTTCCATGAACAGAATCGTATTTTAAAAGATGAGCAAGCGTTTTTGCATCTGTTAAGTCATTTACAGCTACTACTTCAATGTTAGGATTTTTTAATGCTGCGCGGAATACGTTACGACCGATACGACCGAAACCGTTAATACCAATTTTTACAGCCATGATTAGTTCCTCCTTAAAGATTTTTATATTCCAGGGATTTTACTCCCTTATTAACTCTCTTGCCGCTCCTTCATCTGTAATTAACACAGAATGATGAGCTTGTTTCATATAGGCCTTAATCGCTTTTGCCTTAGAAGCACCGCCGGCTACGGCAATGACATGTTCAACTTTTTTTACATCTTCAAGCTGAATGCCCATTGTCTTTACCTTGTGCACAACTTCGCCTTCTTGATTAAAGTAATAACCAAAAGCTTCGGCCACCGCATGACGTTGTTTAATTTTTTCTATTTCTTCTCGAGGGGTTTTGCGGCGCTCTGCCATTGTAATGGCATCGCCAATGCCATGAATGACCATGTTTGACGAGCGTATGAGTTCAAGTACTTCCTTGATAGCAGGTTCTTCAATCATAGATTGGTATGCCTCATCGCTTAATTGATCAGGCACATGAAGAAGACGGTAATTCCCCATTGCTTTTTCCGCCATGCGGGCGCAAATCGTATTGGCTTGATTTTTTACATCTTCTCCAAGACCACCGCGGGCTGGCACGAATAAAATATCGATTTGTTTTAGTTCAGGAGTCATCATCTCAGCGACAGCAGCAAGTGTTGTCCCACCTGTGACCGCAACAATGCTTTGGTGCGTTAATCTTTCTTTCATACAGGCAACACAAGCTCGACCCATTTCTTTTTTCACCCAAGGGGAAAGGTCGCTATCACCTGCGACAACGATAACATCTTTTATGTCAAGAAGGCTCTTTATTTGTTTTTCCAAATCTTTTAATCCTGAAACTTCTTTCATCATATCTTCCAGATTTTTTAACAGTTCGCTTCCTTCAAGCGTGACGCTCATTCCAGCAGAACTAACGTCAATTAAATTTTGCTCTTTTAAAAATTGAACTTCCGAACGAAGAACGCGCTCGCTAATGCCTAAGTTGGTTGACAACACTCTTCTGCCAATCGGCTGCATCAGCCGAATATGCTGCAAAATTTGATAACGTTTTTGCATGATTTCAAGAAGATCAGGTAATAATTTTTTTTGTGCATCAATCAACGTTTGCATTCATTTCCTTTCCCCTTGTTGTTTAATATCATCAGCTAATGGACACAAAATGTCCCGGTATGACATATTATGTCCCGCTAACACCAAAAAAAATCACTCCTGCTTTACAAATTTATTTTAACAGGAGTGAAATCTATCTTCAACTATTCAATTTGCGAAGTAAACGCTTTCTTACAACATCTTTGTGAATAATCCCATATTCAATTTCTTCACCATCCATTTCAACAACTGGAATCATCAATTGATATTTTTCAAGCAAACGATCATTTTTATAAATATCGATTTCTTCTATTTCAAACGAAAATTCTCTCTGTAGCTCCTGCAAAACGGTTTTTGCTTTTTCGCATAAACCACAATCTACTTTTGAATAAAGAGTGACTTTCATCTATCCCACTTCCTACACTAATATCTTTTTCTTTTCGCTGAAGACGGAATGTTTAACTGCTCCCGATATTTTGCAACGGTACGTCTTGAAATGACGATTTCATATTTTTCGTAAAGCAGCTCAGCAAGCTTTTGATCCGATAGAGGCGCACTTTTATTTTCTTGTTCAATAAGTTGTTTAATCAATGCTTTTGCCTGTGCCGCTGAAGCATCTTCGCTTGCATTAGCCAGCGAAATGGCACTGCTGAAAAAATATCGCAATTCGACCGTACCATATGGCGTTTGAACATACTTATTTTTAACGGTTCTGCTTACCGTTGACTCATGAATGTTTAATGCTTCGGCAACCTCCCGCATCGTTAACGGCTTTAGTGCTGAAAACCCCTTTTCAAAGCACTCTGCTTGCTTCTCCACAATCTTATTCATCACATTTACTAACGTTTGCTTTCTTTGTTCTAAGCTTTTTACTAACCATTCAAATTGCTGATACTTTTCTTTAATAAACTGTTCAATTTGTTCATCGCGCCGGCGGCTGATTTTCTTTTCATAACTGCTATTCCAAATAAGCTGTGGAACGACTTCATCATTTAATAAGACGCAAAAACCTTCCGCACCACGTTCAACAATTAAATCTGGAGCAATAAAAGGCGATTCTGCCTTCGCATAGTGACTTCCTGGCCGCGGCTGAAGCGTGCATATTAAGTCGGCGACTTGCTGAATCTCCTTTATATCAACGTTCAATTGTTTCGCTAACGTTTTCCATGCTTTTTCAGCAAACATTAAAAAATAGTTCGAAACAATCCGTTCAGCTAATTCATTTCGTTTTGGTAAACGAACAAGCTGTAAATATAAACATTCTTGTAAACTGCGGGCACCGACTCCTGCCGGCTCTAACGATTGAAGCATGCGAATCGCCTGCTGAACAGCTTCGACTGTTACAGCTAAATGATCAGCTATTTCTGATTCGGTAATGCGCAAATACCCATCCTCATCAAGCGAGTAAATCAGATAATTCATAATCCGTCGCTGTTCAGGGGACAATTGAGCCATGCTAAGCTGCATTGATAAATAGGAGGCTAATGTTTCCGAAGATGTACCAATATTTTCAATCACATCTTTCTTTTCCTGCTTATGTAGTCGCTTGTACTTTTCCGTGCGCTTGTTGTCTCTTATTTCAAGAAAAGGATTTTCCAGCGATTGTTCATACAAAAAAGAGCGCAATTCCAACGTTGAGTATTGCAATAATTCAATCGCTTGTGTTAATTCTTTTGTGAGCGAGAGCTTCAGTTGCTGCTGCTGAAGTAATTCGGCCCTCATCATATAAACAGCCCCCTTCTCACTTATTGTACAATAAGAATGCCAAACAGTGTATGGAAATCAGTTGTAAGGAGGAATAAGTATGGCTGAATTATTTTCTGTCCGCTATTTCGAGGAAAATTTGCGTCAACATGTTGAAATGAACAAGAAGTTTCAAAGTAAAATCGATGCGATGAACAGCTATTACCGTTCTGTCGTTTCTACCTTAGTGAATCAACCATTAACAAAAAGCTCGGAAATTGTGCGCCGTCTGCAAAACTTAGATGAGGCGTATAACAAAGTGAAAGCAGAAAATTAAGGAATCATTTACCACTAACATATTCGATAATGTTATAGTATAGTCCTAGTTGTAGCGGACAAGAGCCGCATAATATTCAAATGTTTTGTCCAGTGCCGGCACACTGGGCTTTTATTTTTATAAAAAAATCCCTGTGTTTCACACAGGGATTTTTTATTTGCCATCTGTTATGGTCCTCTTTGAAATGAAAAACATTTCTTCGGGTAAAGAACATGTTCTTTCGGTGTTAAACGCTCACTATCGTTTTTTTGTACGCCCTCGGCAGGATTCGAACCCACGCTAAGAGAACCGGAATCTCTCGTGCTATCCACTACACTACGAGGGCATGATGTTCAACTGCATATTTCATTATATTCAATAAACTGTTTATTTGCAAGAAGAAAATATGTTTAAAAAAATAGCAAAATGATTATGATGTATGAAGGTATGAAGAATCCAAGAAGCGAATAATAATAAATGTGCCTAATAGTTTTTGTTTGACCTTAATTGACCAATTATGTATGATAGAAAATACGTAAGGTAATTATTACATATTATCAAAAGGAGGAAGAACGATGAACTTAATTCCTACAGTTATTGAACAAACAAGCCGCGGTGAGCGCGCGTACGACATTTACTCTCGTCTATTAAAAGACCGCATCATTATTCTTGGAAGCCCTATTGACGATCATGTCGCAAACTCAATCGTATCACAATTGTTGTTTTTAGCAGCTGAAGATCCTGAGAAAGATATTTCACTTTATATTAACAGCCCTGGCGGTTCTATTACGGCAGGCATGGCGATTTATGATACAATGCAGTTTATCAAGCCTGATGTTTCAACAATTTGTATCGGTATGGCTGCTTCTATGGGTGCCTTCCTTCTTGCTGCAGGTGCAAAAGGAAAACGTTTTGCTTTACCGAACAGCGAAATTATGATTCACCAACCATTAGGTGGAGCACAAGGTCAAGCAGCAGACATCGAAATCGCAGCAAAACGCATTCTTTTCTTGCGTGACAAACTAAATCGCATTTTAGCAGAAAACACCGGCCAACCGCTTGAAGTCATTGAGCGCGACACAGATCGTGACAACTTCATGACAGCGGAACGCGCAAAAGAGTATGGATTAATCGACCGCGTGTTAACTCGAGTAGACGAGAAATAATAAGGGTAATAAGGAATGAAAAAAGGCTGACCTATCAGTGTCTGACCTCACGAACAATCCACAATATATAGCGTTTTTATCCATTGTTATGTCCTATATATTATGGTTGTGGGGTCTGATACTTTGCTTTAGGGTCAGCCTTTTCCATTTGTCCATCCATTTCTTTTGATGCCCATCCTGCGATTGCTTTTGCCAATATATACGAACTTATCCTTCTTGCTCTACGTATTTTGTAAGAGCTTCAATCGCTTCTTTCTCATCCGGTCCTTCAGCCATTAGTTTGATGACAGAGCCTGAGCTGATGGCCAAGCTCATGAGCCCCATGATACTTTTGGCATTCACTTTTTTGCCGTTTTTCTCAAGATAAATGTCAGCAGTAAAACGATTGGCTTCCTGTACGAACAAAGCAGCAGGCCGCGCCTGTAACCCTGTTTTCAACCGTACTTCTACTTGTTTTTCTACCATGGTCATCTTCCTCCCCTGTTATTAAAATGATTTGTGAAAATCAATCGGTTGACCGGCTCTTAATTTTTCAGCAATTTCATCAATTTTGCGGAGACGATGATTAATTCCCGATTTGCTAATTTTTCCGCTCGACACCATTTCTCCAAGTTCTTTTAACGTCACGTCTTGATAAGCAATTCGCAATTCTGCGATCTCACGCAGCTTTTCCGGCAGCGCACTCAAACCAATCGTCTCATCAATATACCGAATGTTTTCCACCTGTCTAAGGGCAGCACCAATCGTTTTGTTTAAATTCGCTGTCTCGCAGTTGACAAGCCGGTTGACAGAGTTTCTCATATCCCTG
The DNA here is from genome assembly GCA_035645275.1 of Anoxybacillus sp. Taxonomy (GTDB): domain Bacteria; phylum Bacillota; class Bacilli; order Bacillales; family Anoxybacillaceae; genus Paranoxybacillus. Next base: position 19,181 of record DASQMX010000032.1, read on the forward strand.
ACAATGCGAACATCTTCAAAACGAAGCAATGCTTGATGAGCGCCGATAATATTTAAGAATTCGGCTATTTTTTCCGCCTCTTTTAAATACGTAATGAATCCCTTTTTTCGTTCCAATGTTTTGGCATTTAAATAAAAATGGGTGTTCATTAATTCACATAATGAATCATTATGCTCTTTATAGAGAGAAAAAATTTCGAGATGATACGATGACGTTTCCGGATTATTCACGGAACCGCCTGCAAGAAATGCCCCGCGTAAATAAGAACGCTTACAGCATTTCTTTTTAACGAGTTCTGGTGAAATGACACGAATAAGCGAAAACCCTTCCTCAAGTATTTTCAAATCCTCTAATAATTCACGAGCACCTTCCACTACGCGTACAATATATACATTATTTTTCTTTAGCCGCATTTTTTTGCGCACAAGCAATTCAACCGTCACGGTATAGCCTTTTTTGATTAACGTATAAATTCTTCTTGCAATCGCTGCGTTTTCCGTTTGAACATCCAATGTTAGTTTCCGATTAGAAAACGAAAGAGAGCCATTCATCCGCAACAATGCAGATAATTCTGCTTTCAAGCAACATGGCTTCACTTCCAGATTGGTTAATTCTTTTTTTGTCTCTGATGCAAACGACACTGTTCCCACCTCCACAATTAGTCAGTGGCAAAAGAAAAGGAAGGAGGTGCTTCTAAAAGGATTGAGCATATTGGGAAGGCGCATTAACAAGGCAAAAGCGAAACGAGCAATGCCGCTACTTTCTTTGTATCATGGCGAATCACATTATCTTCATAACTAATAATGCTATCACAAATAATCGACAATCCTAATTGTTTTAAATTTTCAATGTCGCACTTAACCGGCTCCGCCATCTCTTCAGCATAACGTTTTTGAATCCCGTCAGGAATATTTTCATCATTTACAAGAATGGTATCAAGGAATGAGCAGTTCATATGATTGTATAGCGCTTTCACATGATCGCTCGCAGTATAATTTAATGTCTCTCCGGCTTGTGTCATGACATTGCATATATAAATTTTTTTCGCTTTCGCTTTGCAAACTTCTTCACCAATTTTCGGTACTAAAAGGTTTGGCAAAATGCTTGTATATAAACTGCCGGGCCCAACGACAATCAAGTCAGCGGAACGAATTTCCTCAATGGTTTCAGGAAGTGGCTCAATATTTTCCGGTGTTAAAAATACTTTCTTGATTTTTTTGCCGGAGTAAGGAATTTTCGATTCCCCTGAAACAATCGTTCCGTCTTCCATTTCCGCGTGAAGGACGACACTTCGGTTCGCTGCCGGCAACACTTTCCCCCGTACGTTTAACACTTTGCTCATTTCACGAATGGCTTTGACAAAATCGCCCGTAATGGAAGTCATGGCGGCTAAAATTAAATTGCCAAGCGAATGTCCTGATAGGCCGTTCCCGTTTTGGAAGCGGTGCTGAAATAGTTCTTCAATGAGCGGCTCTACATCAGACAGAGCAGCCAGTACATTGCGAATATCTCCAGGAGGCGGAATATCCAATTCATCGCGCAGCCTTCCAGAGCTTCCCCCATCATCTGCTACTGTTACGATGGCTGTAATATCGATGGGATAATGTTTCAATCCGCGTAATAATACTGGCAACCCCGTGCCGCCGCCAATGATGACGATCTTAGGCTGTTTCCTCGTTCTCATTTACGTTTTTCCTTTCTCCTCTCAATATCGCGATGAGAAACATGTGTTTTATAGTCCTTCGAAAAATAGTTAGCAATATATTCAGCTAACGTTACGGAGCGATGCTGCCCGCCCGTGCAACCGATTGCGATAACGAGTTGGCTTTTTCCTTCTCGCTTGTAATGCGGCAACATAAATGTGAGCAAATCAATGACTTTTTCAATAAATTTTTGTGTTTCGCTCCACTTTAACACGTAGGAAGATACTTCTTCATCAAGCCCTGTCTTCGGTCTCATATGGTCAATATAATGCGGATTTGGCAGGAAGCGAACATCAAATACTAAGTCCGCATCAATTGGAATCCCATATTTAAACCCGAATGAAACCACGTTAACTGTAAAAGTCTGCTGGGCATTTGAGGAAAATTGCTGCAAAATTTTCTCGCGCAACTCCCTCGGTTTTAAATTAGACGTATCATAAATAATTTGGGCTCTTCCCTTTAATTCTTCTAACAGTTCGCGCTCAAGGCGAATCCCTTCAAGCGGCAAACCGTTCGGTGCCAACGGATGAGCGCGCCGCGTCTCTTTATATCGGCTAACAAGCGTTGCATCATTTGCATCAAGAAATAGAATTTGCGGTGTCACCCATGATCTTTCTGCAAGTTCGTCTAATGCTGTAAATAAGCTGTCGAAAAAGTCACGACTGCGCAAATCCATCACAAGAGCCACTTTGTTTATCTTATTTCCTGACTCTTCCATCAACTCAAGAAATTTCGGAAGCAATGTTGGCGGTAAATTATCGACGCAAAAAAAGCCTAAATCTTCAAAGCTTTGAATCGCGACCGTCTTACCAGCCCCTGACATTCCTGTAATAATCACCACTTGAATGTTTGCTGAACCCGTGCTCATAAACCGCCCCTCCTCTACATCTATGATCAACTTGGATCTAAACGATACGATAACAGTTCGAAGTTTTCCGTATAAGTAAAAGTACCATAAATGATACTAGACCCTTTAATGACATAGTCTAAAATATGATAATCCCCCGGCGCCATCGGGAGTTGGCTAATCGCTTCAATCGGATGCCACTCTAACTTCCCTTCTTCACTAGTCTCTACATTTTCTCCCTCAAATTGATTGGCAAAAAACGTGAACATCATCCATTCAGAAATGATTTGTTCATTCTTTTTTATAAGAATGGTAAAAATTCCTTTTAACTCCGGATTTTTTAAGTATATTCCAGTCTCTTCACGATATTCGCGAATGCAAGACTCACGAATGGATTCTCCCTGCTCCATCTTTCCGCCAGGAGCCACCCACCATCCACGGCTCGGCTTCTGTAAAAGTAATACTTTTCCATCTTTTACTAAAACGCAATTTGTCACCCGTTGCAACTCGTTCACCTCAATATATGTCGTAACACTCTCATTTTTATCATTATACTATTTACAGCGAGTAACATGTAGAGGGGGCTAGAAAAATTATAATATATTTTTACATATTTATCCTTGAACCTCACACGAATACATCCGTTTGATTCTTTAACGAGAAACAAGACAATGGTTGATCATCGAACGAGCAGTTTTATTTAAAAAATTGCGTAAAAGGTTGTTGCGCTTCTTCCACAAGCAAACCTAACGTTTGGTTCGATTTTTAATACTTTGTTCATCTTTAATGGATTGCAATCGACGATTTTCATAAAGTGCAACTTCATCAGTGGGGGTTTTCTTCATCCCCCACTGATGTTAGTTGAACTTATCGCACTTCTAGCGTCCGTTATCTCCCACCTGTAGAGGTGGGAGTCTTACGGACGATTAGAACGGGATAAAAAAGAAGCACGGGAAACAATGCCCGTGCATTCATTATTTGAAATCTATATTAAAAGGGGGTCAATTACTATCTTTAGCATACCGCAAAATTATTTCATCCATATTACAGCTAAATTAAAGGTATATTACGTTTTTATGAAGCTATTTAACATTTAGCTTTTCTTTTAATTCCTCTACATAATGCTGAGCACTCTGTGCAGCGATACTGCCGTCTCCTGTAGCTGTAACGATTTGACGCAATGTTTTTTCGCGCACGTCTCCCGCGGCAAAAATGCCAGGAATTTTTGTTTCCATACGCTCATTTGTCTCAATATAGCCATTTTCATTCGTAATTCCCAGATTTTCAAACGGCTTTGTAAGAGGAACCATACCGATATAGACGAATACGCCATCGCAAGGGAATTCGCGTTCTTCTCCTGTTTTTGTGTTTACAAGCGTCACGCTACCGACTTTTCCATCTTTTTCATGAATTTGTTTGACCGTATGATTCCAAATGAAATCGATTTTCTCATTGGCAAAAGCGCGATCTTGCAAGATTTTTTGCGCGCGCAGCTGATCGCGGCGATGAACGATGGTTACTTTATTTGCAAAACGAGTCAAATATACGCCTTCTTCCACAGCAGAGTCACCGCCGCCGACAACGACTAGGTCTTTTCCTTTGAAAAACGCACCGTCGCATACGGCACAATAAGAGACACCGCGTCCTCCCAACTCTTTTTCGCCAGGTACGCCTAGTTTTTTATACTCCGCACCTGTCGCGATGATAACGGCACGGGCTTTATATTCCTTATTGCCAGTGACAACCGTTTTATATTCCTCACCGTCAATAATTTCTTTCACTTCTCCATAAGCATATTCCGCACCAAATTTTTTCGCATGTTCAAACATTTTTGTTGAAAGTTCAGGCCCTAAAATATGCTCATATCCCGGATAGTTTTCTACATCCTCCGTATTGGCCATTTGCCCGCCCGGAATGCCGCGTTCAATCATTAACGTCGATAAATTCGCACGGGATGTATACACAGCTGCTGTCATTCCTGCCGGCCCTGCTCCTACAATAATGACATCGTAAATTTTTTCTTCAGACACCATTTTCCACTCCTTTATAGTTCAATTGCCCTTTTGTTTATTATTTCCTCAGCTCTATCGTATATAAGTCATTTACAAACGTCTATTAATTTGCTCAACTCCATAGGCTCTTTACCGTTTTTACATATTTTTTTACGGTCGAGATGGAAATTCCGTACTTTTCCGCTACGGCCTGCTGTGTCGTTTTTTCTCCATTTTGTTTGCCCCACACATATTCCGTCGCTGCCGCCCAAGCGGAGTGGTTGGAAAAATCGTACTCCAATTCGGCAGCTTTTCGAAAAATATAAAACCAGGCGACGCACATTCTCTCATCGGAAACATCGTTGTTTTTCCAAAGCGCATCAACGATGGAAAAGCTATGAGCGACATTGCTAGAGATGCTGCCCGGTGTTGGAGAAATGATATAGTTGGCAAACGACTGAATGAACGAATTAGAATGTAAATGCTGCTGAAAACAAGTTTGTTTGATTAATTCGCTCTTATACAAAGATTTGCCTACTAAATATAATCCGTATAAAATTTCTGGCGTATTCTCGCTATTTAACCACTGTTGAATCCTTACCATTTCTTGCGGTTTCGCTGAAGAAACGCCAGACCACGGCTCTTGTCCTTGTTTTTCTGGACTTAAATGCATGACTTTTTTCCACATTGTTTCGGCAAATTGTTTATATCCTCTATAATACGCAGCGTAAGAAAGCCAGTAATAGAAAGCTCCATCGCCATCGAATCCCATTTTATATAAGTTATGCAGCCACTTAAAGGCAAGGTCAAAGCGCCCGACAAGCGCAAATGTTGCTCCTAGCTTGTAGCGATGCTCAATTAAAAACGGATATACGGACTCAAGTTTTCTGATAAGACGATTCACTTCTTTTTCTTCATGCAAATAATAATAAAAGACAAGCATATTACACAGTGCATGCAAGTTTCCTGGATTTTGCCTCAAGACTTCTGCAATCAAATGCTGTGCCTTTTTGACATTCCCACTGTAAAAATAACATAGCGCCAAATTATTGTAGGCCGACCAAAATTGTGGATAATCTTGAATGATGTTCTCAAGTAACTGAATCGCTTCCGTGAACTGTCCTTTTTCCAACAAATTGCGCGCGTGCTCTTGTTTCACAATTAAATCTTCTTGATGATCCAGCATGTGCTCGTCTTCGTTTTCAATGCTTAAAAGCTCCAGTAAATCTTCGGTCTCTTCCACGAAGTTCCCATCGGGATCACGCTCTATATACAGTTCCGCATATTTCATCGCTTCGCGGAACAAACCGAGATGAGCATAGTTATTAGCAACAAAATACAAACATTCCGTCATATCTGGATCTAACTCATTTACGATTGTTAAAAATAGTTGATTAGATGTCTGGTATTCTCCTAATTCGGATAATACGACTGCTAATTGGCATAAAAACATCGGTTCTTGCGAATTGAGATGAACCGCTCGCTCTAAATATTTCTTCGCTCTATATAAATCACGGCGCCTGTACGCACTTAGTCCCTTTTTAAAGTAATATTCCCCGTTCTGGATAAACGGGATAATTTGCCCTGTTTTTAGTTTCGTTGTTACATGTTTTCGCATCTAGTCCTCCATTTTCCATTTAATTTACCGAAAAGAAGTATAGCATATTCTTTACAGCAACAATAGCTTCATGATTGTTGATTATCGATTATTTATACTTAATTTTCTTGACGATTCACGCTTTTCTGCCGTGATACCCGAACGAGAATGTGGTTATAAAGCAAAACCTTCTCCATATTCCTTGGTGAACGAATCTCTCTTCTAGTCCCACATGCAGAAATGAGAGTCTTACAGATAGATAGAACAACATAAAAAATGGGGCTGACCCATCAGTGTCTGACCTCACGTGCGTTTCACAATATATAGATAATTCATTGATCCAATGTGATGTCCTATATATTGTGTTGTGCGGTCTGACACTTTGCTTTTGGGTCAGCCTTTATGAATGATAAACTTTCTTATTTTCTCCTCATTTTCATACCTGTGGTCACGAAAACATTGCCAAAGATAAGCATGGATTCACGGATCATGTTGAGAAAACTACCTATTCCTGCCCTAAAACGAACAGTAATCGAACCATTTTGTATAAAATACGTACCTCTAAAATTTTAACATCATATTCCAAATTATTCTATTAAATTTAACCAAAAATAGTTACTTATCCGATTCATAAAAGGGGATAAAGTACAACTTCATCAGTGGGGGTTTTCTTCATCCTCCACTGATGTTAGTTGAACTTATCGCACTTCTAGCGTCCGTTATCTCCCACCTGTAGAGGCGGGAGTCTTACGGACAATTAGAACGGGATAAAAAAAGCGAGGAGCCTCTCCTCACTTATTCTGTTTCGCCAGATGGCGTTCTGTTAATACTTGTAAAACATCATCAAGCGGCAGTTTCTGTTCTCGAAGCAAAACGAGCAAATGATAAAGCAAGTCTGCTACTTCCCATTTTAACTCATCTTGGTTTCGATTTTTAGCGGCAATGATTACCTCCGCTGCCTCTTCGCCGACTTTCTTCAAAATTTTATCAATTCCTTTTTCAAATAAATAAGTCGTATATGTCCCTTCCGGACGTTCCGCTTCACGCTCAGCAATGATTTGTTCAAGCTGATTGATAATGGCAAAACGATTGTTTGATAAGTTTGCAGTCTGCCCATTCATCCGTTCCAAGAAGCAAGAATAGCTTCCTGTATGGCAAGCGGGACCTTTAGGCTCAACAAGAACAAGAAGGGCATCTTTGTCACAGTCATAACGCATGTCAACGATACGCTGCGTATTGCCCGATGTGGCTCCTTTATGCCAAAGCTCTTGGCGCGAGCGGCTGTAAAACCATGTCTCCCCTGTTTCTAATGACTTTTTCAGCGATTCCTCGTTCATGTAGGAAAGGGTTAACACTTCTTTGCTTTGCGCATCTTGAACAATCGCCGGAACAAGCCCTTTTTCGTCAAATTTAATATTTGGGAGATTCATCGTACATTTACTCCTCTCTCTTTCAAATACGCCTTTACTTCTTTCACACTTGTTTCTTTATAGTGGAAAATCGATGCGGCCAAAGCGGCATCTGCCTTTCCTTCCAGGAACGCATCGGCAAAATGCTCCGCCTTGCCAGCCCCGCCTGAAGCAATCACAGGAACAGAAACCGCTTCGCTGACCTTTCTTGTTAAGGCTAAATCAAAACCGTTTTTCTCGCCATCACAGTCCATGCTTGTTAATAAAATTTCGCCCGCACCGCACTTCACGGCTTCCTTCGCCCATTCAACGACTTCCCAATCCGTAGCATTGCGGCCGCCATGCGTATAGACGCGCCAAGAACCAAGTTCCTCATCATATTTGGCATCAATAGCCACCACAATACATTGTGAACCGAAAAAGTCTGCCCCTTCGCTAATGAGCTGCGGATTTTTAACGGCGGCTGTATTCAAGGAAACTTTATCCGCTCCGGCGCGCAAAATCTTTTTCATATCTTCTAATGAATGGATTCCACCGCCAACAGTAAATGGAATCGCCAGCTGTGCCGCTACTTTTTCGACGACCTCAATCATCGTTTTTCGTCCTTCATGAGAAGCGGAAATATCTAAAAAAACGAGTTCATCCGCTCCCTCGGCATCGTAAAATTTCGCCAATTCCACTGGGTCGCCAGCATCGCGCAATTGCACAAACTGCACACCTTTTACGACCCTGCCGTCTTTTACGTCCAAACAAGGAATAATGCGTTTTGTAATCATTCACCGGTCACCTCTTTCAATGCCTCGGCAACGGTAAATTGCTTCGTATATAACGCTTTGCCGACAATCGCGCCAATGACTCCAGCTTCAGCAAACTTCTTTAACCTTTGTAAATCTTCCAGCGAACTAACTCCACCTGAGGCGATGACATTTTTACCTGTCACTCTTGCCATTTCGGCAACTGCCTGCACATTCGGCCCTGAAAGCATTCCGTCTGTCGCAATATCGGTAAAAATGAACGTTTCTGCACCAGCTGCGGCTAACTCTTTCCCTAGCTCTGTTGCTTTTACCGTTGAAGTGTTTAACCATCCTTCCGTCGCGACAAACCCGTCTTTTGCATCAATGCCAATCGCAATTTGCGAACCGTATTTAGCGAGCATCTCTTTAACAAACGGCGGATTGGAAATAGCTGCGCTTCCTAAAATCACGCGATCCACGCCATTTTCTAAATAATAGGCAACATCTTCTTCCGTGCGGATGCCGCCGCCAATTTGCACTTTTACGTTTAAATTTTTTGCGACTTCGAGCACAAAGCGATCGTTTACACGTTTTCCTTCTTTCGCCCCGTCAAGGTCAACCATATGAATCCATTCCGCCCCTTGTTCGGCAAATAACTTCGCCATTTCAAATGGTGAATCTCCATAAACCGTTTCCTTATTATAATCGCCTTGCAGAAGACGAACGCATTTGCCGCCGCGCATATCAATCGCCGGATAAATCGTAAATGCCGCCATCACTCATTCACCATTCCTTCCACAATGCTTGCATAGTTTTGTAAAATGTTCATGCCGATGTCGCTGCTTTTCTCCGGATGAAATTGTGTGCCAAACACCTGACCTTTGCCGACCACCGCAGGCACATCCACGTCATAGGAGCTGCTTGCTAATACCACTTCTTGATCGTCCGTATTTACATAATAAGAGTGAACAAAATAGACATATCCTTCTTCTACACCATTTAAGAGCGGTGACGGATGGTAGAACGTTAAACGATTCCAGCCCATGTGCGGCACTTTGTATGTTTCACCGTTAGGGGTTATTCCCGGGAAACGAACAACCCGTCCCTTTAACAATCCGAGCCCTTTGGTTAAGCCATTTTCTTCGCTTTCTTCAAACAAAAGCTGCATGCCGAGACAAATGCCTAATAGCGGTTTTCCTTCTTTCGCAGCCGTGCGAATAAAGTCTGCCAAGCCTGTTTCATGTAAAATATGCATCGCATCTTTAAACGAACCGACGCCTGGTAAAATGAGTCCTTTTGCTTCTGTTAGTTTTTCAGGATTGTCTGAAACAAAATATTTATAATTTAAGCGTTCCAATGCCTTGCTGACGCTGTACAAATTCCCCATTCCGTAGTCAATAATGCCGATCATTTATAACATTCCTTTCGTTGATGGAACTCCTTGAACGCGCGGATCAATCATTGTCGCCTCATCGAGCGCGCGTCCTAACGCCTTAAATACCGCTTCAATCATATGGTGCGTGTTGCGGCCATAATGAACGATGACATGCAAATTCATCCGTGCTTCGAGCGCTAATTTCCATAAAAATTCGTGAACTAATTCGACATCAAACGTTCCTACTTTTTGACTTGGAAACTCACCGCGAAATTCAAAATGAGGACGGTTGCTTAAATCAATCACGACTTGCGCGAGCGCTTCATCCATTGGGACAAACGCATTGCCATAACGTTTAATCCCCTTTTTATCGCCGAGAGCTTCATGCAGCGCCTGGCCTAAACAAATACCAATATCCTCTGTTGTATGATGATCATCAATTTCGACATCGCCTTTGGCATTTACTTTTAAATCAAACTGTCCATGTTTTGTGAACAAATCAAGCATATGCGTTAAAAATGGGACTCCTGTTTCTAACTCCGCTTTTCCTTCGCCGTCAATCGTAAACTCAAGTTGAATGTCTGTTTCTTTCGTTGTTCGTGACACGAATGCTTGGCGTACCATGTCTGTTTCCTCCTTATTTTTTGAAGCGTTCCTCAACTGCGCGCGCGTGAGCCTCTAGCCCTTCTAACCGTGCCAGCGCAGCAATTTTTTGATAATTTTCCTGCAACGCCTGTTTGCTGTATAAAATGATGCTCGATTTTTTCACGAACTCATCAACGCTTAACCCGCTGGAAAACCGCGCTGTCCCGTTCGTCGGCAACACATGATTTGTTCCCGCGAAATAATCGCCGACAGGCTCAGAGCTAAATCGCCCCAAGAAAATGGCACCAGCATTACGAATTTTCCCAATGATATTCATCGGCTCCGCTGTTATAATCTCCAAATGTTCAGGAGCCAGCTCGTTAACCGCAGCAATCGCCTCTTCAAGCGTGTCCGTTACATAAATCGCACCGTACTTTTCCAAAGAGGCGGCGGCAATTTCTTTGCGCGGCAATGTTTCCAGCTGTTTTTTTACTTCGTTCGCCACTTCCAATGCCAGTTTAATCGAAGGGGTGACAAGAATGCTTGACGCGCGCTCATCATGTTCCGCCTGTGACAAAAGATCAGCAGCTACTTCGTTCGCTTTTGCCGTTTCATCAGCAAGAACAACGATTTCGCTCGGCCCGGCAATCATATCAATCGCCACTCGACCAAATACTTCCCGTTTCGCCAAGGCGACATAAATGTTTCCAGGGCCAAAAATTTTATCGACAGGCTGAATTGTTTCCGTTCCGTAAGCAAGCGCGGCAATGGCTTGAGCGCCGCCCACCTTATATATTTCCTTCACGCCCAGCTCATTCGCAGCAACAAGCACCCCTGCCGGAAGCGTCCCTTGCTGATTTGGCGGCGAAACAATGACAATGCGCTTCACGCCCGCTACTTGCGCGGGAATGACATTCATTAGTACAGAAGAAGGATAAGCGGCTGTACCGCCTGGAACGTACAAACCAACCGCATCAAGCGGGGTGACCTTTTGCCCAAGAATCGTTCCATCTTCTTTCATCGTCATCCAAGATTGCCGCTGTTGTCGATGATGATAATCACGAATGTTGTCTGCCGCTTCGCGAATCACTTGAACGATTTCATCATCGATTTCTTCGTAGGCTTGAGTAATTTCTGCTTCGGACACTTGCAGCGAATCGAGAGAAACACCGTCAAATCTCTTCGTATATTCTTTCAGTGCCTGATCGCCGTTTCGTTTCACCTCGTCTATAATAGCAAGCACTTGTTGTCGCTGCTCTTCTGTGCCGGTTTCAAGCGATCGTTTTAATGAAACTGTGTTTGCTACCCGTTCAATTTTCATATGCCGCACTCCTTTTTTATTCGTCATCAATGACGCGCGATAAACGCTCAATCATCTCATCAATTTTCGCATCTTTCATACGATAGCTTACCGGATTGACAATCAATCTCGATGTAATTTCCGCAATTCGCTCCAATTCTACCAATCCGTTTTCCTTCAGCGTTCTTCCCGTTGAAACGATATCAACAATGCGATCGGCTAACCCAATCAGCGGTGCTAACTCAATCGAACCGTTCAGTTTAATAATTTCGACTTGCTCGCCCTGCTCCCGAAAATAGCTTGAAGCAACATTTGGGTATTTCGTCGCTACCCTTGGCGCAACTCCGTTCACTTTTCCGTTTGGCAATCCAGCCACTGCTAAATGGCATTTGCTAATTTTTAAGTCAAGGATTTCGTACACGTCGCGTTCTTCCTCCAGCATGACATCCTTTCCGGCAATGCCTAAATCAGCTACTCCATGCTCCACATATGTGACAACGTCCATCGGCTTTGCCAAAATAAACTGCATCGCTTCTTCAGGAACATCAATAATGAGTTTGCGCGACTCTTCAAATTCAGGGGGAAGTCGGTATCCCGCTTTCCGCAATAGCTCCACTGCTTCTTCGAAAATCCGTCCTTTTGGCATCGCAATTGTCATCATCGCTTATTCATCCTTTCCAGCACGGCCAATCAAATAGGTGACATCGCTATATTGCTTTGTACATGCATCAATATCACTGATTCCTGAAATATGTTGCAATACTACTCTTTCGCCTTTTCTCCGGCGCTCATTTGCCAGTTGAACCGCTTCGGAAAACCGCTCTTGACTAAAAATAATGCAATGAATATGGTTTTCTTCTTCCGGCTCGCCGAGCGCTTCGATTAAGCGGTCAACCCGAATGCCAAACCCAGTTGCCGGTGCTTTCCGTTCAAATTTCGCAAGGAGATCGTCATATCTCCCTCCGTTTCCAAGCGGAAAACCGACATTCTCGGCATACACTTCAAACAAAATGCCAGTGTAATAATTCATATGGCTAATAAGATTGAAGTCGATTTTAATACGGTCAATGACACCATATAGACGAAGATGTTCACAAAGCTGCTCTAACTCGCCAATCGCTTTTGCTCCTGCTTCCGTATCGATTTGTTCTTGTGCCTCAGCGATTGTCTCTTCATCACCGCGCAGCTCGAGAAGCTTTAAGAGCCGCTGTTTGTCGATGGAAGAAAGTGGCAAAGATTTAACATGCTCACGGTAACCGACATAATTTTTTTCATATAAAAAACGGCGCAACACATTTGCTCGTTCCTCGTTGCCTAAAACGTCCAAAAACAGCGCGTTCACATAACCAATGTGTCCAATCGCTACGGTAAACCGCTTTAACCCCGCCTCTCCTAACGCAGCAATCATTAAGCTAATCACTTCCGCATCAGCGGCAATCGTTCCATCGCCGATACATTCTACGCCGATTTGTTCAAATTCTGCTGGTCTACCGCCTTCCCGCTGCTGCGCGCGAAACACGTTTGCATTATAGGCAAGACGGAGGGGATTGCCATTCTCATACAGCCTTGATGCCGCCAAGCGGGCAATCGGTGCTGTCATATCAGGGCGCAATACAAGCGTATGCCCTTGTTGATCCAACAGCTTAAACAATTGTTGATCAAGGATAGCTGAAGCAGCCCCGACTGTTTCGTAATATTCCAATGTTGGCGTTTCAATAAATTGGTAGCCCCATTTTTCAATTTCATTGGTCATTGCATGGCGGATTCGCTTTTTCACCTCATATAAAAAAGGCAATGTATCTCTCATACCCAATGGCTTCTCAAACATGAACAACCTTGACATATTGACCCGTCCTTTATTCTCAAGTTCGTTAAACACTTTAGTTTGCTAATATGGTAGAGAAGTGAAGTTATTTGTAGTTTACCCCTCTTGAACAGATACGTCAACTACAAACTATTTTAAAAATTTTATACAATGAGAGTAAAAATCCTCCTAAAAATAAAAAACACATTCCAACTATTCATTGGAATGCGTTTTTCGTTGCTCCATCTCTTCTTTTGTATAAATGATTCGCATCGGATTGCCGCCGACAAAAGCACCCGGAGGAACATCTTTATGCACGACCGTGCCTGCAGCCACAACCGCGCGATCACCGATGACGACTCCCGGCAGCACAGTCGAATTGGCACCGATCATGACTTCATCGCCAATGACGACATCGCCGAGACGATATTCGTCAATTAAATATTCATGGGCAAGAAGCGTCGTATTGTAGCCAATAATCGAATTGCGTCCGACCTTAATTTTCTCAGGGAACATAATATCCGGCATGACCATTAAAGCAAATGCGGTATTTTCGCCAATTTCCATTTTTAAAAACGTGCGGTACAGCCAGTTTTTGAGCGGCAAAAATGGCGTGTAACGCGCGATTTGAATGATGATAAAATTTTTGACGACTTTCCAAAACGAAACCGTTTTATAAATTTGCCAAAGTGAATTGGCTCCCGATACCGGATATTTTGTCGTTCGTCTCACGTTTTATTTCACTCCTACAATTTTCAGTAAATCACTCATTTTTTCAAGCATAAAATCCGGCTCATATTTCTCTAAATATTCGCGCCCTTTAATCGACCACGCTACCCCAGCGGTTTTTGTTCCAGCATTTTTCCCCGCTAAAATATCATGGTAATTGTCGCCGACCATGATTGTTTCTTGCGGTGATGACTGCAATATAGACAGTGCCTTAAAAATCGGTTCTGGGTCCGGTTTCGCTCTTTCAACATCATCCAGTGAGACAATGCAATCAAAGAACCGATCCAGTTTTGTCAGCTTAAGTCCCATTAAAACGGTAGGACGCACTTTCGTTGTGACGATTCCTAGTTTAAATCCTTTGTCATGAAGCGTTTCTACCGTCTCATACACCGTTTCATACTCTTTTACAAGCGCATCGTGCTGGGCATGATTAAACGTGCGATACGTGTCAATCATCTCGTGAACCCGCTCTGGGTCGATAGCTACAAACGTATCATAAAGAGGCGGCCCGATGAATGACAACACATCTTCCCGCTTGTATTGATTAGGATAATACTTTTCCAACGTATGCAAAAACGACTGAATAATCAACTCGTTTGTATCGATTAATGTTCCATCCAAATCAAATAAAATGGTGTTAATGTTCATAGCGCTGCTTCCTTTCTTTCTGTTTGCTGTATTCTTCCCCAAACGAATCCGACCGACATCGTTAAAAGAATGGCTGTCACTAAGCGAATGACTAATAATGGCCAAACAGGAATCCCCAGCGGCACAAACAATAGAGTGTCTTCAACAACCGCATGGCAGGCCACTAAAAAAATAAACGCCAGCGTTAAATCTTTCTTAGAAACATTATCTTCTTTGACCGCTTGAATCATTACTCCGGCACCGTAGGCAAGCCCGAATAAAAGCCCGGCAGCAAGCGTCATCGATGTGTTTTCTTTCATGCCAAGCGCTCTTGTTACAGGTGACATCGAACGAGAAAATGTATCAAGCCATTTTAAATCTTTTAAAATTTGAATACCTATCATTAACGGAATAACGATGATGGCTAATTGCCCAATGCCGAGCAATGCTTTTTCAACCCCGGAAAGGAAAATAGCTCCCCAACTCGTCAGCTGTTCTGGTGTTGCCGATACAAAACCGTATTGAGCGATTTCATTTCCGCCTTGCCAAAATATATTAATGAAAAACGCAGAAACGATGGCTAATCCGATGCGAACCGCCACCGTCATCGCTATGCTCACACCGACTTTCGCTGCCACACTCGATTCAACGAGTAAATTATGAGAAAACGAAAGCATTACTGCCAAAATGAATACTTCTTTTACCGTTAAATCGAGCGTTAAAATCGCGCCAATTCCGGCGTATAAATTCAAAAAGTTTCCAAGCACTAATGGAATGGCTGCATCCCCAGATAAACCAAGCCATTTCATAAACGGTGTAATAAAATCAATCAGCCAATTGAGAATAGGCGTATGCTGTAAAACTGTTACGATAATCGTAATGGGAAAAATCACTTTTCCGAGTGTCCATGTTGTTTTAACCCCGACAAACAAACCCCTTTTAAAAGTATCTATCAATTTGTTTCTCCCCTTTGATTAATCAAGATACCGTTCCTTTGCCAACCCTTTTGTTCTTCTAAATATCCAAATGCCAATCGCCGCGATAATAAGGACAATTGAAATAAATTGCGCCACTCTCAACGTATCTGTCAACATTAAGCTGTCTGTTCTCATCCCTTCGATGAAAAAGCGGCCGATGGAATACCAAATAACATAGCTGAGAAACAGCTCGCCGCGGCGCAAGTTGATTTTTCGCAGTAAAAGCAACATAAGAAAGCCTGTTAAATTCCAAAGAGACTCGTATAAAAAAGTTGGATGATAATACTCTCCATTAATATACATTTGGTTAATAATAAATTCCGGTAAATGCAAGCTTTCGAGAAACTCGCGCGTGACCGGACCGCCATGAGCCTCTTGGTTCATAAAATTTCCCCAGCGGCCAATTGCTTGACCTAAAATAATGCTTGGGGCAGCGATATCCATAAGCTTCCAAAATGATAAACCGCGTATTTTTGCGAATACAATCGTGGTAATAATCGCGCCAATTAAACCGCCATGAATCGCTAAACCTCCTTGCCAAATTTGCGGGATCTCAGCGAGATGCTTTGAATAATAGTCCCATTGGAAAATGACATAGTACGCACGCGCGCATAAAATCGCGATTGGCACAGCCAATAAAACGAGATCGACAAACGTTTCTTTTGGAAGGCCGCGCCGTTCAGATTCCCGCGTCGCTAAAAACAAGCCGAGCAAAACACCTGTGCCAATAATGACTCCATACCAATAAATTGTAATTGGACCCAGCTCTAAAAAGACACGGTCCAACGGTTGGATATTTGCTAACATATCGTCAACTCCTTATTCGTAATCATGCTCGCTATCTTCAATGGCATCTGTCAGGCGGGCAGAAAATTCTTCCGCAGCATTCATTCCCATTCGCTTTAAACGGAAGTTCATCGCTGCTACTTCAATAATAACGGCAAGGTTTCGTCCTGGTCTTACCGGAATCGTGAGCTTCGTCAATTCCGTATCGATAATTTTCACTTTTTCCTCTTCAAGCCCCAGACGGTCATATTGCTTTTTCGGATCCCATAATTCTAAATCAATCACAAGAGAAATGCGTTTATGAGACCGGACTGCTCCTGCACCAAATAACGTCATTACGTTAATAATTCCTAGACCGCGAATTTCGAGCAGATGCTCAATTAACTCCGGGGCACTGCCAACAAGTAAGTCTTGGTCCTCTTGGCGAATTTCTACGCAGTCATCGGCTACTAAACGATGGCCGCGCTTCACAAGTTCAAGCGCCGTTTCGCTTTTTCCCACACCGCTTTTTCCGGTAATTAATACACCGACGCCATAGACATCAACTAACACTCCATGCACTGCCGTTGTTGGTGCCAATTTGCTTTCTAAATAGTTTGTTAGGCGGCTGGATAAACGCGTTGTTTTCATATGAGAACGCATCACTGGCACCGAATTACGCTCAGAAGCCTCAATAAGCTCTTCTGGTACTTCTAAACCTCGAGAAACGATGATTCCCGGCGTAATGTCCGTACAAAGCTTTTCCATTCGCACTTTTTTGTCTTCTGGACTTAATTTTTCAAAAAAAGATAATTCGGTTTTCCCTAAAAGCTGAATACGCTCTGCCGGATAATATGTAAAATAACCAGCCATCTCAATTCCTGGACGCGATATATCGCTCGTCGTAATCGGGCGGTTAATCCCTTCCTCACCGCTCACAAGCTCTAAATTAAACTTCTCAATCAAATCTTTCGTACGTACCTTTGGCACTTCTAATCCCCCCTTTTTCACCTTTTATTTTACCATTGTAGCACTTTTCCCAAATTGTTTGAATGGGGGTCTGACCCCCAACGCTTCACCGCGTTAACGTAGTGGGGGTCAGACCCCAAAAAAGAACGTTCCCACTGAATTCATGTGAGAACGTCTTAATCATTACGTTGCAACGGTTCAATAATCGCTTTTTGGATAAACAAATGAAAAAAGGAAAGAATGATGGATGCAAGGATAGCTGTACCAAATCCGTCAATTTGAAAAGAATCTCCCATAATCGAAGAGGTGATCATTAAAGTAATCGCATTAATAACAAATAAAAATAACCCAAGCGATAAAATGGTGATTGGTAATGTCAAAAGAATTAAGATTGGCTTTAGAAAGATATTTAAGATGGAAAGGATTACGCTTGCAAAAAGAGCAGCTCCAACTCCTTCAAGATGAAATGAATCAAAATAGCCGGCTATAACGATTAATAGAAGAGCATTGATGAAAATACTAATAATCCAATTCATCACATGTCTACTTTCGCATTACTTTCGATTGAAATCACAACAACACCGGCTAATTTGTCAGTTTCTTGACTGCGAAAAAATTCGTTCATTACACACCATCTCCAATCGCTTTTAATGAAATAGATCCTGTTTTTGTGTCCACATAAAGATGTGTGCTCTTCTTTTCACTTTCGTTTACCTTAAAGCGTAGCCATTTTTGAATCGTCTCATGTTTTTCATCAATAATTGTTATTCCCGGATAGTCATATGAAAATCCGCCAATATTCGTTTTTAACTCTCCATCAAGTGCCATTTTTGTTGGAAGTAATAACTTTACGCTTCCTGCTACAGTTTTGATAAATATTGTATCGCTATCTGCATTTTCTGTCTCGCATACGACACTACCGCTAAAACTTTGTAAATTGATTTTATGATAATCACCACTTACATCGATCAATCCGTTCATATTTTCTACTTTTAATTGATGAACCGAGCTTTTCGTCGTTTTAACAGCACCGTGCACGGTTTCCAATTCTGCTTCGTCGCCTAGAAACTGCTCAAACATAATGGAACCGTTCGCAGTTTTAGCACGCAGCTTTTTTATTTGTAGTTTTTCACCACGAATTTCTCCGTTAAACAAACGAATGTTTCCACTATCATAGATTGCTTGCGGAAGATAAATAACCGCATGCACTTTTAGTTGCTGCTTTGGAATGGAAAAACGCAAGTGACCATTGTCGACCTTAAAAAGAACATCTTGTAAAAATAGCTGCCGTGCCGCTTCAGCAGAGTCAACTCGATATACTTTCGCCTCACACTCGATACGAATATGGGAATCATCCCATGGAATAAGTCTGACACTGCCATTGGCGATGTTAATATCCATTGTTCGGAAAGAAGCGTTATTTTGCTGAAAAATATGCCTTACCTCAAAATAAGTACCAAAGTTAAAATCCAAATCAAAATCCTTTAACTTTTTAACAGTCACATCAAGAAAGTCTAGAACCTTCTCCTTGAAGGAAGACCATTTCACTGTGGAAGACGTCTCCTGCTTCGTTTCTTTAAAATGCACATCCGTTGACAAAGTTGTAATCATCTTATTCGTTTTTTCTTTTCCTTCCTTTTCTGCTTGGTCCAGTTGCTCTAGCAGCACAAGCGCTTCTTCCGCTGTCAACTTCCCCTCTTCCACCATCTTTAAAATTCGCTTTCTTTCCTCCATATTTTCTCCCTCCTTTTGGGGTCTGACCCCCACTGCTTCACCGCGTTAACGTAATGGGGGTCAGACCCCTTTTAATACTTGAATCCCCTTTACGATATTCCAGATGATGACGATGAAATTGATGATTGCGGCGATGATGACGCCTAAAAATGCAATTCCCGGTATTGCATCGGGAAATCCGGCTTGATTAAACGCACCAACTGTAATCGCTAAAATACCAAAGAACACAACCGTGATAAGAGGGATGACATGCGAAATTAATGCCTTCTTTGCATGTTGCTTCACATCTACATCATCACTCACAAAGTAAACGATAATCGGAAAAATAAACCCAGCAAAAAAGACACTGAAATAGCATAAAGATGACAAAACTTTATTTGCGTTCATTATTACATTACGTCCTCCTTTTTGGGGTCTGACCTCCACCACTTCACCGCGTTAACGTAGTGGGGGTCAGACCCCCTTCTTAATTTTTATATACGAAACCTTCTATAAAAAGTTTCTAAGAAAATGAAAAAAGATATGAAGCGGGAGCGTTAGGATACGCTCGTTGCTTCATATCTTTTCTTCATTCGCTCACGGTCGCGCTCAAGAATCGGTTTTAAATATTTGCCCGTATACGAGCCTTCGACTTCGGCTACTTCTTCCGGTGTTCCGGTTGCAACAATTTGTCCGCCTTTATCGCCGCCTTCCGGACCAAGGTCGATAATGTAGTCCGCTGTTTTAATCACGTCAAGATTATGCTCGATGACAAGCACCGTATCACCGTTATCGACTAATCGTTGCAATACTTTTAACAAACGTGAGATGTCATCGACATGCAATCCTGTTGTCGGCTCGTCCAAAATATAGAGCGTACGGCCTGTCGAGCGGCGATGCAATTCGGATGCCAGCTTCACGCGCTGTGCCTCACCGCCTGATAATGTCGTCGCCGGCTGTCCCAGTTTAATATAACCTAAGCCGACATCATAAATCGTCTGCAGCTTCCGCTTAATTTTCGGGATGTTTTCAAAAAATTTCAACGCGTCCTCGACCGTCATTTCCAACACTTCAGCAATATTTTTATCTTTATATTTCACTTCCAACGTTTCACGGTTATAACGTTTGCCGTGACATACTTCACAAGGCACGTAAACGTCCGGCAAGAAATGCATTTCAATTTTAATAATTCCATCACCGCGGCACGCTTCACATCTTCCGCCTTTGACGTTAAAGCTAAAACGTCCTTTTTTATAGCCGCGCACTTTCGCTTCGTTCGTCGCCGCGAACACTTCGCGAATATCATCAAATACCCCTGTATAAGTAGCCGGATTCGAACGCGGTGTCCGGCCGATTGGCGACTGGTCGATGTCAATCACTTTATCTAAATGCTCGATTCCTTTAATCGTTTTATGCTCACCCGGCTTTGCTTTCGCATGATGCAACTTTTGCGCCAAGGCTTTATGCAAAATCTCATTGACAAGCGTACTTTTTCCGGAACCGGAAACACCCGTAACCGCAATGAATGTGCCGAGCGGAATTTTCACAGACACATTTTTCAAATTATTTTCCCGTGCACCAACAATTTCAAGCCAACGTCCGTCCGGCTTGCGGCGCTCCGCAGGAAGCGGAATAAATTTTTTCCCTGACAAATATTGCCCTGTTAACGAGTTTGGGTCGTTCATCACTTCTTCCGGCGTTCCCGCAGAAACCACTTGACCGCCGTGAATGCCGGCTCCCGGTCCAATATCAATCAAATAGTCTGCCGCAAGCATCGTATCTTCATCATGCTCCACAACAATAAGCGTATTGCCGATATCACGCATGTTTTTTAACGTCGCAATCAAGCGGTCATTATCGCGCTGATGCAGACCGATGGACGGCTCATCCAAAATGTATAGCACTCCTGTTAAACGCGAACCAATTTGCGTCGCCAGACGAATGCGCTGCGCTTCACCGCCTGAAAGCGTGCCCGCTGAGCGGTTTAACGTTAAATAGTCAAGTCCGACATTATTCAAGAAGCCAAGACGCTCAATAATTTCACGCAAAATCATATTGGCGATTTTCATTTCTTTTTCGCTCAAAGATAAGTTTTGGAAGAACTCGAGCGCTTCTGTCACCGAAAGCGCCGTTACTTCGCCAATATGCTTTCCGCCGACGAAAACGGCCAAACTTTCCTTTTTCAAGCGGTTTCCTTTACATGTCGGACACGGCTGCTGTGCCATGTACTTTTCCATTTGCTCGCGAATATAATCGGAGCTCGTTTCGCGATAACGGCGCTCCACATTCGGAATGACGCCTTCAAATTCAATATAATTTTCACGAATTTGCCCGAAATCATTTTCATAGCGAAAATAAATTTTTTCCCCGTTGCTGCCGTATAAAATCTTATCCAGCTGATGCTTTGGCAAATCTTTGACAGGCGTATCCATATCAATGCCGTAATGATTACATACCGCCTCTAAAAGCTGCGGATAATATTGCGAACTTTGCGGCTCCCAAGGAGCAATCGCATGTTCACGCAACGTTAACTCGTCGTTTGGAATAACTAAATCCGGATCGACCTCTAGCTTTGAACCTAACCCATCACAGTCCGGACACGCTCCATAAGGACTGTTAAACGAAAACATGCGCGGCTCCAATTCGCCAATTGAAAAACCACAGTACGGGCAGGCATGATGCTCGCTGAATAATAGCTCTTCTTGGCCAATCACATCGATAATCACTTTACCATCGGCAAGCTTTAAAGCTGTCTCTAACGAATCGGCCAAGCGCCCTTCAATGCCCTCTTTGACCACAATCCGGTCAACGACGACTTCAATCGAATGTTTTTTATTTTTCTCCAGTTCAATCTCTTCCGTTAGTTCACGCATCTCTCCATCGACACGCACCCGCACATAACCTTGCTTTTTGATGTCCTCTAATGTTTTTACATGCGTTCCTTTTCGCCCTGATACAACAGGAGCAAGAATTTGAATTTTCGTGCGCTCCGGATATTCTAAAATTCGGTCAACCATCTGTTCAATCGTTTGCGACGTAATTTCAATGCCGTGCTCCGGACAAACAGGGCGGCCGACGCGGGCAAACAACAAACGCAAATAGTCATAAATTTCCGTGACCGTCCCCACAGTTGAACGCGGATTACGGCTCGTTGTCTTTTGGTCAATCGAAATCGCCGGGGACAATCCTTCAATCGCATCGACATCTGGCTTGTCCATCTGTCCTAAAAATTGCCGCGCATAAGCGGACAGCGATTCAACGTAGCGCCGCTGTCCTTCCGCGTAAATCGTATCAAACGCAAGCGATGATTTCCCCGATCCTGATAAACCTGTCAACACAACGAGTTTATCGCGGGGAATTTCTACATCAATATTTTTTAAATTATGAGCTCTTGCTCCTTTAACAATAATTTTGTCCATCGCCATAAGCTTACGATCATCCTTCCGCTTTTAACTCTAAAATTAAATCGCGTAATTCGGCTGCTCTCTCGAAATCTAGCGCTTTTGCCGCTTCCTTCATTTCCTGCTCCAGGTCGGCAATCAGCTTTTCGCGCTCTTTCTTCGTCAACTTGCTGTAATCTTTCTTCGTCTCGTATGTTTCTTGCTCTTCAGCCGCATATGTCGCGCGAATGACATCGCGAATTTCTTTTTTCACCGTTTGCGGCACAATGCCATGCTCCTTGTTGTACGCCTCTTGAATCGCACGGCGGCGCTTTGTCTCATTGATGGCAATTTCCATCGATTTCGTAATCGTGTCCGCATACATAATGACATGACCATTCGCATTGCGTGCCGCACGGCCAATCGTCTGAATGAGCGAACGCTCCGAGCGTAAAAATCCTTCCTTGTCCGCATCTAAAATCGCCACAAGCGATACTTCCGGAATATCCAATCCTTCCCTGAGCAAGTTGATACCGACTAACACATCATATTTGCCGATGCGTAAATCGCGGATAATTTCAATCCGCTCAAGCGTCTTAATTTCCGAATGCAAGTAGGCCACCTTAATGCCCACTTCTTTTAAATAATCCGTTAAATCTTCCGCCATTTTCTTCGTTAAAGTAGTGACCAATGTCCGTTCATTCCGCTTCACACGCTCATGAATTTCGCCGATTAAATCATCGATTTGTCCTTGAATTGGACGAACATCGATTGTCGGATCTAACAATCCTGTCGGGCGGATAATTTGTTCAACAACCTCAGGGCTATGCTCTAACTCGTATGGGCCTGGTGTGGCTGAAACGTAAATAATTTGATTGATTTTCTCTTCAAACTCTTCAAACTTCAATGGCCGGTTATCAAGCGCAGACGGCAAACGGAAGCCGTGGTCAACAAGCACTTGTTTACGCGCTTGGTCTCCATTGTACATGCCGCGAATTTGCGGAATCGTCACATGCGACTCGTCAATGACAATTAAAAAATCATCAGGAAAATAGTCTAAAAGCGTATACGGCGTCGAACCAGGCGGACGCAACGTTAAATGACGCGAATAGTTTTCAATCCCTGAGCAAAAACCCATTTCCCGCATCATTTCAAGGTCGTAGCGCGTTCTTTGCTCCAAGCGCTGCGCCTCTAACAATTTCCCTTGTTCACGTAACTCTTTTAACCGTTCCTCTAATTCTTTTTCGATATTTTGAATTGCAATTTGCATTTTCTCATCGCGTGTAACGAAATGAGAGGCTGGGAAAATCGCCACATGCTCACGTTCTCCGATAATTTCTCCCGTTAACGCATCCACTTCGCGAATGCGGTCAATTTCATCACCAAAAAACTCGACGCGAATGCAATGCTCATCGCGCGAAGCTGGAAAAATCTCAACGACATCGCCGCGTACGCGAAACGTTCCCCGCTGAAAATCAATGTCGTTCCGTTCATACTGAATATCGACAAGACGGCGCAGCAACTGATCCCGCTCTATCTCCATGCCGACACGCAATGACACAACAAGCTCGCGGTATTCTTCCGGCGAACCTAAACCGTAAATACATGATACGCTGGCAATGATAATGACATCTCTTCGTTCAAACAGCGCCGATGTTGCTGAGTGTCGCAATTTATCGATCTCATCATTAATGCTGGCATCCTTTTCAATATACGTATCCGTTTGCGGCACATACGCTTCCGGCTGATAGTAATCATAATAGCTCACGAAATATTCAACCGCATTATTTGGGAAAAATTCTTTAAACTCGCTGTATAGCTGACCTGCTAATGTCTTATTATGGGCAATGACAAGGGTTGGCTTGTTTACTTCTTTAATCACGTTCGAAATCGTAAACGTCTTTCCTGTTCCCGTTGCTCCTAATAACGTCTGATGCTTAACTCCGTTCCGAATTCCTTCTACCAATTTGGCAATCGCTTTTGGTTGGTCTCCCTGCGGCTTATAGTTTGAAACGAGCTCAAAACGTTCTCCCACGAAAAACACACACTCCTATCCGATATCATCATGCTTCCATTTTACCACACTAACAAAAAAAATACACAAAAATACGAACTGGTATTCGTAACCTTTTCCAAAGACTTTGTTCAACAATGTCGTTGATTTTTATGTTCTAATCGTTAAGAGGAGAAGAACCATCGCCTTAACCTTTAAAGCCTTTAAAAAAGAGAGGCTGTCTCATAAGGGTCTGACCTCACGTGTGCTTCACAATATATAGTCCATTTATCTACCATTATGTCCTATATATTATGTTGTGGGGTCTGACCCTGGGATTTTGAGACAGCCTCTCCGCTCATTTCTTTATCTTTTCCACCATTTTTTTCGAATACAAAAATCCAACTGTCAATGACACGATATCGGCAATAAATTCATGCAACTCATCAGTATATCCTTTAAAGTACGAAGCAACTAATAACGCGATTGTTAATAGAATTCCGACATAATAATTGTACGTGACGCGCGTAAATAAAATGACTAACAACGCCGGAACAATTAAGGCCATGATAAACCACATAATGAAAACTCCTTATATGCAAATAAAAGTACATATTCTAAAAGCATTGTATCACATCTTGCAACACTTTTCAGCGGCATCGCTTAACAACACAGACTCTATTTAGGCAAAGCAAAATGGGAGTACTCATCTTCCCCGCTCCGCTAAGGGGCAAACGGCTTTTCCAAGACGTTAAACCGCCGCAGATTCCCATTTTTTCTCGTCTTGCACAAACAACAGCCCGAGTTCATGGTGCTGGTCTTCATACAAAGCTCCTTGCACAAAACGAATTTCCCCGTTTCGGTCTAATACTTCCAACTTGCAAAATGCTCGGTTTCGCTGCAGCGCTTCGTAAAATTCTGCCTCTGTTTTCACAGCCATTCCATTCGTCTTTACAATGACTTCACCGACTCGAAGCGCCATTTTTTCCGCTGGAGAATGAGGAATAATGCCTAAAATAACAAGCCCATGTTTTTGCTGGGAAAAAAACGGCGGCTGTGAATCATCTTGAAACCGCTGATAAAACGCAATCCATTCTCTGCCGATAAAAGCAACCGCCACAGCAATAATCGCAAGCGGTGCATACCAATAGCCTGCCACTGCTAAAAGGCTGACAACAAGAGCCAAAAGCCGCACGCGCTGCCCTGTCAGGCGGACAGAATCGCTTGGATGCATGCCTTGAATCCGCTGAGAAAAACCGATTAAAAACGGAACAAGCAGGAACGAATACGTCTGTTCATCGGCAGAAAAGACGGGCCACCAAGAAATCGCTGATGAAATCGCCTCTCCCGGAACTGGCAACAGCCCCGGAACAAACCAAAGCCGTTCTGCCCAATGAACACCGATGAATAAACCGCGCTTACTTTTCATCAACTGCGGAGAGGTTGCCACGGAACCGTTCCGCAAAATAAGCCACGCTTCTCCAAAAAGAAGCAGACCTAACAAAATCGCCAGCGCTGATAAATCCGTGTTCGCAAAACCAGGAAAATGCTCGGCAAAAAATGACTTCGTTCCTTCATATTTCACTAAAAAACTCGCGCAAAAAAACGTCAACCCTACCGTATAAGCAGGCGACAACAGACGAAGCTGCAACGTCAACCCGAGCAAGATCGTCACCGCAGAAAGCAGTGTCAACGTATCGAGCGGAAACACAAAACCGATGCCAACCATAAAAAATGACAGAACAAGCCCTGGCAACAACCCGCTTATAAACAAAAACTTGCTTTCATGAAACGAATGATAGACACGGACATGAAAATGACGCCGCTCTTTTTTCACGCGCAGCCAGCCGACAAAAAGCGCAAGGAAAATACCGTAATAAAACAGCGGTTGAGTAAATACCCGTCCAATTCCTTTTAGCCATTCGAACGCCCACATAGAAACCAATTCTCTCACCACCAGTCTCGCTAAAACGTTTCTCTCAATCTATTTTCTATTCTAGCAAATCACTTCAGCAAATCCTATTGCCAGCATTTATTTTTTTCCAACATATTTTGTCAAACTCCTACAAACAAGCACTAGTTTTCACTTTTTCTGCCGAACGAACACTAGTTTTGTCTAAGGCAAAGGAAATCGCTGTTATTTGTAAAACTATATAATTAATACGATAGAGGAGGAAGGAAGATGGAATTGAAAACGAGCAGTGTTGCCAAACGTCTCGGTGTGTCGCCAAAAACAATTCAACGTTGGATTAAAAAGTACAACATTCCATGCCCAAGAAATGAAGCAGGCCATTATGTATTTGACGCAGAAACCATCACGCTCCTTGAACAAATTAAATTCGAGCAAGGTGCCGCTTTAGAGGAAGACTATGAGGAAGCAACAAAAGAAACACTATGTCCGGACCATATTTTTGAAACACATGTGAAACCTCATATTGAAGAAATGACTGCACGCCTCCAATCAGTCGAACGGAAACTCGAGCAAAAAGCCGATGATGTCGTTTCATTCCAAATTTTACAACACCGTAAAGAAATTGATGAACTCGTCGAACATATTCAACAGCTGGAAAGCCGTATTGTCCAATTAGAACAAGCCAATCGCAACCTCGCTGCTGCACAAGAGCAGCAAAAAAAGCCAAAGCGGCGCGGACTAAGCCGAATTATTAGCCTATTCTAATCCCTATATTTTAAAAAAAGGGGCAACTCCTCATCATTGTTATGTATAAGGAGCCTGCCCCTTTGCTTTTCGTCACTTAGTAAACCGCATGGGAATACACTGCTTACTGTTGTTCCACTAACAGCTTCATTGCTGTTTTTAGCTGCTTATCATTTTGCTCATCGCGTATAGCTTCAATAATTTTTGCTTCCAATCGTCCTGCTGTCTGTTGATCAATTTTCCCGGTAACCGGAAGTTTGTTAGCTTTTTGGAACGCTTTAACAGCTGCCTCTGTTTCTTTGCTGAAATAGCCGTCCTCGCGTCCCGGGTCGAAGCCAAGACCTTTCAACATTTGCTGAGCACTTTTAATTTTCTCATTGTTCATATCGTACACAAGCTCTTTTTCCAAATTGATCGGATTCGCATAAAAATACTCTGGCTGTTTGACAGCTACATCCGGCTTGACTCCTTTTTTATGAATCCAGTGTCCATCAGGAGTGAGCCATTTATAAAGCGTCAACTTAATGTTGCTGCCATCGCCCATCGGCACCGCTTGTTGCACCGTTCCTTTGCCGAACGTTGTTTCTCCGACAAGCTTATATCCGCCCGCTTCTTTCATCGCACCTGCTAAAATTTCCGATGCAGACGCACTTCCATTATCAATAAGCACGGTAATTGGATAGTCCTTTTTCTCCGTTAAGTTGGAGAAGAAACGTTGCTTGTCGCCATCGCGTTCTTGAATTTGCACATAAGGCTTATCTTTCGGAATAAATTCTTTTAAAATGTCCTCGACGCTCTGTAAGTATCCGCCCGGATTGCCGCGCACATCAATAATTAGCCCGTCAATTCGTTGATTTTCCAATTTTTCTAGTTTTTCTTTAAAATCTTTCGCGGTATTTTCGGAAAATGACGTCACTTCTAAATAGCCGATTTTCTTGCCTTTATACGTTTTGACATCCTCATACACCGTTTCAACCGGGATTTCGTCACGAACCACTTCGACTTTCATAACTTCTTTTACTCCTGGACGAATCACATCTAAGACAACCTTCGTTCCTTTTTTACCGCGAATTTTTAATACCGCCTCATACAAATCTAATCCTTCAATGCTTTGACCATTGACTTTAATAATTTGGTCGTTTGGCTTTAACCCCGCCTTTTCCGCTGGAGAATTTTTAAACGGGGCCACAATCGTCACTTTGCCATCAACCATGCTTACTTCGGCGCCAATTCCTTCAAACGAAGAATCTAATGACTCATTAAATTGATGGGCTGTTTCTTCATCCATATACACAGAGTACGGATCATCGAGCGTCTCAATCATTCCTTGAATCGCGCCCTCAACAAGTTGTTTATCGTCGACTTTTTCGACATAACGGCTTTTAATCAGCTCATATGCTTGCTCGATTTTTTCTAAATTTTCATTCTCGCTGCCATTGGTCGCTTTTTCGATCGCTTCTTTCGGCTGAACAAGCAGCGTATTCCCGTCATCTTGGTTCTCAGCCAGCTGCATGCCGGCATATGTACCCCCTGCTCCGATAATCATGGATAAAGCCATTAATATTGCTGTTGTCTTTTTACTCACAATGCATCCTCCTCGCCCTTTGCCATACAGGAAAGGCACCACACAAAACACCGTGCGATGCCTTTTATTATCATCATATGGAATGCTTGTACACAATATGTATAAATAATCTTTGTAATATCAGTTTACACGCTCATATGAATTTTCTCAACTAAGAAAAATTGGCTTGAATCGTTGAAATTTCCCATAAACAAAAACCACCCCTTATACAAGAGGTGGTTGTCTCAAGTTTTGTATAGATACAAAAATAGTTTTAAAAAAGACATCACAAACACCTTGATTCTTCAAGATGTTTTTATTTTGTAATGACAAAAAAGTTTTAAATAGAATTCCTTTACGAGCGGGTTGTGACAAAAATACTTTTAAAAATTGACTACTTACTTGAAATTAAATTTTGCATATTTATACATTAACATTGTACTTTTACCATGTAAATGTATTTTTGAATCTAATATATCGACGTAAATAAATACTTTTATTTTAATTATACCTTAAATTTCTAAGTTTTTGTTTAATAATTGATCTAACTTATATACGAAAATCGATAGTTGGATACTGTCAAGAATTTTACAGAGACGATATTAGAGTATTCCTTGCGAAAATAAAACCACAACGTGAATTGGCTCTACTCACAAGGCTACAGCCATCTTTGTTCAGACAACGCAGACAGAGTTTACCTATCGACATTGGAGAAAGTGTGTAAAGTGTTAGACATCGACATTCAGGAGTTAATGGAAGTGGAGTAATCCTCTCACTAAAGTAATCGGAATAAAGGGCGGAAAAATTGCAAAAAAATTTTTAAAACGTGGAGAAAACAAAGGTAAGATTTTAGGACATAAAAACGGTGGTAGCTGATGATTTTTCAGTTGTTTATTGTTGATGAAAATCCTAAAATTGGACATCTTTTTTATACTGATTTTGTGCATTGATTTTGTGCGTACAATATAATTCAAAAAATTATCATGCAGGGGTTTCGGGGATTATGTGTTTAGGTTGTAACACAATCGGTTTATTCGGCACTACGCCCATGTAAAAAGCCTTAAGAGAATTTATCTCTTAAGGCTACAGTCTGAAACAGTTATCAATAATGTAATAACCGTTTTTCTAGTTCTCTATAGTTTTTCTATTGAAAATACTAATTTATCGAAATCTGTTTCAAAACCATAATCATTACAATAATAAACTATTTTATTATCTTTTTCTTCAAGTATCATTCCCGATGTTAATAATTGCGATTGACGTCCCTTACCTTTATCCCAAATATTATACACACTTAACAAACCCTCGGAAGAAACACACTTGCATAGAACTTCTTTTGGAGCAGTATCTTCCCATAATTCGATACTTTTTGATTTTAATCCATTAACTTCAATATATCCTTCTCCTACATCTATCCCTAATCTAACTCCTTGTCTATTTTTCGAATTCTTACTAATAAATGTTAATTTTATTGTTTGTTCATTATCAATTTTTAAAACATCCCACATAACTACATTGTTTCTTCCTTCAAATTCATCATTGTATATACGTTTTTTACCAAACTTCATTTATCTTTCTCCTTTCTATGGACGTGGTCCTTTATAATGTCTAAATGGGTCAATATCAGCATGCTCCCATGGCCACACTTCTTTTAAGTTGTTTATATTATGAGGATCAGGTATATTCCTACCATTAATGTGATGTAATTCCTTCGGTACATTTAATTTTGGATGTAAAGGTGCTTTCCCTTTCTTCATTCGTGCTAACTTTTGTGCTGAATATTCTCCTTCCTCTGCTTCATTAGCAACATTCTTCCAATACCTACTTTTTACTGTACTCCATGAAGGATAATTACCTTTCTTTGTTAATTTATTTATAGGGTCTCCTACTTTCCAACCTTTACCCTTACCCTTAGTTTAACTTTTAAATCTCGATTCTAGTAAACTCTTTTATCCCCTACGGTTACACAATTTACAATTTATGTAACGCTTGTTAACAATGACGAGTATTATACGACCGTCTCTAGTGAAAGTACAATATAAAAATAATGTGTCCGTTTAGTATCGTCACAGTCGGTTAAATGTTTATCCCCACTTTCTCGCCACGAGAAAGCTTTCTCTCGTGTTTTAAAGCATACTCGAAGGGTATTAGTGTTGTTAATAGTTTCACCATGCATCACAGCCAAACTCATAGTAGGCGGAACCATTATGAAGTCTGAATTAAAATGTTGGTAAAAACGATATATAAATTTTCTCGTAATTGCACTTTATTATTTGATACATCTGTTAGTTTTAAAATAAAAACCTTGAAAGGCATAAAGCCAATCAAGGTAATATAATTTATTAGAAGCCTTCTTTTTGTTCCACTGATACATTGTATCTCAAATTCACAAATTACTTTAAAAGAAAGTTATAAATGGTATTTTAGCAAATACAAAATCGTATCTCTAAACTTGTTACCTATTCTCTTCATCATACTCCAAAAATAGGTCTTGTAAATCTCCATTAATTGGTTCATTATTATCGTTAATTGTCACTTTAAACTCAATATCCTCTTCTCCTATTGATACTACCCCATCTAACACCCCTAAAATATTAGATACAGCATCCACTTCTACTTGTTCGATTATTTTAAATAATATTTCTTTATTTTTATCTGATAGTTCTGAATAAAACATCAATGCTTCTTTCCAATAGGGGTCTGTAACTTCATTAATATCAGTATTATTGAATATATCTCGATAAAAATTACGATTTTCTTTTATAATTGACTGATGTAAAAGTTTAACAAACTCTTCTTTATTCATATATCTCATCTCCTTCTCATCTCTGGATACAATTGTTTATTTAATTCAATTAATTTTCGAAGTTGAGAATTAGGAATGTCTGGATATACTCTTCTTAACTCCATTATATCTCTTGCTAATAATTGTCTTACACTCTCAATTCCTTTTGAACTTCTCGAAACTATTCCCCTAGGACCTTTTCTTGTATGTCCAGCTTTTGGTACTAATATTGCTGGTGCATTATTTGGATCATAATTTCGAATGAATTTTTTCATAATTGCTTTTTGTCCAACATGATGTGCATCTAACCCCGGTACACCTTTTATTTCTTTATATAATCCTACATCATACTTACTAAATTTACCCGTACCCTTAGTGGAAGGCTTATCTAGTTTAGGCGTCCCCTCAGTTAGTTTATCAAATTTCACTGCCGAACTCGCCTTGCCGGTATCCGACACGAGTCCAAACGCTGCTTTCGTACCCTTGCCGAGGGATTTGCCCCATCCACCAGTAACAATCCCTACACCTGCTAGAGTTCGGTCAATCCTCGATAATTTTTCGCCAGTCA
>DASQMX010000033.1:0-19928 GCA_035645275.1 Anoxybacillus sp.
TCTTTCCTCATCCCTTCTTCACATATAAACACCACAGGAATCCTGTGATGGATGGAGTATCTCGTCTCATGGAAATTGGCATTAGAAATGACACTTGAATTGGCATGAAATTGACACTCTCCATAAATTCTTTTCATCTTCGAGATAGTTCAAATTTTCTCCTGCCAAATTGCATGACTTTATTTGAAAAGTCTTGTAAAGATAAGACAAATGCCTGTTTTGCCTCCCAAAACGGAACCCGTTAATCGATGAGATGCCCTTTTCTTGTCCATGATATGTTTGTTTGTGGATCGTATTGAGCGGTTTCCACCAATGGAAACAGCCATTTCATAGACACATGATACAAAGTGAGTTTTTATTTTGCCTCTCCGCTCTTTGGAATCAGTTCTACCAATTTACGCCGCAGCAATTTTTTCGCAGCATTTCGCGGTAATTCTTTCACAAAATAAATCTGTTTTGGTACTTTATATTTTGCCAGTCTTTCTTTGCAAAAATCGCTTAATTCCTCTGCTGTTACTGCGCAGCCCTCTTTTCGTTTTACAAATGCGCAAGGTACTTGTCCCCATTTTTCATCGGCCATTCCCGTCACTCCGGCTTCTTCTACCGCTTCATGCGAAAGCAGAACCGCTTCAATCTCCGCCGGATAAATATTTTCTCCGCCTGAAATAATTAAATCCGAACGACGGTCTAACACATAAAGAAATCCTTCTTCATCCACATAACCAATATCTCCGGTGTAAAACCATCCGTCTTTTATCGCTTGTTTCGTAGCATCCGGACGATTTAAATATCCTTTTGTAACGTTAGGACCTTTAACAACGATTTCTCCAGGCTCATTTGGACGCGCGATTTGACCATTGTTTTCAATGCGAATTTGCGCCGGAAACAGCGGTTTTCCTGCCGAACCGAGCTTTGCGAAACTGTACTCCGGTGCAAGCGTTACGATTTGTGAGGCTGTTTCTGTCATGCCGTATGTTTGATAGACGGGGATTCCTTTATCGCGGCACGCCTCTAAAAGCGGTTTTGGCGCAGGTCCGCCGCCCAACAACATGCAGCGAAACGTATCAGGATATGTACGCTCGCCAAGCTCTGAAAGCATTTGCTGGAGCATCGCGCTTACAACGGACATGATTGTCGCTTTTCCTTGAATAAGAATATCGTTTGCTTGTTTCGCGTCAAATCCATTCATGACATATACGCTTATTCCGTAAATAACGCTTCTCATTAAGATCGAAAGTCCGCTAATATGAAAAAACGGAACGGCCGCAAGCCAACAGTCTGTTTCCCGCAATCCTAAATTCAATGCCGAACCCACGGCGCTCCACCAATGGTTTCCGTAAGTTTGCAATACCCCTTTCGGCTTTCCTGTCGTTCCCGATGTGTACATGATTGTCGCCGTATCATCTAAATGATATTCATGCTGCAGTCGGCATTCTTGTTCCGGCAGGAAGAGAAGTTCGCTTGTTTTTACAATTTGAATATGCGAAAAATCGCTTATTCGCTCTGCTAGCTCATCATCAACAAGTAAATATTTCGCTTGGCTATCTTGCAGTTGCCAAGATAATTCACTTGAAGTTAACCTTGTGTTTTGCAACAAAACAATCGCACCAATATAGTGAAGTGCATGGATCACTTCAATCATATCTATGCTATTTTTCATTAACAGGGCAACAATATCACCTTTAGAAATCCCTAAGCCAGCAAGCTGCCGCGCCCTTTTTAAAACCGCATCGTGCAGCTCAGAAAAAGTCTTTTTTTCTCCAGCATCTTGAACAGCGATGCGGTCGGGCGTTAAAAACGCTCGCTGCATTAACCAGTTTGGCATCGATGTTTGCATAGAATCTCCCTCCTTACAAAGAAACAGCTTGATGGTTACCATCAAGCTGTTCTTAAAAAATGAAGAAAGTAACGAAATGCAGAGCGAATCGGAATCGCGGCGCTTCCGCTTTTCTTATTGTCTAGCTCGCCTCGCAACGCCTAGTGGAAAATAACCTTCCTCCGTCGAAATGCAAGCATTTCTTGTCGGAAGAACATTTTCCTTACGACGTTAAGCGCTCGGCTCCACTTTTCTTATTGTCTAGCTTCAGCGCCTAGCTCTCTTGCGCCAAATAACCTTCGCCCTTGAGGTGATAAACACCTCAGCGTGCGAAGAACATTTGGCTTCGAGAGCTGATCGCAGCGCTTCCGCTTTTCTTACGGAAAGCGCGGGAATTGTTTGAAGTTTGGCTTACGCTTCTCTTTAAACGCGTCACGTCCTTCTTTTGCTTCGTCTGTCGTATAGTATAGCAATGTCGCATCTCCAGCTAGCTGCTGAATGCCCGCTAAACCATCTGTATCCGCGTTAAACGCAGCTTTTAAGAAGCGGATTGCCGTTGGGCTTTTCTCAAGAATTTCTTGCGCCCATTTCACCGTTTCTTCTTCTAGCTGTTCTAGCGGCACAACTTTGTTCACGAGACCCATTTCCAACGCTTCTTGTGCATTGTATTGACGGCATAAATACCAAATTTCACGCGCCTTTTTATGTCCGACAATACGTGCTAAATAACCTGCACCATATCCGCCGTCAAAGCTTCCTACTTTTGGTCCTGTCTGTCCGAAAATCGCGTTGTCCGCAGCAATCGTTAAATCGCAAACAACGTGTAAAACGTGACCGCCACCGATCGCATATCCGGCAACCATCGCAATTACCGGTTTTGGAATAACGCGGATTAAACGTTGCAAGTCTAATACGTTAAGACGAGGAATTTGGTCTTCACCGACATAACCGCCATGACCACGCACTTTTTGGTCGCCACCGGAGCAAAACGCTTTTCCGCCTGCGCCTGTTAAGATGATGACACCGATGTTTGCATCATCACGTGCGTAAGAAAACGCATCAATCAATTCCATAACCGTTTTCGGACGGAATGCATTATGTACTTCCGGACGGTTAATCGTAATCTTGGCGATACCGTTGTATGTTTCATACAAAATATCTTCATACTGTCTTTCCGCTACCCATTCAATTGCCACAAGCTTGTCCTCCTTTATATAAACTCATCTACTATTTTAACAAAAATCTCCGGTTGTTCCACATGAATTGCATGTCCGCTGTCAGAAATTTGCGAAACAACTGCATTTGGCATGAAGCGCGCCATTTCCGAAGCAATCCGACAAAACTTTTCATCTAACTCCCCGCATATAAGCAACGTCGGTATTGTCACTTCAGAAAGCCGATCCCACCATGATGGTTGTTTTCCTGTTCCCATGCCGCGTAAACTATTGGCTAACCCCTTTTCCTTATTGCGTAAACGCTCTGTCCGAATACGCTCCTGCACGATTGGCGGGAGCCTTTTTTGCGTATTGAATAACGGAATATTCTCCCACTTTTCAACGAAATGTTTTACACCATATGTTTCAATTTCTAGAGCAAGCGCCTCATCGCTCTTTATGCGCGCACGCCGTTCCTCATCGCTCTTTAGTCCTGGAGAACTGCTTTCCAAAATTAATTTGTTTACCCGATGTGGATAAAGAATCGCGAATGTTAAAGCAAGTCTGCCTCCCATTGAATAACCTAATACATTTACTTTTTCTATATGTAGTTGTTTTAGAATTTCTTCTAAATCAGCAGCTACATGTTCGATTTCATAGCGCTTAAAATTATGCGGAGAATCGCTTAAACCATGTCCAATGATATCAATCATAATGAGTTTTCGCTTATTTTGCCATTTCGGTACGAGCCATTTCCACGATTCTACACTTCCCGTAAAACCGTGTAGCAATAGAAGCGGGTCACCATGTCCGTAAATCTCTACATGATAAGCAACGCCATTAGCGACAATTTTCATACGTTTCTTCCTTTTTGTAGCAATTTCGATATTTCCAGGGAAACATTTTCCCACAAATGGCGATGTTTTTTGACATTTTCTTGTCTTGATGTACATACTTCAATGACATGCAGCCCCGCTGTTGAAAAAGAGCTTGTGACACTTTTTCGAAATTCGTCCCATGTATCTGCTTTTGTATAATTTCCATCATACATGCGTACGACATGTTCAAATTGCAAATTCGTCGGTGTGCCAAATAGTGATTCAAAATGCTTTTCTTGTTTTGCCTGTGGCAAAAACGAGAAAATTCCGCCGCCATTATTGTTGATAACAATAATAGTTGCATTTAATTGGTGCATTTTCGCAGCCAGCAAACCGTTTAAATCATGATAAAACGACAAATCACCAATAACAAGTACAAGAGGGTCGCCTGTCACACTGGCTCCTAATGCGCTCGAAACAACACCGTCAATCCCATTCGCACCGCGGTTTGCCATGACACGAATGTTTTTGTCCGTTGCCATAAAAAACGTATCCGCATCGCGAATTGGCATACTATTTCCAACAAATAAAATCGATTTTTCTGGAAGCAGATACGATAGCTCGATAAATACTCTTCCTTCAAACATTTCTTCATCTTTGCCAGCTTCCAGCAATGCCGTTTTAGCCATTTTATTTGCATCCTGCCATAGTTTTGCCCAATCGCTTTGTTTCTTTTTTGGTTGTGCTAATTCAACTAATCGGTTACAAAAATCGGTTTCATCACAATGAATCATGTAGGAAGCATTAAGGGTTGGCTCACGCCAGCCTCCATCACCATCAACGACGATTTGCTCAATTGCTGTATTGTTTTTTAACATTAATGTTAACGGCTTGGAAACGGGCATGGCACCGAAGCGAATAATCACTTCCGGCATCAATGTATGCATCGCTGTTTCAGTTTTCAAAATGGCATCATAACTTTCAACAATATATTCCTTTGAATGCGTTCCACTGCGAAGATGAGAGAGAGGATCAGCTAGAATTGGATAGTTGAGTGTTTCCGCAAGTTTTACGACCGCCTCAGCAAAGTGAGGTTTGTCGATCTCTCCGCAAATAATCAGCCCTTTTTCAACTCCAGCAAGCCGCTCGTAAATGAATTGGAACTGCTCTCGTTCAAGCGTTCTTTTCCCAATGGAAACTTGAATATAAGAAGGCTCTTTCCGCTCAATTTGTGCCCAAGTTTGTTCGTTTACATTCGGAGCGAGAGGCTCGCGCAACGGAAAGTTTAAATGTACCGGCCCTGCCGGAGCAGTCATTGCCATTGCCGCTGCCCTTGCTGCCATTGTCCGTGCATAGCGAAGCATTTCTCTCGAGCCTTCAGGTAATGCCATTTCTACAAACCATTTTGCATGTTTCCCGTATATATTCAACTGGTCAATCGCTTGCGGTGCCCCCACATCACGAAGCTCATGCGGACGATCTGCTGTTAAAACAATGAGCGGAACACGTGCATAATAGGCTTCCACTACAGCAGGCAAATAGTTAGCAACAGCTGTTCCCGATGTGCAAAGAAGCGCAACCGGTTTCCGTTTCGCCTTTGCCATTCCAAGCGCAAAAAAAGCGGCAGAACGCTCATCAATATTCATATGAACTTTTATGTCCGGATGCTCTGCCATCACAATCGCAAAGGGGGTAGAACGTGATCCCGGACTAACAATCACATCAGTGATGCCTACTTTTGTCAGCTCATCGACAAAAGCGGATACATACAATGTCAAATGGTCATGACTCATTTTCTCTTCCCCCTAACGCCGACAGCATCGGCTTAAACTTTACTTTCGTTTCTTCATATTCGCTGAGCGGATCCGAATCCCCAACAATACCGCAACCGGCAAAAATCGAAGCCTCATTTCCTTGCAATAGCCCAGAACGAATCGCTACAGCGAACTCGCCATTCCCTTTTGCATCTAACCAACCGATCGGAGAGGCATACCAGCCTCGATCAAGCGGTTCGATTTCTCGAATCTTTTGAAGGGCTTTGCTCCGTGGAGTACCGCCTAAAGCGGGAGTAGGATGCAACCGCTCCACAAGGGACAGAAGCGAAATTGGCTGTCGGCTAAAGCCTTTTACCGGTGTATACAAATGTTGTATATCTCGCATTTTCAATAAGGAAGGTTGATCTGGAATGATTACTTCGTCACATACCTCTAGCATCGCTTCCTTTATCATATCTACTACAAACCGATGTTCATAAAGGTTTTTTGAATCTTGAAGCAGCCAGTTGCCAAGTTCTTCATCTTCTTTTAATGTCTTTCCCCTGCGAATCGAACCCGCTAGACATGTCGAATAGCACATATCATCGTCTTTTTTGACAAGCTGTTCAGGAGAAGCTCCGAGAAAACAATCGCTTCCGCTTTCAAAAGCAAATATATAACTAAACGGCTGTTGTTCGCGAAGTCTTTTTAACACAATTGTCGGATTGATTCGTTTCTCAAACAATAGACGGGCTTCACGCGCTAACACAACTTTTCCAAGCTCTCCGTTGCGAATATCAGAAGTTGCTTTCGTTACTGCGGTCAGCCATTCATCTTTCTCTATTTCAAACATCTTTACACATGTTGCATTATGTTCATATGGGACAATCGTTTCTTGCTGCAACAAAGCTAACATCTGTTCAATTCTCTGCAATTCCTCTTCGTTGTTTTTAGCTGGAATGGTAATCGTAATCGAGCTTTCTCCTTTCACGATCGACAACACCATCATCGGAATAATCATTTTCGCTTCAGGAAAGTTTACCCATCGTTCCGTTTTTGCCTTTAACGGATCAAAAGAGAAGCCGCCAAACAATAAAGGACCTCGCCCCTTTTGCTCAAACAGAACCTGTTCAATAAAACGCTTCCATTGACGTTCAACTTCCATGAACCGATTTTCATGCTGCCAAACTTCAATTGAATATATGCATCCCAATCCAACATAAACCGCTTCATTAGCAGGATCCGACCAAAAAAAACGGTGTCCAAGCGAAAATTCTTCCCCTAAATGAAAAAAATGAAGAGGATCTACGCTGTCCGTTTTTTCATTTACACTAATAAACGATGTGTTAGCATTTGCCGTTTTCATCATCCTATGCAATTGTTCTTGAATTTTATTTTGATATAAAGTAACCACCGTAATCCCGCTTTCTTCCGTACTAAACTTTTTTCCAAACTAAAAATAACCTATCTTAAGATACAATGCTAGAAAAACAGTGTCAACACGACCGGCATCATGAAAAAAGATCTCTATTTTCATTATAATATTCCTTTATATAGATAGGAAATAATTTATACAGCATTTAAAACGTGAAAAAGATTGACACCTTTTTCCCCTTTACCTACACTTATTTTGAGTGTTTTTCAAGCTCACTTTTACTTTATCCTAATGTGAGGGGTATGATTATGATATCACCATTACGGTCTCAATCTGAGTTTTCGACAGCAAAATATAAAAGAGATTGGCGCGTTTGGTGGAGACTTCTTCGCCCACATACATTAACAGCTGCTTTTGTTCCTGTTTCTATCGGTACGGCACTAGCCATTCATGTGACGAATATCAATATTCCGCTATTTGTCGCTATGCTTATTGCTTCTTTATTAATCCAAGCAGCGACTAACATGTTTAACGAATATTATGACTATAAGCGCGGATTAGATAATGCTGAATCTGTCGGGATTGGCGGTGCCATTGTCCGTGACGGCATTCAACCGAAAACCGTTCTTTTGCTTGCGTTTTCCTTTTTTGGTCTAGCAATGCTGCTCGGCATTTATATTTGCGCCAACAGCAGTTGGTGGCTGGCTGTAATCGGTACAATTTGCATGGCGGCTGGATATTTTTATACAGGAGGCCCTGTTCCGATCGCCTATACACCGTTTGGTGAACTGGCAGCTGGCTTTTTCATGGGGGTTATTATCATTTTAATTTCATTCTTTATTCAAACAGGAGAAATAACATTGACTCCTGTACTCGTCTCCATCCCAATTGCGATTTTAGTTGGAGCCATTTTGTTAGCCAATAACATTCGCGACCTTAACGGCGACAAAAAAAATGGCCGAAAAACTCTGGCTATTTTAGTTGGGCGTACAAACGCCATTCGCATTCTTGCAGGTATGTTTACCGTTTCATTTATATGGATAATTGGCTTAGTCATTATGAAGCTGGTTTCTCCATGGACATTGATTGTCTTTTTAAGCATACCTAAAGCAATTGCCGCTACGAAAGGATTTATCGGCAAAACAAAACCAATTGAAATGATGCCGGCGATGAAAGCAACAGCACAAACGAATACACAATTCGGCTTTTTATTAGCCATCGGTTTGTTAATCAGCTACTGGTTCTAAAGGGGTTGACCATGAGTTTCTGACCTCACGTATAGTATTTTTATCCATTGTTATGTCCTATATATGATGGTTATGAGGTCTGACACTTGTTTTTTGGTCAGCCTCTTTTCTTTTTGCTTATGTTTTCTTTTTTTCAGTGAATAATACATCATATAGATTCTTACTTTAAGGAAGGAGAAAACACTTATGTTAACAAAACAACAATTATCGACCTTCCGCAGCAGACTGCTACAGGAAAAAAAGGAAATAGAAGAACGTTTAATCGCCAATGATCACTTCGGTAAAGAGCGAAGTCACGCTCACGATGCAGTCGGTGAATTATCGAGTGCAGATAATCACCCCGGTGATGAAGGCACGGAATTATATGAACGGGAAAAAGATATCGCCTTAAATGAGCTTGCAGAAAAGGAACTAAAAGATATTGAACATGCCCTTGAAGCGATGGAAAACGGGACATATGGCAGATGTGAAGTATGCGGTCAAGACATTCCTTATGATCGACTGGAAGCATTACCAACCACAACGTTTTGTAAAGAACATAGCCCTGACCAATTTGTTTCCCATCAACGTCCACTCGAAGAAGGAGTATTAATGCCTCCTTTCGGTAAATTTGATTTTGATGACCGAGATGCAGTCATGTATGATGCTGAAGACTCGTGGCAAGATGTCGCCCGCTTTGGAACATCAGAGACACCGTCTGACTTAGGAAAAAATGTTGATCATTATAATGATGTTTATGCAGAATCAGAGGAAAATGTCGGTTATGTAGAAGACTTCGAAAATTTCGCTGCTATTGATATTTACGGAAAAGAGGTAACGATTTATCCAAATATGCTGCATGAACAATTTGAAAAAACTCTTGATGAAGAAGGAATTATGTCCAACATCGGCGATTTGCCTGCGTATGAAAAAGACCCTTATACAGAAGAAGAAGCCGAAAGAAGACATTAATTGATGCAAAGACCATTAAGCTGCATATACTGGCAGCCATGGTCTTTCTTAATTTTTTTGAAACGAAAAGGGATTGCTCCACGTATAGAGAATATATACATTACAGAAAGCTAAATAGAGGTGACATGAATGAACGCACATGAAATCGATTATCAACTGTATGGCGATGATATGCAGTTTGTTGAAATTGAATTAGATCCGCAGGAAAGTGTGATTGCAGAAGCTGGCGGGATGATGATGATGGAAGACGGCATCGACATGGAAACGATTTTTGGCGATGGAACGAATTCTAGTAAAGGCTTTTTTGGCAAGCTCGTTGGTGCCGGCAAACGTCTTTTGACAGGCGAAAGCTTATTTATGACTGTTTTTACTAATAACGGGTCAGGAAAACGGCGCGTTTCCTTTGCTGCTCCTTATCCTGGAAAAATTATTCCGATGGATTTAAGCGAACTTGGCGGAAAAGTCATCTGTCAAAAAGACTCGTTCCTTTGTGCAGCAAAAGGAGTTTCTGTCGGAATTGATTTCCAACGAAAGCTTGGTGCGGGCTTCTTTGGCGGAGAAGGCTTTATTATGCAAAAGCTCGAAGGAGACGGACTCGCCTTTTTACATGCTGGCGGAACGATTTACAAACGGGAGCTCCAGCCAGGTGAAAAGCTGCGCATCGATACAGGTTGCTTAGTGGCGATGACAAAAGAAGTAAACTACGATATTGAATATGTTGGGAAAATTAAGACGGCCTTTTTCGGTGGAGAAGGTTTATTCTTTGCAACATTAACAGGGCCTGGGACTGTCTGGGTGCAATCGCTCCCATTTAGCCGCCTCGCTGATCGTATTATTGCGGCAGCACCAGCTACAGGAAGCCGTTCTGTTGGCGAAGGAAGCATACTTGGACCAATTGGCAATTTGCTAAATGGAGATGATTAATGATAAAAAGAGGCTGTTCTAAACAACGTGTCAGACCCCACAACACAATGTATCGGATATAATGTTAATAAATGAACGATATATTGTGGATTGCTCGTGAGGTCAGACACTTATCGTTCAGCCTCTTTATTTCCATGAAATCGGTTGTATGTTCCATATATCGTTAGCATATTCCCGAATCGTTCTGTCGCTTGAGAAATGTCCAGAATGAGCTATATTAATGGCACTCATTTCTAACCATTTATCGCGTTGTTGGTAAGCTTTCTCCACCTTCTCTTGCGCTTCCACATAAGATGCAAAGTCTCTTAATACAAAGTATTGATCATTTTGCATTAACAGCGAATCATAAATTGGTTCAAAATCATCGTGCACATTTGGAAAAAAGCCGTTTACTAATTGGTCGACTACTTGTTTAATCCGCTTATCGTAATGATAGTATTCATAAGCTTGATAGCCGCCATTTTGGTAATAACTCATTACTTCATCAGCAGTTAGCCCGAATGTAAATATATTTTCTTCTCCGACTAGCTCCAAAATTTCAATATTCGCTCCGTCAAGTGTTCCCAGCGTAATGGCTCCGTTCATCATAAACTTCATGTTTCCTGTACCTGATGCTTCCTTGCTTGCTGTAGAAATTTGTTCACTTACATCAGCAGCTGGAAAAATTTCTTCGGCTAATGAAACACGATAATTTTCTAGAAAGATCACTTTTAACTGCTCATTTGTCTGCCGATCGCTATTCACTTTTTCTGCTAACGAATTAATGAGTTTGATAATCCTCTTTGCATAATAATAGCCTGGCGATGCTTTGGCCCCAAAAATAAATGTTCGCGGATAAATCGAAAAGCTTGATTCCTCTTTTAGTCGGTTATATAAGTACATAATATGCAAAACGTTTAATAGTTGCCGCTTATAAGCATGAAGTCGTTTTACTTGCACATCAAAAATCGACGACTCATCAACAACAACCCCTGTCTGTTCATAAATGCGCTGTGCTAGCATTTTTTTTCTTTTTTGTTTAAGCGTTTCTAGATTTTTCTTAAAGGAAGCATCGTATGCATATGGCTTTAAATCAATCAATTTTTCCGGCTGCTTCATCCATTCATCACCAATCGTATTTGTAATAAGCTGAGAAAGTGATGGATTCGCCTTCAACAACCAGCGCCGATGGGTAATCCCATTTGTTTTATTATTAAATTTTTCCGGAAAAAACTCATAAAATAATTTCATTTCTCGATGCTTTAAAATGTCGGAATGAATTTTTGCTACTCCATTCACACTGTAGCTGCCTACAATAGCTAAGTGCGCCATCTTTACGAGTCCATGAGCGATAATCGCCATCTCCTCAATTCTCTTCCAATCCCCAGGATATCGATTCCATAAATCCCGGCAAAAACGTTCGTTAATTTCTTCCACAATCATGTAAATACGCGGCAATAACGGTTGGAAAATATAAACCGGCCACTTTTCAAGGGCCTCCGATAAAGTGGTGTGATTCGTGTAGGAAATGGTGTTTGTAGTAATATGCCAAGCGTCTTCCCAGCTCATTCCCTCTTCATCTAGCAAAATCCGCATCAATTCTGGGATTGCTAATACGGGATGGGTATCGTTGACATGAATGGCTACATGTTTATGGAAATCGTATAAATGGCCGTGCTTATTGCGATAAGTTCGGACAATGCTGCCAATGCTAGCTGCGACAAGAAAGTATTGCTGCTTTAAGCGCAATATTTTCCCTTCATCATGCGTATCATCTGGATATAAAAACTCAGAGATCGCTTCAGTCTCTCTCTTGTACTGCATAATATTTTTATGAATTGGGAACATCTTTGCAGGCTCTGCACTCCAAAGCCGCAATGTATTTACTGTCTTTGTATCATAACCAATCACAGGCATATCATAAGGCACAGCCATCACTTTTTCTGCATTGATGTGACGGAAAGTAAGACGCCCCTTTTCCTGTAAAACTTCGACTTTCCCCCAAAAATTTACTTCAACCGCTAAATCCGCTTTTCTTACTTCCCATACGTTTCCATTGCGCAACCACTGCTCCGGCAGTTCCACTTGATAACCATCGACAATTTTTTGCTCAAACAATCCATGTTTGTAACGTATCCCACATCCGTGCCCAGGTAAATTTAACGACGCAAGCGAATCTAAAAAACAAGCGGCAAGGCGGCCAAGACCGCCATTCCCAAGTCCTGCATCCGCCTCGCTTTCTTCAATT
Source organism: Anoxybacillus sp. (assembly GCA_035645275.1). Taxonomy (GTDB): domain Bacteria; phylum Bacillota; class Bacilli; order Bacillales; family Anoxybacillaceae; genus Paranoxybacillus. The sequence continues at coordinate 12,267 of DASQMX010000033.1, forward strand.
TCTCTTAAATCGATTCCTAAATCTTTCATACCTTCTTCAACAACATCACGAATCCCAAGATTAATAAGGTTGCTTCCAAGAAGGCGGCCAAGCAAAAATTCAATCGATAAATAATACACTTGCTTATTGTTTTCGGCACGGTTTTTCTCATTGGTTTGAATCCAATTTTTGCTTATATACTCTCGAATCATATTCCCTAACGTATTATATTGGTCGCGTACGGTTGATTCTTCAAACCGTTTTCCACACATCATTTCCAGCTTTTTTAAAAAAACCTCTTTAAATTCCTCTTTGTTAGAGAACATGACTTCCACTCCCAGTTGCTAATTCAGCATAAAGCTGATTGTATTTAAAAGCAGACTGTGCCCAGCTGTAATCGCGGCTCATTGCCTCCTTGACAAGCTTCTCCCATACTTCTTTTTGATGATAAAACTCAATCGCCCGCCGAATCGTATACAACATGTCATGGGCATTAAAATTCGTAAAGCTGAATCCGTTCCCTTCTCCGGTAAATTCATTAAATGCTTGAACAGTATCATTTAAACCGCCTGTTTCCCGCACAATTGGAATGGCCCCATATCGCAAGGCAATTAACTGTCCCAACCCGCATGGCTCAAATTGTGAAGGCATTAAAAAAAGGTCAGCACCTGCATAAATTTGATGAGCTAATTCCTCGTTAAAGCCGATATACACCTTTACCCTATCAGGATATGTAGCGGCCATTTCACTAAAGAAACTTTCGAACTCCCAATCTCCTGTGCCAAGCACAATAAACTGCACATTCTCTGCAAGAATTTCATGAAACACACACTTCACTAAGTCCAACCCTTTTTGCTTCGTTAATCGGGAAACCATTGCCATAATCGGCACATCTTCCTCGCTCGAAAGGCCAAAATACTGTTGCAGTGCATTCTTGTTAATTCCTTTGCGTGCAATCGTATGCTGGTCATACGGTACAACAATATAAGGGTCTTTTTTCGGATTATAAATTTCATCATCAATGCCATTCAAAATGCCGACTAAATGATTTTTTCTTGCTCTTAATAACCCGTCAAGCTTCTCTCCATAATATTCGGTTTGAATTTCTTCCTTGTATGTCGGACTAACGGTCGTAATCATATCAGCGGAAACGAGTGCCGCTTTCATAAAGTTTACATTTCCATAAAACTCTAGATGATCAATGGTAAAATAACGATCGCTTAAGTTTAATAAGTCTCCTAAAATTTCTCTTGGAAAAATTCCTTGAAACTGGAGATTATGAATCGTAAAAACGGTCTTCATATTTTCATAGAAAGAGTTTTGCTTATATTCCTCTCTTAATAAAAACGGAATCATTCCCGTATGCCAATCATGGCAATGAATAAGATCCGGTTTAAACGAAATCGCAGGAAGAGAATCTAACACCGCCCGGCAAAAATACGCAAAACGCTCTCCGTCATCATAATGTCCATACAATGAATCTCTCTTAAAATAATATTCATTGTCGACAAAATAATAGGTAACTCCTTCATGCTCCAATGTCTCAATTCCACAATATTGCCGCCTCCAGCCGACTCTAACAATAAGCTGGGCAACCTTTTTCATTTGTTTTCGATAGTGTTCAGGAATAAAGCCATACTTCGGCAGCATGACACGAATATCCGTGCCCAGCCGCTTTAACTCTTTCGGTAATGCTCCCGCTACATCAGCTAATCCGCCCGACTTGACAAATGGAACACATTCTGACACAACAAATAACACTTTCACTGATTCATCAACGCTCCTTGTACTGTTCCTTTGCGAATGACAAACGGCTGCTGCGCTGTACCGCGCAATGTCACACCGCTTTCCACTTTTACATCTTTATCAATAATGACACCATCTAACTCACAATTTTCACCAATTTGACTTTTTTGCATAATAATGCTGTTTTTAATGACTGTTCCTTTTCCTACTTTCACTGCCCGAAAAATAATGCTATTTTCAACATGGCCTTCAATAATACATCCGTTAGCAATCATTGAATTTTTCACAACTGCTTCACTTGAATACTTTGTCGGTGGTTCATCTTTTACTTTCGTATAAATAGGGTTCGACTTGACAAATAACTGTTTCCAAATCATAGGATGAAGCAATTCCATACTATGGGCAAAATAGTTGTCAATGGAATCAATCACGGCAACGTATCCACTATATTCATAATCACAAATTTTTAATTGATGACGATGATCTCTAACAACGTCAATAATGCTCCTATAACCTGTTTCGTTGCGATTTATAATTAAATCAAGAAGAAGAGAAGTTTCTAAAATAAACATTTCAAGCGATCTGCCTTGATGACGTACTTCTGTAATATCGCACTTGTTTTCAATATGGCGCTTGAGCACCATTTGATAGTCAATATTACAAACGGTATAACTGTTACAAATTAAGGCATATTTTTGTTTGCTTCGTAGAAAATAATCGATATGTTGTTCAAAATGCTCAAACGCTCCAATATGGCCATAAGGCATATTTAAATCTGGAGATGGAAAGAAAAATAATCCGTCTCTCTTACGGTTTAAATCCCAGTTCTTTCCTGAACCTAAATGGTCCATTAACGACCGGTATTGATATTTAGGAAAAATTGCCACACTATCAATTCCAGAGTTAACCATATTTGATAATACGAAATCAATTAACCGATAACGTCCTGCAAATGGAATCGCTGCAACACAACGATTGATCGTTAATGGTTCAAGCGCATCAATATATTTGGTTGCATCAATGACACCAAGCATCGTTTTATTCACCGCTGCTCATCCTTTCCGGTTCCTGCTTTTCTAATAACTCTTTAGTAACGAGAATAATTTCATCAAATGACTGCTCTGGTCGAATAATTGTGCCGTTAGGAATCTCAATGTTTGATGGAACAATTGCTTTTTCAATATAAACATTCTCACCAATAACAGCGTCTGGCATAATCACCGAATCTTTGACGATCGAACCTTTACCGATATGAACACCTTGGAATAGTACGGAATGTTCAATCGTCCCTTCAACGACGCAGCCCTCATTAATCAGCGATTCCGTGACAATTGCGTCATGTGCAATATATTGTGGCGGCTGATTTGGATTAACGGAATAAATGCGCCATGAATAATCAAATAAATTAAGTTCACAATCTTCCTTTAACAAATCCATATTCGCTTCCCATAAGCTTTTAACCGTACCGACATCTTTCCAATACCCTCTGAAAGGATAAGCAACTAACCTTTTTTTCTCTTCCAATAAAAGCGGAATAACATCTTTTCCAAAATCATGACTTGATTCTGGATTGCGGCTGTCCATTTCCAAATATTCTTTTAAAATCGACCATTTAAAAATATAAATTCCCATTGAGGCAAGATTGTTTTTTGGATTGGCCGGCTTTTCTTCAAACTGCAAAATTTCCATATTTTCATTTGTATTCATAATGCCAAATCGACTTGCCTCCGACCACGGCACTTCAATGACGGAAATCGTTACGTCCGCATTTTTTTCAATATGATAATCAAGCATTTTCGAGTAATCCATCTTATAAATATGGTCACCTGAAAGAATGAGCACATATTCAGGATTGTATTGCTCAATATAATTGAGATTTTGATAAATAGCACTTGCTGTTCCTGTATACCATTTGACTTCCGAAGACTCAGCGTACGGTGGCAGGACAGTAACCCCGCCATTTCTTCTATCTAAATCCCATGCGCTTCCGATTCCAATATAAGAGTTTAAAACGAGCGGCTGATACTGCGTTAACACACCAACCGTATCGATTCCAGAGTTTGTGCAGTTGCTTAATGTAAAGTCAATAATTCGATATTTTCCCCCAAAAGGCACTGCCGGTTTAGCGAGATTTTTTGTTAATGAACTTAACCGGCTACCTTTTCCCCCTGCGAGCAGCATGGCGACGCACTTCTTTTTCAGCATGATTGTTTCTCTCCCCTCGTTTTCTCATTGGACGTAAAATCGTTATACCAAATGGCGGAATAGTGAGGCTGATGTGATATGGTTTTCCATGGAACGTCTCTGCAACAGCGGCAATCTCCTTTTTATTCACTTGACCAGAACCGCCAAAACGTTCATCGTCGCTATTTAACGCTTCTTTATAGGTTGTAAGCAACGGAACACCAACTTTATAGTTGTGATAGACTGTGTCTGTAAAATTACAAATGACCACAAGCAAATCATTATCTGCTTTTCCTTTGCGAACAAATGAGAAAATGCTTTGTTCCGCATTATTGACGTCAATCCATTCAAATCCATCTGGAGAATGATCAAGTTCATATAGAGATTTTTGGCGCTTATAAAATTTCAATAACGCTTTAACATATGCATTCATTTTTTGATGCATGTCAAAATGAAATAACATCCAGTCTAACTGTTCTAAATCTTTCCATTCATCAAACTGTCCAAACTCTCCACCCATAAACAATAACTTTTTCCCCGGATGCGTTGCTAAATATCCATATAACAAGCGCAGTTGGGCAAACTTTTGCCAATAATCCCCCGGCATTTTATTCAGAAGCGACTTTTTCCCATGAACCACTTCATCGTGAGAGAATGGTAAAATAAAATTCTCAGAGTAAGCATATAGAAGAGAGAATGTCACTTTATGATGAAGAGACTTACGTTCGCTCGGATTAGCCTCCATATACGTAAGAATATCGTTCATCCATCCCATGTTCCATTTATAATTAAATCCTATCCCGCCTTCATACGTTGGAGCGGTTACTTTTGGCCAATCCGTTGAGTCTTCTGCCATCATCAAAATCGTAGGATCATGAGCAAATACGGTTTCATTCAGTTTTTGCAAAAATGAGATAGCGTACGGATTTTTATGTAATGCATCGCTGTTAGGCCAATATAACATATTGGCTACCGCATCGACACGAAAGCCATCAATATGAAAATATTCCATCCAAAATAACGCATTCGAAATAAGGAAACTGCGCACTTCAGGCTTCCCTAAATCAAAATTAGCCGTTCCCCATACAGGATTTTCTCTATCTTGCATGTTGGCATATTCATATGTCGGCTCACCGTCAAACATATATAAACCGTGTGCATCTTTACAAAAATGTCCAGGAACCCAATCTAAAATCACGCCAATTCCCGCCTGATGACAGCGGTCGATAAATGCCATGAAGTCATGCGGTGTGCCGTAACGGCTTGTTGCTGAATAATATCCCGTTCCTTGATAACCCCATGAACCATCATATGGGTGTTCAACTACAGGCAACAATTCAATATGCGTGAAGCCATGTTCTAATACGTATGGAATCAGTTCATCCGCTAACTCTTTATACGTATAAAAACTGCCATCTGCTTTCTTTTTCCATGAACCTAAATGGACTTCGTAAATAAATAAAGGCTGATGATATATGCTTTTTCGTTGTTTTTTCCGCTGCCACGCCCGATCATTCCATTCATATCCGGCAAGATTGTATACAATAGATGCTGTATTGGGCCGCACTTCTGAATAAAAAGCATACGGATCAGCTTTTAATAATACTTGTCCTTTTCTGGTAACGATTTCATATTTGTATAGATGCCCCTCCAGATTTTCAGGAACAAAAATCATCCAAACACCTTGATCACTTATTTTAGTAAGCTTATGATTGGCACCATTCCAATCATTAAAACTTCCAACTAAGCGAACTTCCTGGGCGTGCGGAGCCCACACACAAAATCGTGTTCCCAAGACTCCGTTCTCATGAATCATATGCGCTCCAAACAACTGATAGCTTTTATAAAGAGTTCCTTCATGAAACAAATGAATTTCGAAATCAGTAGGATTGGCTGCTATCAAAAGCATCGCATCCTTTCCTAAAATTTTTCATGACTGATAAATATATTCAACAAACAAAGTTAAATTCCTTGATAAAAAATTCTATACTTTTTGACACCTTTCAACAAAAATTCAATAACTATATATTGGGAAAGAAAATCATTTCTAATATCTATAAAATTGTCATTTGCATTTTAGGTAAAATCAACATATATTTATAATCACAATAAATATCTAATTATAATAATTATAAAAAAGAGGTGTATTATGATTTATTACGACTACGATTACCATCATCTTCCCCATGTGAAAGTACAAAATAAATCAAAAAGAACGCTTTGGATTACACTCATATTAACCTTATTTTTTACGCTTATTGAGATTGTAGGAGGCTTCATTTCCAACTCTCTTGCATTACTTTCTGATTCAGCCCATATGGCATCAGATGTTTTAGCACTTAGCCTCAGTATGATTGCACTCCATCTAGCTACACGGCCGCCAAATAAAAAATTTACTTTTGGATATTTACGCTTTGAAATCATTGCCTCTTTTTTAAATGGCCTGACCCTAGCCGTCATTGCAATCGGAATTTTTATAGAAGGAATTCAACGTTTCATTCATCCCGAAAACATTGATTTTCAACTGATGATCATCATTGCTTCGATCGGATTAGTCGTCAACCTCATGTTAACAATCATTCTTAGCCGAAGTACAAAAGAAGAAGAAAATTTGAACGTAAAAAGCGCACTATGGCATTTTATCGGAGATCTTCTCAGCTCGATTGGCGTCATTATTTCTGCTGTTATCATATATTTCACCGATTTCTATTTCTTCGATCCATTAATCAGCATGGTCATCGGTGCAATCATCTTTACAGGCGGAGCTAAAATCATTCGTGAATCGTACCTCATTTTGATGGACTCTGTTCCAGAACAGTTCAATCTTGATAAAATCCGCGCTGATATCAACAATGTAGAAGGGGTAGAGAATGTACATGACATGCACTTATGGGCGATTTCAACGGACCATTATTCGTTAACTGCTCACGTTTTTATTAACGAGAACATTCAACCTCTCTGCATCATCTTAGCCATCAACGAGATGTTGGAAAAAAAGTATGGTATTAAACATACGACAATTCAAATAGAGCATGCCTCCCTTCACGACCACGGCGAATATGGGAAACAATTTCTTCAGTACAAAAGCGAAACATACGAAGGAAAAGACACTAAACAAGAAACATAGCCGCAGCAAACAGCAAACAAAAATAAAGAGATAATGTCATAAACAGGTAAAATGGGTTCTTACGCTCTTTTGGTGAAAAAGAAGGAATAATCGATTGATAACGGAAAAATATAGGAATAAGATGAATCTAAAATGTTATATACCTTAATTAGTAACCACATATCAGCAAATTGCGTAAGAACCTAAATCTAAATAAGAGTCAACACATTTCTGGAAGTTTGGATTTACGTGTACAGTAAGAAAAAGAAAAACAAAGAATGTTACTTAAATTCCTAATCCCTTGATTGTAATAATTCCTCAGTCCTTGAAAGGATGTCGTTTAACGTTTTTTCTGAGAAGATTCACTCCTCTTTGAGAAAGTTTCATGTACATTTATATAAATTGCCTATGTAAAGGAATGGAAGAAAAAGAGGGCGAGTGGAGTCTAAAAGGATTCACAGGACATAGGGGATGTTAAAAAGTGCTGGAGGACCTCGTGGAAAATAAGGTTCTATGTCAATTATTGGGGTGCACTCTATAGAAGTGCACCTCTTTTATATGTATGAAAGTTAGATAAGTGAGCATAACACCTTATTTCTGAGTCGATTAAAGTTGCGTATGCCATAAGACATTCGTTTAATGACTTT
>DASQMX010000034.1:0-33903 GCA_035645275.1 Anoxybacillus sp.
CCACATAACATCGGATCGATTCGAGTTTTAGAGAAGGCTGGATTCCATAAGGAGGGGCTTTCCAAGAAAAACGTGAAGATTAACGGAAGGTGGGAAGATCATTTACACTTCGCTATCGTGAATCCAAATGATTCAGAATGACCAGGGCGCCCCAATTTTCCTATTCTTTGTTACAAAAATGGCTGACCTAAAAATCAGATCAGCCATTTTTTATTGGAAACTAGACTTCGTTCATGGTAATTGACATTCCAAAGACCTTGTCATTGAGTTTTACTCGTTATTCCATCAATCCTAATTCAATCGCACGGTAAGCGATTAAATCTTCCACTTCTTTCGGTAAGCCGTCTAGTGTACCGAACTCGTATTGCCACAAGTTTGTAAATGAATCAACGCAGATAGGGAATGTCATCTGGTTTGAACGTCTCACTTCTTCTTTAAAGGCTTTGATTAAGCTATCTTTTTTCACCATCGCACGTTGCCCCTCTTCTGATTATGTAAAGTGACCCTTTGGCAATGAAAAATAAGCTGCCAAAGGATCATGCCGGTTTACGCTTCAGTATTAGGAATGAATGTTTTACAGTCTGTTTCATATGAGTCAGACGCCATTTTTCCAGCGTGGCTGACAACATAAATGGACTCAGCGCTGCATTTATTTCCTTGGGCCCAATATTGACAGTTTTTCACTTCACAAAGCACATCTTTGGCCATTTTTTATTCCCTCCATTAATAAAGTGAAATTCATCATTAGTTTGCGTGTTTTAAAAAAAGTTATAACGGAAACAATAAGTAATTTATATGATAATGTTTATCATTATCATTGACATAGATAATCATTCTCAATTAAAATGAAAGCAGATAACTGAAAAATGACGGAGGGAACGACATGTCATCTTTATTGGTTGTTGGTGCGGATCATTTAGGAAATATTACAGATAAATTAATGAATTCTGGTTTTAAAGAGATTATTCATTTAGATGGGCGGAAAGTGAATATGGTTAAAAGAGAAATTCCTGAGCATATTGATATTATTTTTGTAATGACGGATTACATTAACCATAATCTTGCAAAAGTGATTAAACAAAAAGCGAAAAATCAGGCAAAGCCGATTTATTTTGTCAAACGTTCGTGGAGTTCCATTCATCAAGTCATTCAAAAAATGGAAACGGAAAAAAAGGAGAATTAAGCGGTGATTAGCGGAGGTTTTTTCATGAAAAATAATTTACATAATGCAATCGATGAAGGCTGCCGAGTTCATGAAAGTTGGAAACAAGCCGTCGAAGCAGCGGTGAAAAAGATTATTATAAAATATTATCAAACTTCTCCTTCGCGACGGTCGGCAGCCTTATTATTAAAGCTAGTGGAACAAACGTGGAAGAAAATCGACAAAAACTTATTTGATTCATTAGCCCATTATTACATCGTGTTGGCTAAAATGCTTGACCATATTCTCCGGTTTCTTCATCCGTTGCGTGACGGGAATTGCTGTCCTTTTCTATTGTTTGAGCGGATGGAATATGTATCAAAGCAGTTAAAAGCTAAAATCATCCTTGACATTGACATTATTTATTCCGAGAACGAAGGCTATACGATTAGAAAATTTATGCTTGAAGAAGATGAACAATTTCAAAACCGTTATAAACAAGCGGCGCTTATTATTTGTAAGGAAGTATTTCAAAAACTTCCGGAAAAAATTGAATTTTATTCTTTATTAAATGGAACATGCCACGTTGTTACGATTGCAGAACAAGATTATGGGGTCTGCACCCCACTGCGTTAAAGTGTTAAAGAGATCCCCTTTGAGATTGCAAAGGGGATTTTTTATTAATGTTGGTCATTTTGTTGCAGATAGCGTTTGTCTTTCATAAACAGTCGCCAGAAGTAGATAAAACCAGGGAAAAGAATGGCGAATCCGACTATATATGATGTAAAGAGCGCTCGAAATGTGTTGGGATGTGTAAAACCTGATTGAATGGTCACATCCGGATAAATCATGTATGGTAAATGAGCTTTGCCGTAGGCGTAGCTTGCCAAAAAATATTGAACGACAATAGCAACAACCGCTAGACGAGGTCTTCCTCTTACAGTTGTATGTTTTGCCGATGGTAAAAATAAAGCGATACCAGCGATAAAAAACATGGCAATGGAGCCAATGATCCAAGGTAAATAATTCATCATTCCCTCATACAGCCATGTCGCTTCGTTTTTCATCGTTAACATGATGAACAATGCCATAAGTAGCGAAATGGGTCCAAGAATCAGAGCATCACGACGATAAATCAGATATGCTTCCAATTCATTGGCTGCGTTGGAGTAGTCGGCGAGCAACAAAGAAGAAAGGAACAACGTACTCGAAATCGCAAAGCCGATAAATGCATATTCTTGGGGACTTGTGAATAGCTTATCCATCCGCAGTCTCGCCACTCCATCAACTGTTTCGATAAATCCGCCATGGGTAATGGGTAACACACTAATGAGCAAGGCGGGAATGATAAGGCCGCTAATTCCGGAAATGTATGTAAGTGCTTTTTTATATTCTTTGGCAATATGTGCGAAAACGAGAAACGCACTGCGAATGGCAAGCAAAAGTAAAATAATGCTTCCAGGAATAAGCAGTACCGTTCCTAAAACAAAGGTTGCGCCAGGAAAAAAACTGAAAAGCGCCACAACAATCGCAACAATAAAAACATTCGTTACCTCCCATGTAGGAGATAAATAGCGGTTCGCAATGTTGGTGGCTTTCGTTTTTTCCCGGTTCATATAAACCATTGACCAAAAGCCGGCTCCAAAATCCAATGTTGCCATGACGGCATAGATAAAAATAAATCCCCATAGTACGGTAATCGCAATTAATTCATTTGTCATATTTTATAAACTCCTTATTGTGCAAAGTTGCTTGAGCTATCATTTGAATGCTTATCTAATTCATGAATGACAGGATGACGATTAAAGTAATACCTTAATACAAGAACGACAGAAATACCCAATATAACGTAGACAATGGTAAACAAGATGAACAGAACCGCTAAATTGCCCGTTTGTGTCACCGCATCTGCTGTTTTCATCATTCGGTAAATAACCCAAGGTTGTCTTCCGGTGCAGGCAAAAATCCAGCCGAACTCAATCGCAAGCACAGAAAGTGGACCAGCAGCGATAAAACCCCACATAAGCGGACGAGGAAACGTATTCCGTTTCATGATTTTGTTCCAAATAAATCCTATAATAGAGAAAAGGAGTAATAGCATACCGATGCCGACCATCGCGTTAAATAATGTATGCACAAACAATGGCGGCCACCACTCTTCAGGAAAATCGTTCAGCCCTCTTACAACTGTATCAAAGCTGTTGCCGGCAAGGAAACTTAACAACCATGGAATTTCAATCGCCCATTTAACAGATTGTGTTTCGCGATCCGTATATCCGCCGATGGCAAGCGGTGCGTGGGACTGTGTTTCAAACAACCCTTCCGCTGCGGCAAGCTTTTCTGGCTGATATTCGTGTAATAGCTGTGCGGATTCGTGCCCATTTAAAGCTGTCAGAAGGGAAAAGATGCCTCCCGCCGTAAGACCAAGCATTAATGCTTTTCGATGAAATTGATACACTCTTTGATTATGCTTTTCACGCAACATTTTGTAGGCGGCAAGCGAAGCGATGACAAACGCGCCGGTCATAAAGGCGGAAACAACGACATGGCCAGCCGCTACAAAGAAGCTTGGATTAAAAAAGGCGGCCCAAGGATCTACATCAACAATTTCCCCATTTTCAATGCGAAAGCCCGCAGGTGTACCTTCGAAAGCGTGGACGTTTGTAATTAAAATCGCTGAAGCACTAGCACCAATCGCGACAAGGGTAACGCTTAAAATTCTCATCCAAGCTGAAATGCGATCAGCGGCATAGACATAAATAGACATAAATAATGCCTCAACGAAGAAAGCGTATATTTCAATTTGAAAAGGAAGCGACATGACTCTTCCGATAACCTCCATAAATCCAGGCCATAAGAGAGAAAGTTGAACACCGGCAATGGTACCGGAAGGAATCGCGACGCCAAGTAAAACAGCTAAACCTTTTGTCCAACGATTCGCCATCACTGCATAATCGCGATCTTTTGTTTTTTGATAAAGCAGTTCAGCAAATAGCACCATAAGCGGAATACCAACACCTAAAGTGGCAAAAATAATATGAAAGGCCATTGTCGTTCCAAACAGGCTACGTGCGATGATTAAATCATCCATTGATAAGACATTCCTTTCCTTAATTTAATGATTTATCCCTATTGTCCACATTTTTCCAAAAAATATTCTCAATGCAATCTATTTTACAAGCTGTATATTGCTTGCTAAAATACTTTTGCAAAATCCGCATTCATTATGATTCGGGTTTTTTAGGAGGAGCGAGTATGCAACAGTGGTATGAGCAACATTTTCAAGAGGATTATGTCAAAATTTATGCGCATCGGAATGATGAACTCGCTGCAGCAGAGCTAGAGAAAATCGATAAGATCATCGGTTTTGAACCTGGTAAAAAATTATTGGACTTATGTTGCGGTGAGGGAAGACATAGCAGATGGTTTGCCAAAAAAGGGTTGCAGGTTGTCGGTGTTGACCTATCGCAAACATTGCTTCGTATTGCCAAAAGCAAGCCAATGGATAATATTCAATATGTTCATTCTGATATGCGGCATATTCGGTTTCAGGAAGAGTTTGATTATGTTGTTAATCTTTTTACAAGTTTTGGTTACTTTGATAAAGATGAAGAAAATGAACTTGTGATTCGTAATATAAGCAATGCGTTAAAAAAAAGAGGTATTTTTTTATTTGATTATTTAAATCCCGGCTATCTGAGGAAGAATTTAATTCCGTTTTCCCGAGAACAAAGAGATGGATTAGATATTACGCAATATAGAAAAATCGACGAAGACGCAGTCATAAAAAACATTATTGTGAAGGACAAAAAAGGCGAAAGAAGATATCACGAAAAGGTAAAACTGTATACGAAAGAAAAAATGGGGGATATGTTTACTAAGTACGATTTTCATATTTTACATGTTTTTGGAGACTATGATGGTGAAACGTACAAGGAAGCTGAGTCGCCACGGATGATTTTTGTGTGCCAGAAACGTTGACAGGTGATTTAGATTTCATATAGAATAAAATCGTTAGATAAATCGTAATCATTACGATTATATATAAAGGTTGAGGAGGATCACGAGAAAATGAAACCGGGTATTCATCCTAATTATCAAAAAGTTGTATTTATGGATGTAAACAGCGGTTATAAATTTTTAAGCGGTTCGACAAAAACATCGAATGAAACAATTGAGTGGGAAGACGGGAACACATACCCGCTTATCAAAGTCGAAATCAGCTCTGATACGCATCCGTTCTACACAGGTAAGCAAAAATTTGCTGAGCGCGGCGGCCGTGCAGAACGCTTTATGCAAAAATTCAATCTGAAACAAAAATAATGAAAAAAGCTGTTGACGTTGTTTCAACAGCTTTTTTCATTTTAATACAAGAAGATACATGGAACTGTTCAAAATGGAAGCATGCAATAATGAAAGCACGGAGAAAAAGAATTTGTATGGAGATTTCCGCTTAATGTGTTGCTGATTTCATTCATACGACATGAACAAGATGAAGCGGAAGATACCAAAATGCTTGTGTGATTATTGTTTATCCAGAAAGGACATGGCTGAACAAACGGAAATTATCTGCATGTCTCCGCGTTATTGACGAGAATAAGGAGCGAAAAAAGAAAAAATACCAGCCTATCATGGTAGGCTGGTTTAATTTAATGCTTTTTTCAACACTTCCAAGTTTTCTTTCATAATCGTGATATAGTCTTTATTCTTTTGAACATCTTCATCTGTTAATGATTCTAAGTTGTGAAGGCGAAGGGCCTCCGCTCCGATTTCATTTTTGACGACTTCCGCCACTTTTGGAGTTACGTTTTGTTCAAAGAGAATATATTTAATGCCATGTTGTTTCGCCGTTTTAATAATGTTTGCCAATTCTTTTTGCGACGGTTCGTTTGTTGGCGAAAGTCCGGCAACGCTTATTTGTTCAATCCCGTATCTTTCTTCCCAATAACCATATGCCGCGTGGGAAACGAGAATTTCTTTTTTAGATGCTTCTTTCACAACTGTTTGAAATTGTTGATCTAGCTCTTCTAAATCTTTTTTCAAAGCAGCGAAGTTTTTCTCAAATGTATCTTTCGCTTCTGGTTTTAACTCTACTAGCGCATTTTTAATATTTTCTGCAATCGTCATCGAACGCACAGGGTCTAACCAAACATGCGGGTCTTTATCGCCATGATGATGCTCGTCTTCATGAGTTTCTTCATGTTCGTGAGCATCTGCTGAATGGTCGTGTCCTTCTTCACCTTCATCGTGATGTTCGTGAGTTGAATCGAGAAGCTCGATTCCTTTCGCGCCTTCGACTAATTTTACATCTTCATTTTTTAATGTTTTAATCGCTTGATCAACGAAACCTTCCATTCCTTCACCGACATAAATAAATGCGTCGGCATCTGCTAATGCTTTCATTGTTTTTGTTGTCGGTTCAAACGTATGCGCCTCAACTCCTGGAGGATAGACACTTTGTACGTTCACATATTCTCCTCCGATTTTAGATGCAAAGTCTTGCAATGGATAAACAGTAGTATAAATCATTAAAGCATCATTTGCTTTTTTTGGCTCATTGTTATTTGTTTCAGCGTTACATCCGTACAAAAAAGCAGAGCCCGCAAGTAAAAGGGATAAAACGAACGATTTAGCTTTCATGTTAAGCTCCTTTCTATAAATTATGCTTTACGAAAAATCCTTTCTTATTATATCGTAATAGTTACGATTTGAGAACTAGGATAATAGATTTATTGGGAAACAGTAAATTCAGGAAGTGGATCGAAAAATGCTGCCCAATCTTGTTTCATTTCCTCATCTGTCAGCAAGCATTCATCTAAAGATGCTTCAATTTCTTCGCGATTCATGTCAATGCCGATAAAGACGAGTTCTGTCATACGATCTCCATATGTTTCATCCCACTTAGCGAGCAATTCAGGGTCTTCTTTGAGAATTTGCTGACGCTCTTCTTCCGGATAAACAGCGACCCATTCACCGGCTCCTTGAATCATAATGGATGTTCCCGCCTGTGATAAAAGACCGCACATGTCATTTCTTGAAGCAAGCCAGAAAAAGCCTTTCGCGCGAACAACTTCAACCGGCCAATTCTCAAGCCAATTCATAAGGCGTTCTGGATGGAACGGACGTCTTCTGCGATAAACAAACGAAGAAATGCCATACTCTTCTGTTTCAGGAGTATGTTCTTCATTTAATTCTTTAATCCAACCGGCAGCTTGGCTTGCTTTTTCAAAGTCAAATAAATGAGTGTTTAAAATTTCGTCCAGCGGCACTTGACCGAATGTCGTTTGAATAATTTTCGCTTCCGGGTTTAACTTTTTTAGCACCCCTTCAAGTTCTTTAGCATCTTCAGGACTAATAAGATCCACTTTATTTAGTAAAATCACATTGGCAAACTCGATTTGCTCAATCAGCAAGTCTACTACTTCACGTGTATCTGTTTCGTCAACAGCTTGTTTGCGGTCAAGCAAGCTTTCACCTGAGGCAAAGTCAGCCCAAAAGCGATTCGCGTCGACAACTGTAACCATCGTATCCAAGCGGCATTTTTTGGTGAGGTCAATTCCTAGCTCTTCGTCAATGTACGTAAATGTTTGCGCTACTGGAATGGGCTCACTAATTCCTGAAGATTCGATGACAATGTAATCAATCCCGCCAGCATCAACTAATCTTTCCACTTCCTTCATTAAATCTTCGCGCAACGTACAGCAAATACAGCCATTTTGAATTTGAACAAGTTTTTCTTCGGTGCGTGAAAAACCGCCTTGCTTAACAAGCTCAGCATCGATGTTCACTTCGCTCATATCGTTAACGATTACCGCTATCTTTTTCCCTTCACGGTTGTGCAAAATATGATTTAACAGTGTTGTTTTTCCCGAACCTAAATAACCGCTTAATACAGTAACAGGAACTTTCTTCATCTTATTTTACTCCTCTCTCTTTTTTAAATCGTAAACATTACGATTTAACGTTGTTAATCATACAAGAAAAGTGGGAAAAGAGCAACTGTTATGCTATATTATTTTCAAAGCTAATTTTAGGGGGAAATTTGTCATGAATTTGTTAACAAAAATTCTAGAGTATAATAAAAAGTTTGTTGAAAATAAAGAATATGAAAAGTATCAAACGACAAAATATCCTGATAAGAGGCTTGTTATTTTGACATGCATGGATACGAGGCTTGTAGAGTTATTACCACAGGCGATGAATGTGAAAAATGGAGATGTAAAGATTGTCAAAACAGCAGGTGCTATTCTCGCTCATCCATTTGGGAGTATAATGAGAAGTTTGCTTGTTGCCGTTTATGAGCTAAAGGCAGATGAAATTTGTGTCATTGGTCACTATGATTGCGGGATGGGGGCCATCAAGGCAGATGCGATCATGGAGAAAATGGTTGAGCGTGGAATTCCAAAACAACGTCTTGAGATGCTAAAATATTCAGGGATCGATCTTGAAAACTGGCTGAAAGGCTTTGAATCTGTGGAAGAGAGCGTAAAACACAGCGTAAATATGTTGAAAAATCATCCATTATTGCCAGCGAACATTCCTGTACACGGTCTCATTATTGATCCGCATACAGGAAAATTAGACTTAGTCGTTAACGGCTACGAACAATAGTTTATTTTCGCTTTTCTCCCTTCTCCGGAACAGGGTCAAATCCGCCCGGGTGAAATGGATGACATTTTAAAATACGTTTAATTGTTAACCATCCACCTTTAATGGCGCCAAATCGCTTTACTGCTTCAAGCCCATAATGTGAACAAGTCGGATAAAATCGGCATGTGGGCGGCTTTAACGGAGAAATAAAAATTTGATAAAAGCGTATAAGAGCAATAAAAAGTTTTTTTAACATTTGCACCACATCCAACAAATAAATGTACTATAAACAATGTATCATAAATAAGAGACAGACGTCACATTTATTGGATTTTAACAATCCATACAAAGTTGATGAAAAAAATCGGATTTCAATGTATGATAATAAGTAGAAAATTTATTTAGGAGTGATCATATGCCTTCAGTAGAAAGCTTTGAGTTAGATCATTGCGCTGTAAAAGCACCATATGTGAGACATTGCGGCGTTCATAAAGTCGGCAGTGATGGTGTTGTCAATAAATTTGATATTCGTTTTTGTCAACCAAATAAACAAGCGATGAAGCCAGATGCGATTCATACGCTTGAGCATTTGCTTGCGTTCAATATTCGTAAACATGCTGAAAAATATGACCATTTTGATATTATCGATATTTCGCCAATGGGCTGCCAAACGGGGTATTATTTAGTTGTCAGCGGCTCTCCTACAGTGGATGAAATTATCGATTTGCTTGAAGATACAATGAAAGATGCTTTGAACGCAACGGAGGTTCCAGCTGCGACTGAAAGACAATGCGGTCAGGCGAAGCTTCATGACTTAGAAGGCGCTAAACGCTTAATGCGCTTCTGGTTAGAACAAGATAAAGAAGAATTAAAGAAGGTATTTGGATAAAAACAATGAGGCTGTCTCAAAAGTCCAGGGTCAGACTCCACAACACAATATATAGATTATAAGTGGGATATATATTGTGAAACGTGTGTGAGTTCAGACCCTTATGAGACAGCCTCTTATTTTTGCTGCAACGGTTCCTCCGCCAATAATAAGCCATTCAAGCAATTTTCGCACTCCTTTTTTATT
This sequence comes from Anoxybacillus sp., assembly GCA_035645275.1. Taxonomy (GTDB): domain Bacteria; phylum Bacillota; class Bacilli; order Bacillales; family Anoxybacillaceae; genus Paranoxybacillus. Next base: position 9,807 of record DASQMX010000034.1, read on the forward strand.
TTTTAGTCATATTTTTTCGGACAACCTATATATATATGATAATAGGAAACATTACGATTTACATATAAAATTTTATGAAGCTCATACGAAAAACACAAGGGAGAACTTGTTTAATGGGGGAGAGAGTATGAAAAGAGCCATTTCTAATGACTTTTTTGCGTTTCTTCTTTTATTGTTGTTTTTGTATTTGTTCTTTTTTTACGAGATGAACCAAATAACATTTACGTTGCCAAAAGAATGGGCAATTGTTAACACGATGTTTTTGAGCATTATTTTAGAAGCGATTCCGTTTATTTTAATCGGCGTGTTTGTTTCTGCCTTCATTCAAACGTTTATTTCAGAAGATACGCTGCGGCGCTGGCTTCCGAAAAATCCATATGTTGCGATTGTCTTTGCCCCTTTTTTCGGCCTCATTTTCCCGGTCTGTGAATGCGCGATTATACCGATTGTGAGACGACTGATTAAGAAAGGAATGCCGCCTGCGGTCGGCATGACTTTTTTAATGAGTGCGCCGATTTTAAATCCGGTTGTTTTTGCTTCCACTTATTATGCGTTTCAAGCAAAAAATGAAATTGCTTTTGCCCGTATGGGTCTTGCCTTTTTAGTCGCTGTTTTTGTTGGAATGATTTTGTACCGCGTTTTTAAACAAAAAAATCCCTTAAAAACAAAAATCTTTTCAACCTATGAGCATGTTCATACGGAAAATAAATGGAAGGTGACGTTATACCATGCAAGCGACGAATTTTTTGATACCGGAAAATATTTATTAATTGGGGCGTTTTTAGCGAGTTTAGTGCAAACGTTTCTAAATCGAAACGCGCTTCTGCAAATTGGAACGGATGAACTTGTTTCACCTTTCATTATGATGGGATTTGCTTATGTTCTATCTCTCTGCTCGGAGGCAGATGCATTCGTTGCTGCATCGTTTGCAAATACCTTTTCCGCAGGAGCAATTTTGGCCTTTCTTATTTACGGTCCGATGCTTGACTTAAAAAATACATTGATGCTGTTCGCCTATTTCCGAAAAAGATTTGTGATTGGTTTTATATTGGTTCTTACATGTGTTGTTTACTTTGTTATTTTGTTGTATCAAACATTGTTCTAAAGGGAGAGAAAGGGAGATGAGCGGTAACCTCTTTTTACGCGGTGTTATTTTACTAGGATTTGCATTATTGATGTTTAAATTAATCGTTACAGGGCAAATTCAGCAGCTGATTGCCCCAAAGATGCTGCCATTTCTTTATTTTGCAATGATTACGTTGTTTATGCTAAGCATTATACAAATTTGGCGAAGCGACAACAAACATGTTGTTTGTTGCGACTGTGGACATCATGAAAGTAATGCCCGATTTCAATCGTTTGTTGTTTATGCGATCTTTGTGATTCCAGTTCTTGCAGGGTTCACTTTTTCTAATCACGTATTGGATAGTTCCGTTGCGGCAAAACGCGGTATGCAGCTCGGGGGAATGACGGGATCAGGAACAGCATCTGATAATGAAGAGGAGTTTTTTTCTCAACTATTTGGTAATCAAATAGAAGAAGTTCCGATTGAAAAAGGAGAAAAAGTAGATAAAAATCAATTAGAAAAAGCGCTGTTAGCAGCGGATAAAGTAGTTTTTACACAGGAAAACTATTTAGCAGCTTTAGAGATTATTCATAACAATACGGAGCATTTTATTGGAAAAGAAGTGGAACTTACAGGATTTGTATACCGTGAGTCTGACTTCACAAAAGAAAAAGCCGTCATTGCCCGGTTTGGAATTTCCTGCTGTGTTGCTGATGCCTCCGTCTATGGGATGTTAGCTAATGGGAAACAGCTTAAGCCTATTGCTAATGATGAATGGGTGAAGGTAATAGGCGTAATCAAGCAAACAAATTATAAAGGAAATGTGTTTCCATGTATCGAAATTAAGGGAATAAACAAAATGAAGCAGCCAAACGAACCGTACATTTACGAAGACTCGTTATAAAAAGATGAAAAAGGATGGCTTTCGTGAAGAGAGACATCCTTTTTTCACTGGGTTATTTGTCGTTATTTTCTTGGTGATTACCGTTTTCGTTTTGTAAATGAGGGTTATTGTCAAGAGGATCGACCGTATGTTTATATTGGTAGGCTTTTGATGTTGTCGCTACACTTAAAACAAGAACAATGATAACGATAATAATGCATATAACTAATATTGTGAACATTACTCAACTTTTCGCTCCTTTGCCTAGTGTGTAATCTATTTTAACATAATTTCTAGCAATAGCGTGGTGTGAGAAAGGGCATATTTATTGCATTTGGAAAAATTTATTTTGCAAAATAGAAGTAAAAAAGTTAAATAAAGGATAAATAGTTATGTTTCATTCTAGTGGTAGTTAGAAGAAGTATCGGTTGGGCAAGCATGAAGTATGTTTCGTAAGGAGTAGGGAAGAATAATTTTGTCCATTTTATTTAGAGAAAAGTAAATAGGAGGAGATGATGGAGATGACAAAGCAATTAACGGACATTGTTAATAAGCAAATTGCGAACTGGAGTGTTTTGTACATTAAGCTTCATAATTATCATTGGTTTGTTAAGGGACCACAGTTTTTTACATTGCATACGAAGTTTGAAGAGTTGTACAATGAAGCTTCCTTACATATTGATGAGTTAGCGGAACGCCTTCTTGCCCTTGGCGGCGCTCCAGTGGCGACAATGAAGGAGTGTTTACAAGTATCTTCAGTGAAAGAAGCGACAGGTCAGGAAACAGCAGAGGAAATGGTCAGCACGCTTGTGAACGATTTTGAAACGATGATTAGCGAACTCAAAGAAGGCATGAAAATTGCGGAAGAAGTTGACGATGAAACAACAGGAGACATGCTTTTAGGCATCCACCAAAGCTTAGAAAAGCATGTTTGGATGTTAAAATCGTTCCTTGGAAAATAATTGAGCGAAAAACCACTTTCGTAACATTCGTTGCGGGGTGGTTTTTTGTTCTTTTTGGAAGAAATAAATGGTAAGATGAAAGTGGAAGGAGGAAATGGGATGAATATTAGTTCGATGATGGCAAAGCAAGTTTCTGAGTTACAACATACACTAAATTTAAGTTTACTTAAGGGACAAATGGCAACACAAGCTGCTCAAGCAACAGTGATGCTGGAGGATTTTGCGAAAGCACAGCATGCCGTACAGGCACCACATCCAACGTTAGGGAAACAACTCGATATTCGTGTATAAATAGAAAAAAGCTGTCTCATAAGTGTCTGACCTCACGCATCATCAACAATAGTCGTACTGCTCAAGCGTAACGTACGATATATGATGGGGGTGGGGACTGACACTTTGTTTGAGACAGCCTTTTTTATTAATTATCATTGAGACCTTCACAAATTGAAGGTCTTTCATATGCTTAATTATTAGCTGAAAGAGGAACGATATGATAATGGAGTAATAAACTCCGCCAAAAAAGCCTACATCCAATTGGTTCCCCATAAAGCATTTAGGAACATAACGTAAATTGTAAAGATTACAGACAATGTTAAAAGTAGCAAAGGCATAAACTTGAACTTGTCAATTTTTCTAATGGCTATAACAATGATTAAGATTGTAATGAAGGCAGTAACATAAAATACAAAAATAACACTGAAAAAAGTAAATGGTCCTAAGAATAGACAAAGAACAGAAAATTGTACAAAAAAAGCAAAGTAAGAGAGTGAAATCCACTTTGAATTCCCTTTATTTTTTATTGCTCCGATTATTGACAATATGATTGAAGCTACGATTAAAAGTGTAAGAGACCATTCATACAAGAAAAATAAATTCTCTTTATAAACAGCAAATAAATGACCAACTATTGAAAGTGGCAATATCCCAAGTAACAAATAAAAGTTTATTTTTATATACTTAGTTTCTTCCAAATACTCTCCTCCTTTTTATTTCCATATTTTAATACTAAAACATACAGCCTAATTACCTTTCTTATTCATTATTTAAATGAACCTCTCCCACCTACACTTCGCTTAGAGATGGAAGACTTCTCGGTGAACATGTTAAATATCAACACTGGTATTTAACATAACCTCTATTTTTTATAAACATAATCAATGTTAAAATAAAAAGAATATGGAATTTTAAAAAATAACCAGAGAATAGGGGAATCGCAGTGGATGCGGTGTTTCGAGTAAATCGGTCTGTTTTTAATTATCGCGTTGCAGGAGTTTGGATTGAAAATGGTCACGTTCTTTTACATAAAATGGTTGGAGATGACCATTGGTCTCTTCCTGGTGGCAGGGTGAGAATGATGGAAGATTCAAAAACAAGTCTTAAACGTGAAATTTCTGAGGAGCTAGGCATTGAAGTCAATGTAAATCAATTACTTTGGATCGTTGAAAACTTTTTTGAATATAATAGAGAGAACTACCATGAACTAGGGTTGTACTACAAGGTGACTGCGGAAAATGGCGCTGCGTATTTTAAAAAAGGTGATTTCTACGGAACAGAGGGGAATCGGCTCATTTTTAGATGGGTTCCTCTAAATCAGCTTGAGGAAATTCCATTATATCCGTTGTTTCTGAGAAAAGAATTAAAGAATTTACCTTATTCTACACAATATATCATCGCTAGACAGTAAAGACAAAGTTTTATAAAAATGTCTATAACTCCTTGTTCCTGTTCCTCATACAATAAATAAAGCACGTAATCAAAAGGAATGAGGAGTTGTTATGGAGAAACAGCCAATCGTTTTAGCACTTTCTGTTATTGGTTCATTCACTTCGTTTTTGTTCGGTGGTTGGGATTCATTAGTCATTATTTTAGTTTGTTTAGTAATGATTGATTATATTACCGGAGTGATCGCAAGTGCTTTAGAAGGAAAGTTATCAAGTCAAGTTGGTTTTCATGGTATCGCCAAGAAAGTGCTCATTTTTATTATGGTTGCCGTTTCGCATTTGCTCGATGTAGTGATTGGCTGGAACAACCATCTTCTTCGCGATATGACAATTTTTTTCTACTTAGTGAATGAGCTCATTTCCATAGTAGAAAATGCCTCACGTACTGGAATACCGATTCCGGAATTTCTCATTAAAGCAATTGAAATGCTAAAAAACCGTTCTAAATAACTTCGGAAGCATAATTTTATTCTGTTCACCCACACTAATCATAAGCGCAATGAATAAAGGAGATGAAAAGGGTGGCTGAACAGAAAAAAACGTATTACGTATCGATGGCACATGGCGAAATTTCTCAAGTAAAAACCGCTTCGCCATGGGATTTTAAAATCGAGGCAACGGATGAAGAAATTATTCAATTACGGGAATACTTTGACCAAAATTATTCAACCGATATCCAAAACTTTTTTCGCACTCACGTTCCATATATTCAATATCACTACGATCGTGAAAACGATGCGTATGATGAAACGTTGAAAAAAATTTATCAATTTATTTATCGGCTTGGCGATGAAGAAGCAAAGGCACATATTCGTTCACTTGGATTTGTAAACGAGGAAAATGAACAGCAATAGGTCACCTTATTAGGTGGCTTGTTTTATTTATTATAAACATCTGAGAAGACTGATGCTGATTCAAAAGTAAAGTATCAGCGCCACAATACATAACATTGGATAAATAAATTTATATATTGTGGAATACGCGTGAGATGGTCAGCCTCAGTAGTTCAATTATGTTGCAAATATGTTAAGATGTTATTAATAGAAGAGCAAAATAGATGGGGTTTGATTATACATGATTGTTTTTCAGGATTATTATCAAAACCAAGTTTACTTATCATTTGCGGACCATCCGTTTACGAAAGAACCAAAACACGTATGGACTATTTGTCGCTATCATCATCAATGGCTTTTAACGAACCATTGCCGTCGCGGTCTTGAATTTCCTGGAGGTAAAGTGGAAGAGGGAGAAACGCCGGAACAAGCCGCCATCCGCGAAGTTCGTGAAGAAACAGGCGGGGTTGTCGATCAACTCATTTATCTTGGTCAGTATAAAGTAGAAGGTAAAGGACAGACGATTATCAAAAATATTTACTATGCCAATATAAAACAATTGATAAAACAGCATAGTTATCTTGAAACGAACGGACCTGTGTTATTGGAACAACTGCCGGCTCATATTGCTGCTGACCGCCGTTTTAGTTTTATTATGAAAGATGGGGTTTTAGAACATAGTCTGCAAGAAATAAAAAAGAAGAAGTTGATCGAAAGTGTTTGATTTGACGTACAATCTATCATATATCATACACTTACTTGATATATGGTAATTGTGGGGATGACACTTGGTCAGCTTCTTCTATCGGTTTTTGATTAATTTTTTTTCCATGTAGCTGACAACTTGATACATGACTGTTGCAAATGTGGCAATCAACAGCAAACTTAAAAGCACAAGTGTAAAGTTAAACACTTGGAATCCGTAAATAATCATATATCCTAAACCTTGTTTGGAAACAAGAAATTCACCGACAATCACTCCAACCCATGATAAGCCGACGTTTACTTTTAAAGTCGAAATAATGGTTGGAAACGAGGCGGGTAAAACGGCTTCAATAAAACATTGCCAACGGTTGGCACCAAATGTTTTTAACACTTTAATATAATTTGCATCAACCTCTTTAAACGAGGTATAAACAACGATGGTTGTAATAATGATGGAAATGATGGCTCCCATGGCGATGATGGAAGTAAATCCCGGACCGAGAGCGACAATTAAAATGGGACCAAGCGCCACTTTTGGCATTGCGTTTAACACAACTAAGTAGGGATCAGCCACTTTTGACAACCGCGGAAACCACCAAAGAGCGGCTGCTAAAATAGTACCTAACAATGTACCAAGAAAAAAACCGAGCAATGTTTCAAACAAGGTTACACCGATATGGGAGAGCAGTGAACCGTCTGCAAGTTTCGCAGTAAGCAGCTCCCATATGTTTGAAGGAGAGCTGAATAGGAGCGGGTCAATCCATTGTTGTTGACTTGCGACTTCCCATAGAAGAAAGAAAATAAGGAAAATAAGCAATTGGAGAAAGCGGACAAAACGCTTTTCTTTTTGTAATGAAGCTAAATATTGTTCATGAAGGAGTTGAATGTGACGGTCGGTCCGTTTCAAGTTGATCAAGCTCCTTCCAGATAGATTGAAACAACTCTGAAAATCTAGGGTGTTGTCGTGCGGCAAATGGCGAAAGTGAACGAAGTTCTTCAGGGATGACAAATGTGTTTACAAGCCTTCCAGGTCTAGCCGCGAATAAGAAAATCCGATCGCTCATTGCGATCGCTTCGCCGATATCATGTGTTACAAGCAGCGCGGTTTTATTGTAGTCTTTTAAAGTTTTCCAAACCAGCTCTTCCAGCTTCAATTTTGTTTGATAATCAAGAGCGGAAAATGGTTCGTCAAGCAAGAGAATTTTCGGATTTGTTGCAAGTGTTCGGACTAAAGCAGCCCGTTGCCGCATTCCGCCTGACAATTGATGAGGGTAATGTTTTTCAACCCCTTTTAGTCCGATCTCAGAAAGCAAGTTCAGCGCTTTTTGCTTTGCTTTACTTGTGTCGATTCCCATAATTTTTAGTCCGAGGAAAATGTTTTCTTCAATCGTTTTCCAAGGAAAGAGATAATCTTGCTGGAGCATATAACCGACAGATCGGTTTATTGAATCAATTTTGTTTCCTTCTAAAAGAACCGTTCCCTCTGTCGGCTTAATTAAAGCGGCAATAATGGAAAGCAGCGTCGTTTTACCGCAGCCGCTCGGACCGAGGAAGGAAACGAACTCTCCTTCCTCAATTGTAAACGATATATTTTCTAAGGCAGTAACAGCTGATTGACGTGTTAAATAGGTGTGCGAAACGTGATCAATAACTAAGAAATTCATTTTATTTTCACCCGCATTAATCATCGATTGCTTTTTTAGCGAACGATGTGTTTACAAGTGTTTTATGCTCGATGCGCTTTGGTAACTCTCCAGCTTCATCCATAATCTTTTGCAAATTATTCCATTCTTCTTCATCGAGAATTGGGGTTGTCGCATAGGAGCCTTGTTTTTTATAGCGATCTACAACTTTCTCAATTAATTGGATATCTGTGTCTTCAAAATAAGGCTGAATCGATTTGGCGATTTCGGCAGCGCTGTGAGTTTCCACCCATTGTTGTGCCTTGTAAAGGGCACGTGTAAATTTTTCAATTTCTTCAGCGTTTTCCTTTATAAAGCTTTGTTTTGCCATAAACGTTGTATATGGAACATGACCGGATTCTGTGCCGAAAGAAGCAACAATATAGCCTTTGCCTTCTTGTTCAAAAATGCTTGCCGTTGGTTCAAACAATTGTACGTAATCTCCTGTTCCACTCGCAAATGCATTAGCGATATTAGCAAAGTCAATATTTTGAATTAAATTTAAATCTTTATGCGGGTCGATTCCATGCTTTTTCAAAACGAATTCGCCAACCATTTGTGGCATGCCGCCTTTTCGCTGGCCTAAAAAAGTGCTTCCTTTTAGCTGCTCCCAAGAAAAGTTGTCGACTTTTTTCCGGGACACTAAAAAGGTGCCGTCTGTTTGTGTTAACTGGGCAAAGTTAATGACAGGATCATTCGTCCCTTGGCTATAAACATAAATCGAGGTTTCTGAACCGACTAAAGCGATATCCGCTCCGTCTGATAACAGGGCCGTCATCGTTTTGTCGCCGCCCCAGGTTGTTTTTAAATCAATTTTTAAACCTTCCTCTTCAAAAAAGCCTTCAGATAGGGCAACATATTGAGGGGCGTAAAAAATCGAATGAGTTACTTCGGCGACACGCAGTGTTTTTAATTCTTCTTTTTGACTGCAGGCAGTGATTGGAATAATAAGGAGAGCAACGAGAACGAACGTCATAAAAAACTTTAACGATTTTTTCATAGCGATATACCTCCTAATAAAAAATGAAAAACGAAGTCTACCATATCGTATGCATGGAGAGAAAATGTGTGAATGCCTAGGAAGGAGAGGAAAGATGGACGGAACGATTGTCGAAAAACAGCGGTTTCCTTCACCTAATCCGCATATTGACGTATATCTTGTTACATATATGTGCCAAGGATTAAAAATTAAAGGGTTTTTGGCTGAACCGAAAGCATTCGGTATGTACGATGGGTTTCTCTATTTGCGCGGCGGCATTAAAAATGTCGGACAAGTGCGTCTGGCGCGGATTACACAATTTGCTGCGGAAGGTTTTGTTGTGATGGCACCGTTTTACCGCGGCAATCAAGGCGGCGAAGGAAACGAGGATTTTGCCGGAGAAGACCGTTACGATGCGTTGGCCAGTTTTAAAATATTGGAGCAGCATGAGAAAGTAAATAAAGAGCGAATTCATGTGTTTGGTTTTTCACGCGGTGGAGCCATGGCATTGCATACAGCGATTCTTGAACCAAAAGTGCGTTCTGTTGTCGTCTGGGGCGGCGTGTCGGATATGGAGTTAACGTATTGGGAACGGCTCGATTTGCGAAGAATGATGAAACGAGTGATTGGCGGGACTCCTTCTAAATATCCAGAAAGATATAAATGGCGCACACCTCTATACGAAGCAGAGCGGATTCAAGCGCCCGTGTTAATTATCCATGGAGAGAAAGACGAAAATGTATCGGTGGAACATGCATATCGTTTAGAAAAGCGTTTGAAAGAGTTAAATAAACATGTTACAGCCTGGTATTTTCCTAAATTCACTCATTATTTTCCACCAAAAGAAAACCGTGAAACAGTGAAAAGGCTTACAAAATGGATGAAAAGTCAATAAAAATCGTGATAGTATGTATACAGAAAAAGAGCGAAAGAGAGGGATTTTTATGGGAATGCCGTTGGAGTTTAACACATTAATTGTTACAAAAGGGAAAGAACAGCGAGTGGAGGAGAATACATTTATTCTTGAAAAGGAAGGGTACCGTATTTATCCAATGAATATTCCGATTGAGGTTAGAAGAACGCTCCAAAGTGAAGCGAGCGGCCAAGCGGTAGTGCGAAAAATCGAATTAGAAAATAATAAAACCGTTATTACGTATGAGTTAATCTCTTTAAATTCAATAAATTAGGACTGAATTCTAATAAATAAAAAAGCAGTTCCAATGATGAAAACGGAACTGCTTTTTTATGAAATTTACATGGCTGCTTCCGCTTTTCTAGATGTCTAGCTCGGCTCGCAGTCGCTCGAGACATTTCGAATCCACACTGCGGCGGCAACAGCCTCCTCGGTGGCTTCGAAATGCTGGTCGCGACTAGGCGCTCGCCTCCGCTTTTCTAGATGTCTAGTTTCAGCGCCTAGCTCTCTTCTGCCAAATAACCTTCCCCCTCGAAGTGTTAGGCACTTCTGCGGGGGAAGAACATTTGGCTTCGAGAGCTAAACGCGGCGCTTCCACTTTTCTATGCAATTGGTCCGCCTAATTTTTCGATTTCAGGAGCAACGTTAGCGAATTTTTTGAAGTTTTCACGGAATTTTGCCGCAAGTTCTTTTGCTTTCGCTTCATATGCGTCTTTGTCTGCCCATGTATTTTTTGGCTGTAACACTTCATCAGGAACTCCAGGAACATGCAATGGAATTTCAAGACCGAAAATAGGGTCTTTTACCGTTTCAACATTATTTAATTCGCCTTCAACAGCTGCCTGTACCATCGCCCGTGTATATTGCAATTTTATGCGGCTGCCGACGCCATACTCTCCACCTGTCCAACCAGTGTTTACTAAAAATACTTGGACATTGTGTTCATCGATTTTCTTACCGAGCATTTCGGCATAGCGTGTAGCCGGAAGCGGTAAGAATGGGGAACCGAAGCAAGTAGAGAATGTTGCCTGCGGTGAAGTAATGCCGCGCTCTGTTCCCGCCAGTTTGCTTGTGTAGCCGCTTAAGAAATGATACATTGCTTGTTCTTTTGTCAATTTGCTGATTGGCGGCAATACGCCGAAAGCGTCAGCTGTAAGGAAAATAATTGTGCTTGGATGGCCGGCAATGCTAGGATCGACAATGTTATCCATCGCTTGAATTGGATATGCCGCGCGCGTATTTTCTGTTAATGTCGCATCGTCATAGTCGGCTACTCTCGTTTGCTCGTCAACAATTACATTTTCTAATACGGAACCGAAACGAATTGCATCGAAAATTTGCGGTTCTTTTTCACGTGAAAGATTGATGCATTTTGCATAGCAGCCACCTTCAATGTTGAACACACCTGAATTGGACCAGCCATGTTCATCGTCACCGATTAAACGGCGGTTTGGGTCAGCTGAAAGCGTAGTTTTTCCTGTTCCAGAAAGTCCGAAGAATAAAGCGACGTCTCCCTCTTGTCCAACGTTTGCGGAACAGTGCATTGGCAGAATTCCTTGCTCAGGAAGCATATAGTTCATTACAGAGAAAATGGACTTTTTCATTTCTCCGGCATATTCTGTTCCGCCAATTAGAACGGTACGGCGTTCAAAAGAAATAATAATGAATGTTTCTGAATTTGTACCATCTACAGCTGGATCAGCTTTAAAGTTTGGAGCGGAAATAACGGTAAATTCCGCTTCATGTGTTTGTAACTCTTCGGCTGTCGGACGAATAAACAACTGATGCGCAAACAAGTTATGCCATGCAAACTCATTGATAACTTGAATTGGCATACGATATTTTTTGTCTGCCCCTGCGAAGCCTTTGAACACAAAAATTTCATCTTTACTCATTAAATAATCAATTACTTTGTTATAAAGCTTGTCGAATACTTCTTCAGAAATCGGCTGGTTTACTGCGCCCCAATCGATTTTATCTTTGACGGAAGCTTCTTCCACAATGAATTTGTCTTTCGGAGATCTTCCGGTATATTTTCCAGTTGTTGCGCGAAGTGCGCCAGTAGAAGTAAGAATTCCTTCTTTGCGCTCAAGCGCTTTTTCTACTAATTGTGGTACCGATAAGTTATGAAGGGTGTTAGGCTGTTCCAGCAATGCGGTTAATTTATTTGTCACATCAACAGTGTTCATCTACAAAACCTACCTTTGTGTGATTTATTCTAAAAATAGTATAACACATTTATTTTATTAGTCCATACTATTTATCGTGATTTTTATTTTTTATTTTACGTTTATTTTCTCATTTCAGTCCGATAAAATATAATTAGTAATGCCGTCTTCTTTATTTACATTTACTTTCTTAATTTATGAGGAAAAAAACTTTATAAAAAATTTGTCTAATTTTGTTGACTTTTTTGATATGATTAAGTTATGATATCGTATTGAACGGATACTCTTATCCCGAGTTGGTGGAGGGACAGGCCCGATGAAACCCAGCAACCGTCACAGAATTATATATGTGAAATGGTGCTAACCTGTGGCAAGGCAACGTCCTTGAACGATAAGAGTGAAAGGCGCGAAATGAAAGCAATCACCTTTCCTCGAAGTTGAAGGAAAGGTTTTTTATATGCTTATTTTGGGCTAAACAGTTAGCGTTTTAACAAATAATAGGGAATGAGTACCGTGTCACCATAGAAAGGCTGTCAACCGCCTTCGCTTATGCATTAAATGAATAAATTAAGGAGGAAATTAGTATGTCAACAAAGCGCCGTCTATTTACTTCTGAATCCGTAACGGAAGGTCATCCGGATAAAATTTGTGACCAAATTTCAGATGCAATTTTAGATGCGATTTTAGCGAAAGACCCTAATGCCCGCGTTGCTTGCGAAACGAGTGTAACAACAGGTTTAGTGTTAGTAAGCGGCGAAATTACAACATCTACTTATGTGGATATTCCAAAAATCGTCCGTGATACAATTCGTGAAATCGGTTATACTCGCGCGAAATACGGTTTTGATGCAGATACTTGCGCTGTTTTAACTTCTATTGATGAGCAATCACCAGATATCGCAATGGGTGTTGACAAAGCGCTCGAAGCTCGCGAAGGTCAGATGACTGACGAGGAAATCGAAGCGATTGGTGCTGGTGACCAAGGTTTAATGTTTGGCTTTGCATGCAATGAAACAAAAGAGCTTATGCCGCTGCCTATTTCTTTAGCTCATAAACTTTCTCGTCGTTTAGCAGAAGTGCGTAAAGAGGATATCCTTCCTTATTTACGTCCAGATGGAAAAACACAAGTAACAGTTGAATACGATGAAAACGGCAAACCAGTCCGCATCGATACAATTGTTGTTTCTACGCAGCATCATCCAGAGATTACACAAGAGCAAATTGTACGCAATATTAAAGAGCATGTTATTCAACCAGTTGTACCAGCTGAATTAATCGATGAAAATACAAAATATTTCATCAACCCGACAGGCCGCTTTGTTATCGGTGGTCCACAAGGCGACGCTGGTTTAACAGGCCGCAAAATTATCGTTGATACTTACGGTGGCTATGCTCGTCACGGTGGTGGAGCGTTCTCAGGTAAAGACCCTACAAAAGTTGACCGCTCTGCTGCGTATGCGGCACGTTATGTGGCGAAGAACATTGTTGCGGCAGGACTTGCAGATAAATGTGAAGTACAATTAGCGTACGCAATCGGTGTAGCAAAACCAGTTTCAATTTCTATTGACACATTTGGCACAGGAAAAGTATCAGAAGATGTATTGATTGAAGTTGTTCGCAACAACTTTGACCTTCGTCCAGCTGGCATTATTAAAATGCTAGATTTACGTCGTCCGATTTATAAGCAAACAGCTGCTTACGGTCACTTCGGCCGCACAGATATTGACCTTCCGTGGGAACGTACAGATAAAGCGGAGGCGTTAAAAGAGCAAGCATTTGCTTTAGCAAAAAAATAAGTTCTTGAAAGAGGCTGACCCAAAAGCAAAGTGTCAGACCCCACAATCACCTATATATCGTACATTACGCTTGGTAAGTACGGCTATTGTGAATGGTGCGTGAGGTCAGACACTTATGGGTTAGCCTCTTTTTGCTTTTAATGGAAAAATGGCTATTATTTTTTGCAGCGGGCGATGAAACCAGTGCATGTAGCGCCATAAAAGTTTGGAAAGAAATTGCAAATCATAGTAATGTAAATATTGGTCAAAATCTGTATGATACGAACCGACAATGGGAATTTGCAGTTTTTTAGCAAAATGTAAGCCGCATAAACCCATGTTAAAAGGGGTTGCTACATGGATTAGGGGGGGTTTGAATTTTTGGAGTTTTTCTTTGACACGTTCACCGAGAAGTCTCCCACCTCTAAACGACGTGTAGGAGGGAGAGATTCATCGTTCGTGAGACACTGTTTACCTCCGGAACAAACGTATCCGTAAAAAGAGCGATTCTCATCATATCCCCTCCGCTATTCGGTAATAGATTTTAAAATAAGGAATGTATGCTATTAAAAGATAAAATACCAACCATTGTTCCAAGCAAGAAGCCCGCAAGAACATCAGATGGATAATGCAGCCCTAAATAAATTCTTGAGAGAGCCACACTAACGGCAAGGGGGAGAAGCAAAAAAGATAAGTGTGGAAATCCTAACAAAATTGGAACTACCACCGAGAATACAGCTGTTGTATGTCCAGATGGAAAGGAATGGTCTTTCAACGGATTTTGTAATACTTTTGTTTCATCTAATATTAAATACGGTCTTTGACGAGGATAGAGGCGTTTCATGATGGCAACAGGGATATGACTAATCGTTAATGCACAAGCGCTTGCAACAGCGGTCATGCGCCAATCTTGCGGGAATAGAAATAGAGCTAATAGTACTGTTAAAATCGAAAAAGTCGCCCCGCCAATATGGGTAATATAACGGAAATAGAGATTTAAAAACTTGTGGTCAAAATGGCGGTTAATACTGCGGAAAATCCGACATTCTAAATCGTAAACATGATTCAGAAATTTTGTCATCATTTCTCAAACTCCTTTAAGGAAATGTCTCATTTATATAGTAAAACAATCATGTTTATATAATACGAATTTATTGTAAAAATTGTAAGTTTTTTATTTAGCTAAAATTGAAAAACCACGCTTCATTATTCAGCGCGGTTTTTGTACGATTATTTTTGTTGCAAGGATTTATAATATTGACCTTTCTCAACGTATTCGCGGCGGATGCGTTCCATTTCACGTTGATCTTCTTCTGTTAGTTCGCGAATAACTTTTGCTGGTCGGCCAAAAGCAAGTGTATATGGGGGAATTTTTTTTCCTTGAGGAACGAGACTGCCGGCGCCGACAAATGCGCCTTCGCCAATTTCTGCTCCGTCTAAAATAATGGAGCCCATACCGATTAACGCGTTTTTTCTAATAATAGAACTGTGTAAAATAACTTGATGACCGACTGTTACATCGTCTTCAATGATAAGCGGATGATTTGGACTTTGGTGCAAAACCGAGTTATCTTGAATATTGACGCGGTTGCCGATGATGGTTGGCGCCACGTCACCACGAATGACCGTATTAAACCAAATGCTCGTTTCTTCGCCAATGGTGACATCGCCAGTGATGGTGACGTAATCGGCAATAAAGGCGGAATCAGCAATTTTCGGGTACTTACCTTTATACGGGTAAATCATCGTTTCATTTCCTTTCGTGATAAATTTGGAAAAGATATTTAAGTTTAGTGTACAAATTTTTTTGTCATTCGTAAACGTAAACAGCTAGGAGGAATTCATAATGTGGAAATGGGAAGCAGACAATGCGAAAGGAACAGTTGTCATTGTTCATGGGGCTGCTGAGCATCACGGACGTTACAAGTGGCTAATCGAAATGTGGCGTTCAAGTGGATATCACGTTGTGATGGGTGATTTACCAGGACAAGGCACAACGACAAGACGGAAACGAGGACATATTGAATCGTTTGATGAATATATTAATGAAGTTGCTGATTGGGTAGAGGCGGCTAAAGCATTTCATCTGCCAATTTTCCTTCTTGGCCATAGTCTGGGGGGACTTATCGTTATTCGAACATTACAAGAAAAACGATTGCCTGTTAAAGGGGTGATTCTCTCTTCACCATGTTTAGGGTTAGTCACTTATCCATCAAAACCGCTTGATTTACTTTCAAAAGTGTTAAATTATATTACGCCTTCGATGTTATTTGATTCAGGTTTATCGGTAGAGATGGCAACAAGAAATAAAGAAGTTCATGAAATGGGTAAAAATGATTCACTATATGTAACGAAAGTATCGGTACGTTGGTATCGCGAACTAATTCAGGCGATACGCCTAGCAAACAGAAATATCGAGAAATTTCCTGATATCCCGTTGTTGCTCATGCAGAGCGGAGGCGATAAAATTGTTGATAAAGTCGCTGTCAAAGAATGGTTTGATCAACTCCCGATATCGGAAAAAGTGTATAAAGAATGGAACAGGCTTTATCACGAAATATTTAATGAACCGGAACGAGATCAAGTGTTTTTGTATGCAAAAGCTTTTTTTGATACACAAGTACAATTACAACAATAACGGTTCACCTTTTATAAGCAAAGTGAAAGTCCGAACATATTTAGCATAACCACGATAGCTGAGGTGAGCTTTTTGAAAATCCCTACTCATCCTGTTAGTTTAATGAAAAAAGTATATCGCGATGTATTTCCGATTGTGCATCGTGAGTTAACATACTGGAAGCAAAAAGCAGAAGTCATTCCTGATCATGAATTGCGGAAACAGGCGCTAGCAAGCATTAATACAAAGGCATTTCATTGCGAAGGGGGAGCGATTCTTTCTATATTGGCAGAAGCGGATATGGTGGAATGTATTCGTTTTATCGTCGCTTATCAAACAATTAGTGATTATCTTGATAATTTATGCGACCGAAGTACATCGCTAGATCCCCTCGATTTCCGCGCACTCCACGACTCAATGCTAGACGCTTTATGCATAGATGCAAAAGTAACAAATTATTATCGGTATCGTCAAGAACAAGAGGATGGCGGCTACCTTCACGAGCTTGTGCAAACATGCCAAGACGTATTAAAAAAAGTGAAGCATTATGAAAAAATTGCGCTGTTTTTACGGGAGCTAGCTAGTTATTATTGTGATTTACAAGTGCATAAACATGTGAAAGTGGACGAGCGTGTACCTCGGCTTGAACAATGGTTTCGCCAATATAAAGACAAGCTTCCGCCAATGGAATGGTATGAGTTTTCCGCGTGTTCCGGTTCTACGCTCGGTATTTTCTGTTTAGTAGCCTATGCTTTTACCGAAAAGTTTGATGAAGAAATGGCGTTAAAAGTGCGCAACGGTTATTTTCCATATATTCAGGGATTACATATTTTGCTCGATTATTTCATTGATCAAGAGGAAGACCGTTTAGGCGGAGATTTAAACTTTTGTTTCTACTATCCGCACCATTCTTCATTGATGGAGCGGTTGCGCCATTTTATCGTAGAGGCGGATAAACATACTGCTGGATTGCCAAATGAACAATTCCATCGTCTTATTAACCGCGGCTTACTTGGCGTGTATTTGTCTGATGAAAAAGTACAGCAACAAAAAGATGTAAAGAAATTAGCAAAGCAGTTAATTAAATTCGGTGGGCAAATTTCTTACTTCTTCTACCTAAACGGTCGGGCATACCGGATGTGGCAGAAAATTTATCCACTTTTTACAAAATAGAAAGCCTTTTGCCAAAAAAGCAAAAGGCTTTTTGATTGTTGGCGTTTATAATTAGCTTCCTTTTTATAAGCATATCTAAACCATTTCGCTCAACAATAGAAGATGAAAAGCATGATAGAGTGTCCAAAATCGAAAAGTTAAAGGTAGTCTCGAACATTGGACAAATCGTGAAGTGATAAAAATGAATCCTTGCCTACACCAAATTTAAAATTTTTATTTGATTTATTGCTTTTGTTGTTGCTGTTGTTGATTTTGATTATACTGCGGTTCTTCTTGCTGAATTTGTTGAATACGTTGATTCACTTGATCAATGATTTGTTGAGTTTGCTGTGCCGCTTGCTGATACATTTGTTTTGCTTGCTGGTTATCAGTTTGAAGAGCAAATGTTTCAAAACTTGCCTGGGCACTTTTTAAACCTGCTAAAGTTTGTTGAACTTGAGTTGCAACTGTCATTGATTGTTTCCTCCTTGTAATGTGGTGTAATATACGTCCATTAAATTGGACTTAAATTTAAGAAATCATAACAGGTAATAATTTGAAAAACATAAAAAATGGAATACAACAGACATGATGCGAAACATGTTACCTAATCAATAAAATTAGACTATTAATTCGCATTAAATACAACCACTGCCGACATTTTCGCCAATTAACCAAGGTTTATTCTTTCCGTGAATACCGTATTTCCTCAAGAGACATTTCATCTTATCTATTGAAATCGAAATCCCCCATTTTCAATAATCTGGCAAGTTTTCTCCTATTACCTAGTCTTTAAACACATCATAAACTCCGTGTTTTTGTAACATACTTTACTTATCTAATAAAACGAGAGGAAAGATGGTTATGAAGAAAGTGATATTGCTTCTAGTTGATTCATTAATGCCTAACATACTGGAAGATTGCTTGCGGCAAAGAACAGTTCCGGCACTTCGATTTTTAGTTGAGCGGGGAAGATATTGGTCCAATTGTGTTACAAGTTTTCCTACAATGACTGCTTCAGTTGACAGCTCATTGTTAACAGGCACATATCCTGATGTTCATCGGGTTCCTGGACTCGTTTGGTATGATCCTGAAGAAAAAGAAATTATTAACTATGGAAATGGATGGAAGTGTGTAAGGAAACTCGGAATGACCAATTGTGCCAAAAATGTCCTTTACAATCTCAATGAAAAACATTTAAGCAAACAAGTTTCGACTATTTTTGAGGAACTGGCGATGAGAGGAAAAACATCAGCTTCCATTAACACAATGGTCCACAGGGGTGTTAAAAAACATCGGATTCAGCTTCCTTTTTTGCTCGACCTAACAACAAGATTCCGTTTTCGTGAAGAAGTTTCTGGTCCTGATGTCATGACATTGGGGGCGATGGTTCAAACGGATATACAAAATATCCCAAAGAAGCTTCAAGGATTTAAACGATTGTACGGAATCACCGATGCTTATGCCGTATCGGCAACTAAGTCACTTATCCAATTTGGGAATGCTCCAGATTTTTTGCTCGTATACCTTCCAGACAACGATCATCGGATACATAAGAAAAGTCCCGATCATGCAGAGGAATCTTTGATACAAGTGGATAAATGCATACAGCAGATTTTAAATACGTTTCATTCCTGGGATGAGGCACTTGATCAGTTTATATTTATTGTCATCAGCGACCACGGGCAAACGAAAATTGGCAAAGAAGAAGAGTTCAACATTGATCTTGATGTGCTGTTGGAACGATTTCATGCTCTTCAATTAGGCGAAGATGTGAAAGATCACGATATTGTCGTTTGCAACAACGAGCGAATGGCTTATATTTATCCTTTAAAGCCAAACGTGGAGGAGAAAATCTTGCAGCGATTGTTGTCTGAAACACGAATTGACATCGTCGCAACAAAAGAGAATGGAGGAGTTCGAGTAAAAGAAGGGGGATCGGGGAGAGAAATCTATTTTAAACCGAATGGTCAATATATCGATATTTATGGATCATCATGGGAAATTAATGGGGAATGGACGGTCCTTGATCTGCGGCTTCACGGGGGAATTGTCGATTATGGAGATTATCCTGACGCGCTTTCAAGACTATACGGAGCCATGTATTCACAGGAGATACCGATGATTGTAGTTACAGCCCGGCCAAGATATGAATTTAAAAGCCAGTTTTATCCCGTTCATTTAGATGGCGGAAGCCACGGCTCTTTGCATAAATACGATTCAACAATTCCCCTTATCGTGACCGGTACGGAACATCCCGTGAACGAACCGCCAAGGTTAATCGATTTAAAGAACTTTGTGATTAAGCTTTTTGAAGAAGGGACACTTTCAAACGATTCCCCAGTATTAAAGGAATACGCGGCATACCAATAACTGCTTTAAAAACGATAAATAAAAAAGCAAATAATGAACATAATGTAAAAAGTCAGTACTAATTCTCTTTTTTACGTGCAAAAGGAGGAACCAATGGAAAATCGAGTTTTTTATATTGCCCTAGGAGATTCCCTCACTGCCGGAGTAGGTGCTTCTGCACATGAACGGTCATTTGCGGCCAGTTTTTTTCAATCCATAAAACAAACGAAAGAGTGCCGTTACATGAATTTGGGTAAATCAGGGAGAAGCAGCGGAGAATTGCTTGAATTTCTTACTGATTCCCAAATCCGTGACTTATTGAAGAGGGCAACCCATATTACGATTACAACAGGTGGAATCGATTTGATTCGTGCTTATGAGAATAACGTTAATTTATTAGGATACATTAGTACGATTCAAACGTTAAAACAAAATTTAAAAAATATATTACACAATATAACTGAAACGAATCCAAATACTCATATATTTCTGATGGGGCTTTATAATCCTGGTACCCCGGATCATAAATTATATAAGTTAGCTAATCAATTCATTCAAAGGATAAACCAATTTTATGAAGAAGTGGCAAGGGATTTTAATGTACATGTCATTAACCCTATGGATTCTTTTTTAAACAAACCTCACTTATTGGCAGACGAAGTTCATCCTAATGATTTAGGATACAAGATCATAACCGATTTGTTTCTAAGTAAACAAAAGTTGTCAGTTTCTACGTAATTATCTAGTGTAAGCTACCTTTAACCAAGCATTTAGAGAATTCACAATACGGTTCTCAGTCCAAAAACTGTATTGTACTAAAAAAGACGGACCTATCCAGTCTATCCTGTAGTACTTCCTTCAATCATATTATCTGTTGCACATTTCAGAACTTAACTTGTTTTCTTTAGAGTCTCTAATAAGGAGTCAATAACACTTTATTAGTACTTTTACCAATTGTTTGGCTATTTGCTCATAAAGTGTCTAGCGAATGTCGTACTATCATCAGCAAAAGAGCCAATCCTTAAAATAGAAGGGGGGTGTAATTCGTGAGTAAGAAAGTATTAATCCTATCAGAAGCCATTGGCAGTGGTCATACAAAAGCTGCGGAAGCGTTGATGCAAGGAATTTCTTATCTTGCCCCTTCAATCAAAACAAAAATTTTAGAGGTGGGGCAAACACTCCATCCTCTTACCGCAAAGCTGCTACTTAATACTTACCTCAAAATAATCGTGCGGTCTCCTTCATTATGGGGGAAAATGTATCACTATAAACAAACCGAGCCTCTTTCCAATTGGAAAAAATTTATTATTTATCAACTGTTTCATCGACAAATTGAATTTCTTCTTCATCAGGAAAAGCCTCACCTTATTATTTGCACTCATCCATTTACTAGTTCATCTGTATCCCGGCTAAAGAGGATGGGGTATAGGTTTACTTTGTGCTCGGTGATCACTGATTTTCATGTTCATGGGGCATGGGTTCATCGAGAGGTAGATGTATATTTGGTATCGAATGAGGATGTGTATCATCAATTAATCCATATGGGAATTCCAAAAAATCGGATTGTAGTAACGGGTTTGCCAATAAGGTCGAATTTTTGGACAAAAAAAAACAAACAGGAAATGCGAAAAAAATTAAAATTGAAAAATATTCCTACCGTTATCATCATGGGAGGAGGATTAGGATTAGGCGGAATCCAGCCAATTGCTCGTGCTCTTTTAAAATGGAAAGAAAAAATTCAGGTCATCATATGTACTGGGTTCAATAAAACACTAAGAACCGCATTGTTAAGAGATGAGATGTTCCATCATCCTCATTTTCATATTTTAGGTTTTGTTAACCACATTGATGAGTGGATGGAAGCGGCTGATTTACTTATTACAAAACCGGGCGGATTGACCTGTTTTGAAGCCTTATCAAAGGGACTGCCTATGTATATATATCAACCAATCCCTGGTCATGAAGAAAAAAATTGTGATTTTTTGATCAATAATCATTTGGCGATAAAAATTGATGATACAAATCATATTGATACCTTGATCGAAAAATTGCTTATTTCTCCACAAGAGTTGGAGTTTTTACACAATAAAATAAGGGAATTTCAACAAAAAATCGATCCATTGGCAAGTGCCAAATTTATTGTTGACCAGCTTATTCCGTAAAGCATTTTGTAGATGATGTGACATAAGAGGCTGACCTTAAAGCAAAATGTCAGACCATAAAGTATATAATGTTAGGTGAGAACACTATATATTTATGGATTCGGGTGAGGTCAGACACTTATGGGTCAGCCCCTGGAATTTGGCGACAAAATTCATGAAAGCTCATCTACTATTTTTATGCTGAAGGAACTCCTAAACAGAAATACCAATCAAAAAATGAAATATACTTTGCACCTGGTAATAGCTTTGGTTGTATTCTCTCTAAGTAGAGCAAACAGCTTTTACGGTTGCCGTCTTCTTAAATGATAAGTAATGCATCTTTCTGAATCGTCACGTTCACCGGAGTTTTAGTGAGAATCTCGCCATCGCTTTGTACAATAATCGGTAATTCAGAAACCACTTCTACTTCTTTTCCTTTAAGTATGGTTACACCAGGATGAAAAACATGCTTTCCTTTATACGCCTTTGGAAACATGCGTAATAGCTCCCATTTTGTCATGCTATGTACGATACAAATGTCAAAAAGTCCATCATTATAACAAGCATCTGGACATATTTTAATACCTCCGCCGTAATTCGGGATATTGGCAATGGCAATTAACCATACATTAAAAAAAGCGATGTTCTTCCCATCAACCTTCAATTGAATGTTGACAGGACGATGGTTTAATAAAACATGCAAGACACTAAGTCCATATGAAAGGTCACCTAATCTAATGAAATTTAACCAATTTTTATATTTGGAACTATTGTTTACCTCGGCGACTTTACCGTCAAAACCGATCCCCGTTACAGTAATGCAGTACTCTTCGCCAATTCTTCCAACATCGATTTTTCTTTGCTTTCCTATTAAAATACGTTCGAATGCCTTTTTATAGTCCATTGGTATATCAAGAGCCCTTGCAAGATCATTTCCCGATCCTGCAGGAATAATCCCCAAAGGTATATTCGAACCGATTAATCCGTTAGCAACATCATGGATGGTACCATCTCCGCCTAAGGCAACAACAGCATCACATGTTTCAGAAGCAAACTCCTTAGCGATTTCTACGGCATGTTTTGGACGTTCTGTAAAACGCACTTGATAATTTAACTGTTTCTCTTGAAGCAACTTCTCAACTTTTTTCCAAACTTTTAGTCCATTTCCGTTTCCCGAGATTTTATTGACGATAAAATAATACATAATATAGATCTTTCCTTTTCATTAGAAGTGATAAAATTTTCCAAAATATTAAAAAATCGGCTTATTATATGGTTAAAAAGCTAATTTCGTAAATAGGATTATTTTTGTTAATTTTACCACTTTTATCATCTGTTTTTAATAACCATTTTTTCATATTGATAAGGAAAATATTCAAACAGGTCAAACCATACAAAATCACATCTGAAAATTTACAAATTCTTAATAATCTGGTTGACCTGTCCTATACAAATCTTTTTACGAAACATAATTTAGTAAAAGAATGGAGAAAACGTAATTGCCGATTAACTTCCATGGCATACAAAAAATGAACACCTAATTTAGCAGAATGCAAGATCGAAGGATGTCAAAAAGAGATGAATAATGATTTCAAATTCATATTCTGCCAGCTGATACACTTTAAAAGATATTGATACAAAGAAAACGATCTGGCAACCGAAATGTTCCTTTACTGATTAAAGATGAATAACATTTCGATAACTCAATTCCTCGGACACCGCTTCATTCTAGAGGAAGAATTATTTTATAGGAGGGATAGTGTGGAGAATATTTTAATTGAACCATGGGAAGTGGATGAGTCCACTCATGAGTTTTTTATACCTGAATATATCAACAAGCTAGCAGATGAAGTTCTAAAGCATTATGATTTTTCAGTAAAGAGTATTCAGGTAGTTACAACTAAACCAGATAAAGGGGGCTCTATTTGGAAGCTTGAAACAAGTACTGGGTCGAAAAGCTTAAAGCTGTTACATCGAAGACCAACTAGGAGTTTATTTAGCTTGGGAGCTCAGGAATATTTAGTTGATGTTCAGCAGGCAAGAGTACCACCTATTGTAAAGACAAAGGATGGAATAAATTATGTTGAGGCAGGAGGAAAGCTATGGTTTGTTGCGGAATGGATCGAACCATTGACACCTGTTACAAAA
>DASQMX010000035.1:0-10325 GCA_035645275.1 Anoxybacillus sp.
CCTCCAAGCATAACTCAACAGCTTGAATCTTGTATTCTTGATCAAATGTTCTCTTTTTCATGATTGGACACCTCGAACCTATTGTAATTAAGTTTATTATAATCTCCCTGTTCTCCGTGTCCAATTTTTAGACTAACATCAGTTTATACTTCATGGCGATATATTGATTATGAAAGTAAAGATGGATGGTGTTGATTATACATTTAGCGTTAGATGGAAAACACCGGAGAAACCTTATGATGAAACTTGGGAACTTGTATCATATGCTAAAAATTCGACTGGTGAAAAAGATTTAAGTGAAGAACAAATTAAGAAGTTTATGGATACAGTTAATCCTAAAATGAATTGGAATATAGCAGATTTTCAAAAGTAAACTTCTTGAACTAACGGGTGCATCGTTGAAGAAGACATACAAAAAAAGGCTGATAAAAATCTAACGGGTTCACTTGTGGGAGAGAAAACACAAAATAACATTGTTATTAGCAGACCAATTCGCATGTGAATTGGTCTTTTTGTTTTTATTGATATTTCAACACTTTTACTGTTTTGCCGTATAAAATCACAACAAAATTAGCATATGAATTAACAGAGTGACAATCATGATTGTTAATGAAAAAATGGATGTGCTAAAATGATTGTTATTTTGGCGAGGTAATTATGTTACCTCTGCTCAAAGATTAGGTATCTCCGGTAAGCAATTTTCTTTGAATGATATTATTTATTTAAGACAAATCATCCTGTTATCAAAATAGGATGATTTATTTTTAAGATTATATAGAATTTTATGTAAATATATTTTAGAGGTTATTCAACGGGTCAGTTTACTTTTATTAAGGATTAACACGAAACTTTAAAAAATAAATTAGCGTCTAATTAGAAAAGGAGGTAATCATTTGAAAATTAAGGCTTTATTTTCTTTAATGACAGTGTTTTTGTTTGTAGTAACGGGATGTGCAAGTGAAATAAAAAATAAAGAGCAAAAAATTGTGGTTTTTGTTGATGGAGGTTCTAAAGAAATCACTGATAATAAAAAAGTTTCACAGTTAAATCAAATACTAAATGATACTGATTGGAAAAATGCTGAAGTGCAAATGGCACGTTTACCAGATTATAGCTTTCAAATTGTTACTAAAGATGAATCCATTGAAGCAAAAGCAGGAACTTATGATGTTTGGATTAGCCCTAATAAAGACAAATTAGAAATTGTCAAAAGAGATGGTCAATATGCTCAATTAATAAAAGAAAACTCGGCTCTCTTGTTTGAGATTATGACAGGAGGGAAATTGGCTAATTTAAAATAATTTAGTCATTGTATTAGCGAGCAGATTAGTTCAATAAATAAAGAAACAAACTCACCATTTTATTCGTCTTTTATAAATGAAGATAGGGGGAGAAACATTGAAACGATTTATTTCTTGTATTCTTTTATTTTTGCTTCTTTTGGTAGGTTGTTCGAATAATGTAGAGAAAGCTGAAGAAATATGGAAAGTTAGTCCAACGTTCTCTACGGACTATGGTGAAATGTTTGGTAAGGAAGGAAAAATAGGCATCATCGGTGGTGAAGTAAAAGCAGGAAAAGGACAAAAGTGGATGTGGCATTTTTGGGGTTCGGAGGATATTTCTTATAAAGAGTGGGGGATAAAGGCGGTTCACCAAACTACCAATAAAGAAATCAATCCAATCGTGTTTAAAGATGAAAAGTTAATACCTATAGATAAAGAAATTCAAGGACATGCTCGTTCGCAGGTATCTTTCCCTTCGCCAGGACTGTGGAAAATTAAAGTGTTTATCGACAATAAATTTTTTGATGAATTTGTTGTTGAGGTTAAGAACTAAACATTTCTTTAACGGGGCAGAATGGTTAAAGAAGAAAAGGTAAGCCCCTATACTTTTGGCTTACCCTTTCCTAAACTAATCGGCACTTTTTAAGAGTCCTAAATCGACTAAGTCCGAACCTTTTTTACTACTCTTATCTGTTATTTTCCACTCCTGTTGTTTATCATCAAAGGACAAATAATATAAATTATTCATACCACTTAGTTTTTTCTCAAGTACAAATCCGTTTTTATTTTCCTTATTCAAATAAAATATGGGGGAAAAATCCCCTATAATTTGTTTTTCAGATATACTTATGAAAACATTTAATAAGGATTTTTGTTCAGCAGTTAAATTATCTTTATATAGTTCAGATGCTTTAATGGGTATGAAATTATAACCGTCAACTGTAATGTTGTGTGTGTTTATAAAGTCCTTTGTGATAGTATTTAGTATTTTTTCCTCAGTTTTAGTCAATTTGGCTGCTTGTACACCACCCATATTACAAACTACCATAAGTAATATTCCTGATAGTAAGGAAAGGATAATTTTTTTCATTCTTATCACTCCTCTTCATTTTGTTTTTTAATGTTCCCACTGTTCAATAATTTATTCCTAACATTTCTTCTTCAACTAACGGATGCAAGAAGACATACAAAGAGGGTGATAAAATCAGTCTTTTTCTTTTTTGTGAAAAGTTGAATAGCTCTGTTTAGACGCGATTCCATTTCGTTGTCCGTTTCTACGCTGAGCGGTAGTAAGGCAAGTTCTTCTTGCAAGCGTTGAAGCAGTGTAAAGTTATATTCTCTGTTTTTCTTGTTTCTAGCTGACTCAAATAACTTGGTGATATATCTAGAATCTTAGCAAATTCGTTCAAACCAAATCCTTTTTGCATGCGAAGTTCGCGTATTATTGTTGCTCCATCGGCGGAACAGAGATTTCTCTTGTTCAAAGCCACATTTTATACGAAATTGATCGCTTAAAAGAACCGTCCATGCAGCAAGTGGCTGATTCCCTCGCTATGGATATTACGACATTTAGCCGGCAAATTCAAACGCTTGTTAAGATGAATTTAGTCAAGAAAACACCATATCCTGAAGACCGACGTATATATATTTTATCGTTGACGCCAGAAGGAAAGTACGTGGCTACCAGAATTGATACAGAGATGAATCAGTATTTAAATGAAGTATTTTCGCATATGAGCGAGTTTGAAAAAGAAACAGTTCTACGCTCCATTAAGCTATTAAACGAATGTATGGCAAAATCAAGCGTATGTTGTAAACCGTTATTTTAAGGCAAGTGTATGAAGGCTTGCCTATTAATTAAATGAATAGTTGTATTTTGCAAATAAAATCGAAATTAGGAGAGAATATAAATGAGCATAGCGATTCTTCAAGACTTTCTCTATATCGCGCTAGAATTAACCCTTTTGTTTGTTTCTATTTCGTTCGTCATTAACTTTTTCGAAGGATATATTCCTTATGATAAAATGCAAAGTTTATTAACAAAGCACCATCCGTTATTTGGAGCATTGGTTGCTGTCGCTTTTGCCTTTGTTACACCGTTTTGCTCCTGTTCTACGATCCCGGTTGTCGTATCGCTTCTAAATCAGAAAGTCCGTTTCGGTATTGTAATGATTTTTCTATTTGCTTCACCTGTGCTTGACCCCACCATATTGACACTCATGGCTGCGACACTCGGAGTAAAAGTAGCGATTTCTTATACCATTATCACAACCATTTTATCCATACTGATTGGTTTTACCCTTGAAAAACTCGGATTTGAAAATCAAGTTAAGCAAGTAGCGGTGAAAGGAGAAGTAGAAATTGGAAAGAAACGAAACATGAAAGAAACTTTACAAGAGACCTTTCACTTAATGAAAACGGTTTATCCATATTTGCTTTTGGGGGCAGGGATTGGAGTCATTATTCATGGTGCTGTACCGACAGAATGGATATCAACCTATATGGGAGGTGATAAGTGGTGGCTTGTTCCACTTGCAGCAATCATCGGCATTCCTTTATATATCCGTCTTTCCACAATGATTCCAATTTCGCAAATGTTGATTGCAAAGGGCATGGCATTGGGACCAGTCATGGCGCTGATGATCAGCTCAGCAGGGGCAAGCTTGCCGGAGATAACATTATTACACAGTATCTTTAGAAAGAAGCTGGTCTTTGCGTTTGTAAGTTCTGTCATGACAATGGCAACGTTATCAGGATTTTTATTCTATATCATTTAAGGAGGAACTTCAATTGAACATGTTGAAAATTCTATTTAGCAATTCAAAAGAAAAGCAAGGTTGCTGTGATATTCAAATTGTTGAAGTAAAAGAAAAACAAGATAATGCAGACAAAGCTACTATTGAAAGTGAATGCTGCTCATCTACAAATCGTGAGTGTTGTTAGCTTACATGGAAAAGGCATTAGGGCGATTCCTAGTGCCTTTTCTGTATGAAAATTAAATAAGGAGTGATTTCTAACATGAACATTCGTAGCTTTCACAAAGAGGATTGGCTGCAAGTGAAAGAAATTTACGAGCAAGGAATGGCGACAGGACAAGCAACGTTTGAAACAACAACACCATCGTTGGAAAAATGGGAATCGACTATTACCGCAAATTTATGTTTAGTCGCTGAAGACGAAGAAGGTATTCAAGGCTGGTGTAAGATAAGTAAAGTATCGGATCGCTGCGTGTATGAAGGAGTGGGAGAGGTGAGTGTGTATGTTCGAGATGTGAGTCGAGGAAAGGGAGTTGGAAAACAACTTCTACAAGCTATTATCAAAGAATCAGAGGCAAAAGGATTTTGGACATTAACTGCGGGGATTTTTCCTGAAAACATACCAAGTTTATGTTTACATCAAAGTGTTGGATTTCGTGAAGTCGGTATATGAGAGCGTATAGGAAAGCTAAATGGTATATGGCGTGATGTTATATTGCTTGAACGTCGTAGTCAAATTGTGGGTATCGATTGATAATGACTTTTAGATTTAGATTATGTAAAAGTGACAGAATTATTCTTGGATTCAATAGCAAACCAAAATAATTCTGTCACTAAAATTAGAACTAAGTATAATCGTGTCATTTAGCCAAGAGAAATTTTATGTTATAAACATCAATTTTCAGATTATTAGGTTACATAATAATTTTCATGTTAACCAAATAAACGAGGAGTTAATAACGATATCTAGTGATTTAGGTAAAAATATTTACCGAATATTACAAGTTGTATAAGGGACGTGATTTGATGAGTTTATATCCTATGAAGCTGAAAAATAAAGGATTGTGGATTCCTGAAAAATTCAAAATGGAACATCGGTGGAACGAAGCAACTAAGTAATATCGGTTATGTTTATTTCACACCGCTAGACAAACTTAAGTACGACGCCGATCTGGTTCAAGTAGCCATGTCAAGTATGGGATTTATTCTTCTTACTTCGAATACCGGGGAGATTAGAATGGTCAATATTTTTATGAATGGTACATTTTCTTTCATATTTATCAATATATTTCACTAACGCACTCGCTAGCTCAGTAATTGTAAAAATTTTTAGTTTATTATAAAATAGTAAAAAATTCGGGGTGTGATTAGTGAAAAAGAAAATATGGTTATTTTCCTCTATCTTTACAGTATGTTTATCAACTTATCTTTATTTTTATTCACCAAATGTTCATCAGGATATGAAAAAACGGATATTGATTCATATCAAATTGTTGAACGTAATAAAGAATGGGTTATTGTTTTCGACAGAGGAATAAATGAATCGGTGCTAAATAGTAATAACATCTATGTTTTAGACGATAGAAATAACCGTATCCCTGTAAAAATCCAACGTGAAGATAATGTAACAATAAAAATTCTTCCTCCTAAAGAAGGTTATAAAACGGGAAGTAATTATTATTTATTCATAAACAAGGATTTAGACTTAGAACATTCGGGCAAAGATACACAACAAAAAGAATATAAAATTGCCTTTAAGGTTGACAAAAATGTATAGTTTTTTAATAAAAAAGCACCTAATGAATTTAACGGGTTCACTTGCGGGAGAGAAAATACAAAATAACGTACAATTTAGCATATTAATTCGCACCTGAATTGATATGCTTTTTATTGTTGTTAAATCAACATTTATAGTCATTTAAGATGCGAAATAACATATCAAATCGCAATAGAAAAAAGTTAGGTGACAATAATTTTTGTCATTATGTTAATTTGGGTGTTAAAAGTAGTGACAAAAATGTTGTCAGTTCGCACGTCATTTTTAATGGATTTTAACTTTTGTACCTCAAAAAGGAACCCGTTAGTAAGAAAACGAGATCTATTCTTAGTTTACTTCCCGATTTAGATAAGGGAGAAAGTCTATCATAAAATTACCAATTAAATTGCCACCATTGGCATTTACACATCATTTCGGCAGGTTTAGTGATTTAGAAAGTAATATAAATGACGCTTTTGAAGTTAAATATATTAAGTGAGAAATTAGCAGAAAATCACTATAAGATTGATATTAAACCTGCTGAACATGGAATACCGATAAGAAAACAAGATGTTGTGCAGACTTACAGATTAAAGGATGGAAGTGAAGCGGTATATATGACAATCTTTATTTTCGATTCATCGAATGTCTATAAAATTTTTTGTTGTAGAATTATAAACTTTTAGTGTGGTTAATCTTATTTCCTCTAGCTTATCTAACCTATCATGAATTTCCTTAAATTTAATATCTAAATACTTGTATAACTGTTCAAAACTTTCCTGTATCAGCAAATGCAGTTTATTTTCAGCAATTATATATCCCTCTCTAATAGTTTTCTATTAAATTAATGCCTTTTGTATGTTCAATAAAAAGCAGGATTGAACCTTTCTACAATGGTGATGATATCAATTATACCATTTTGTAAATGACCGTTTTCAACAGCATTTTTATTTAATTTTGCAATGACTACCTCTTCTCTAATTACCTTTGTATAGAATTTATTGTAAATTCTTAAATTTTTTTCAATAGGAATTTGTTTTTCAAGCGGTTGCAGGATTATTTTCCCTGATAAAGAAATATTAGAAAAAATAACATACTAAAGAGGAGAGTTTAAAATGGCCAACAAGCAATCTATTGTACGTGTAGCGGTTGTACAGGCTGCTTCAGTGATTATGGATCGAAAAGCAAGTACGGAAAAAGCGATTTCGTTAACCTTACAAGCTGCAGAAAAAGGAGCAAATATCGTTGTATTTCCGGAAGCTTTTATTCCAGCTTATCCAAGAGGGCTTACTTTTGGAACGAGGATCGGCAGTCGTTCACCAGAAGGGAGAAAAGACTGGTTTCGTTACTGGGAAAATTCTGTAACCGTACCAAGTGAAACAACAGAAATATTAGGAGAAGCAGCCCGTAAGGCTGGAGTCTATCTCGTGATCGGTGTAGTTGAAAGAGACAACGAGTTTAGTAGAGGGACTCTTTACTGTAGTGTTTTATTTTTTGGACCAGATGGCACTTTGCTTGGAAAGCATAGGAAGCTAAAACCTACGGCCTCTGAACGGCTCATTTGGGGCGAGGGTGACGGAAGCACGTTACCTGTTTTCGATACGCCTTATGGAAGAATTGGAGCGTTAATTTGTTGGGAAAACTACATGCCATTAGCTAGAGTAGCAATGTATGCGAAAGGGGTTCAAATTTATATTGCTCCGACGGCAGATTCTAGAGAACTCTGGCAATCTACGATTCGCCATATTGCAGCGGAAGGAAGATGCTTCGTATTATCTTGCAATCAGTATGTTACGAAGGATATGTATCCTACTGATTTAGCTTGCTATGAAGAACTGGAGTCATCTCCTCATGAGATGTGCCCTGGAGGAAGTGCCATTGTGGGTCCATTGGGAGACTATATTAAGGAACCTGTCTTTGGTAGGGAAGACATCCTCATAGCTGATCTTGACTTGCGTGATATCGCCTATAGTCAATTTGACTTTGATGTGGTCGGCCATTACTCAAGACCTGATGTGTTCCAACTGTTCGTGAATGAGGAGAAGAAGGATAGTGTGAAATGGGTAAAATCAACGACTTTATTATGATGAAATGAGAATGTTCGACTTGTGAAAGAAATAATCGTTATAGAGAGTTTACTACTAGAGTAAGTATTACCAGGTTATTAATTCGCCTAAATTGATGTGGCAGATATATTGGTACCCTTATGGGGTAAATGCTTGTTTTCTTTAGATGGACAGAATGATATTAAATGAAAATCTGTAAATGACTGAAGGCTCATGACCATAAAATCATGAACCTTCAGTCCTTTTTTGTATAAAGAAAAAGCAAGCAAAATTTTTATATGTGATGTGAGTCGAAAAATTGGACATGAAGAACAGGGAGATTATGATAAGCTTAGTTATCATTTATTCCAGTAATATAGCTATGAACGAACAAGAAAGTACTGCTGTTGTATGACTTCGTGAATGAGAATGTCCCCACGATGGTAGGTCTCAGAACACTGAAAATGGCATATGACATCTATGGGGCGGAATGTATAACTTCCGTCTCTTTTTTGTTTCCGGTTTTGTCCGAACTGCTTGATAATCCAATGCTTCTCACTGATCTTTCCAGTCTTGCAATAGGTCCAGGAATTTGAGGATGATTTTTTGATCCTTGATGCTCATTGTTTGCAAACGTGTGACGATTTGGGACAATGTGTACTCGTGAGAATTTGTATGGGGATTGATCGACCGAAAGAGGTCTTCTAATGAAATCTCCAGAGCGTTAGCCACCTTTTCTACACTCTCCAAAGTGGCGTTTTTCTCTCCACGTTCCAATTGTCCTATGTATGTAGTGTGGAGATTGGCTTTATGGGCTAATTCCTCTTGGCTCAATCCCTTCTCTTTACGGAAATTTCGAATTCGCTCCCCAATAAGCTTTGGCAAATTACTCATATTATCACCTCATAGGTAACTGTAGCTTCAATCTTTAAAATTACCAAAGAGACTATAGATATTAAAAAATTATCATGATATACTATAAATATGATTGGATATCTTTTTTATATAAGGATTGACTAGATATCAGTTTTTAATAAACTATGTCGAAAAAATCGAACATGGATTAATTATAGGTATATATACCTATCCTATTTATTCTAACTATCTCAAATGATTTAGATAGGGAGTTTTCACCGTGTCAGTCGCAAATGGAATACTTTTAGATGACATCATACGAAAGAAAATGTTCCATCATGTTTACCAACCAATATATGCTTTGGAAGATTGGAAAGTATTCGGTTATGAAGCTTTGTTACGTTGTAAGTTCTTCCAAAATCCCGAAAGTCTTTTTCAATTTGCAATGAAAAAAAACAGGCTGTATGACTTGGATACTTGTTCTGTTCAGCTTGCTTTGTCTTCTGTAAAAGCAAGGCACACAAGATTTGTGAATGTATATCCTTCTACTGTGCTTCACCCATTTTTTCCTAACTTTCTGAATAGCATAAAGCCTTCCAATCGAAACATTGTGTTCGAAATCAACGAAGCAGAAAAAGTTTCGGATATGGGATCACTCAGAAAGGCAATAATTTTTTTGAAGGACAAGGGA
This sequence comes from Anoxybacillus sp., assembly GCA_035645275.1. Classification (GTDB taxonomy): domain Bacteria; phylum Bacillota; class Bacilli; order Bacillales; family Anoxybacillaceae; genus Paranoxybacillus. The sequence goes on from DASQMX010000035.1 coordinate 9,387, forward strand.
TATACCGTTGCACTTGATGATTTTGGCAAAGGAGAATCATCATTGCGAACTGTCATCGAGCTTGAGCCAGACTTTGTGAAGTTGGATCGATATTTTGCCATCGATTTAGCTGTTTCAAAAAAAAAACAAGAAGTGATTAAAATGCTTTTGGACATTTGTCAGGATAAAAATATGAAATTGATTTTGGAAGGAATTGAAGAGCCAGCGGATTTAGAAATTGCAAAAGCATTGGGTGTCCATTTTGGACAAGGATACTTATTAGGGAAACCAATTCCAATAACAGAGTAATTCTACTCCAAGAAAGGGTAAGTTTGTTATATGGGAATCATGGTATGGGGAAGTATACCTGTGATTTTATTGGTACCCATTCTTTTTTGGTAACAAATTGCTGGAACGACTAAAACATAAAAGGGAAAGGGAAGATCAAGGATATCAGTTTGACAGGTATGAAATTGGAATGTGATTATGATTTGCCTGTCAGAAAGGGAGTATTTTTACAACTTCATTTTGTGCTTGATAACGAGGAGTTTTCCTTTAAAGGAAAGATTGTGCGAAAAGAGGAATGGATGAATAATAATCATATATGGAATTGAATTCATTGATGTGGAAATCAAAGAACAACAACGATTATTTCAGATATTACAAAAATTAGTAGCCGAGAAAAGTTAAACTTGTCGGGAATTATTACGGATTGGTGTTATGTCAAGAAAACGGACACGTTAAACAGAGAGAAATAGCTGAACTTAGGCAGCTACTTTTCTCTGATTAGCGTAGTAAGCAGCCTCAAATTCACATGGTGATACATAGCCAAGGGCGGAATGACTTCTTTTGCGGTTGTAGAAGCATTCGATGTACTCAAAAATGGCTTGTTTCGCTTCTTTTCGCGTGCGGAATCGATTCAGATAAATACACTCTTTCTTGATGAGGCTATGAAACGAC
>DASQMX010000036.1:0-113817 GCA_035645275.1 Anoxybacillus sp.
TACTTTTCGCACGCTTGAGCCAGTCGTAATACCCACTTCTTGAAACACCGAGCACTTGACACATCTTCACCACACGAAATTCGTTTCGGTGTTGAAAAATAAATGCGTAAATTACTTCTGGTTTCTGGTGAAGATGCCTAACGCCTTTTTTAGGATCGCTAATTCCTCCTCCAATTCTTGATTGTGACGGCGTAATTCGATGATTTCTTGATTTTGTGGCTTGATGTTGCCTGAACCAACAAAACTCATTCCATTGCCTTCTTTGTATTCTTTGACCCAACGATGAAGAGTGTTGTAAGCCAAACCTAGCTCTTTTGCCACTTGGGCGATGGACTTGTCCCCCGCCAAGCATAACTCAACCGCTTGAATCTTGTATTCTTGATCAAATGTTCTCTTTTTCATGATTGGACACCTCGAACCTATTGTAATTAAGTTTATTATAATCTCTCTGTTCTCTGTGTCCACTTTTTAGACTAACATCATTAATTATATATGAACGTGTTGCAAAACGCATAATGGATGTATAAAAGCACGCAAAAAATCCACCGTCTTGGAAATCATATACAGTGACCAAAAAACAAATCTCCAAGGGGTGGACACTATCATGATTTCCAATTTTGTCACTGAACATGCAATCAATAGCGAAATAGATCCTCTTTTACAGGCTTTATTTCAGTACATCGACCAACTTTCTTTGCCAGAAACACCTTATGTGACAGGGCGACCGCCGATTCCGAAAAAATCATTGTTAAAATGTTTCTTTTTAAAAACCTATTTTTCCATTGATTCTTTACGTCAGTTAGTTCACACACTCGATCGATTTGGTTATTTCCGGCGTATCTGTGAACTTAAAGAGGTTCCGCATCTTTCTACATTTTCACGCGCTAGTACATGGTTTCAAGAACAAGGATTTTCTGCATTTAATGCTCAACTTCTCAAAGATTTAGGCGTTCGGTATCCAAAAATCGTCATAATCGACAGTACGGCTCTCCGAAGCAGTCTCTACGATTCCCAAGCTAGATGGGGACTCTCCACTCGGTATCATTGGTTTAAAGGTTATAAATTACATCTTTGTACAACAGCAGAGGGAATCATTTTATCTCATGTCTTTACAACAGCCAACCGCAATGACGCTGCCGATGCGCTTGAATTATTTCCGGCTGTAAAGGAATGGGAGATTGAGTTTGCCCTTGGAGATGCCGCCTATGACAGTGAAAAAGTGCGGCAAATGGCCGAACAAACCGGGATCTTTTTCGTTTCACCCATTAATCCTCGAAATAGTGATAAACGAAAAGATGCCTATGGTCGGGTGATTCGTGTGTTCCTGAAAACAGAATTTGGAAAATGGTTGTTTCATTTCCGTAACACGATTGAGCAGACATTCAATCAATTAAAGAATGACGGACTCGAACAACCACGTTGGTATGGGTTTCATCGCTATTTACTACATGTACAATTATGCATTCTTAGCACAATTTTGAGTTTTTACTCTAGTTTTGCAACACCATCATCAAGTGTAAAGCGAGCAATTTGATTAGTCTGTCTCATTGGGCGAGAAAATGCTAAATCAATATCTTCTTGAAGCATATCATTTTTCTCTTCTTCATATTTAGGTCTTTGTTCCAAATTGTATAAATGTTTTTTGGTACATTTTTTGTCAATTGATGAAGGAATAAGGCACTGTAATGGCTTAAATATGAATTTTTTCTTAAAGATACAGCAATCTCAAATGGTGAAGTTTCACCAAATATATATAGTTCGTTGTGGTGTTTCAACTTCAATCTCTTTTATAACATTTTTATCCTTTAGGAAAGATATAAATTCATCAAATGTTGTAATTTTAGGGAGTGTCCATTTAGTTTTGTTTTCAAAAAGGATCTCTTGCATTTCAGATACGGAAAAAATATTCTGATTTAGGCTTTTTAGATGTTCTATGATTAAAGGTTTGACGTGTTGGAGAATTTGAAACCGATTAATCTTGGCATTCAGGATCACTCCTTAATTCATTAATTGGTGCTATGATATAGTATATATACTATATCATAGTGCACTTTAAAGGTTTGTCCATAATTAAAAATTTATTGATATTATAAGGTTTCCCCTTAAGTTTTTTTATCAATAATATGCCTCCTCACATAGTATATATACTATGTGAGGATACGTATATAACTGCGAATGCAATATATTGGTGATGTATTTATTGCTTTCGATAATCTTGACTATATAAAGACAGCTGGTCGTAAAGGACCAGCTGTCTTCCATTTTTGTTTATATGGCTCTACTCTGAAATAATTATGGATAACTTTTACTGTTATTTCACTCATCGATGTGCCAATTTTTATTGGCATGGGTGTCTGTTAAAGAATGATATTGATTTTCTTGTTCAAATTTTACGTTTTACGCAAAAATAAATCATCGCAAAATGAAAAAGGACAAAGGAACGTACGATTTGATTTGTGTTACGAATCATATTCCATATTTTACGCAAAGGCTCTGTTAAAGTTCATTGTTGATTTTCTTATTAAGCTAACGAGCAGGATAGTTGAAGAAAAATTTGACTTTTTCCAAAGAACATTCTAAACGATATGCACCCAGTACTTTAATTACCCGTATAATACTACGACTGAGTATAAACTGGGAGGTTCTGGTATGTATTCTAATATGTATTCTTATTTAAATAATTACAATTTGGTGTACAGACAAAATGAAAAATTGATTAGTGACATTGAAAAGGCAATTAATGGAGAGTATAGTGCAATAAATTGTTATGCCAAGTTAGCTAATTTGACTTCAAACGAGAATGAACGGAAACAAATCCTTGAAATTCGACAGGATGAAATAAGGCATTTTCAACAATTTGGACAGATTTATGTCAGTCTAACTGGGAAACAACCTCAACCCAAAATCACCGAAGAATGTCCTGATGTTTATTTAAATGGATTGGAATTTGCTCTACAAGATGAGCAACGAACAGTTGATTTTTACTTAGAAATTGCAGATGAAACGACTAATCAATACATTAAAGAAGTATTTCGCAGAGCAGCAGCAGATGAGCAAAATCACGCAGTTTGGTTCCTATACTATTTTTTAAAAGCTAGATAACTGATAACTGTTTTTTCGTTGTGTCATCTTCAACTAACGCTGGGGCAATCGTTAAACAAGACATACAAAAAGACCGATTTATTTCGGTCTTTTTCTATTGTCTAAAAATCAACATTGAAATTTAAAAGAGCCTACGCAAAAGTGAATAAACGCAAAATAAAAACAAAGGGGAAACAAATGATTTGATTTAATTTAAAGGATCTTCGTACACCAAAATGGAGAACTTTTTAGAAGAAAAACAGCTCTTTTACTTCTAGTTCTAAATTTAAGAAGCTTATGGAGAGAATCAAGAAAACGGAGAAGGATAGGAAAATCGGAAGTGCTCCCCAGTCCACTACAAATAAACTAATTAATGATAACATATAAAGGTAACGAGTATAAACTGTTTATGGTATCTCATATTCGTTACTATTAAGGTTATGACACTACCAAAATAAAAAAAGCATGCCATGAAAAAATGACACACCTTTGGTCTTTTATGGGCTTTTTACTTCTTTTTTATGCCTTCTATAGAGTAAGTAGCAATGCAACGACAATCTTCATGAAATGGTGGATGATTCACGCCTATTACTGCCTCTGTGGCACTTGCAGTGAAGCCTTCAAACTTCGCACAGTCAGAACATACTCTTTCATCTTCCATTGTCATTACCGTATATGACATTAAAATACCTTCAGAATTTGCTTTTTGGGATTTTTCGAGTTTTTCCTTTGCTACTTGGTATCCATCAAATGCCATTATGTATACCTCACTTTTTTATTTATTTCATTTTTCTTCTGTCCTAATATACATTATAAACTCAATTTTTCCAATATATAGTTTTTTTATATCGAACTATCAAAAGTCAAGATATATGACAGTATGCCAACAGCAACGCAAGGAAGCGGCTTCCGGTGCTATCACAAGTAACTGTCACAATACCACACACACAGCAACAGCAGGGAAAGACAACGGACAGCAGGCAGGGCGACAGGCACAGAACAAGGAAGGACAGGGACAACGACAGCAGGGACAGCGAACCCATAGCAACAGACAGCAACGAATGAACCAATAAACGAACCAAAAATGACAGCGAATGATAACCGGCGATGATGTGCCAACTACAGCTTGCCACTAGCACCCAGCCGCATGTTATTTTACAGACAGGCAGGAAGGGTATATAGGGAGAGGCTGGGTGTGTATGGATTCGATCTCACCTGAATAGTTCATACACACCAGTCCAGAAACTTCGAAGGGATCAAAATTTATTTAAACAGGTTGAGAAAAAATGAGTTTGTCCAAGCTAAATTGTTAGACTGTGCTTCGTGATTTAAGTCTATTCTTAGGCTTTCCAATTTATATTCATATTCCTTAATCGAAATAGCTTGACCCATGAGTAGTTCTGTTTGGTGCTTAATATAGTCAATTATTTCTATATCTTTACTGTTTAGCATATAAGTTTTGCCTTTTTTAGACTCTTTAAGTTCGTCACAACGTTCCAACACTTTTTCAGGTGATACACCATACTTACACATATTGAGGGCATGAGAGATTAGAGTGCTTATAGTAAGAATGGCGTCATCACGTGCTGACAGCTTTAACCTTACATAAGCAAAAATTAATAGTTGGTGAAGGGCGAATATGATTGTTACTTTGTCCAAAAAGTCGAATGTCCCTACATCTTTAAACCAAGCAAATGCAGATCCTTTTTCAAGTTTTGAATAAATACTCAATATAACTGAAATAACACTTAATACTTCAAGTAGATAAATTATTAACTGTACACGTTTTTGGCGTTTATAGTGTTTATCTCTATCTTTTATTACTGTCAATGTAAGTTTCCTCCCTTTTGTTCTTTTATTTTAATTTTACTAACGAAGTAACAGGTGACAAAGAGAATTAAATAAAATTTACTTAAAGGCCCTTATATTGATGATCCGTCATACTCAGATCATTTCGTTTTGTGGGAAGTAAATGCCGTAGCTTTTGCCGTTAAGTAACTTCCATTAGCGAATTAAAACATTATTCTTTGCATGAAATTTTTCTTTAATTTTTTTGTAACTTTTTAGTGCTAATAATATGGCTATAACTAAAATGATGGGAACTTTACTATATTCTTGTAGTTTAAGTTTAATATAGATTACAATAGGTTTGTATAAAATTTCCAAAGAGGTGATGATTGTGTACGACGAAATTATATACGAAGAACGCTTTAAGAATACACTTTTAGAATACTTATCTATTGAGGGTGAAACAGAGTTGCAACAAATGTTAAGCCAATCAAATTTTGAAGGAGGGAAACGATGAAATTGAATATAAAACAAGGTGAAATTTATATGGTGAACTCTACTTCTCTTGGCCATAGGCCAGTCCTAATTATTAGTAATAATCGCATAAATAAATTTTGGACAAAAGTAAATGTTATTAAAATTACATCCGCTAATGTTAGAAATAAGAGATTACCAACTCATTTCCCCTTGGATTCTACAGGAATGAGGATATATGGAAATATGTTTATTCAAGTAGAAGAAATACATACTGTCGAAAAAAGAGATTTAGGAGAAAAGATTGGACAAATAAGCGATAAACAATTAGCAGAAATTATTTTTCTAAGAAAGATAGTTTTAGATTCTCCTGATAGATATGAAATAGAAAAAATTGGAGAAAAAATAGAGACCTTCGAAAGATTACTTAATGAACATGAAGACGATAATGAGTCAGTTTTTCACGAGTTTCTTTATGAGAACTCTTTCTTATTAGATTTGTATGGAAAACCTGTATCTAAGCCGCGATTTAAATATCCAACTATTATAGAAAGCCCTTTGAGAAAAGCGTATGTTGAACCGGATTTTATCATAAAGTATCCTAATCAACAGTATAAACTAGTTGAGTTAGAAAAACCTTCAAAAAAGGTAACAACTAAAAGAGGTTATTCTAGTAGTGAATTTACTCAACCTGCTTTTCAAATTGCAGAATGGAATGTTTTTATTGCTGAACATTATGAACAAATTAAAGCGGATTTTCCTGGAATAAATGTTAATAAGAAGACTATGCTTGTAATCAGTAGGAACAGGTTGAAGAATTTTTATGGGTACAGTGACATAGTAGAAGCAAAAAAAATTTTAACCGCAGGTTATAACATTGACGAGATATGGTATTATGTCAAGAAAATGGACACGTTAAACAGAGAGAAATAGCTGAACTTAGGCAGCTACTTTTCTCTGGTTAGCGTAGTAAGCAGCCTCAAATTCACAAGGCGATACATATTCAAGAGCGGAATGACTCCTTTTTCGGTTGTAGAAGCATTCGATGTACTCAAAAATGGCTTGTTTCGCTTCTTTTCGCGTACGGAATCGATTTGGATAGATGCATTCTTTCTTGATTAAGCTATGAAACGACTCTATACAAGCGTTGTCGTAACAGTTCCCACGTCTCGACATACTGACTTGGAAATGATGCTCTTGTAACAGTTGTTGATAATCATTAGACGCATACTGGCTTCCACGATCCGAGTGGTGAATCACTCTTCCTGTTGGTTTCTCGTTGTTTAACGCTCGTTGTAAGGCTTTGATGACTAACTCTTTGGTCATTCGTGTATCGATATACCAACCTACGATCTTTCGTGTATATAAATCCATGATGCTCGCTAAATATAACCATCCTTCATCAGTAGGAATGTACGTGATATCGGCCATCCATACTTCATTTGGAGCCGTTGCTTGGAAGTTCTGTTCCAACAGATTCGCATACACGTTGTAAGGGTGATTACTATTGGTCGTTGCCTTGTATTTACGCACCGTAATTGATCTCAATCCTTCTTCGCTCATGATACGAGCGACTGTCTTTTGAGACACACGAATTCCTTGTTTGCGTAGTTCTTGCGTAATTTTCGGACTTCCGTAAATCTTGCGTGACTTGAGATACTCGTTCCGAATCTGTTGGGTCAGTTGTTCTTTTTTCTCTTTTTGGTTGCTTTTTGGGCGTTTCAGCCATGCATAATACCCACTTTTAGAAACACCGAGAACTTGGCACATCTTCACCACGCGAAATTCATTTCGATGTTGAAAAATGAACGCGTAAATTACTTTTGGTTTCTGGTGAAGATGCCTAACGCCTTTTTTAAGATCGCTAATTCCTCTTCCAGCTCTTGATTGCGACGGCGTAGCTCGATGATTTCTTGATTTTGTGGCTTGATGTTGCCTGAACCGACAAAACTCGTTCCATTGCTTTCTTTGTATTCTTTGACCCAACGGTGAAGAGTGTTGTAAGCCAAACCTAACTCTTTTGCCACTTGGGCGATGGACTTGTCCCCCTCCAAGCATAACTCAACAGCTTGAATCTTGTATTCTTGATCAAATGTTCTCTTTTTTATGATTGGACACCTCGAACCGATTGTAATTAAGTTTATTATAATCTCCCTGTTCTCCGTGTCCAATTTTTAGACTAACATCAATTTATTACTTTTTACTATTATGGAATATTAGGTTTTAAAAGTTTGTGAAATGTGCCGCTGCTAAATTTTATTGTAAGTAAAAGCAAACATTTTTCGTAGACAGCAGGTATAAAAGCGTTGCTTCTAACAATATTAAGAACAACGCTTAATTTAATTTCCCTAAATGAAAATAAGAGTATATGAATTACTTTCTACATAAAAGAATAAAGCCTAATAATTTAGCTAATCTTTTTAATTTGAAGCGATTAAAAGGTAAAAATAAAATGGAGAATTTTTTATAGCTTGTATTTTATTTTAATAAGTGAAAGTCTGAAACGAAACTACTCAATTTATACAGTTATAATAGGGAACCATTGAGATGAAAATTATAGATTACTAATAAAAAACATGTCCTAAAATTGTTCCCCGTTGCAAGTAAGTTAACGAGAATACTTACGATAGGGGGAACAAAGACATGTACGAAGCAGTATACAAAGTGGGGAAGTTAACCATTACTATTACTGAAAGCAATAAGCTTAGTGAACAAGCGTTGAAGGAATTAAGTAAAACATTAGTAAGGTTATTTGACGAAAGTGAAGAGAAGAAAAGATCAGAAGGCGTTATTCCTGCGTAATGGAGATAATTTATGAAAGAAATAGTGCAAATAAAGTAAATGGTGTTGTTTCCAGACTAAATGGAGATAACGCCTTTTATCTATATATAGGGCTATGATTTTATATTGTTCTTGATGATTATTTCCTTTAATTCTTCAATGGTATAAGCAGGTTTCCTCTTATGTAACATGGCATGACAATTAGGGCAAACAGGACGTAATTCTTTTATAGGATCAATCTCATACTCCTCACCAATTTGGCTAATTTCTTTGAGGTGATGAACGTGTATAAAGTTTTTACCGATATCACCGTATCTTTCACTAAAATTAAAACCGCAAACCGAACAATTATAACCGTAATGGTTTAAACACTTTTGTCTTGCAATCGGATTCCGTTCATAAGCGTTGATAGTAATTTGTTTTTTGGCACCTTCAACAAGTGTTTCTTCTTCTAATATTTCTTCCGCTAGTCTTATTTGTACTCCTTCAAGCATGTTAGGTAATTCCATATCGATGTATTTCAACTTCACAACTTGGCGTGGGAAAGATACGTTCAATTGAACTGTGGTAATAAAATTTTCTTCGCTAAAAAATTTAACATCAGTTAAAATTATGACAATATCTCACGATTTTCGTCATTATCAGAAAAAGCGGTTGCAAAACGTCTTCCTAGAGTATGTATTGAAACGATTTTTTAATTCTGATAAACTTTCAACACCGTTGCCTGTTCCGAACCTCTCCCACGCTTTTTTATTTGAGAGATTCTCGTAATATTTAAAACTATCAAACCCACATATTTTTCGATAGGGGGCTTTTAACAAAAACAAAAATTTGTTACCTTTGGAAAGTCTTCTGACGTTAAACGGTGTCGGTGTCCAAAAATTTACTTCTTCGGGAATTGGGTTGTTTCTAAGATATCTATACCAACCAATGTCAGTAGGTGCTATCGCAAACATACTATTCACTTCTTTTTTATTTTCTCAACTAACTGTTCAGCCGTATAAACTTTATCGTACTTTTCCTTGATGATTTCTTTACTATTCATATCGTTTTTTATCCGAACAATAAATTTTCTAAAATCAGGATTTTCCTTTGAAAGTTTGTTTACAGTTTCCCAATCAATTTCTGTTTTGTGTTTGGCAGGGAATAATATTTCAGAAGCATCTGGGTCTTCAATATCTAGTTTTATAATTCCAATCCCAAAAGCAGAGGTAAGACGTTTCAACTCAGTCATAAATTCTTCATCGTGTAATATGTTTGCAGTTACTAAATAACCTTCGTTAGCCCACGAAGAATTTGAAACCGCTTGGAAATAAGCCTCACGAATATTAGCAAATGTCAATTCTTTTTTCATTTCAAACGAATAAAGTTTTACTAATTGACTTCCAAGTGTTAAACCAAAATCTAAAACTTCTGGTTCCCATTCACCTATAGGAAAGTTAATTCCGACTAAATCTGGGTGTAACCATTGTGAATACGTTCGTTTAGAAGACTTTTCATGATAAATCGTTTTTGTATATACATTTAAATATGTATTAACAAAGTACGTTAAAAAAGGGTGTAAATCTCTTTCGTTATATGAAGTTTCTTTCGGTTGTATAATTTCTTTTTCTTCTTTTATTGTATCTACGTTTTGAAGTTCCTTAAGGAAGAATTTCTTTGGTTTAGAATCAATTTTAACAAAAGGTGAATTTGCATTATCTCTCATATCAACGTAAATTCTTGCCCCTATAGTTTGCCATGGCGTCTTACCCTTTGAACCTACCAACAGATCGTATCCTCTTTCCTGGGCGTAACGCCAAATTTCATCAATTGTCATCGGTTTATTAGCTTCTTTCAACACCTTAATTGCTAGTTCAAAAAATGTTAGCTTTTCCAAACTGAACACCTCAAGTTAATAATTACCTATAACAAAATAATATAACAAATTCATAATTTATCCAATTTGAAATTATTTTTTAGTTGTATCTTCATGGGAAATACTTGGTAAAATATAAATGAACGTATCTTCCTAGCGAATACTTTTATGCGGTCTGATGGACAACCGTTCAAGCGAAGATGGAAGAAGTGTTCTAATATTTTATAAAAGGAAGTGTTACATAATGAAGGAATATCTTGAACGTGAACGTTATAGCGAAAAATACAATTGGTTAGTCATGTCTAAAAGTCCTTATTTGAAGCAACATGAAACCAATCCTGTAAACTGGTTGGAATGGTCGTCAGAAGCGTTTCAAAAAGCAAAAAGGGAAGGTAAGCCAGTGTTTTTGTCCATTGGCTATAGCTAGCCCTGTAATGGGGCTAACTATGAAATAAACGAAGAGAGGTTTAACTTAGTACATGTCATTGGTGTCACGTCATGGCGCACGAAAGTTTTGAGGACGAAGAAGTGGCCAAGATATTAAATGAAAAATATATATCTATTAAAGTGGATCGCGAAGAAAGGCCGGATATTGACTCGATTTATATGCGTGTTTGTCAAATGCTCACAGGGCATGGCGGCTGGCCGCTTAGTGTGTTTTTAACTCCTGATCAAAAGCCGTTTTATGCAGGAACGTATTTTCCAAAACGAAGCCGGTACGGACACCCGGGTTTTATTGAAGTCATTACAAAGTTATATGAGAAATTTAAGGAAAATCCAAAAGAAATTACAGCCATTTCCGAACAAATCACGAAAAGCCTAACACAAGCGGCTCAAGCTCATGGGAAAGATCGCCTTTCATCAGCCGCTTTAGATCGCACATACCGACAATTAGCGAACAGCTTTGACGGAATTTATGGCGGCTTTGGCGGCGCTCCGAAGTTTCCAATTCCGCATATGCTGATGTTTCTCATGCGTTATTACAAATGGAAAGGTGAAGAACAGGCACTGTTCATGACCGAAAAAACATTAAACAGCATGGCGAACGGTGGAATTTACGATCACATTGGATATGGTTTTGCCCGCTATTCGACCGATGCGATGTGGCTTGTGCCGCATTTTGAGAAAATGCTTTATGATAATGCTTTGCTATTAATGACCTATACGGAAGCTTATCAGCTTACGAAAAATGAGCGCTTTAAAGAAATCAGCGAGCAAATCATCGAGTTTGTGAAACGGGAAATGACATCGAAAGAAGGAGCGTTTTACTCGGCGATTGACGCCGATTCAGAAGGAATTGAAGGAAAATATTACGTATGGAACAAAGACGAGGTATTCGATGTCCTTGGAACAGAATTAGGAGATTTATTTTGCGAAGCTTACGATATTACGGAAAATGGTAACTTCGAGGGGCATAATGTACCGAATCTGATCCATACGGATTTGGCAAGCATCGCGAAAAAATATGAGTTGAACGAAGAACAACTAAAAGAAAAGCTCGAAACGGCGCGACAAAAGTTATTTGCCGCCCGTGCGTTACGTGTGTATCCACATGTTGACGATAAAATTTTAACCGCTTGGAATGCGTTAATGATTGCTGGTTTAGCAAAAGCGAGGAAAGTATATGAGAATGATTCCTACCTTGAGATGGCGAAGCAGGCGCTCACATTTATTGAAACACATGTCATTCAAGACGGAAGAGTGATGGTACGCTATCGTGAAGGTGAAGTGAAAAACAAAGGGTTTATTGACGACTACGCCTATTTGATTTGGGCCTATATCGAGATGTATGAAGCGACATTTGAACGCTCGTATTTAAAAAGGGCGATGGAACGTACTCAAGAGATGGTCGAGCTATTTTGGGATGAGGAAAACGGCGGTTTTTATTTTACAGGAAAAGATGCAGAACAGTTAATTGTTCGGGAAAAAGAAATTTACGACGGGGCTTTGCCATCAGGAAATAGCGTAGCCGCCGTACAAATGATTCGTCTTGCTCGACTGACCGGTGACTTACAACTATTAGACAAGGCGGAAAAGATGTATTCGACCTTCAAACGGCAAGTCGAAGCGTATGAAAGCGGTCATACGTTTTTCCTTCAAGGTTTGTTGCTTTTTGAGATACCGCCAAAGGAAATTGTGATTTTTGGAAAAAAGGGCGACGAAAAAAGAGACAGACTGTTGAAGCAATTGCAAAAAGCATTTGTTCCGAATTATGCTGTATTAGTCGCGGAACATCCAGCAGATTTTTCGACGATTGCTCCGTTTGCCTCGGAATATAAACAACACGGAGACGAAACAACAGTCTATATATGTGAAAATTTTGCTTGTTTACAACCGACGACAGATGTCGAAGCGGTGATGAAGCAGCTTCTCGATTAAAGGTTGTTTTATCAATATAGCTATATTTATCATCTTTTCGCTTGGAACATCAAAAAAGAAAATGTTTTCAAAGAAAGATGGCAGGATTCTTCTTCATTTATGAAGAAATACTAGAAAAAAAAGAACAAACAAAAGGAGAGAAACAATAATGGCGATCACGAATCCAAGCCGCGAAGAAATCGCTGAAATTTTGCAAAAAGCCAAACGCATTGCGGTTGTTGGCTTATCCAACAATCCTGAGCGTACGTCTTACATGGTAGCGAAAGCGATGAAAGACGCAGGATATGAAATTATTCCAGTGAACCCGACAATTGATGAATGGGAAGGGGTTAAAGCGGTCAAAACGTTAAAAGACATTGACGGTCATGTCGATATTGTCAACGTTTTCCGCCGTTCGGAGCATTTGCCGGAAATCGCCCGTGAATTTGTCGAAATCGATGCGGATGTGTTTTGGGCCCAATTAGGCGTTGTTAATGAGGAAGCCTACGAGTTTCTAAAAGAAAAAGGGTATACCGTTGTCATGGATCGCTGTATTAAAGTCGAACATGCCTTAACGAAAAAGAGCTAAGACGGATTCGGGGCTGACCGAAAAGTGTCTGACCTCACGCGAAATTCATCATAATATAGTGTTTTTGTTTAACGCTATATATGGTGGTTGTCGGGCTGACACTTTGCTTTAGGGTCAGCCTTATTTCTATTTTTCATAAGAAAATTTGCTTATTTTGCATGAATCGTTAAAATAGGCGTAGACGTTTCAAAAATTTATGTTACAATAAACAAACGGAAACAAATGTTCTTGTTTTGCTTGAAAGGGGTATGTGCGTGACGAATAAACAAGTATATGAATATAACGAAGATGCGATTCAAGTACTCGAAGGACTTGAGGCGGTACGAAAACGCCCAGGAATGTATATCGGGAGCACGGATAGCCGCGGATTGCATCATCTCGTTTATGAAATTGTAGACAACTCTGTCGATGAGGCATTAGCCGGCTATGGAAGTTATATCCTTGTAAAAATACATAAAGATAACAGCATCTCTGTCCAAGACGAAGGACGTGGGATGCCGACGGGAATGCATAAACTCGGGAAACCGACGCCTGAAGTGATTTTGACGGTGCTGCATGCCGGCGGCAAGTTTGGCCAAGGCGGATATAAAACGAGCGGTGGCTTGCATGGTGTCGGTGCTTCTGTTGTGAATGCGCTGTCTGAATGGCTGACGGTGACGATTCATCGCGACGGCTTTATTTATCAACAACGATTTGAAAACGGAGGAAAACCAGTTACGACTCTAGAAAAAATCGGAACAACGAAAAGAACAGGAACAACGATTCATTTTAAACCTGACCCAACCATTTTTAGCACCACAACGTTTAGTTATGAAACGTTAAGCGAACGTTTACGCGAGTCAGCGTTTTTATTAAAAGGGCTAAAAATCGAACTCGTTGATGAACGCACGGATATGCGCGATGTATTCCATTATGAAAACGGAATTGAAGCATTTGTAGAGTATTTAAATGAAGAAAAAGATGTCCTTCATCCGGTCGTTTTTTTTGAGGGAGAACAAAACGGGATTGAAGTGGAGTTTGCCTTTCAGTTTAATGACGGATACTCTGAAAACGTTCTTTCTTTTGTCAATAATGTGCGCACAAAGGATGGCGGCACACATGAAGCGGGTGCGAAAACCGCAATGACGCGCGTATTCAATGAATATGCGCGCAAGGTTGGCTTATTGAAGGAAAAAGATAAAAACTTAGAAGGTTCCGACATCCGTGAAGGTTTATCAGCGATTGTATCTGTGCGTATTCCAGAAGGATTGTTGCAATTTGAAGGGCAAACGAAAGGCAAGCTTGGAACGAGTGAAGCGCGTTCCGCTGTAGATGCGGTCGTTTCTGAACATCTTACTTACTTTTTGCAGGAAAATCCAGACATCAGCACGATGTTGATTAAAAAAGCGATTAAAGCGTTCCAAGCGCGTGAAGCGGCTCGTAAAGCAAGAGAAGAAGCGCGCAGCGGCAAAAAACGAAAAGGAAAAGAAGCGATGTTAAGCGGCAAGTTGACGCCGGCACAATCACGTAATCCGAAAAAAAATGAACTGTATTTAGTGGAGGGAGATTCTGCAGGCGGTTCGGCGAAACAAGGGCGTGACCGTCGCTTCCAAGCTGTTCTTCCGTTGCGCGGTAAAGTGATTAATACAGAAAAGGCGAAATTGGCTGATATTTTTAAAAACGAAGAAATTAACACGATTATTCACGCGATTGGCGGCGGTGTCGGTCCTGAATTTTCCCTTGAAGATATTAACTACGATAAAATCGTGATTATGACAGACGCTGACACAGATGGCGCTCATATCCAAGTGTTGCTGCTGACGTTCTTCTATCGCTACATGAGACCTCTGATTGAGGCTGGCAAAGTATTCATTGCTCTTCCACCACTTTATAAAGTAAGTAAAGGAACAGGCAAAAAAGAAATTGTCGAGTATGCCTGGACGGATGAGCAGTTAAAAGAAGCAATCAAAAAAGTGGGTAAAGGATATACGATTCAACGTTACAAAGGTCTTGGTGAGATGAACGCGGATCAATTGTGGGAAACAACGATGAACCCAGAGACGCGCACGTTAATCCGTGTGCGGATTGATGATGCAGCAAGAGCGGAACGGCGGGTAACAACGCTTATGGGCGATAAAGTAGAGCCGCGCCGTAAATGGATTGAAGCGAATGTCGCCTTCGGTTTGGAAGATGATGTGAATATTTTAGAAAATGAACATTTATCGGTCGCAGAGGAGGTATAACAAATGGCACAAACAGAAAGAATTTTAGATTTACCATTGGAGGATGTATTGGGCGACCGTTTTGGACGTTATAGTAAATATATTATTCAAGAGCGCGCACTTCCTGATGTGCGCGACGGTTTAAAACCGGTGCAGCGCCGTATATTGTATGCGATGTATATGGACGGAAATACATCTGATAAAGGGTTTCGCAAAGCGGCGAAAACGGTCGGAAATGTCATCGGTAACTACCATCCTCACGGTGATTCTTCCGTCTATGAAGCAATGGTGCGGATGAGCCAAGATTGGAAGCTGCGCAACATTTTAATTGAAATGCACGGAAATAACGGAAGTATCGATGGCGACCCACCAGCAGCGATGCGTTATACAGAGGCACGTCTTTCGGCCATCGCTTCCGAGTTATTGCGTGATATCGATAAACAAACAGTTGAATTTGTTCCTAACTTTGATGATACAAGCAAAGAGCCTGTCGTTTTACCAGCGATGTTTCCGAACTTGCTTGTAAACGGTTCAACCGGGATTTCTGCGGGATATGCAACAGAAATTCCGCCGCATCATTTAGGCGAAGTGATCGATGCGGTGATTATGCGAATTGACCGACCAAATTGTACAGTGGACGACTTAATGACCGTTCTTCATGGCCCTGATTTTCCAACGGGCGGCATTATTCAAGGGAAAGACGGCATCAAAAAAGCTTATGAAAGCGGAAAAGGAAAAATTATTATCCGCGGCAGAGCAACGATTGAAACAGGAAAAGGCGGAAAGCAACAAATTGTCATTACGGAAATTCCGTATGAGGTCAATAAAGCGAACCTTGTGAAAAAAATTGATGAACTTCGTCTTGAACGAAAACTGGAAGGAATTGCTGAAGTTCGTGATGAAACGGACCGCACCGGCTTGCGAATTGTCATCGAATTAAAGAAAGACGTAGACGCAGAAGGAATTTTAAATTACTTGTATAAAAATACAGATTTACAAATAACTTACAACTTTAATATGGTGGCGATTCATAAGCGGCGTCCAAAACTGTTAAGCCTTCCGGAATTATTAGATGCCTATATTGAACATCAGAAAGAGGTTGTGACGAATCGCTCGCAATTTGAGCTTAAAAAAGCACGCGAACGCGAACATATCGTCGAAGGCTTAATGAAAGCTTTATCGATTCTTGATGAAGTGATTGCGACGATTCGCGCTTCGAAAGATAAACGCGATGCCAAAGACAATTTAATCGCCAAATTCCAGTTTACCGAAGCGCAGGCAGAAGCGATTGTATCATTGCAATTGTATCGTTTAACGAATACAGATATTACTGCCTTAAAACAGGAAGCGGAGGAACTGGCGAAAAAAATTGCTGAACTGACAGCAATTTTAGCGAGTGAAAAGAAACTGCTTTCTGTCATTAAAACCGATTTAAAAAAAATGAAAAAAACGTATGCCGATGAACGTCGGACAACGATTGAAGAGGAAATTGAAGAAATTAAAATTAATTTAGAGGTTATGATTCCGCAAGAAGAGGTTATTGTGACAGTAACGAAAGAAGGATATGTCAAACGAACAAGCCTTCGTTCTTACACCGCTTCCAACGGACAAGATTTTGGGATGAAGGAATCTGACCGTTTGCTTGCGCAGCTGGAGATGAGCACAACCGATGTTTTGTTGTTATTTACAAGACGTGGAAATTACATTTATTGTCCTGTTCACGAATTGCCTGACATTCGTTGGAAAGAGTTAGGGCAGCATATTTCGAACATCGTTCCATTAGAGCGTGAAGACGAAATTATCGCAGCGATTCCGGTGAAGGATTTTGCACAGCCACTGGATCTTGTCTTTGTTACAAAAGGTGGTTTAGTGAAACGAACGGAATTAAGTCAATACAAAGTACAACGTTACACAAAACCGCTCGTAGCCATCAATCTAAAAGAAGACGATCAAGTAGTGGCTGTTTATACAACGGATGGAAAGCAAGATATTTTCCTTGTCACTCATCAAGGATACGGGCTATGGTTCAGTGAAGAAGAAATCAGTGTGGTTGGTGTGCGCGCTGCCGGAGTCAAAGGAATTAATCTGAAAGAAAACGATTTTGTTGTTTCGGCACATCAAATTAAAAATCAAGATTTACAGTATTTGATTATCGCTACTCAACGCGGTGCGGTGAAAAAAATGCCGCTCGTTGAATTTGAGAAAACGTCACGGGCGAAACGCGGCGTTGTGATGTTAAGAGAGTTAAAGACGAAGCCACATCGGATTGTTGCCTCATTGTTAACAGAAAATGAGAACGAGACCGTTTGTTTACAAACAGAAAACGGACATATCGAGGTCATACAGTCTTCCCAGCTACGATTAGTTGACCGATATAACAATGGCGAGTTTCTCGTTGACACCGAGGAAGTAGGCGAAGTAAAAGAAATGTGGATTCGTATTAATGATTTAGAGGAATAAACGTATCATTAACAAAAGAAAAGCGGCTTCATTATAAGCCGCTTTTAATCTAATTCTCTTGTAATGATCTAAACTTCACAATATATTGGATGTTGTAAATTTTTCTTAAAAGAGGGGATTTGTGTGAGATTTAAAAGACAAGAAGCATTTCGCTACGAATTTGGTCAACCGCTTCCTTGTACCTTTCGAATTGCACAAATTGGCGAAAAGAAAGTCGAAGGCGATAAAGGAAAAGCAGAAATTTATGACATCAGCCCAAAAGGCATGAAAATAGCAACGTCGTTAAATATTCCCCTTGATAAGACAAGCATTATCATCGAAATTACATTTACTTTAAGCGAGCTCGAGTTAACTTTCTTAGGAAGGTTAGTATGGCAAAAAAAATTTGCCAATGACTATTTCTATGGAGTCAATCTCATACTCTCACAAGATGAAGGGCAACGACTCATTGATGAATTGAAAAAATATGCGGCAAATGCTTATAAGCGCTCTAATCAGTAAAGGTTTGAACGATGCAACGAATAGAGAGCGTATGTTTGCTCTACATCAAAGACGGCAAAGCGGTTGATTTACCATAGGGGATATGGAATCATTTGCTTCAGTCTGTCTGTTTGATTGAATTTCGTCACTATTTTACGGCTTCTATTAAAACGTGCCATATGAGGTTGAGGAGTTTAACATGTTCACCGAGAAGTCTCCTGCCTCTAAGCGAAGTGTAAGTGGGAGAGGTTCATGAGAAAAGCTAGGAGAAAAGCTAGGCGAAAAGAAAAAAAACAAGCATTGGTCATCATGATAGACCGCTGCTTGTTTTTTTATTTACTAATCGTCCAAAATTTCCACCATTTTTTTGTTTTTTTTGTTTCGGTTGTTGCCGATTCTCTAAAAGCCAAAACAAGCTCGCGAAATGCACGTTCACGTTCCATAATTTTTTGTTCATATACTTTTCTTTCATGTTCTAATGTTGAAAGAGAATGTTCTCTTTCTTCCTGTAAAGTTTCTTCTGCCTCTTCTAACAGTTCTATATTTGTATCTTGGAAATTTTGAATAGCCTGTGCATAATGTTCTGTTTCTGAATGAACGAGAAGATGAGGCGTTGCTTCATTTTGAACGGTGATTTTCTCCATGCAACGTTTAAGATCTGACACGGAATAAGAAGCAATCGAATGAAGATGTTGAGCAACTTGATTCGTCTCTTCTTCCATCATGATGTTTAATACATATCCTTCTAATTCTTCCTGAAGCTCTTCTTTCAAATGCGGCGCTGTTTCTTGAACATCTTTGTTCTCTGAATGCTCCTCCATCATTTCCTTATTCATAACAACCATCTGTTCGACTGTGCTCTCCTCTTGAGCAAAATGCGTTGACTCGATTGGAGTGCTCTGCGATTGTAAATAGTGAATAATCTCATACTTCTTTAACTTTTTTTCATATAAAGCTTTAATG
The DNA here is from genome assembly GCA_035645275.1 of Anoxybacillus sp. Lineage (GTDB taxonomy): Bacteria > Bacillota > Bacilli > Bacillales > Anoxybacillaceae > Paranoxybacillus. Next base: position 19,034 of record DASQMX010000036.1, read on the forward strand.
TTTTGAAAAAAATCCGCTTCTATTTCCGTATAAATACGTGCCCCTTGCTTGGTTCTTGGTATCGAGATGTACGTTCGAAAGTCTTTTTCCCATTGTTTTATTGTTTTTGGCGATACGCCCATCGTTTTAGCGAATTCCATTAACGTATACGACTTCATCCAAATTCCTTCCTTTCTATGTTTTAAAATGATTACATTTTTATTCCACTACTCATGGTCCGTTTTCCTGCTAAGCGACAAAACATTACAAAATAACAAATGGATACACAATAATTAACAAATACAGCGGAATAGGTAAGCAAATATTGACGGAAATAAGAAATATATTTACTTTTTTGTTGACTAACTTGTATATACAAGTTAAAATGAAAGCGGTTGTATATACAAGTTGTTTTTGAAAGCGGTTAAAAGGAGTGCTAGTTATGTTTAAAAAATTATTTGGAAAAAAAGAGCGGAAGAAAGAAGAAACGTTGTTTGCTCCTTTAAATGGAAAAGTTGTTGATATTGAACAAGTTCCAGATCCTACTTTTTCCCAAAAGCTAATGGGGGAAGGGATTGCCATTGAACCGGTTGATGGAACGGTTGTTTCACCTGTAAATGGAGAGATTATTCAGTTTTTCCATACGAAACATGCCATCGGCATTCGTTCAGAAACAGGGCTGGAAATATTAATTCATGTTGGGCTTGAGACAGTCATGTTAAACGGGGAAGGATTTACAGGACATGTTCAAGTGGGCGATAAAGTAAAAGTAGGTGATCGCTTAATTACATTCGATCTTGAGTTCATTAAAGAAAAAGCAGCAAGTTCCATTACGCCAATTGTCATTACTAATATGGACATCGTTCAATCGATAGAGAAAAATCCGGTTACTGATGCAAAAGCAGGAGTAGATTCATTGATGGACATTACGACAAAATAACAATCTTTTTGTAAACGATTACGGGGGGTTCATAATGAGTGTCAACAAACAATCAGTAGAAAAGATTGTGGAAGCGATTGGAGGAAAAGAAAATATTGTTGCTGCTTCCCATTGTGTAACGCGTTTAAGATTTGCTTTAAAAGATGAAGGAAAAGTGAATAAAGAAGCTCTTGAAAATATTGATATTGTAAAGGGTTCGTTTTCTGCAAATGGTCAATTTCAAGTCGTTATCGGTCAAGGGCTTGTCGATAAAGTGTACAATGAAATGGTAGAAATGACAGGGATTGGCCGGGCGACAAAACAAGAAATTAAAGATGCAGCTGAAGCGAAATTAAATCCGTTGCAACGCGCGATTAAAACGTTGGCAGACATCTTTATTCCGATTTTGCCAGCAATCGTGACAGCCGGTTTATTAATGGGAATTAACAATGTGTTAACAGGTCCGGGAATTTTTTATGATGACAAATCGTTTGTTGAAGTTCATAAGGAATGGGCTGATTTAGCAAGCATTATTAACTTAATTGCCAATACAGCATTTGTGTTCTTGCCGGGTTTAATTGGTTGGTCGGCGGTAAATAAATTTGGCGGCAGTCCATTGTTAGGTATTGTCCTTGGATTAATGCTTGTACACCCTGACCTTTTAAACGCATGGGGATGGGGAGCCGCAAAACAAGAAGGGAATATTCCAGTTTGGAACTTATTTGGATTGGAAATCCAAAAAGTAGGTTATCAAGGCCAAGTATTACCAGTATTAGTTGCATCTTATGTTTTAGCGAAAATTGAAATTTTCTTGCGCAAGCGAATTCCGGATGCGTTTCAATTGTTGTTAGTTGCACCGCTTGCTTTATTAATTACAGGATTTTTAGCATTTATCGTGATTGGACCAGTTACGTTCGCGATCGGTAATGCGATTACAAACGTATTCGTTGGCATTTTTGATAACGTTCCAGCCATTGGTGGTTTTATTTATGGTGCATTGTATGCTCCATTAGTTGTAACAGGAATGCATCATACATTCCTGCCAGTAGATTTACAATTGATTTCAAGCACTGGCGGCACTTTCTTATGGCCAATTCTTGTTATGTCCAATATTGCTCAAGGTTCTGCAGCGTTGGCCATGATGTTCTTAGCGAAAGATGAAAAATTAAAAGGATTGTCATTTACTTCTGCTGTTTCTGCTTATCTCGGTATCACAGAGCCAGCGATGTTTGGTGTGAACTTGCGTTTTAGATATCCGTTCATTGCGGCGATGACAGGAGCGGCGATTGCCGGTATGTTTATTACGCTCAATAAAGTAATCGCTCCATCCATTGGTGTGGGGGGGCTGCCAGGATTTTTATCCATCGTGCCGCAAAAATGGATTCCATTCTTTATCGGTATGGCGATTGCGATTGTTGTACCAATTGTATTAACGTGGATCTTTGCAAAACTAAAGAAAGACAAATAAGCAAACATCATTTCTTACGACGATGCCATTGGTGTACAAATATTTTCCAATGGTATCGTTTTGTTTAGTCTATTTCAACAAGAGGAACAGGTGGAGGTTAGCAATGGAAAAACAACCTTGGTGGAAAAAGGCAGTGGTTTATCAAATTTATCCAAAAAGTTTTAAAGATACAACTGGAAGCGGTGTCGGCGACTTACAAGGGATTATCGAAAAGTTGGATTATTTAAAAACATTAGGCATCGATGTCATTTGGTTAACACCGATTTATAAATCACCGCAGCGCGACAACGGCTATGATATTAGCGATTATTTTAGCATTCATGAAGAGTATGGAACAATGGAAGACTTTGAGCGTTTGCTTGATGAAGCTCATCAGCGCGGAATCAAGATTATTATGGATATGGTCGTCAACCATACTTCTACAGAACATGAGTGGTTTAAACAAGCGCGTTCATCAAAAGATAATCCATATCGCCATTTTTATATTTGGAAAGATCCGAAGCCGGATGGAAGCGCACCGACGAACTGGGAGTCAAAGTTTGGTGGCTCAGCTTGGGAGTATGATGAGCAAACCGGTCAATATTACTTGCATTTATTCGATGTCACGCAGGCAGACTTAAACTGGGAGAACGAAGAACTGCGCAAAAAAATCCATGACATGATGCATTTTTGGTTTCAAAAAGGTGTCGATGGTTTTCGTTTAGATGTGATTAATTTAATTTCCAAAGATCAGCGTTTTCTAGATGATGACGGCTCCGTGCCGCCGGGAGACGGCCGCAAATTTTATACAGACGGTCCACGCATTCACGAGTTTTTACAAGAAATGAATCGCGAAGTATTTTCGAAATATGACATTATGACCGTTGGCGAAATGTCATCGACAACGATTGATCATTGTATTAAATATACAAACCCAGAACGCAAAGAATTAAATATGACATTTAACTTCCATCACTTAAAAGTCGATTATCCGAACGGAGAAAAATGGGCTGTTGCCGATTTTGATTTCTTAGCATTAAAACGAATTTTATCCACTTGGCAAGTAGAAATGAACAAAGGCGGCGGCTGGAATGCTTTATTCTGGTGTAACCATGACCAGCCTCGTGTCGTTTCCCGCTATGGGGATGATGGAAAATATCATAAGGAATCGGCCAAAATGCTTGCGACGGTTATTCATATGATGCAGGGCACGCCATATATTTATCAAGGAGAAGAAATCGGGATGACTGACCCGAAATTTGATCGGATTGAAGATTATCGCGATGTTGAATCATTAAATATGTACAAAATTTTACAAGAAAAAGGAAAAACAAAGGAAGAAGTTCTTGAAATTTTAAAACGTAAATCGCGTGACAATTCCCGCACTCCAATGCAGTGGGATGGAAGTGAGCACGCCGGTTTTACAACAGGAACACCGTGGATTCGCGTGGCGGATAACTATAAAGAGATTAACGTGGAGAACGCGCTGAACGACCCAACATCCATTTTTTATCATTATCAGCGGCTTATTCAACTACGGAAAGAGTATGATATTATCACAACCGGTGATTACCAGCTTATTTTAGAAGAGCATCCAAACATTTTTGCTTATGTGCGAAATGGAGAAAACGAGAAACTTCTTGTTGTCAACAATTTTTATGGCAAAGAAACAACATTCGAGCTGCCAAATACAGTGGACATCGAAGGGTATACAAGCTCGATTTTGCTTTCGAATTATGAAAACTCACCAGAAGATTTCAAAAAGATGACATTACGGCCTTATGAATCGATTGTTTATCACTTGAAAAAATAATGATACAATACTTTTCGGTGATAAACATGAAAGAAAATAAATATTTAGCGATTTATCATGACTTGTTATTAAAAATTCGGCAAGGAATATTCAAAGCGAACGAAAAACTGCCATCAGAAAATGAATTAGTTCAACAATATCAAACGTCACGGGAAACGATTCGTAAAGCGTTAAATCTGTTATCGGAACATGGATACATTCAAAAAATTAGAGGAAAAGGCTCCATTGTTCTCGATGTGAGCAAATATGATTTTCCTGTTTCCGGATTAGTCAGCTTTAAAGAGCTGGCGCAGAAAATGAAAAAGCCGCCAAAAACCATTGTTTGTGAATTGGAGCTTGTGAAGCCAAATGAGTATTTAAAAAAACATCTAAACGTTACAAATAAAGATGAAGTATGGAAAGTTATTCGCGCGCGTGAAATCGAAGGGGAAAAAATTATTTTAGATAAAGACTATTTTCATAAAAAATATGTTCCTTCTCTTACAAAAGAAATATGTGAAGATTCGATATATGAATATATTGAGAATGAGCTAAAGTTAAAAATCAGCTTTGCCAAAAAAGAAATTTCTGTTGATCAAGCAACCAGTGAGGATTATCAATATTTAGATTTAGAGGGATATAACCATGTCGTTGTCGTGAAAAACTTTGTATATTTAGACGATGCCAGCTTGTTTCAGTACACGGAATCAAGACATCGGCTTGACAAGTTTCGTTTCGTTGATTTTGCCCGGAGAAGCCATCCGTAATATGATAAAGCACCTGTACGTTCGTACGGGTGTTTTTTTATTTGCTAATACATGTTTTATGTTTTCATTAAACCATGTTCTAAATAATCAATGTTAAAAAGATAAATAGAAGAATCCATTAAGAAAAATAATTGTAATATGAGGAAAAATTTATGGCTATCCTTGTAACATACAGAGGAGATGAGGATCATGGAAACATCATGGTTATCGTTATTACCATTTTTAATTGTCATTCCAATAGCGATTTGGCTTCGCCAAATCTTATTGGGACTTATATTAGGATTGTTAGTAGGTTCCTTTTGTTTAAATCCGCATTGGTTCGGTGGATTCAAAAAGACGATTCAATACATTATTCAAAGTTTGACAGATGTTGAACATGTAAAAGTCATTCTTTTCTTATACCTTTTTGGTGCATTAATCGGAATGATGCAAATCACTGGAGGCATAAAAGGGTTTGTGCAATGGATGAGCGAAAAGATTCATTCGCAAAGAAGAATGTTATTATTCGTATGGTTTACCGTTCCATTTACGTTCTTTACGCCGATGTTTCGCATCATGTTAATTGGTCCGGTGATGAAATCAATGATTGGAAAGCTTCATATCGATAAAAGGAGAATGGCATATATTATTGATGTATCAACAGAGCCAATTATTGTATTATTGCCGGCTGCTACCGCTTTTATTGGCTTTATGACTTCGGTCGTAGAAGGGGCTTTAAAGCAAAACGGTCTGGAAGAATCAGCGTATCAAATGTTTATTGCCAGCTTGCCTTTTAATTTTTTTGCCATTATCGCATTAATCATTGGTTTGTTCACGACATTTATGAACATCGGTAACCGGGCAAAAAGTGAAAAAAATGAACGGGAACAACAGGAGACGAATCATTTTCACCGTTTAGGAATAAAGAAGGAACTGGCGTTAGTTGTAGGGGAGCCGTTACATCTTATTTTTCCGCTTTCCCTTATTTGGTTATTTACGTTGCTATTATTTTGGTATGACGGAAAAGCGAAAGGTGCCGAAACAGTAATAGAGGCATTTTCTATGGCAGATGCGACCTTTGTTATGTTACTTTCTCTTTTCTTTACGTTAATCATCACCATCCTTTTTTATTTATTTCGTCACCAACCGTTAAATGAATTGATCTATCATTTTTTTGATGGTGGGAATCAACTAATGGTTCCCATTGGTATGCTTATTTTAGTGTGGGCGGTTTCACTAACAGCGGAAGACTTAGGTTTTTCTGAATATGTATCATCGACATTCGGAACATTTCTACCCAAACATATTATCCCTGCCGTCATTTTTCTATTTGGTTCATTTATTTCTTATTTTATAGGAACATCTTGGGGGACATGGGGGTTGTTTATGCCGTTAGGGGTGACGTTAGCTGCGGTGACTGATGCGTCATTACCAATGACAATAGGTGCTGTTTTTGCAAGCGGGACATTTGGAGCATTTGCCTCTCCCTTGGGAGATACAACGATAACGACTGCCGCGATCATGGATTTAGATGTAATGGAATACGCCAAGTATAAATTGAAAATTTCTTTACTTTGCGGTGGATTATCTTTTCTTGGTTATTTAATGGTCCCGATTGTTTTTTAACTATAATAAATAAATGATGGAAAAAGCAAATCCGCTTTTTGTTCTGTTAAATAGAGAATGAGTCAGGAGGGGAATGGATGGTGTTTACAAATATTAAAGTGATTGTGTTTGATTTAGACGGTACACTGTATGAAGACACACACCATTTCGCTTACTATGCCAAACGAATTGAAGAAAGGTTAAGTGATGACAAGAGAGAAAAATTTCGAAGTGACTATGAAGCCGTTCTTTCCGGACGTCATCCGTTAAAAATTGGAAGTGTATACGACGTTCAAAGGGATTTAATCCTCATGTTGCATGACGGCGTCGTGAAAGAAGCGTACCGTTGGGATGGAACGAAATTAACCGCTGACGAGGTGCAAGCGATATATCCCAACAAAATTACTGTTAATCTAGACAATATGTTCAGCATTGGTGATTTATGGTGGGTTCCAAGCTCGATCGGACGTCACTATGGTTTAAGAAATGAAGATACATATCAGGCGTTTCTTGAAACGAGGGAGCATATGATGAGTCCGGAGTTTCAGATGAAGCCCATTGACGGGGTAGCAGAAACATTAACGGAAATTCGAGACGATATTAAATTAGTGCTTATGACGAACAGTCCGAAACCCGATAGCGAAGCAATACTCAAGAAATTAGGTTTATCCAACTGTTTTCATTAAAAAATATTCGAAGCTGGGAAACCGGTAAAAACAGCGGAGAGATTTGAATGGATTGCCAGAACATATGCCGTTCGCTTTGACGAAATCATGAGCGTAGGTGATAACTTGGTGAATGACATTATCCCGGCACGGAATCTTGGATGTAAAACAATCTATATCGACTCCCATCAAATCGCGAATGAACAAAGCGCTGATATCGTGGTTGAAAAAATCGAAGACTGCTTCGAAATTTTACGAAATGTAGCAAATTTATTACATTAAATTGAAAAAATCTGAGGGTTCTTATTAAGTTCAAAATACACTATGTTCTAAATGAACAAACTAAAAACATAAATACAAATAAGTAATTAAAGATATTCTTAAATTATTGAAATATTATTCGACTATGTTTCTTATCCATCAAAACAAGTGAAATAAAACGATTCACTAAGGAAAGGACGATAACATCGAACTTCTACTGGTGAAAGCGGAAAAAATATCATGTACTTTCAACTCAATGATTTGCTTAACTCATCATGTTATACCAACTAAAACCGTAATCTTCTATAGGGATTGCGGTTTTTTTATTTAACCGTTTTAGGGTAAATAACATAATTTATGAATAAAAGACTAGATGAAAGGATGTTCATATGGACATCAAGATACGCATTGGTCAAGCCGCTTTTACATTTCGTGGAGAATTAGAGTCTTATTTTCGACGATTCCGAGAACAAACCATCGGAATTGATCATTATTTTGACTCACCGTTCGGCAAGCTGCGAATCATCTATGCGGATTGGACAGCGAGCGGGCGTCTATACGCACCGATTGAGAAAAAATTAAGCGAGGAAATTGGGCCATTTGTGGCGAATACACATACAGAGTCGAATGTAACAGGAACAAAAATGACATTAGCTTATAAGAAAGCAAAGGAAATCATTAAACATCATGTAAACGCCGATACCGATGACGTTATTATTATGACCGACTCAGGGACAACGGGAGCCATCAATAAGCTTCAGCGCATTTTAGGAATACGGATCCCTGAACAGCTAAAGAATAGGCTATCCCTTGCTGATGAAGAGCGTCCGATTATCTTTATTACTCATATGGAGCATCACTCGAACATTCTTTCTTGGATGGAGACGATTGGCGATGTCGTAACGATTCGACCAACGAACAACGGAAATGTAGATATCGAACATTTAAAACAACTATTAGGGCAATATCGTCACCGAAGAATGAAAATCGGGGCATTTACTGCCTGTTCCAACGTAACCGGAATTCAAACGCCATATCATCAGTTGGCTAAAATCATGCATGAACATGGGGGAGTTTGCTTTGTTGATTTTGCTGCATCAGCTCCATACACAACCATTAATATGCACCCGGATGACCCGCTTGAAAAATTAGACGGAATCTTTTTTTCGCCGCATAAATTTTTAGGGGGACCAGGAAGTGCCGGTGTTTTAATATTTGATTCGCGATTATATCAGAACAATGTCCCCGATCATCCAGGAGGAGGCACCGTTCTTTGGAGCAATCCTTGGGGAGAGTATCAGTATATTTCTGATATTGAAGCCCGTGAGGACGGAGGGACGCCACCGTTTTTACAAACGATCAAAGCAGCGCTAGCTATTAAATTAAAAGAACAAATGGGTGTAGAAAACATGATCGAGCGGGAAAAAGAGATGATTTCGCTTTTATTATCAAACTTAAAAACGATTCCTCATGTTCACGTTTTAGAGGGACATCGTGAAGATCGGCTTGGAATTGTTTCTTTCACGATCGAAGGAATTCATTACAATTTAGCGGTTAAGTTACTAAACGACCGATTTGGGATTCAAGTACGGGGCGGGTGCTCTTGCGCTGGGCCGTATGGTCATTACTTATTTCAAATCGACAAGCAGACGTCAAAACAAATAACGCAACAAATTCAACAAGGCAATTTTCTGAATAAGCCGGGATGGATCCGTGTATCCCTTCATCCAATTATGACAAATGAAGAGCTATATGAAATTGTCCGTGCAATCCGTTGTATTACGCTATACAAAGACGAATGGAAAAAAGATTATATATATAGTAAAGAGAAAAATGAGTTTTATCATCAAAAAGACAATAAAGACATTCGGCAATTGTTCGAAATTTAACAATTTATATGGTTTCCATTTATGACAAATAGCAGGTAAAATAAGGTGCAAATCAATAAAAAAGGAAAGATGAAGTTATGAAGGAGATATATGAGTTATTGATTCGTACAGAACGAGAGCAGCAATTATACGAAAAAGCAGCCCAACTAGCCAACCAGTTTCGAGAGCGGGCTCATTTATATGACGAACAAGCCGCTTTTCCGTTTGAAAATTTTGCAGAATTAAAGAAAGCGCAGTTTCATTCACTAACCATTCCTCAAAAATACGGCGGACAGGAAATTTCTCTCTATGAGTTTCTCCTAGTGCAAGAAACCATTGCTCAAGGAGATTCAGCAACTGCTTTATCGCTCGGCTGGCATTTAGGAATAATTATGAATATCGCTCAAGAAAGAAAATGGAAAGAATCTGTTTTTTCGCGGTTATGTAAAGAAATTATTCAATACCAATATTTAATCAATAGCGCTCAAACCGAAAAAGCAACAGGTAGTCCTGCGCGCGGGGGAAGACCGGAAACGAAAGCGAAAAAGTGTAATGGCCATTGGATTATTAATGGACGAAAAACGTATACATCGATGGCCCCAGCCCTTGATTATTTTATCGTCTCGGCAACGATTGCGGAAACAGAAGAGGTAGCTGACTTTCTTATTCCGAGGTTAGCCAAAGGAGTTAAAATAGAAGAAACGTGGGATACACTCGGAATGAGAGGAACGAGAAGTGATGATTTAATATTAGAAGATGTTGAAGTGCCGGAAGAAGCACTTGTCGAAATGAAATCACAAAAGAAAAAAGGGAACCCTCAAGGATGGTTGCTGCATATTCCTGCTTGTTATTTAGGGATTGCTATTGCAGCACGAAATGAAGCGATTCATTTTGCACAAACGTATCAGCCAAATAGTTTATCCCATCCGATTAAAGAGTTACCAGAGGTACGAAGAAAGATTGCCGAAATGGATATCGAGCTCATGACAGCACGTCATTTTATGTATTCGGTGGCCGAAAAATGGGATCAATATCCAGACAAACGTCCATACATGGGTCCGGAACTTGCTGCGGTCAAATATGTAGCAACAAATGCAGCTGTCAAAATTGTTGACCAAGCGATGCGCATTGTCGGAGGACAAAGTTTATTTACCTCTAGTCCTCTGCAAAGATTTTATCGCGATGTAAGAGCAGGGCTTCATAATCCACCCGCTGACGATATTACTCTATCTCTTCTTGCTCAACGGGCATTTTCTCATGAGTAAAGCGATGGGGCGATTTACTGTTAAGATTTACTGTTAAATAGATTGTCAAATGCACAAACGGCTTCATCATGTGATAAGTGTTGATGATATGAAACAGTTTAAACTAACTCCCGCTTCATATACACTCGTCCTAGACAGATTGGGAGTAAAGAGAGAAGAAGTATTATTCATTTCATCTAATACATGGGATATTGCCGGTGCTAGGAGCTTTAAGTGATGAACCGAACAGGAGAAATCATAGATGAGATGAGATAGGGATTCAGCCTGATTATATATACAGTGATTTATCAGGGATTTTTGAATGGAAATAACAAATGTTTTTTTATATGGTGGGCGCGCCTTTTTCGTTTTGCGGCAAGCCCACCAATCTGTTTTACAGTAGCTGTTGCTTCATAAACTGAGGAAGCTGGAAACATTGCTTTAATATATCGGCATTGACGTACTTTGTATCAGTTGGGATCGACTTGTTTTCTGAAAGGGAAAGCGGGATTTTTGAGCCGATTGTAAAACTCCATAATCCACCAGGGTAAGTAGGCACTGTTGCAGTATAAATAGTAGAATATGGGAATAATTTATTAATGTTTGTATGAGTCTGTTTCAGAACGTCCATATGGAAAATTGGAGACTGGCTTTGACAAACCATTAAACCGTCATCTTTTAACGCGCGATAAACGTTGCTATAAAATTCATATGAAAACAGTTCTTTCGCTGGACCAACAGGATCAGAAGAGTCGATAATAATCACATCGTATGTGTTCGCGTGTTCTTTAATAAACGCGACACCGTCCGTGTATATAAATTTCACACGAGGATCAGAAAGGTTTCCAGATACGTCTGTAAGATGTTCTTTACATACCTTTACGACCATTTCGTCAATTTCGACCATATGAATTTCTTCAACCTCTTTATATTTCGCAACCTCACGTGCTGCTCCACAGTCACCGCCACCGATAATTAGAACCTTTTTTGGCGATGGATGAAATTGAAGGGGAACATGTGAAATCATTTCATTGTAAATGTGACCGTCAATAGAAGTCGTTTGAACAACTCCATCAAGAACGAGCATTCTGCCAAAATCATAAGAATCGAGAATCATTACATGTTGAAACGGTGATTGGTCCGAGAAAATAACATCTTTGATGCGATAACTAATTTTTAGATTTTCACGCTCGTCCTCAGTTAACCAAAGTTCACCATTTTCATTTTTAATATAAGGTGGTAATTGCTTTGGTAAGCTATTCATTGTTGCCTCCTTTGAAAGTCATATTTTTATAACACCTTTCTAATATTAATATATTTTGTCGGATGTGACAAACGAAATATTTACATTTATGACGAAATTTGTCGTCTAGGGTAAACAAAGTGTTTTAGAATCCATTTCTTATTCACCAGTATCCGATGTTTCAGTTCCTCCACCGATATTTCCTGATTGATTTTGATCTTTATTGTTTTGATTGTCTCCACATCCAGCTATAACGCTAAATAAAATTAGCAAGACAATCGCTTTCAACCAACAGTTTCGCATCATACTTTATCTTCCTTTCGTATTTTAATTATATGTAACCCGAAACGTTCTTGTTTGTAGTATGTCAAAAAGATTGAAAAATATAAAAAGCATCTAACCCCAAGCTGTTAGATGCTTTTATTTATATCTAGAGCATTAGTAAGCAAATTTTTCAGTTCATCTTTATTCTGGAGCAAATCCGCTAACGTATAGGAGTCAAGTACTTTTAAAAATGCTTGCAGTGCCTCGTGAAAAATATGTTTAAGATGACAAATAGGAGTAACGATACAATGGTTTTCGCGACCTGCAAAACATTCAACTAGCGATAAATTATCCTCTGTTTGGCGAATCACCCATCCGATATTAATCTCACTAGGTGGCTTGGCTAAGCGGATGCCGCCGTTTCGTCCACGAATGGTTTCGATCAAACCAAGCTTACCTAACTCGTACACAATCTTACTTAAATGGTTTTCAGAAATCGAAAACGTTTTTGAAATTTCTTTGATATTGGTTTTTTCACCTTCCTCAAGCGTTCCTAAATAAAGGAGAACGCGCAAAGAGAAGTCCGTATATGTTGTTAAGTGCATTCCTTTCACACCTTTATTCATAGTTTCTTCACTTATTCTAACATGAATTAGAAAAATCTAAAAAAAGTAGATTTGTGAACAATTTGTTAAAGATGTATTTTAAATATTGCTTTTATTTGATAATCATGTTTGAATAAAGATGTATATAAAATACATCTTTTCAGTGAGGGGATATAGAAGATGAGTGCGACAAAAACAATGTTAAGCGAAAAAACAATGGAAATTATTAAGTCAACTGTTCCGGTATTAGAGAAATACGGAGAACAAATTACAAAACACTTTTATCAAACGATGTTCTCTAATCATCCAGAGTTATTAAACATTTTTAATCAGACGCATCAAAAACAGGGCAAACAACCAAGAGCGCTTGCAGCTTCTATTTACGCAGCCGCTCAGCATATTGATAATTTAGAAGCGATTATGCCTGTTGTAAAACGAATCGCACATAAACACCGCAGCTTAGGTATCAAACCTGAGCATTATCCGATTGTCGGAAAGTATCTACTGATTGCGATTAAGGATGTACTTGGGGATGCAGCGACTGATGAAATTATCGAAGCATGGAAAGAAGCCTATGGTGTCCTTGCTGATGTCTTTATACAAGTAGAAGCCGAAATGTATAAAGAAGCCGAAGAAGCCAAAGGCGGCTGGAAAGATTTCCGCAAGTTCGTTGTCAAGAAAAAAGTGAAAGAAAGCGATGTCATCACTTCCTTCTATTTAATGCCGGAAGATGGAGACGAGATTGCTGAATTCTTGCCAGGTCAGTATGTGAGTGTAAAACTCAACATCCCAGGCGAAAAGTATACACATATTCGTCAATACAGCTTATCAGATGCGCCAGGAAAAGACTATTATCGCATCAGCGTGAAACGAGAAGCGGCAACTGCTGACAAGGCAGCAGGAATTGTCTCTAACTATTTGCATGACCATGTGCAAGAAGGGGATATCGTTGAGCTAAGTGCTCCAGCGGGGGATTTTGTTTTAGACACATCCGATGCACCTATCGTGTTTATGAGCGGCGGGGTGGGTATTACACCTTTATTAAGCATGCTAAATACGATTGTTGAGCGTCAGCCTAATCGAAACGTGACGTTCATTCACGCCGCTATTAACGGAAATGTTCATGCGTTCCATGACCATATCAGTCAGTTAGCAAAAGAAAACGAAAATATCTCTTACTATATTTGCTATCAATCACCTTCTGAAGAAGATCGCAAAAAATACGGTTTTGTTAAAGAAGGGTTTATTGACTTAGAGTTTATTCAATCGGTTGTGAAAAATAAAGATTCTCAATTCTATTTCTGCGGTCCTGTTCCATTTATGAAAACCGTTTACTACGCGTTAAAAGAATGGGGCGTGACAGAGGAACAAATTCATTATGAATTCTTTGGCTCTGCCGAAGATTTAACAAAATAATATTATAATATAGAACGCCAGGTATTTACGCCTGGCGTTTTTTATTGCTCGATCTGTTCGAGCTCTTTTTTTATTTGCTCTTTATTAAGGTCATCACCAATAATCACTAAATTCATCGGCACATTCATGATTTCTTTCATATAAATCGGCATACCGTAAGAATATTGGAAGGAGTACAATCCGTCTAAGTGAGTAAATCGTAAATATCCTTTCATACGATAAATGGTGTCTGGAAGATTTCGCACCCATTCTTCAAACTTCTCTACATCAATAGGACGTGTAAAAGTATGAACATATGTTTTAATGCGCAACTGTTGGTGAAGCTGTGCTTGGTTATGCGGCTCTTTCGATACGAGTTTCATGTTTTGAATATCTTCCAAATTCACTTGCGCATAGGTCGTTAAAATAGTCATGGCCTGTGGGTTAAGCGACTGAATTTCAAAAGAAAGAGAAGCTTGATCACGTTCGTTTAAATCATCTATTTTATTGATCAGAACGATATCCGCGTGGCGAATTTGCTCTTTTAACAGTACTTGCAGCTGTGGATTTAATTGGTGACGATCTTTCCATCGTTTTGCATCTACTAAACTAATAATGCCGCGGACATCCACCTTATTCGCAAATAGCGGCGATAAACAGGCGTCTAGAACTTCTACGGGATGAGCGATACCCGTTGTTTCAATATAGATGGCATCTAGCGTATATTGTTGTAAGAGAGAATGAAGCTGTACTTCAAATTGATCTTGAATGGTACAGCAGACACATCCGTTTAACAACTCTTTAAGTGGTATATCTCCTGGAACGGCATCTGAATCAATAGATACGCTGCCAACTTCATTCATCACTACGGCGATTTTTCGGTTTTTCTCTTGCTCTTGTTTAAGAATATTGCGTAATAACGTTGTTTTCCCGCTTCCGAGAAAACCTGACAATATGTAGACTTCAACTTTGGACATACTTTTCTCCTTTCTCCTTTATCGATTACGCTTAATAATAGAATAAAACATTCAAAAAGAGCAAGATGTACACACCACATTTTCGTCATCCCGACTAAAGAGTTGTTTTTTTGCCTCCATTTTAGATTTGCGTTATGATGGAAGAAAAGAGAGCAGTGAGGTGGAATGAATGGAACTTACAGATAAACAATACGAGTTAGCGACATTTGCAGGCGGTTGTTTTTGGTGCATGGTTTCGCCATTCGAAGAACAGCCAGGGATTATCAAAGTCGTATCCGGATATACAGGCGGTCATAAAGAAAATCCAACATATGAGGAAGTATGCTCAAACACGACTGGACACTATGAAGCGGTCCAAATTACCTTTGATCCGAATGTATTTCCTTATCAAAAACTTTTAGATATTTATTGGCGACAAATCGACCCAACAGATCCGGGTGGGCAATTTTACGATCGCGGCGAATCGTATCGAACGGCGATTTTTTATCATAATGAGGAACAACGCCGCTTAGCAGAACAATCCAAACGCGAATTGGAAGAAAGCGGTCGCTTCTCTAAACCAATTGTCACGCAAATTTTGCCTGCTTCAACATTTTATCCAGCCGAAGAGTATCATCAAAATTATCATAAAAAAAATCCATTTCGCTATAAGATGTATCGAATCGGTTCAGGGCGCGATGCATTTCTTAAAAAACATTGGGCTGATCAAGAACGTGATGAAGAACTCTAAAAAAATTAACGTCTCTTCCGTATGAGGTTACACAACGAATTTGTATTGAGATAATAAAGAACTAGAAAATAAAGGATACTGACAATATTTATTTAATCTTTAGTCGAAAAAGGAAAATAAAAGAGGTTGTCTCAAAAATAAAGGGTCAGACCCTTAGGAGACGACCTCTTTTTATTGCATCCGTCATGAATTGTGGTATGATAGATGATAAATTGTTAGAATTTTCTATATTACGGAGGGGATATAGGGGATGAGCCATTTTCGAGAACATCGTCTGCGAACATTTTTAGAGAAATATAAAGACCGAGCCCGTTTATTAATATCGTGTCCTGACAAACCCGGTATTGTCGCCGCTGTCACAACATTTTTATATAATCAAGGAGCAAATATCGTTGAATCAAGCCAATATTCAACAGACCCAGAAGGCGGTACATTTTTCTTGCGAATTGAATTTGACTGCCCAGCAATGATATGGAAAAAACAAGAGATGGAAAAAGCTTTTGAACCAATCGCTGAGCAGTTTCATATGAACTGGCGTTTTAGTTTACATAGTGAATTAAAAAAGATTGCTATTTTTGTTTCGAAGGAAGAGCATTGTTTATTAGAATTGCTTTGGGAATGGCAGGCAGGCGAATTACTTGCCGATTTAGCGCTAGTCATTAGCAATCATGAACATATGCGAGACAGTGTTGAAGCGCTTGGGATTCCGTATTACTATATTCCTGTCACAAAGGAAAATAAAATCGAAGCGGAACGAAAGCAAATATCTTTATTGAAAGAGTATGCCATTGATACTATTGTGCTTGCTCGTTATATGCAAATACTATCACCGGGTTTCGTAGCGGAGTTTCCTTTTCAGATTATTAATATTCACCATTCGTTTCTTCCGGCGTTTGTTGGCGCAAAGCCGTATGAACGCGCGTATGAGCGCGGCGTCAAATTGATTGGAGCAACATCACATTATGTAACAGACGAGCTAGACGAAGGCCCTATTATTGAACAAGATGTCGCAAGGGTCGATCATAAACATCATCCAGAAGATTTAAAACGAATCGGGCGCATCATCGAGAAAACTGTACTTTCACGCGCTTTAAAATGGCATCTTGAAGATCGGGTTCTCATTCACCAAAATAAAACCATCGTCTTCCAATAAAGTTGTTTCTACGGTAAACTTGAACGATTAGTAAACTCGTGTAACAAATTTTTAAGGAGGAAGCACGATGGGATTAGTCATTGGACTTATAGTGGCAGTAGTTCTCTTAGTCACCATTATGATGACGCCTATCCAGTATCGTTATATCGAAGGATTAGAAGAAGTGAAGCAAAAAAAGAAAGTAACTCAACAGAAAATGTATGATGATATGTCTGCAACAGAACAAATGTTACATGAACACGCTCAATCCAATCTATTTTTGATTCTTCCTAATACGATTGCTTATATCATTTACAAGTACAAACATCGTAAGAACAAATAAAAAAATACAGCCTTTTTTCTAATACAAAGTACAAAACTTTTATGTTTAAATGAATTATCAAAAAAACACTCGGGCAATACGGGTGTTTTCTTCTTTTATATATGCGTTTGTCATCTGTTTGCCAGGTAAACAAACTCAGTTGTTCCTGAGCATTATTATTTGGCCAGAATTGTTGAGAAAAAGCAACAAAATTTGTGACATCACCTGATATTTTTCTATAATAATATTGTTAGTTTATATAAAAGAGGAATGTATATGCAGGAGCAGTTCATTGAGTTTTTACAGCAATATCGAGCGTTTGCTTTTTGGGGGTTAGTGTGGCTGTCAATGTCCTCATTAGCATTTTTGGTGTCATCCCAAGTGTTTTCCTTACAGCTGCTAACTTAATCGTATTTGGATTTTGGGAAGGTACCTTCATCTCTTTTATCGGTGAAGCAGTCGGTGCCGCTATTGCTTTTTTAGTATATCGCAAAGGGTTTCAACGCGTTTTCGAAAATAAACTATCTGATTATCCAAGAGTCAAACCGCTTTTAGATGCCAAAGGAAAAAAAACATTTTTACTCATTCTCTCGTTAAGGATCATGCCGTTGATTCCGTCTGGCGTCGTAACACTTGCAGCTGCGATTAGTCAAGTCTCGCTTGCTTTGTTTGTTACAGCGAGTACAATCGGCAAAGCTCCTGCACTGTTATTAGAAGCCTATTCCGTGAACGAAATGACGCGGTGGACAACGAACGGTAAAGTTATTTTAGGTTTATGTTCTGTTTTATTACTAGTAATAAGTCTAAAAAAATGGAAATAATTATATTTAAACTTTATTAATAACACTATGTTCTAAATTAAAAAACAATATATCCATAAGAAAGAAGGATTTTAACTGTTTCCCTTGAATGATTACAATATAATAATTCGCAGCTTTACATGAAAGGGAGGTTTTTCTATTTCCATGGGAGATAAACGAACTCCAAGCGGTTTTCTTTTAAAACAACGTGCTTTTTTAAAGTTGTATTTAATCACACTAACAGAACAAGAACGACTATATGGACTAAAAATATTAGACTTACTTCGCCAAGAATTTAAACCGTTTGGTTACAAGCCAAATCATTCGGAAGTATATAAGGCACTTCATGATTTAATTGAAGATGGCATCCTAAAACAAGTGAAAATGAAAAAAGAAGGAATGAAATATCAGGAAGTCGTATATTACCGTTTTACGGAAGAAGGATATAAAAAGGCACAATTGTATAAAAGACAATTAAAGGCGGAGTTAGACCGCTGTGAAGCGTTAATTCGAAAAGCGATAAAAGACAACTTTGGATGATTTCTCCGATATTTTCTATATGATTGACAAGTGATAAGGGATTAGTTAATATACCGTTAATGGTATATGTGTTATTATGAATGTTAAGAAAAGGAGTACATGGGCGGATGATCTATGATAAACAAATTAAAAACCGTCTAAGACGTGTCGAAGGCCAAATACGCGGTGTGTTAAAAATGATGGAAGAAGAACAAGGATGTAAAGATGTAGTGACGCAATTATCCGCTATTCGCAGTGCAATTGATCGCGCGATTGCTGTGATTGTTAGTACAAACTTAGAACATTGTATTCGTCAAGAAATGGAAAAAGGAAACCATGAAAGTGAAAAGTTAATTCAAGAAGCAGTAAATTTATTAGTAAAAAGCCGATAATAGATGCGAAGTCTTTTCGCGTCTATTATTTGTTTACATAATATTTTTATTGTTTTCTGATTGTTTACTTTTGCACAAACTTTCTCATTTTAGTAGAATACTAATGAATAAAAGATGATTAAGAAAATAGAAAGGATTAGCGATATGTCAATGGAAATGATTCATTTACATCTTCCGGAAGAGATCAAACATATATTAGAAGCTCGGAAACAACAATTTTCCCATGACGAAGATTCCAGACTCATTGGTAAAGGCGGCTATACGCCATCTGACGATTCGATATTATTTGACGCGATTGTCGCGCTTTCTTTAGGTAAAAATGTCTTATTAAAAGGTCCGACAGGTTCAGGGAAAACGAAATTAGCTGAAACGTTGTCAGCCATTTTCGGGCAACCGATGCATAGTATTAACTGTTCGGTTGACTTGGACGCGGAAGCTTTGCTTGGCTTTAAAACCATCCAAGAGCGTGAAGGGAAAACAACGATTGAGTTTGTTCCAGGTCCGGTGATTCAAGCGATGACGAAAGGTCACTTATTATATATTGACGAAATCAACATGGCAAAACCGGAAACATTGCCAATCTTGAACGGTGTGCTTGACTATCGAAAAATGATTACCAATCCATTTACAGGCGAAGTCGTTAAAGCGAAAAATACGTTTGGTGTGATTGCCGCTATTAACGAAGGATATGTCGGAACAGTGCCGTTAAATGAAGCGTTGAAAAATCGTTTTGTTGTTATTGAGGTACCATATATTCAAGGGGAAACATTAAAAATCGTATTACAAACACAAAGTAAATTAAAAGACACTGCCCTTATTGATAAATTTGTAACGTTATCAGCTGATTTGATCACTCAAGTGAAAAACGGACAAATTTCCGAAGAAGCGGCTTCGATTCGCGCCCTTATTGATACGTGTGATTTAGCGGTTTATTTACCTCCGCTGCGTGCGATTCAACGAGGAATTATTGAAAAGCTAGAAGACGAACGAGAAAAGGCAGCGATTCAAAATATCGCCGAAACGCTCTTTGAGTGAGGGTTCATAAGATGCATCGATTTATTCAATTTAATGATAAAAAAATTGATTCGTTCCTTTTTATGCAGCTTTCTGATTTGGCAAAAACGCTGGCGAAAAACGAAGAATGGGAAGTGGAATTCGGTTATCAATCCTATGTCGACATCGTTCATCGCAAATTATTGGTCAGCCATTTTTGGGATAATCGTCCGCTCGAAGATAAAGTAAACGGAATGAAAAGCGATGTGTTTCTTCGGACAATCGGCAGTTTGTATCACACTGATTTTAAAGAAGTTGTTCGGTTCATTGAACAAACGAAAACGACATCTATTCCTAGCTTTGCTAAACAACTATTTATGCTGGCGGAAGATGTACGCCTTGAAGAAATTTGCAAAAAAGAGCGGCCAGGAACGAAAAAAGCCTTTTCCATTCGCCGGAAAGTCTATCGCCATTACTTTAAAAGCCAATTAAATGTCAATCTTGTCAAAGCGGTTCATACGGATGCGTTGTTTAATACGATTTATCTTTTGTTAACCGCTGATTCGCCGCTGGAAGAGGTATTGCCTATCAATGAAAATATTGACTTAGCGATGCCGTTTATCCGCAACACGCTTACAAGATTTTTTGAAACAAAGTCAACAAAAGATGTCGCAGAAGTTGTGCTTGAAATAATCGAAGTGTTAGATGAAATCTTAGAAAATGATATGCTGAACACGTATTTTCATCTTCCAGAAAATGTTTATAAACAAGAAGAACATGGCCCTACAATTGATGATTTAAAACGAAAAGACCCGCTAAAAAATTGTGATGTGTTAGATAAGAAGAAAAATGGCGACGAAGACATTCATGATGATAGATTACCGACATGGCATCGCGAAACGAGCGACATGACAAAAAGTTTCTTGCAGTTTGACTTAGAACAAGGCTCACAAACGGATTTGCTCGGAGAAGGAGTACGCGAAGGAGAAGCAGGAGATCAAGCATTGGCGCTTGTCCAAGGCTCAGCGCAAAAAAGTGCACGCAAAGACTATTCAAAACTAGAAGCGCTGGAACAAAAGCGGGATATTCGTGAAGGAAGCCTCTCTCATGAATATGGAAAAGAAAATAAACATGCTTTTCCGATATTTATTTCTCCATCTACTCCTTCAAGTGCAGACGTGGTGCAATATGAGCAAAACAAAACAATCGTCGCACCTTATCAAAAGAAATTAAAACAAATGATTGAAAAAACGTTAGAACATAAAAAAACACTGCCGCGAAGCGATTTACATTTTGGACGTTTGAGTAAAAAATTGCTCCGTTTATTAACAGACGAGAACCCGCGGCTATTTTATAAGAAGCATCAACCGTCCATACAAATTGATGCCGTTTTTTCGCTTTTAGTCGATTGTTCGGCTTCGATGTATGATAAAATGGAGCAAACAAAATTAGGCATTACTTTATTCCATGAAGCGTTAAAATCTGTTTCCGTACCGCACCAAATCGTTGGATTTTGGGAAGATACAAATGAAGCGACAGAAACCAAACAACCGAACTATTTTCAAACCGTCATTCCTTTTGACCACTCGCTGAAAAAAACAAGTGGCCCGGAAATTATGCAGTTGGAGCCGGAAGAAGATAATCGTGATGGGTTTGCTATTCGTGTGATAACCGAACAAATGCTCAAGCGAACAGAAAAACAAAAGTTTTTGCTCATCTTTTCTGATGGAGAGCCAGCGGCATTCGGCTATGAACAAAATGGAATTGTTGACACGCACGAAGCAGTGATTGAGGCGCGAAAACTGGGAATTGAAGTAATCAATGTCTTTTTAGCTAATGGTGAAATTGATGAAGGTCAAAAGAAAACGATTCAAAATATTTATGGCAAATACAGCATTCTTGTTCCCGATATTGCCGAACTCCCTGACGTTCTGTTCCCGCTTTTAAAGAAGCTGCTCTATAAAAGTTTATAACAAATCGATTGAATATTTATCGAGCTTTTAGAGACAAAGCAAGTTTGTTTCCGATTAAAGAAAACATATTATTGAACAAAAACCCTTGGAAGATTTAAGGGTTTTTGTTTTTCTGTAAATTTGATAAAAACAAGGTGTTGTTTTATAGATTTAGAGATCGTTGATATTTCTATAATTATACTAATATATTATCGTTTAATGACTTCCATAAATTTCATCCTCCTTAACCAATCGTTATCTTGTAAAATAGCAATGCAATGCACTAGCTTAAGGAGAAGGAAACAAACATGAAGAAACGAACGTGGATAACGGGAATGACGCTTGCTTTATTTATTGGCGGGGGGAATCAAGCAAACGCACATGAAAAAATTATACAGTCCAACCAGGAGATAGCTTATGGAAAATTGCGACAGTGAATCATGTCACCGTTCAAGATTTAAAAAGCTGGAATCAGCTGACGAGCGATCGTATTTATGTTGGACAAACATTGATATTATTACCTCCTCATAATCATGAGACTACATATACGGTAAAAGCTGGCGATTCCCTATTATCGATTGCGAAAGCTTATAACGTGTTAATTGCTGATATTAAGTTACGAAATCAACTAACAAGCGATCAACTTCGTTTAGGCCAAACGTTAATCATTCCAACAGAGCAGGGAACATATACAACCCACACCGTGAAAGCAGGTGAAACACTCTCCATCATTGCGAGAGACTATAGTATTTCCTTGTTAGATTTAAAGAATTGGAACCAATTAACGTCAGATATGATTTATGTCAATCAAACATTATATGTATCTAAGCCTGCTATAGCACCATCAACGACAAGTTCGGATACAGCGGTTGTTCATAAAGTGCAGCCTAGAGATACATTATCTTCTATTGCCGCAAAATACGGAACAACCGTGACACAAATTAAAACATTAAATAATCTGACGTCAGATACGATTTACGTGGGACAAATATTGAAAGTGACAAATGGTACTATGCCGCAGCCAGAAGCACCTGCGCACCTTGAAGATGGCCTGTTTCCATTAAAAGCTAGTACATATCAACCGTTTGGTGATACATACGGTGAGAGCCGCTTATATGGAGGCGGTCGTATTCATGAGGGGACAGATATTATGGCCGTCAAAGGTACACCTATTTATTCGGCTGCAGATGGTGTAGTCATTCGTAAAGGTTGGAATGAATATGGCGGATGGCGTTTAACGATAAAAACAAATGAAGGAATTTATCTTTATTATGCCCATATGGAAGGGTATGCGGAAAATATCGTTCAAGGACAAACGGTTAAAAAAGGTCAACTAATCGGCTATGTTGGTGATTCTGGTTATGGCCCGGTTGGTACGACCGGGAAATTTGCTCCGCATTTACATTTCGAGATGTATGATGCCAATTGGGATGCCATAAATCCTTACTCTTGTTTAAAATATTGGGAATGGAAAATCACTCATCGGTAACTTAGGAAAGCGGCTATTAAAAGCCGCTTTTTTAGTCTTGATAAAAAGTTAACATAATCGTAACAGTTTATTTGAAATACTAATACAGTCCTATGATATAATAATACTGTCCTAAAAAATAAAGATTTTATTTAAAGGAGGGAGTATATGAGACAATATCTATTTTCATTTGAAACAGATCATCCAAAGCATCTAGAATGGAAGGAGACCATTCCTGCTGGAGGCATGATGGAAGCGTTTTTAAAAGCGAAACAACTTGTTAAACAATACGCAAAAGAAAAAGGCGGTCTCATTCGCGTTGAATATGTCGGTGTACGTTATTTAAATAATTAGCGGAAGGATGATACAGTGTTTTTTCTGTTAGTGAAACAGTTACAATAATGTGCAGCAATTCCCAAAGGTATATTCATGGTGAGTTGCTGCACATTTTTTATGCACATTTTCCTCATATTCGAATAGTCTGATGTGAACTTCTAGTAAAGGAGCGGGAATTATGATAGAATTACCGGTTAACATTCGTGCGGAACATGTAAAAACGAATCGTCTAGAGCTTTATTATCCCGTTATTCATGGGTTGAAAAATTCGGAAGTACAAAGAAAAATCAATTATGACATTTTAACAACGGTACAACAATTAATGATCCAGCAAGGTTTTTATGAAAATCCGCTGACAACGATAACAGGGACATTTGAACTGAAATCAAATGAGAAAGGAGTATTAAGTATAACAATTGAAAATTACGCTTATTCAGGTGGGGCACATGGTTTAACGATTCTAAAAGGGTTGACATTTGACGTCAAAACCGGGAAAAAGTACACACTTAATGAACTGTTCAAACGAAACAGCAACTACACAGCCATATTATCAGAAGAGGTAAAACAACAAATTAAAGAGCGGGAAATGTTGCTGCTTAGTGAATTTAAGGGAATTTCACCACAGCAAGATTACTATATAGCCGATAAAGCACTTGTGCTGTTCTTTCAACTATATGAATTAACTGCCTATGCATTCGGATTTCCGTATTTTCCGATTTCGGTGTATGATGTACAAAAGATCGTTGATGAAGCATCACCGTTAGGCAAAATGCTTTCATAAAGATTTATTCAATTTTAACGTGAACTTTTTGTACAGCATTGTAGCCATATCCTTTTCGATTCCACATGGCAGCAAACGGTTGCGTTTGGCCGCTTGAATCAGTTGCTTTTGCCAAAATGGTATATTCACCTTTTTCGTAGACTTCCCATACAAAAGACCATGGAGTCCAGGCGTAAGGCCCATCTTGTTGAGGGGCTAATTTTGCTTCTTTCCATGTTTCACCATTGTCAACGCTAATTTCTACGTGTGTAATAACCCCATTTCCTGTCCAAGCAATTCCTTCAATGACAATCGTTCCTGTATTGTGTATAGAAAAGTCAAGCGGAAATTGAATGAGAGAATTTACATTGATCGTTGTTACGGGTTTTTTATCAGCATCACTGTTTTTATGTGGATAGTACACATAGTCAACCGCCTGAAACGGGCCGGTAAACGGTTGATCCATCACGATAATTTGTTGTAGCCATTTGACAGAAGCCATTGCATACCACCCAGGTACGATTAACCGCAGCGGATATCCGTGTTTAAACGGGATGGGTTGACCATTACATTCATAAGCAATCATTGTATCGGGATGGAGCGCTTTTTCAAGCGGCAAACTTCTCGCATAATAAAAAACACCAACCATATCTGTACGCATACCGCAATCAGCACCTATAAATACAACTTCTTTAGCATCATTTTGCAACCCGGCTTTTAACAAAAGATCCTTTAGCGGAACACCTTTCCATTCAGCCTGGCTCATCGCACCATCTTTCCATTGCTCACCAAATACTTTCGGCGTAAATTTATTCCGCTGATTACCGGCACATTCCAGTGGAATAATGAAAGCTTTCGAAGGCATCGACTTTAATTGTTCCAGATGAAAATAAGAAGGATGCTGAACCAATCCGCCGATCGTCAAATAATACAGATCAGGAAGAAGGGAAGGGTAAGGAAAATGATTGCGGCGATAAAAATACCGAAGAGGAAAAATTTTCTGATTAAGTAAAAAATGAATGGGAGATTCCTGATTTTCCGGAACAAGCGACTTTGTCATTAAATACGGACGTATTTCCAAAAAGTTCACTCCTTAAAAAAGAAGAATTTAGTAAAGAGTATATGAGTTCGAAAAAAATTTTCATTACATGTAATTACATGTAATTCAGTGAATCAAAATAAAATTTTTGCTAAGCTTGTCCGATAACAAAATTAATTTAAATTAATTCATCGAACGGATTTTGTTTCAAATTCTTTTTCTGTCTCACTATTTGAAGTTTACTTTTGTAATGAGACAATATACATTTTCTTTTTTACAACTTCCGATAATTTATATTATGTAAACTAAAATCTAAAAATATAAAGCAGTTATTCGCTACTTAACTTCCCTTTCTTTAATTTTATAAAATTCTTCACTGAGAATGATTTGTCACGTTTTATCCATGTATAATACGTTCCTAATGTAATTCCAGCAGTTTCACATGCTTGATGAATGCAATAATTTTATTAATCGATAAAAGCTTTTTCTTTCGGCAACAGCATGTTTTGTCTTTAATTTCGCGTTTTGCAATGTTTATGTATCCAAATTTTGATCCGGGAACGCTTCAAATTTGCGTTTTAAGTACAATCCTTTATCATGATAAATCCAGTCATAAAATTCCTTTATGGTTTTTCGGCTACTCATATATAAACGAATATGATTTTCTTTTTTAGTTAAGTTAACTTCAAATCCACATGTTTTTAAATGATTCTCCAATGCAACCATAAAATCTAGAAATCTACCAACAAAACTGACTACATAGCCACGAGAATTAATATTTCCATCGCCATCAAAATATCCTCTTATAAAATGACTTAAATACATATCCGGAACATATGGAAATTTTACTTCCAGCGATTTATTTGGTGTGATACCATAGATCTCCATTAAATCGTTTTTCATAACTTTGCTATTGAGATATAACATATAAACACCGGTTTGCTTATTTTGATAAAGCGGTTGATTGGAACCTAATTCGTCTCTGATTTGCATCCGAAAGAGCCAGTTTTTTTAATAAAAGCGGCAATAAACTAGATCCACGGGATTTACATAAAATTTTTAAAGAAACTCGTTAAAAAGCAATAATTTAACAAGCCACTCGACTTGATTTTCTTAGATTTCATGCATTAATATTCAAATCATGAATTATAACACCGGGTTTTTCTGTAAGAAAATACAACATGGTGAATTATTATTCTAAACCATCATAATTTGTGTAAATAATAGAAAAAAGCCCCCTTTCGATGAACAGAGGGAATGATAAAAACTGCCTATAATACACTTTATAATCTATAAACATTCTTAAAATGAAAGCAAGATCTAAGCACAAGTCTTTAAAGTCGGAAAACACATCTGATGTCAGTAAATCCTCCATCCCTTCATATTCTGGAAGCTTCCCGTGTATCTCAGCGATTGTTATGCATCATCACCATCTTATATACATTTTGTTTTAGGGTTGTTGATGCCAACTATAGAAAATGAAAGAGTATCAGCATATTAGAAAGATAAGCCAAATCGCGTTTCCCAAAACACCAATTTTTAAAACCATATCTTCTGGTTGTTTTTTAGAAAGTTTTCCCCAAATGAATCCAATTGTAGCGGTTGAAATAATAATAAATAAATTTAACCCTTCAGAAGAAATAAACATAAGGATCGAGATTACTAATAGTAATAATGGAACTATATTCAACAAAATGCCTCCCCTTTTTAATCAATTTGTTTTATTTCCTTTCTCGTTTTTTAATATCACCTCTCAGCTTGTCACGTATATTGGCGTACAAAAGTAAATTCATAATAAATTGTTGTCCCTGTGACCAACGGATACTCAATTGTTTGGAAGAGAACCCAAGTAAATTTGATCTTCCACTAATAAATCAGGGGCATATAGCATTTACTGTCCTCTATGTAAATTTTGGGCAAACTTAACAAACCTTCTTGTTTGGATAGTGCGGTCCGTGGATCTTACTCGGCATGAACTGAACTCATTTAGCTATCTTCCATCTCTACTCTATACCCATTCTTCCAACGAAAACACGTCATTTCTTTCGAAGTCGTGAAGAATGGCCGGAGGTAGCAGTTCTCGCGATTGTTCTTTAGTTGACCAGCGATAATCGATATGTTCTTGCAAAAGAAAAACCTCATGATGATCGCTTTTGCATAAGTATGTAAGAATGACAACTTGTCGCGTTGCGTGCGTTTGAAACGTCGTCGCATATAAAATCCGCTCCACCGTCACATCCAATCCAACTTCTTCTTGGATTTCTCGCAACAGCGCCGTTTCTAAATCTTCTCCAAAGCGTATTTGTCCTCCGACTAACTCCCACGTTCCGCCGCCCACTTCATCATCATGAGCACGTTGTACCATTAACACCTTGCCTTTGTGTAAAATAAACCCTTTCAAAACTACAACAATTTCATTTAAACTTGTCATTTCAAGCACCTTTCCTCATTATGAATATAACACGGTTGCTTTCGCTCGATTAACGAATTAAGAAGAATCACTTTTATGGTTGTTTAAGCCAATTATAAAAAATGAATATATACCAGCATATTAAAAAGAGCAGCTATATTGTGTTTCCATAAATCTCTACCTTCAAAACCATATATTTTACTTGCTTTTTAGAAAACTTCCCCAAATCAATCCGATTGCGGCGGTTGGAATAACAACAAAAAATAAAACCCTTCAGAAGAAATGAACAAAAGAACTGAGCTCATCAATAGCGGGAGTAGTATTAT
The DNA here is from genome assembly GCA_035645275.1 of Anoxybacillus sp. GTDB lineage: Bacteria > Bacillota > Bacilli > Bacillales > Anoxybacillaceae > Paranoxybacillus. The sequence continues at coordinate 47,223 of DASQMX010000036.1, forward strand.
ATTCAAAAATGTCTCCCCTTCTTAAGTTGGTTGATTTTGTTTCCTTGATTATAATTTCACTTAAATGGATGCTTTATTGCATTTCTTAAAATGACAATCATTTGAGTTCTTTCAGGCTTTCGCTTTCCATCAGCTGTTTCAGGGGGGTTAAATAATAATCATTAAAGATGTTTTTAGTTTATGAGTCATACAAAACTGATACGCTACGTGATATATAACGTGATATATAACGTGACATTTTACAAACTAATTTCATTTTTGTATCTACGGAATAATCTAAATGTTCTAGTAAAATATATCAAGATAAATTTGGGATATTTGGTATTTGTTTTATATGTATGTATCTATGTCTTTTGCAATACGTTCCTATATTGAAAAAGGACAGCCTTAATTTGGACTGTCCTTTTCGCTTTTTCTGCAGTAAAGTTACGGCTTGTAGTTAATGCCTATGCCAAACAAAATCATTCCCATACAAGAAAACGATTAGGATGAAGTGAAGGATGCCGCCTAAATATGAGTAGAATCGATCTTCTTTTATGAGGCCAAGCAAGCATATGAGCATTCCGAACAATGAAATCCAAATGTAACTGATATCAAAAACGGGAATCTCCGCTATAATTTGTACATTTAACAAAATAAGCAAAAATATAGCCACCAATGTATTATATGCATTAATTATAGAGCATTTTTTACATCATGAGCGTTTATTTTGAATGACGAAATGAACTTTTTATTTGGGAAAGTTTATTTTGTAAGTTTGCGTGATCACGTTTCATTTGACTAAGACGATTCGTTACAACTTTTTTTCCATATCCATGTGGTGCGGAGGCGATTAATATTACATTTTCTTTATAATTGTTCATTTGAGAGACCTCCTAACAGCATTTTGATAAAGTAACAATAAGAATATCCTTTTGATTCAAGTATAGCATTAAATATATGCTCTTGGTAAGCCTTCAGTTTATAATAATCCCACTCTCCTAGCAGCGGCAGATGAAAGCAAAATACATAAGTCTTTACCTTAAACAAGAAATAGCATATTCTTTTTTCCAGTGAATAGTATAGCTTTTCATTATGATTATGATCATTATATGTTTGCACAACGTAAGAAGAGGCATCATCTAATGAAAAGTTCTCAGGAGTTGTTAATCCGTCATATTCTTTGCAAATCATCTGGTCATCTCTTTTTTCGTAAAGAGTTACGGCTTTACAGTCCATTAATGCTCCTATAGCTTCTTGTTGGTACTTTGTATTTGTAGAGTAAATATTGCAGCCGACCATCTTAGATCGTAAAAGCGCTAATAGCCTTCTCCAATTTGTAACTTGCCCATTCTCCAATAAACTTATGAATTCAAGTGATAGTTCATAAAAATCCCCGTATAATTCTACGTGTTCTAAGCTCCGTTCGATTTCAGAACGAATATTTAAGTATTGAAGGCTTTCTTTGAAAAGAGCTGAAAGATAGCTTTTTATGTTTGAAAGAATTTCGACACCTAATGAGCATTTTTCGAAATATATACCTTTTTGTTCTGCATCATAAAGAAAGTACCATACATAATTTTCGGCAATATGAGGCTCCTCTTTAATGTTTTCGCTTATAAATTTCAACATTGAATCCGGTTCTTTACCGTGTTCGCTTAAATACTGTACTAACGATTGTTTTATTTGAGGTCTGATCGTCCGAAAATAGGTGTCAAGAACTATATCGTGAACATACACGATAAGACGTTTATTTTCGTGATATGCACGTAAAAATTCAAGGTGAGTAACAGTTTTCCCTTCATCCTCTAAGAATGTTCCTGCTTTATCCGCGATAAATAGCAGAAAGATATCACTTCTTGATACGTACTCCAAACAAGTTCGGATGGCATCTTGATGAATATATCGCATACTATCTTCAAAGCGAATAGGTTCATGCCCCATATTTTTTAATTCTTCAAATACAGCGTTTCGTATAGAGGAAAGAGCATCTTGTGCAACAGAACTTATAAAAATAGTAGTTCTATCCATATTACAACACCACCTTACTTTTTAAACAACCACCCGTTAGAATCTATTTGATTAATCGAACATTGTTGTTTTAACCTTTTTTTCTTTTATTCGCGGGATGGTTGAGGTTCTTAACAAAGACTCCTTTCTGCATTTAGCTTAAATTTAGAGATTAAATTCGACAAAAACTGCTAAATTCCTCCACTTCCAATGATAAGTTTTTCTTCATTAGAGTGATTTAAAATTGCTTCAAATTATAGTAATTTTTTATAGTTAACTTTGGTTATAGAACGGACAATATGTTTCGCTTTGCTTACACATCGATGCTTTGACAAAATTAATTATTATAATTACCATTAAAGTAACAGAACTCACCACGCCTCTTAACAATGCGTACCAAGGTGGGTCTTTTTTATTTATATAGGGGATTTTTTATGGAAAAAGTGTTGAAATATCAATAAAAACAAAAAGACCAATTCACATGCCAATTGGTCTGCTGATAACAATGGTTATTTTGTGTTTTCTCTCCCACAAGTGAACCCGTTAGACAAAAAGCGGAGTGCTTTTTATTTTTTAAAATCATGTATTTAACACATCATGAATTGGAGAAATCTCTATATTTTCTGCTTTTAGAGCTTCCACAATGGCTTTAGCTAAAAGAGGAGCGCCAGGTGTATCCCCATGAATACATACCGTTTCTGCCTTAATTGATATTTCCTCACCAGTGTGGGTAACTACTTTACCTTCCTTTACCATTCGAACTACTCGATCTGCCATCTTACGATAATCTTGGATGGCTGGACCTTTTCTTGTTAGTACAATTGAACCGGTAGACGTATGCTCACGATCAGAATACACTTCTTTTGCTACGCGGATCCCCATTTTTTTGCCTACCTCTACAACAGCTGAATGATTCATCGCAAACACAATAGTATTAGAATCTACCTCGGCAATCGCCTCTAGGATTATCCTTGCCACTTTTTCATCTTCCATCGCCAACATATAAAGGGCTCCATGGGGCTTACAATGCTGAAGTTTCATTCCAATAGCAGAAGCAAATTCTCGTAAAGCCCCCATTTGGTACGTAACATAATCTTTAATCTCTGAAGCAGTTGCACTCATATGTCGGCGGCCAAAACCTAATAAATCAGGAAATCCCGGATGAGCCCCAATGCCTACCTCGTATTTCTTGGCCAATTCTACCGTTTTCCGCATGATGTGAGGATCACCACCGTGAAAACCACATGCGATATTAGCCGATGTGATATATTGCATCATTTCTTCATCGTTTCCTAATTGGTATAAACCATAACTTTCTCCCATATCACAATTTAGATCGACTTTCAGCATCTTACCATCTTCCTTCTAATTTATGATTTATCAAACAAGTGTTATAGAAACCTATCAATAATTTGTATTTCGCCCTTCACTATAACGTTTTTTAATCAAGACTATTAATTTTACTTCCATGGTCAGGGCACTCTTCTTATGCTCAATCACAGGCTTGTATTATGTTTTAATAAGAGGTTTTTATTTTAAGGTAAGTACGGCAATTTCTTGGCCGGCATCAACAACCGCTTCATTTTCTGCAATAATCCGTTCTAATACACCATCTTGTTCCACCTTGATTTCATAAAAGGTTTTCATCACCTCTACCAGCCCTATGACGTCACCAGCCTTTACTTCTTGTCCCTGAGTCACGTATTCAGGTTTGTCTGGAGCTGGTTTACGGTAAAACACTCCCGGAATTGGGGATAAAATCGTGACTTGATTCGCCATCAGCATCCTCCTTTTAGTTTTTTTTGATAATATTTTTGATCTGTTCTAATTTTTCTTTCAGTTCTCGACGTGCTTGGATGGCTTCATCTACGGTAACCGGAACAAAAAGGACTTTATCATTTGTTTTGACTTGAGCCATGTAATTTAAATCCGTACTAATAATCGTAGCAATGGTCGCATACCCACCACCGGTCACAGCATCATTCAATAAGGCAATCGGCTCGATTCCATCGGGAACTTGAATAGAACCGATTGGGTAGCCCATGTCTACTACGTTTGAAGGATTACTTCCTGCACCAAAAGGCTGTTCGCGCGGAACAAAATGAAGACGTTCTCCTTTAAACCGGTATCCTACACGATTCGATTCCGGAGTCACGGTCCATTCTATGTTCAAGAAACGCTCTTTACTTTCTTCTGTTAAACGATAGCTACATAGGCCCATCACTACACGAATTTCATGACTCTTACTATACTTTGGAATAAACGAATCAGGAATGGTAGTTCCTGTTGAAACATTTGCTTCTGAATCGCTGCCGATCTGGAGGACATCCCCCTCCTTAAGTGCTCTGCCCTCATATCCACCAATTCCACACAGTGTATATGTCGAACGAGAATTTTGAATGATCGGGACATCGATTCCACCCTTAACCGCTAGATAAACCCGTGCACCAGATTTAACAAAATCAAATGAAAGTACATCACCAGCTTTTACCTCTAAAGTACTCCAAAGAGGAACTGATACCCCATTAATCTTTGGAGGAATATCTCCTCCGGTTATGGAAATCATTGTATCCTGATGAAATTCAAGCTCAGGACCTATGTAAGTGATTTCTAAAACAGCAGCATTTTCTTTATTACCAACTAACATATTAGCAATAGCAAAGGAATATTGATCCATTGCTCCAGATGGAGGCATTCCGATTTCATAAAAACCAATCCGTCCACGATCTTGAACAGTTGTTTGAAGTCCGGGTTTCAATACCTTAATCATGAATGGTATAACCTCCCTAATACTCGCTCAGAAAACTTTTTTGGATTTTCCATGACTTCTTGTGGAGTGTAGGTGATTTCCGTAATTTTATATCGGAAAGAGCCCTCTTCTACTTCCTTTCGAATTTGTTCGTACTCGTTCATATCGATAGAACGATAGCGAAATATGTCGCCTTGACGCGGGAAAACCATAGAATCTTTGAAATCAGCTAACTTTTGATCTCTGTCAAAAACAGGCGCTGCAGCAATACCAAATAATTGATACCCACCAGCTCCTTCTACAGGATAGATACACGCAAACGCCCCACCAAATCCGAAGGCACGTTCAGGTGTATATATACGAGGTCGAACATACTTAGGAACTTCAATTTGCTGTTCACGGTTGACCATTTGAAAACAAAATGGAAGCCCCGGAACAAAGCCAATCATGGATACCAAAAATGGATAGGTCGTCAGAGCTTGAATAAACTCCTCTTTAGACTTATATCCATTGATTTTAGCGGCGTATTCTATGTCTGTAGACCGTGGATCTTGATGACGATCACGAGACTTCATAACTGCATCGTGTGTCCAAGGATCCTCAAATAGAATTGGAACATCTACTGCACGTGAATGGATTTCTATATCTAATGTGATTTCGGATTCAATCTGCTTTAATATTTCAATTAATTCATTTGGATGCAGAATTTCTGGATTTACGCGAATCATGTACGAAGCATTTGATGGACAAATATCCAAGATCCCATATAACTGTTTTTTTCTTAACATTTGGGTAATAGCTGTTGCTCGAAAATTTGCTTCCAAGTTCATATCCTCAGCCAATTCAACAAAAACAACCTCATCACCGCCATACTCATAACGTGTTGGCATATTTATTCACCTCACCTAGTCATAAAAATTGGTTTATGGTAAACGTGTTAAAAAAGTAGAAACATCTAGTTTTCTATTTAACTAATGTACCATGCTATTGCGTTTGTAACTTCGATGAAATGTAGTTCTCACACGGTATACGTATCGTTAATAAAATATATTAGGTTATCAATGACTATAGAATCTTTTTAAACAATATTTCTCGTTAACAAGAAAAGTAGTTTTATAAAAAGGAGGATTGGAACCTCCTTTCATTTACTTTAGTTTCGAACGTCTTGATACTGAAAGCCAAATAACAACTCTTACAGGAACATCATTTTCAAGTGAGCATGTCGAGACGTGGAAACTGTTACGACAACGCTTGTATGGAATCGTTCCATATCCTCATTAAGAAAGCTGTGCAATCGTTGTAGGAACAACACGGACGGTAATCAATACATCATGCATAATCGAGATATTTTATTTAGTAGAGATTCCTCCGAAGAATTCAAGTGGTTGGATCTGAACCTAATTGCTGCAGTTTCAGAAAGATGCCTCAAAAATAATCATATTTATTATTCCACGATCAATCTGCAAAAACTTAAAAGTAAAAAAGCATCCAAGCAGAGAGTTCGCATGGATGCTACTGATAAAGGGATAGAATTATTTGTAAAATACATAAAAAATCAGTGTGTTTGGAAAGCTGATTGTAATTTCTGTTGAGCCATTAATACTAAACGTTTTGTGATTTCTCCTCCGACTGAACCATTGGCTCGAGAAGATGTATCTGGACCGAGCTCCACACCAAATTCACGAGCGATTTCGTACTTCATTTGTTCAATTGCAGCCGCTGCATTAGAAATTAGAATCTCATTCGAATTATTAACTCGTTGATTTTGTTGTTGCATTGGCAATATTATCATCTCCTTTAATATTTTGTTATTAATATCCATTTAAAAAATGATTTTATACGTCTTTTATACAGGTAATTTGTGGAATGTTAGAATATCACACAAAAGGAATCTCTATCGAACAACAAACGATAACAGAGCCAACATAAAAAGTCATATTATGCACTATTCCGCTAACGAGTGGTTTAGTTTAATAAAAGGAGAGTACATTTTATTCATAACTAATTGTACTCTCCTTTATTTTTAGGGATTTGTATGATTTAGGTCTTAAAGACACATTCCGAATTTCCCTACAAATAAGTTTAAGAATGTGTAGAAAGTATCAAAGCTGTATATCAGTCATCGTTGTTCCACCAGCCTCTACTTTTATGTGATGCAACTTCTAGTGTAAAAGATCGACTTTCTTCTCCCTTTTAACAGACCAGAAATATAGGAAACTGCCAATTAGGATTAACAAAACATATGCAGATGGCAAGAAGTATATTGGCAATCTGATGTTTGTGATACGTACTACCAAATAATCGATAACAACTACAAATAACAAAATGGCGAGCGGCACTTGAAGTCCAACCACTGATATATAATTAGGAGCCCGGTTGGATAGAACGGCGACAATAATGGTTAACGTGAACGTAAGTATATAAATTGAAACGATGGTCAAAAGGATATATTGTAGAAATGTTAACTCAAACCAAAATACCTCGTGAGTAAAGACCGAGTTAATGTTAGAATTCAAAAATATACCCACTTTATTGCCTCTATAGAGTATAAAAAACAATCCGAGTTGCACCGTTGTTATAAAGCCTGTCGCAATGAAAGCTGCCAGAAGTTTCAGGTTAAAAATTTTACGGCCTGTCTTGCTTGAATATTGCAGAAATACGACATGATTCCGGCGATCCTGCAGGAAAATCGGTGAAATCATAAACATGATACTTATTACGATTAAAATAGCAACATGGCGGATGAGGGAATTGTAATTTTCGAATACCTCGTATGACATAATATTGCCGGATGCGATTGTATCCCTTATCCGGTCTTTCTGCTCTGCAGTCAGTGGGAGGTCTCCAAATTTCATATTAGAATACAGGAAATTTCTGTATTCGTAATACTCAATCAAATGTTCCCGTGCTTGTAGTTCCCAAAATAAATCAACTTCATCTTCAAACATAATCTGATCCATAAGCTCCCCAATTTCCTGTTTTTCTCTATCCGCTGTACGAAACTTCTCGTAGGTGTCCAGTCCTGCATCTACGTACTCCTGACGCGCCTGCAAGTACGCATCAGCAGCAACCTTTTCTTTTTCATAGACTTTTTTAAAGTGTTCAAATTCTTCCTGATTCATCTGATATCCGTACTGTTCAATCATTTTCATACTTATATGGTAAGAATCGAGAGCCGGTCTCCCGTTTGGAAAGTATTCAAAGTAAAAATTAATGAATAGCTGATAGAAGATGAAGCTAATGATAAAGAGTAAACACACCATCTTTAATTGAAAAATTTTTTTTAATTCATATAATATAATTCTCACAAAAATCCCCCTAGTTGATTTGCTCTTTATTAAATTTTAAGAAGGTGACCGTGGTTGCAATAGCTAGCAGACATGTCCATATGACAACCGTCAGCCATTCATGGTTTTTTGGAAAGAATACATTCCAGCCGATAAACCAAAGATGTGGATTTAAAATAAGTGAAAAAGGTGTATATTTTGTCCAAAATATCGCCGGAGATGTCTTAGGAACGATGCCAGGTATTAAGACGAAAAGCCCAAATAAGATGGAAAATGCTGCATAGACAAGATAGCTATTTTTGATCCATATTGAAACGGAAAAAGTAATAGCAGCGAAAAAAAGCTGACAGAGTAAGAACATTCCTAACACACAGCATAGATACAGTCCGAATGACATTTTCCACCATGAAATATACGGAAAAGGAAACTCACTATTGAAGAAGCTGCTGATCGGTATCCCCCAGAGACCACTGTAATCGAAGACAAGAAAATAGACTAACAGCGTGGCTCCGAGAATGACGGAGCTAATACACAAACTGGCAAGCAAATTAGCGACAAGCTTATCCAGCATGAGCTTTCTGCCTCTTTTGGAAGCATAAGTTGTTAAATGGGTTTGGTTTTGAAATTCATAGGTCGTGACATGTCCGGTAATGAGTACGACGAGTATCATTACTTCAAAGATCATTTGCCGCATTAAATCTTTGAAGAGGAACGAATGCATACGATACACATATCCTATGAAAAATAAGTTCTTATGTTCCCTCGCCTCGATTAATTCGTCTAGACGGTTGTTCAACTTATTATAGTACTCCCGTGTTACTTCAGCTGTTTTTCCGCTCAAGCCATACATTTTAATGTCCATCTTAGCTTTTTGAGATAAATCCAAATGACGATACGTTTCGTCTATTTTTTGTATTAGTTCATAATAGCTTTCGACAATGGCCGTCTCAGTGATGACATGCAGTTCTTCTTCACTCAACACCTCGCTTCTATACTCATATTCCGAGAAAAAATCACCTGCACGCTCATATGTTTTGCCGAATTTTTTTCTCGTAAGTTCGTTCATTTTCTGCAGCTTTGACTGATAATAGTTTTGTAACTTCGCAGACATCTCTGCATTAATCTTGTAGCCAAACCTCTCCACTAACTGATTGGTCACCTTCAGCTCTTCACGAATTCCAGCATGGTTATATATCAACCAAAAGTTAAAAAATAAAAATATCATGATCAATATACTGACAACCGGTGACTGAAATGCTTTTTTCAGTTCAAACCTCCAAACATTCATAGTGCACTCGACTCCTGTATGTCGTCACGGTATACGTACAGAAATACATCCTCAAGATTTGGCTTCACAGCAGTCCAAGTTGGTTCCGGAGTCTTCTTTGAAATAAACCTTATTTTCAACAAACCATCCTCTTGTTTTTCAGATAATGAAAAGACTCCCTTCTTAAACACGGTCGCCTGTTCATAAGGAATGCTTGTCTCATACACCATTCCCTCAATTTTTTTACAAATCTCGTCTATACTGCCTTTATATAATACCTGCTTGTCCTTAATCATAATGATTTCGTTTGCAATGGATTCTACGTCTGAAACAATATGAGTGGACAGGATGACGATGCGATCTCTCGCAAGCTCTGACAACAAATTCCGAAACCGCACACGTTCTTTCGGGTCAAGTCCCGCTGTTGGTTCATCAAGAATAAGTATCTTTGGGTCATTCAGCATCGCTTGTGCAATCCCGACCCGTTGAATCATTCCCCCGGAAAATTTTTTCATCTTTTTCGTGGCGACATCTTCAAGTGCAACGAGTTTTAACAGCTCATCAATTCTCTGATTGACCACTTTTTTGTCCATGCCCTTCAATGCACCTAAATACGAAAGAAATTGCCTCGGGCTATAGTTTTTGTAGTATCCAAAATCTTGCGGTAAGTACCCTAATAACTCCCGATACTTCTCACCCAATCTCGCAATATTGGTTCCGTTGTACAAAATCTCTCCCTTGCTTGGAAAAATGAGTGTCGTTAACATCTTAATGAGCGTCGTTTTTCCCGCTCCATTCGGTGCAAGGAGTCCGTACACCCCGTTTGAAAACTCCAAATTAATATCCTTTAGTGCCTCAAATTTGCCATAGCTTTTACTCACATGATTAACAACTAACAAGTTAAGCCACCCCTTCTGTTTTTCTAAACTGCATCATTTTTTGTAAATGGTTGATATAGAGGATTACTAGACTTGTGGTAACTACCGCATACATAGAGACAGATATTTTATTGAGAACTAGCATGTAAAAATTTTTGCTCCAAATAAATGCGAATAAATTTACTGCTATCCATCCTACCAACAACGATATCTTGATGATCTTCGATTTATTGTTCATTAACACAAGCAGTGTCAATGTAGAGAATAGAAACAATCCTGTCGTTGAGATGAGGAACGCCTTAACAAATGAAATATGATGATAGGAATTGACCATCGCTATAATAAACACGATATTGACCGCGAAACAAAAAATGCTGAAGGCAAGCATCCTAACAGCGGTCAGCTGGAAAAAATCATACTTACAGGTCATCTCCAGCTCATATGTCCTGTTGTCCCATATGTGATACAATGAAAGCGAGCAAATGGTCAAATACAGCAGGGGCGAGGTCACAAAAATAAAGGTGTATACACTTCCCGGCTCCGCCTCAAAATAATCCCGCGCTTGCAATCCCGTAATGAAAAGGAATGTTGCTATTAAGATAGAAATAAAAGCAATCTCTATGGAATTTGGAAATAAAAATTGGAATCCCAATTGCCGATACATGGTATATACTTGTTTGAAAAATGTCTCTTTTTTTGGCAATCCCTCCTTTACGATAAAGCTGATTTGTCTAGCAATATCTTCATCACTAGGAAAGTCAACTTTGAATTTTTCTTTATTCATGAGCATCACCTACCAATTCTTTTTTCATTTTTCTTAATGTGCTGTAGAACTTCGTTTTCACGGTCGATTCAGCTACTCCGATTACGGCCGCAATCTCGGCAAAAGTATATTCGCCAAACAGCTTCAGACGAAAAATCTGCTGAATCGACGTCTCAAATGTATTTAGAAGTGCTAAAACTCTTTCAATGTCCTCCTTGTACTCTAATTTCATCGTAAAATCTTGTTCTTGTCCTAATTCGTCATCCATTTCAGTAATTACTTGATTATACTTGTAATACTTTGAACGATAATAATTGACGATTTGATTCGTAGCGATTCTATATAGCCATGTTCGAAATGAAGCCTTGCGTTCATCATACGAATGAATGGACTGCAGCATACTGATAAATGCTTCCTGCGTTAAGTCCATCGCCAGCTCCTTATTTAGCGTTTGCCGGTAGATATATGCATACACGTCTTTATAGTAGAAGCTTACAAGCTGATTTGCGGCATCGTGGTCCGACTTCTTCACATTTGCTATCCATTTCCTTACTTGATCCATCGTTTCTACTCTCACTTCTCTCCTGTACTAACCCTTCACCTATATATTCGTAGTTTATTAGAAAATAGTTTTAGGTTTTATAAAAAAATGTACCGACCTCTTAGGCACTAATTATTGGTTCATTACATAGAGACTTCCCATGCTTCATCTAAAGGGACAAGAATAGCCAGTTGCGGGTTGCTACCTTAATTTTGGACACACCCTATCTTATTGTTAGGTTATTATTAAAACTTTTGTTTTTTCTTAGTAAGAAAGATCAAATACCAATTTCCTTATACTGGAATTTCTTTTCGTTAATCATCAATTTACCTCTTGCTTTTCGATTTTTTCAATCTCGTTAAAGGTTACCTCTTCCGGAACCTAATACACAATTATAAAATTCTAGAATTTATCCCTTCTTAAAATAAATTTCGTGAAATTTATTCCATTATTTTCATGATACAATTCCAGTAAAGAGTATTCATTAAGGAGGGAGACAGGAATTGTCAAAACTTATGGATGGAGAAGATTTCTTTTAAAAATTTTTGGAGGATATTGCGGATGCAGAAAAGTCAGTTACGATTATCTCTGCATATATTTCGAAAAAGGCAGTGTGAGAAATAATTAATAGTTGGAGGGGATCTTGTGAATCAAATTTTTGACAAACCACCTGTTGCGTTTGTTACAGGAGCTTCTAGCGGCTTTGGTTTGCTGACAAGTGTGGCACTTGCCGGCGAAGGCTATCGCGTACTGGCTTCAATGAGAGACTTGGATAACAGAGAACGACTGGAATCGGCGGCTAAAAAAGCGGGTGTAACAGATCGAATTGAGATTGTCCAATTGGATGTAACCGATTTTTCCGCCGCGGAAACGGTAATTCAGGATGTGATTGACCGTTACGGACGAATTGATCTGTTGGTGAACAATGCGGGTTATGCAGCGGGAGGCTTCACGGAGGAACTTGCTATTGAAGAATGGCAGCGGCAATTTGAAACCAATTTTTTCGGTTTGGTGGCAGTAACAAAAGCGGTTTTGCCGGTGATGAGGGAACTCAGAAACGGCAAGATTGTGAATATAAGCAGTATCAGCGGACGGATCGGCTTCCCTTCTATGGGACCTTATGTAGCATCCAAGTTTGCGGTGGAAGGATTCAGCGAGTCTTTGCGTTTGGAGATGCTACCGTACGGCGTTCATGTAGTTTTGATTGAACCGGGATCCTATAAAACGGATATCTGGTCAAAAGGATTGGGAGCGGCAACAATCAATCCGAATTCTCCTTATGTTATAGAGATGAAGGCAATTTTGAAATATGTCAACCAGGTTGCCGACACGGCACCTGCTCCAGACGAAGTGATTCAACAGATTGTACAAGTGGCAAAGTCTCCCTATCCGAAATTGCGGTATCCGGTTGGCAAAGGCGTGAAATTAGGAATGGTCTTGAAAAATGTGCTGCCGTGGAAGTGGTGGGAGCGGATGATGACCAAACGGTTTTGGGAGAGATCGTGATGCTGGAACTTTAGTTCAAAAATATGGAGATGAAGAGTCGGAGTTTGCGGTTCAGTAAAATTACAGTTCGACGAGATTTTTTGTTGCTTCACTAATGGGTTTCGATAGCTCAATTAACTAACCGCTCTTATTATAGGCGGTTTTTCTTTTGGTCAAAAATCAACAACAAACGATAACAGAGCCTATTTTAAAAACGGATTGACCCCCTAATTTTGGACACATCCTATCTTATTTTAGGTTATTCTTAAAATTTCTCGTTTTTTCTTGGCAAGAAGACGAAATCCTCTTGCTTTATACTCGAACTTCTTTGATAATTAACGCTTCTGTTTGTGCTTTTTTGTAAAATTCATGCGGTGGAAGATCGAGAATACTAGAATGAATCCTTCGCTCGTTATAAAATTTCATGTACTCCATCACTGCTTGATAGGCTTCTTCATAACTGTCAAACGCCATTCTTCTTAGACATTCCTCCTCCAGTAAACGATGAAAGGCTTCAATATGTGCATTCATATTCGATGTCCGCGGTGGAATCCGTTCATGTTCGATTCTAAATCGCTCACAGGTATTTTCAAAGGCATGAGAAATAAATTGTGGACCATTTTAAATTCCTTCGAATGTTTTCTTCGTTTCATGTACATCAAAAGCCCCCTTCATTTGGTCACTTCGATTATAAAAAACACCTTATCGAGTGTCCAAATTCATTAGGGGGCTAATGAGCAGAAAGTAGTTATTCCTGTCTTTTTGAAAATAAGATTGGGGAGGTGGCTATTCGGTCTCCGCAGTGTCATCGAACGGCATCGAACGGGTATTTAACAAATTGAAGATCAATGAGTTCGAACAACCACGGTGGTACAGGTTTCATCGCTATCTGTTACATGTGTTTCAATTATTTATAATACCCTCGCAATCGTTAAACCGTCACCAATCGGGACAATGACCGATTCTAATTTTGGGTGTTTGGCTACAAATTCATTAAACTCTCTTAGAAAAATAGTATTATTTTCTTGATTGTTCTTGTCCACAACTTTTCCTTTCCATAATACGTTATCAGCAGTAATTAAAGCTCCCTTTTTAGCTAATTGGATGGAATACTCTAAATAAATTTTGTAGTTTTCCTTGTCCGCATCAATAAAAAAGAAATCGAACCTTCTTTTTTGTTTAATAAATTGTTTCAACGTTTCGAGAGCAGGACCAATATGGTAAGTTACTTTTTTTCCATAACCAGCTTTTTCAATATTATTTTTTGCTACATTGGTGTAATCTTTGTTTAACTCCAACGATGTCAATTTTCCGTCATCTGGCAATGCTTTGCAAATCCAGATACCACTGTAACCACCAAGAGCACCAATTTCCAAAGCATTCGTTGCGTTCGCTATTTTAACTAACAAATACAATAGTTTTCCCGTTTCTGGAGATACTGAAATGTTAGGCATATGGTTTATTGTCAAACTATTGGAAACGATTTGAGAAAAATTGTCGTGGTCCTTAACATACAAATCATTAATATATTGAGAAACATCCATCGATAAAAACTCCTTTCCGAATAAATAAAAGAAATGAAACGAAAGGAACGGAATTGACAATGAATATCCTTTAACCCTCTTCTCTCTAACCAAAAATCCTTCAACTTTCTAATTTGACTTGATACATCCGTAAAAGTCATTCTTTCTTCCATTCTCTTAGAAAACTTTTCAAAGGTACAAAATTCAAGCGGATAATAAGGAGCCTCGTACTTTTTCCATTCTGGATTCTCCACACCATATATCAGATTATATAGAATTGGCAAATCATCGTTCGTTAGTGTTCGTAGAGATATTCTTTTTCCTGTCAGTAACAATTTTCGCAAAATATCCACCCCACCTTATAAAGTTAAACAATATATGCCGCTATTCCTTTTTTAAATCAGGGTGTCTTATTAAAAAATTCTGCCTATTAGCAAGAAGTAAGTAGTTCTAAAAACAAGGATTTCTTATGTGAATATTTTTTTAAAAAGATAAAATTGTAACAGTTGACAATCTGTTTCCAATTACAGATAATACAGTAATGAGAACATATATTCGCTAGTTTGTCAGGACTAGAATTTATGTCGTTCTTACATGTTAATAAAAGGAGATGATTTTAGATGGAGAATGCAAATCAAAAAATTACTACGTGTTTCATGTTCAATGGCAAGGCTGAAGAGGCAATGAATTTTTACACCTCAGTATTTGACCAATCAGAAATAAATCGTGTTTTTCATCATGAAGATGGAACAGTATTATATGCTACATTCACATTAAAAGGACAAACGTTTATAGCTATGGATAATAGCAACAAGCAAGAGCACCCTTTCACTCCTGCCATTTCACTGTTTGTAACATGTGATACCGAAGAAGAAATAAATAGAGTTTTTGAGCAGTTATCGCAAGATGGCAAAGTTCTAATGCCATTAGCTGCTTATCCATTTAGTAAAAAGTTTGGTTGGGTTGAAGATAAATACGGTGTTTCATGGCAATTAAATCTTGTAAAAAGCTAACGGTTCGTTGATGTTCAATTTTTAAACAAATACTATATTAGAGAGGGTATTCTTATGTCATCAACAAACACAAATCCATCGATGGCTTCGCTATTACGTAATCGCTTCATCCAAACGATTATGATGGCTGGCTTGTTTATTCAGGTCGGCATTTGGGTGCGTAACTTTGCTATTCTATTGTTTGTCACGGAGAAGACAGATGGGGATGCGCTTGCTGTCTCACTCATATCGGTGGCCGAATTTGCACCAATTTTTATTTTTTCCTTTATTGGCGGTACGTTCGCAGACCGTTGGCGGCCAAAACGAACGATGATCTGGTGCGACCTCTTAAGCGCTATATCGATATTTGTAATATTAATGGCGCTCCTGTTTGGCACATGGAAGGCTGTTTTCCTCGCAACATTTGTCTCCGCGATCCTATCGCAGTTCTCTCAGCCTTCGGGGATGAAGCTGTTCAAAGTACACGTTCCGGGAGAACAGATGCAGGCGGGTATGTCATTATTCCAGACAATGATGGCTATTTTCATGATCATCGGCCCAATATTAGGCAGCTTCGTCTTTCAACAATTCGGTATCTACATCTCTATGGCGGTAGTAGGTATAGCTTTTCTATTATCTGCTCTCGTACTGACCTTATTGCCTCCCGACCGGATGGAGAAGAAGGACGAAAGTGAGACATCGCTCTGGCATGAAATGAAGCTCGGCTTTCAATATGTGTGGTCACGCAAGATTCTTGTAACTTTGGGAGGCGGCTTCATGGCTGCTGGGTTAGGACTTGGATTAATCCACCCGTTGGCCATCTTTCTGGTAACAGAGCGCCTTGGTCTGGAAGAGGATTACTTGCAATGGCTGTTCGCAGCCCATGGAGCAGCTATGATCATCGGTGGCGCTGTGGCAATGGTATTCTCCAATCGGATTGCGCCGCACATCCTGCTGATGTTGGGGATGGGAAGCATGGCTGCAGGAATTTTTGTTATGGGTTGGTCCACTATGTTCTGGCTTACCTTAATGGCTGAGTTTATCATCGGTCTATTCATGCCCGCTCTTCATATCGGCATTAATACGATTATACTGAACAATACCGATGAAACGTTCGTAGGACGTGTTAATGGAATACTGACCCCTCTGTTCATGGGTTCGATGGTAATTACGATGAGCTTGGCTGGTCTGTTGAAAGAACAATTCTCCCTATTCACGATCTATCAGGCTTCTGCCGTTCTCTTCATCATTGGCATTTTGGTCATGCTCCCGATGTTCCGAATGCTTAAAACGGCTGAAGCCGAATAAATAACAACACCTATTCTAACAAAGCTCATTAGCCAGCCATGCCGAGGTGCAGCACACCACAGATGATGAAATGTTGTTTTTGTCTCTATTGAAATATAAATAAGCTGTTTGAACATATTAGTTATAATATGTCAAACAGCTTAATTTTTTACATATTTTTCACTTTTTAGATGTAATCATGTTTACCTTCTCCCCTCAATAATCTTTACGCCACCATGAATTTTTAGCATTTTTGTTCTAATTCATTTTTAATCCTATATCACGGTCTATTAGAAATTGTTTGATCTCCCGTTGCTTCTCTTGTAACACCTTTTTTCATCAATAATTCCTTGCGTTTGATAAGAAATCGAGTTTACTGTTCCTAATAAGAATCCATGATTATATGGACTAACTGTTGGATTATCAGTAAAAGTTGATTTTAAGCGATCTAAAAATTGGATCTGGTGTAAAATTGTTAATTTAACTCTTTTTAGTATAAATTCTAGAAAAATAAAATAAAAAAATATGTCGAAAAAAGTAGAAACATGATATAATAACAAATTGTCTGGCATTTTGGACTAATTGCATAAGAGAGAGGTGACGTCATGAATTTGCTTCAAAAAAAGTCGATTACTCACTTGTTAAGTCAAAAGAAAACATTGCAGAAAACACTAGGTGCCTATGATTTAATATTGCTTGGTATCGGCGCGATTGTTGGGATCGGTATTCTTGTGTTGACAGGTGTCGCAGCAGCAAATGATGCAGGTCCTTCGATTATCTTTTCGTTCATGCTGGCAGCATTGGTATGTGGATTTGTAGCGTTTTGTTATGCAGAAATAGCATCGACTCTTCCTGTTTCCGGAGGTGTCTATACATATGCGTATGTGACAATTGGGGAAGTCGTTGCGTATTTAATAGGATGGACACAACTTTTAATTTATGTTTTATCCGCTGCAGCAGTAGCAAATGGATGGTCTGCGTATTTTCTCTCATTGTTAGAAGGATTTCATTTGCATATCCCGAAAATGCTAAGTTCAGTACCTCAGCAAGGCGGAATGGTGAACTTACCGGCTGTCTGTATAATTTTACTTATGACATGGGTGTTGTCAAAAGGTGTGCAAGAAAGTAAGAAAGTGAATAATACGATGGTAGCCATCAAATTATCCATCATTTTATTATTTATAATTATCGGAATATTCTATGTTAAACCAGAAAATTGGGATCCATTCATGCCGTTTGGGTGGAAAGGGATTCTAGCAGGAACTGCTACTGTGTTCTTTGCATTTTTAGGGTTTGATGCAGTTGCAACTGCGGCAGAAGAAGTGAAAAATCCGCAGCGTGATTTGCCAATTGGCATTATTGTTTCTTTAGGTGTGTGCACTCTTTTATACGTTATTGTTTGCTTAGTTTTAACAGGAATGGTTCCATATCAGTTATTAAATGTTTCCGACGCGATGGCATTTGCGCTTCATGAAGTCGAACAAAATTTTGCTGCAGGAGTTATATCTGTTGGAGCAATTGCCGGCATTACAACCGTTATATTTGTTTATCTTTACGCAACAGTACGCGTTCTGTTCTCTATGAGTCGCGACCATTTACTGCCAAAACCGTTCTCGGTAGTTCATTCACACTCTCAAGCACCTGTTTTTTCGACATGGATTGCAGGATTCACAGGAGCAGCAATTGCTGGATTTATTGATTTGAGATCATTGTCCAACTTAGTCAATATTGGTGCTTTGTTAACATTTGTGATGGTTGCCTTATCCGTTATTGTACTGCGCAAAACACATCCAAATCTGCAAAGAGGATTTAAGGCACCGCTAGTTCCTTATCTTCCAATTTTGACGATTGCGTGTTGTATCTTCTTAATGTCTCGCCTTGCGCTTGAAGCGTGGTTATATTTCTGTATTTGGATGATTATAGGTTTAAGTATTTATTTTATCTATAGAACGAAGCGCCAAAAAGATTCATATCAAGAGCAAGCGAATATGATGAAAAAAGCAAACTAGAAAAGCAGGATAATTTCATAAGTTATTAATAGGATTCTGGCACAAAATATCTCTGAGGAAAGCAGCCTTTCATTTGAAGGCTGCTTTTAACATTAGAATCAGAGGATGTCACTTATAAAAGCTTTGAGACTTTTTAATTTATAATTGAGAAAATCAAAAAAGAAGGAATGCTGATAAGATTTTATTTTCATCTCCCTTATGATTTAAACAGTTAAATTTTCAATCATGATCGCCATCCCTTGTCCTCCGCCTACACAAAGGGTTGCAATTTCATAGCGGTTATTTCTGCGCAATCCTGTCACCGTTCCGTTTGGGCGAAAGACAGGTTTTAATTGCTGTAACTTTTCGAAAGTGGTACTCGGGCGGGGATGCTCATCCGTATCGAAAATAAATGAATTTTTCTTACTTTTAATCTCTATCGGAACAATCTCATCACGAAACTTTCCTTCACTTATCGCTTGATGGGCACGCTTTTGGCTTTCTAATGCAAACAAATCTTGATCTTTTCGTGATATGTGATATTTTTCGGCAACATTTTCTGCTGTTATTCCCATTCCTAATTGATCTCCATAAATTTCGATCGGCTGCTGGCCAGCTTCTGTATTGGAATCAACCAAATATGGCTGTTCGCCGCCAAAGCGAGCACCTCTTAAATAGAAAGGGGCTCGCGACATATTCTCCGTGCCGCCAGCGACGACAAATAGCCTCTTTGCAAATAGTTTGTGCCATTACCATCTTTACTAAGGAGACCACCAAAATATCCACCAACAGCTTCAGTACCTACAACGCCAATTTTCATTGTAGTCCCACCTTAACGTTCATCTTTTTTCATTAATATTGCGAAAAGACTACCTCTCCTTTGACAATTTCATTTCCGTTTTGATTCACAGCAACGACATGAAAATGTAATTGATGATTGAATTTGTCTTTTAATGTTACTTTTAAAGCGATCATTATACTAACCGATTAGTACGTTAATCTTATTTTATTCTTAATTTTCAGATAATTAAAGAGGGATTTTTTATTTTCAGTAAAGTTTATAATTTGATAGTTTTTTGGCTGCCATCTCTTAAGTCCGAAACCCCTTTTAATGGCATTTTCTGAAAAAGATAAAACCCAAAGACGTTTAATCGGTTTGTTCGAGCATTCAGCCATCATAATTTGAAACATTACAGTTCGACGACATTTTTGTTACTTCACTAATGGGGGTCAATAGTTCAATTAACCTCTCTTATTATAGGCGGTTTTTCTTTTGGTCAAAAATCAACAACAAACGATAACAGAGAGTTCGCTAATTCAAAAAGGAGATGATTCAAAAAAATCATCTCCTTTTTTCAGTGCTCTATATGAAGCACGCCACACCTTTTATTTATAATCCTAATCATCTATTTTATTTTCATAATGGTATCTGGAGGGTAAAGATGGACGTTATTATTTTTTGGCCATTCATTTTAATTATTTTGTTACTTAATGTTGCAGTCTTTAAACTATACAAAAATGGTAAGCTAAATTTGATTTTTTTGCATAATGATGTTATTTCTAGCCCCAGTCTTTGTTTTTTCAACAGGAGCATTATTGCTTCATTTTTATGACTATAGTTCAGGTGGTACTGGTGAGGGTGCTGGTTTAGGTGGAGCTTTGTTAAAACTTATTACGTTAGCAAACGAGGTCATCATTTTGGTTATTGGCATTATACTTTGGCTAGTTAGATTTTTCAAAAGTGGGCAACAAAAATAAGAAAATCTTCTTCAACTATCCTGCCCGTCGAATAACTTAGAACTTCGATTTACTTTCTAATAATTCTTTCCCTTATTCCACATCCGGCCCAAAAACAAAACAGATGCCTTACTACAGGAATACGCCCGATTGCGGAACAAGAATAACAAATTTCTTTTTGCGCTTATTTAACATAAGTAAGGATTATAAGTAGTAAAAACCACCGGATTTCACGGGAATCCCAGGTGCTTCGAACACAACATCATTATGTTGCATTCGATTTCTCCTAAAAATGCGCTAACGACGATGGACAACGACCCCTTCTTTTTTTTGTGGCAATCATATGATGGAGGTAGATTGGTTTTTGTCCAAAAGAATACAATCCAAAAATCAAAATAAATTCAATCCTGATTTAGGAATCAATAAATAAGTAAAAAGGGTGAAAAAGTTATGAGGCATAAGAAAAAAGACGAGCATAAAAACGAAAAGTGTAAAGGGGAATGTAAAAAGCATGAGCGTTGTAAGTCTAAAATTACGAGTAATAAAAAAAAATGTAAATGTATATCATCCTTCAAAGCTTTCTCAACATTTAACCAACCATTAACTGCATTCACATTCGATCGGGTGATATACCCAGCCGTACAATTCGATTTAAATAACGAGTTTCAAATTCCAACAACATTTATTCCGAACCAGGATGGTATATACTCTATTATTGCAAGTGCTGCGTTTAATCCAGCCAACATAAATGTTACCGGTTCTATATTAATACAGATTCGTGTAAATGGAACTACGGTAGCCCAAGACAACGAAACGTTTATTCCCGGAATTGGAAATGTAGTCGTGAAAGTAAGTACTATTGAAGAGTTAAATGCTGGGGATACAGTAGAAGTTTTTGTACAACCAACTGCAAATGGTCGTCTGTTCTTGGGACCAGCTACCCGATTCGAAGCTGCCAGATTTCCATCTTCTTAATAAAAGTTACATTTTTAGGATCTGGTATATAAAACAAAGAACGACTAGCAATTAACGACTTGCTGTCACGCCTAAACTCAGAAAGCGTATTGATCCAGTGAAAGGTCAATGCGCTTTCTAGTTTATCAAGATACTCTTTTAATATTACATATATTACCTTAAGAAAGAAAGGAGTTAATAAAAATAAATAAAACGGAAAAAAGAAGAGGGATGGTGAATACAAATATGATTTATACAAAATTGAGAAATCTCGTCCAAGTACTGACCTAAACGCCTCTTTTAATACTTCATCATACTTACTCTCCTTCTAGTTAACTGTATTTTCCCATAAAAAAATGTTATCGTACGGTAATGTTTTATTATTTGATTAGTCTTTTTCGAATCGGTATAAATGCCTTGTCCTTTAGTATTTATAACCAAAAATTCCATTTCCATAATGTTTGTCTATACATCGTATTATTGTTAAACATAACATATTCCAGACTATCTTATTAAAGTAAGTTAACTTAATTTTGATTATATTCACTTTTAACTTTTATAAGAAGGAAGGAGAGTAGTTTATGTATAATAAAGTCCAGGAACAGATGGAAAAACAAAATAAAATGTTAAATACAATCCTGCAAAAGATACAGATACAAGAAGCGATGTTAAAAGCAACCTTACAACAAGTTGAACAACAACAAGAAGCGTTGAATATGATCTTTCGACAGGCAACAAGATTTCCTCCATCGCCCCCACCGGAACCATTCAAATCTCCTGTTAACATACTCGATAAATTAAATTTTGATGTTGAAAAATTAGCAAAGATCGCTATGATTTTAGCCAACCTATATGATAAAAATGAGAATGAAGATAAAAAATAAAAGGGCTAACTTCCCCTGTCAAGTAGACAGTAAATAAAATGGAAATTTGTTAAGCAGCTGTAGCTAAATCTTCTCTAAGACTACAGCTGTTTAATTTCGTTTGTATACGTTCGTTGTTGTAGAATTCAATATATTGTGAAACGGCTTGTTTCATTTCCTTAACGGTTTCAAACTTCTACATTTTGAAGATACGTAATATCCGTGACCCATTTTTCAATGGGTCTTTTCGCTTGCAATTCTCGATTCAAGTAGTTATCAGAAACTATATACGCCTCTTTCGTTCCAAAATACTTTCTCTTTCTCCGAATTTTGGCTTGTATTCCTAGTTCCTTCATCAATCGATACACTCTTTTATGGTTGATGGTTAAGTTGTATTTTCTTTAGCCATGCAGTAACTTGGGGATAAACCATAGATTCTTTTGACAGACTGGTGACACTCTTTAATCTTTTCATACTCGATCCGCCTTTTCGTTTTCTCTATCCCCATTTTGTAAAATCCACTTGTTGAAACTTTGACTACATCACAGAGTAGACTAATGGTATATTTCTTCGATAGTTCTTCTATAATCTGATATGTATCTGTTACTTTCTCTCCCACTTTCTTAGTACCAAGAGCTTTTTTAAGAATTCATTCTCCGTACGTAAACGTTCAAGTTCCTGTTCAGGTGTTAAAGTTTTTTCCTTGGTCTACCATTATCTAAGCCTCTTCTCTTCTAACCCTTGAGTTTCTTCATTTTTATAATGAGTTACCCATCTATGTAACATAGAAGAAGATATTTTGAATTGATTGATGATTTCACTTTTAGTCCAACCCTCATTCAAATATTTCTTCACAACGTCTAATTTATATTCCTTACTATAAGTTTTTCTAATTTCTCCCATAAAAATATCCCCTCCATAGTAGACAGTACATCTCTTTCTTTTTTCTATCTACTATAAGGGGATAATATCAATGAGTCAGCCCCTTTTATTTTCCGAAAACTCGTATCTTAGTAGACTGTTATTACTCCTACAATACCCTATTAAACTGATGTTTCTACAATAATTAACATGATGCTCCTACAATAATTAATAAGATAAACAATACAATAATTAAAATAAACCCGTATCCATAACCGTTACCATAACCAGACATATTTTTATACCTCCCTTAAAATTTTTTTGCAAGGAAAATCTCTTACAGTAATAAGATATTCTTCCAAATAGAATTCATATAGGACAAGTACATTA
Organism: Anoxybacillus sp.; assembly: GCA_035645275.1. Lineage (GTDB taxonomy): Bacteria > Bacillota > Bacilli > Bacillales > Anoxybacillaceae > Paranoxybacillus. The sequence continues at coordinate 70,777 of DASQMX010000036.1, forward strand.
GATATTATGTGGAATTTTAATTTGAGAGAGGTAATATAATTTTTGGTTCATAATGACTCCACTTTTCTTCCTTAACTTTTTATGTCATATGAAGTGCTGGTCGTACTTAAAAATATCCTTATTTCACATAACATGATTTATCCGTGGTGAAGTATAGAACCTTATAAAAAATCCCTTCAGAACTTGTTCTGAAGGGATTTCTTATTCACATAATCATTCTTACAAGAAATCACCCCCCTTTGGCGCCCAAGGGGTTCAACGTGTCCATTTTCTCGTTTATGCAATGAAACTGGAAGTTTTTATCGATTAAAAAGGAGAGAGAATAATGGCTGAAAAACAGCAACAACAAATTGATGTGCGTCAAAAAGCTTTCGGAATTGGAATTTTGATTAATTTATCATCATGAACGGTTGGCGTCCCTCTTCCATCCGTGTTGTTTGTGACAAAAAATAAATGATCTTCCAATATGAATACATCCCGCACTCGGCCTACGTTGGAAACGATTTGTTTATACGATTTATCTTTTAAATCGAACGCTAAAATCCCTTCCCCCCGCAGCTGCGCAACATACAAAATCCCATTATGATAGGCAATTCCGGATGGCGCCCAAGTAAGAATCCCAGAATGAAACAATGGTGCGATCATCCCATCTTTCGTCTCATCTCCTTGAATAAAAGGCCAGCCATAGTTTCCTTTCGATTTAATCATATTTATTTCATCATGTCCAATTGAGCCATGATCAGAGCTATAAAGCTGACCCGTTTCATCCCATGCCAATCCTTGTGGGTTGCGGTGTCCATAGCTATAGACAAGGGAATTGGTATAAGGATTATCGTCTGGTATTGAGCCGTCGAGATTCATTCGTAAAATTTTTCCGCCAAGAGATGTCTTGTCTTGGGCAATCATCGCATCTGTAGCATCTCCAGTTGTAATGTACAATTTTTTGTCCGGTCCGATTTTTATTCTCCCTCCATGATGAACATTTCCACTTGGAATTTGGTCAAGCAAAACCTTTTCCTCAAACCATTCATTATTTTCTTCCCGTATTTCTACAACACGATTAAATCGCCCGTTTTCATCCTCATATGTATAGTAAAGAAAGGCATAATTCTTTTTCTCGGGATGGAGTACAAAACCTAAAACACCAGCTTCAGATACCGTTGAACGCTTCTTTTCTAAATGTAGATTCTGTCTAATTTTTTCATTGCCTGTAATTTTCACAATGGAGCCAGTCCGCTCTGAAATATAAAAAGATGTCCCATCCCAGTTGATCGCCCATGGCACACTTAAATCTTGGGCAACGATTTCCATATTGTTGCTATTTGTTTGTTGTGCATCTTGAAGGCTATTTTCTTCTTGTTTTTCATTTGAACAGCCGATTAAAAGAAAAATGATGCTGATCATGATGAAAAAATATTGTTTCATCAAATTTTTCCTCCCGATATAGATATAAATGAATCTCTAGCTTTTGTCATTCCGCTAAAGGTTAAGCGCCACCAATTATCGACATCGAACTTGGCTGCTACGATAATTTTGTGCTTCGAATATTTTGCTAATTTTATTTTTATCCGTTTTTAATCGACCTAGATGAATCGCACTTACATGAATACCTCTGCTATTTAATTGATGATGTATAAAAGTTTGTGTGTTACGAGGATTTGTCGAAGCACATGAAGCCCTTCAACGAATGTTTGAAGAACGTTACAATTAACCAAATAATGTAAATGAATAAGATAAGGGGATTCTCCCTTTCCACACAGGAGAATGAATATTCAGTCTCCTGTGTGAAGGAAACCAGTCTCCCCTCTATTCTAAAATCCATTTCAGAGATACCCTATCTATCTTACATTACACAAAATTCTTGGCGGTACCTCCGATCGTTTTACAAAATTCTACCCAATCTTCTTTTCCAGGATATTTTTCATCAGGATAAAGTTTAATTCAGTGACTGAAAGACCAGAGGCCTTTCTTGTTATTGACGAAACAATTGAAGCACAAAGTCTTTCATATCTACAAGGCGTGGGAATTTTGGAGTGGCCTTGGTTCCGGCAATCACCAGCGGTACAAGAGATTCCTGTTTGTGTAAAGAACCGTGGGCTGAACCGCCAAGGTGAAATGGTGTACATTGGGCTTTGAATTCACAGCCAGGCTTGGCATTGACCACTATAAATCGCCCTGGATGAGACTTTAATGCGCCATACAGCCGTGCTAATGCATCTGGATAATCTCTGTAAGACACCTTACCTTTATTCGTAATGTCCAAATCTAGAAGATCAGCATTCCCTTCTATGGTCCACGTCTGTTCATATATATCGGTATATTCTCCACCTTTGTAATAACGTAATGAACCTTGTCTTATACCGGAAACGACGTTAATGTAGTCCCCATCCTTCCAAGCAATAATATCAATACGTGTATCATTTCTTAGCCGTTCGATAATAACAGATAGCGGTAGATTCCTTTCCAATACATAAATGTAAGCCATACGCTGGTTGACACACAGTACAAGCTGATCTTTTTCGTGAATTTGTCGCTGAAGACGGGCTATACGATAATTTTTCAGTATTTTACGTAAATCAATAATAAAATTACTGTATTTTGACCCCATCGGAGCATGGCCGTTATCTCCCATAACCATCCATACGTTCCGATTGACTGCTTCTTCCCAACTTGGATACAAATTCAACGTTTTTTGAATTTCCCGATCAATTTGCGCAATTCCTTTTATATCCATTGGACCTTTAAAATGAATACGCAAGTCCAGATCCTGAAACATACATACAGTAAAACTCGGAAGCTTGTTCTTGCGAATTAAATAACGCAGCTCTTGGGCCGTAAATTTATAATTTCCAGCAGCTATTTGCGGTACCTTACTCCAAGGTCGTAGTTTTGAAAAAGCCCCTAGTGAGAAGATAGGTGTCGCCTTTGTTGTCCACTCGGTTTCCTGAAGGTGGGTCAGGGTGCTGAGTAACCGAGGGACATGCAGTCGTTGAGGAGTATTGCCGCGATATACAAAAGCATTGATGGAGGCAGATGGAATTCCCATTTCAGCCAACTCTTCATAGATTGTGGTAACATCGTTGCTCAAATGCTCGTTATTCAGTCGGTAAAACAAATTCCAGATGACCTGGTGCATTCCTAACATAAACGCTTCTCGAAATCCCGTACCATAATTAATGATCTTTTTTTGAGATTCATCAAACCAGTTTAATCCCGGAATGTGATGTTGATCAGCATATGTCCCCGTCAAGAGACTGCTGTCAATGGTCACCGACATTGTCGGAAACGAACTGACCATATTGGGGATATAACAACCTTTTTCCATCAAAAATTGTAAGGCAGGAGCCCGTCCGGTTTGTACAGCCACTTCCAACGGGTAGGACATCAATGTATCTATGATCAGTAAAATCACCGGTTTGGGTAATTGTGTGCTTTTATTGTTCATATTGTCTTCTCCTCATTTTTTCTTCGATGATTAACTAGATGGGTTAATCAAAATCGGAACCGCAAAAAAGATGAGAACAACAAAGGTTTCTTTAGGCATGCCGCGGTGCTCGCTTTTGCGAACAGCGAGCCACAGGCCTATAAGTGCGCCGGAAACGATAACAACACAGTACCAGTAAATTTGTATTGATCGATATCGAGCGCAACTAGGTCGATCTGTACAATCTTTGTTTCCGTATTATCCCTCCTCAATGTAGCTCAGGATCTGATAATTCGGAATATCCTCAATGGTAAACATTTTCTTCTGGAAATTTTACAGTAATAATTTATCCCTAGAAAAAATTACTATTCATGAAAATTTGGATATAGTTAATAGTTTTAAAAATGTGGAAAAAATATAATTTAGAATAATCATTTTTTGTCCGATACGACAAGGATTAAAATTATCGATTGTAGTGAGGTATTTGAGTTTATTTCCTGAGGAAAAAGTCTATGGATTGAAATTAGTTACAGAAGGATCCACGTTTTAAATACAAACTAAATATGATTATACAAACGTTTACAATATCTTCTTCATATATCCTGCTCTAGCATTCTTTTCTTGATGCACCTTTCCATCTACCCACCCCCATGTCATATCGATTATTTATATCCAATAATTACTATTAATTTCGTGATTTCTTGTTGATAACAATAAAAAAAGTATATGTAATGAGGGATATGTAATGATGAAATTAAACATTAATATGCTTATCCTTTCTGTTATTTTATTGATCCTTCCAATGAATACATTCGCTAATGAAGTTCATTATGAGGATGATGATACCCCTATTAGCTTTATGATTGAAGTATTACCTTGGGATATAGCAAATCAAATCCTGCCTAATGGAACCACTTTTACAGTAATTGATGTGGAAACAGGTTTACAATTTAGGGTTCAAAGGAGAGCGGGAAATAAGCATGCTGATGTCCAACCACTAACTAGAAGAGACACGCAAATTATGAAAAAAATCTATAATGGAAGATGGAGTTGGAATAGGAGAGCAATCATAGCTCTTGTTGATGATCAGATGATCGCTGCATCCATGCATGGAATGCCTCATGGCGCAGGTGCTCTTAAAAATGGTTTTCCTGGACATTTTTGTATTCATTTTTGGGGAAGTACAACACATCGATCAGGTAACATGGATCCATCTCATAAATTAATGATATTAAAGGCAGGTGGAAAGATTGATGATTACTTGCATAACGTTGATCCATATGAACTAATTCATATTTTTTCAATAGCTGTTAAGAATCACGATAAACAATTATTAGAACTAACTGTTGCAAAAAATGAGAGCCAATCACAGTTGACTAAAGTTATAAGAGATTTTACGTATTTTGGAATAACAAATATCTCTTTATTACCTGTGGAAGACATCAACGAACAAATTTTAATTGAAGTTCCGGTAGAGGTTGAATTCTATAAGAAAAATAAAGGAAGAGCTAAAAAGGTAATGCACTTTATTATTAGAAGAGATAGTTTGATCGACAGATGGTATATAGACGGACAATACTTTTTGAAGGAGTTATTATGGGATGAAGTGCAAAATGAGGAGAACAAATAACTTTTTTCTTATCACATTCATCATGTTGTTAACGATATCTCCATTTAGTAAGGTCCATAGTGAACAGAGTCAAAAAATTCACATTAAGGTTGATTTATGGACCAAGGAGCTTCACGTAATTGAAGATGAAAAAGTAATCCGAAGATATAAAATATCACCTGGTACTGAGGATTCGCCTACGCCTATTGGTACATTTATGATTACAAAAAAATCTAAATCATGGGGAGGTGGATTCGGCACTCGGTGGTTAGGATTAGATGTACCTTGGGGAGATTATGGAATTCACGGAACAAATAAACCTTGGTTGATCGGTAAAAATGTAAGTAGTGGTTGTATAAGAATGCGAAACGAGGACGTGCAGGAATTATTTGAAATAGTAACTGAAGGTACAGTTGTGCATATACAAGGACCTATTACGGGTATTGGAAAAGGCGAATTAAAAAATTTATCACTCGGTTCAAAAGGAAATTTGGTTCAAATCGTACAAGAAAGACTAAAGCTAATGAGTTTTTATAAGGGAAAGATAAATGGCATTTATGATAAGGAAACGGAGGCAGCTGTTAAATCATTTCAAAGAGTTAACAATTTACCAATAACGGGTGGAGTAACTAAAAGGGAGTATATATTATTAGGTATATTAGAATAAATTGTCCCCTCCTTTCTTATACTTACTGTATTTATCATTAACGAATACTTCAAATGAAGGGATTACATTAGCATTTTGTTAGCTTGACATGAAGTCTCTGTGGACATATTTCTTTCCCTGGTGCTAGGGATGCTCCGATACCTATCGGATTTTTTAAAATTGTCAATAAAGAACTATACTTGTTTTATTCCTTTCGAAAGTTTAGAAATACCAAACCACAAGCAAATCATACCCACCCCATAATCCCCTTGCCTTACCTAAAAGAATAGAAAATTCCATTGATGCCTGTGTATGATTAGATCCAAACCGAATCGCTCTTAATGCAAAATATACTGCAATAGAGAGCATTATAAAATGGGTAAAAATCTTTATTTTTCCAATAATATCGTTTTTGTTATAAACTTTAACGTCTGATACTCTCATGACCATCACTCGAGAATGGAATCATCCATGTGTTTTTATTAGTTTTCGTTATTTCTCTAAATACTATCTATTCACTGCATAAAAAGGAAAAACAGAAGCAAATTAACAATAAATATGATTTTTGAAAGGGGATTGTATAATTATAATGAGGAAACATGTAAAATTAGTGACAACATTTACTTTAACCATTCCACTTTTGTTTGGCTGTACAGCTAATTATGACAATGAAGCAAGAAATATGGACAATAATGTACAAAATGCCCGCTATAACACAACGGATAATAATCGAGCACAGGATATCGGTACAAACCGCCGTACTAACCAGCAAACTAGAGAAGTAGCAGAAGAAGCAGCTGATCGTGTAGCAGACTTAGAAGAAGTACGCCAAGCAAATGTCGTTGTCACGAATCGTAATGCATATGTTGCAGTAATACTTGATGATCAGCCAAAAGGAGAAATGACAAGAGCTGTTGAAAATAAAATTTCAAACGCAGTAAAACAAACAGACCGAAACATTCGAAATGTTTTTGTTTCTACGAACCCTGATTTTGTTGATCGCATGGCCGATTATTCTAATAAACTTCAACGAGGAGAACCCATCGAAGGACTTTTTGAAGAATTTAATGAAATGGTTCTGCGTGTTTTTCCAAACGCACGATAGTCAGTAATGGAGGAAATAAGCACCATTTCCTCCATTTTTACATACAACAGATAAAAGAATTTCGATTAAATTCGGAACATCATCATGTGAATTATTTGCATCGTTCAACTTGCCTTGCAAGATATGAGGTTCAGGATTTGGGCGTTGAAATAACGAATTAACTTCTGGAACCACATAGGCATTATACCATTAGCCAATTTCTCTACATGTTGTAGCACTTGTACCTGCTAAACAAATTATTACCATCACAACACCGCCCCTTTTGATTACATAAATTCCCTTCTTCAACTGTTCTGCCACATTAGCTGAATAAGAATAGGGAGTTGCGGCAAACAACTCCATTATTTCACTCTTGCACTTGTTCGTTCAAAAATAAATCTGAATAAATGAACGACTCATTACGGCTTAAAATGCTGAATAATTACTCCTTTACCATCTTCAACTTCAACTTCTGCCAACGCTCCATTTATAAATGTGATTTGTGGAGGTACATGACCACAGTCTATATCATAAATAATTGGAATTTGAAGTTCATCAGCGAGTTCTTTATATACATCTTCAGCCGTATAATTATCGACTGGATGGTTTGCAGCACTACGCCCAAATAGTATACCTGAACAATTTTCAAACCAACCTGCTAGTTTCATTTGAACTAGTGAACGTCGCAAATCGGTAGTAGTTAGCTCGCAGTTTTCCAAGTACCAAATTAAAGGATCGTTATCAAAATGTTTCTTTCGAAAATCTTGTACTCTGCCATATGGAGTACCAATAAGATGCCTAATGACATCTATACAACCACCAAGTAATCGGCCTTTGATTTTTATATTTTTATTTGTAAATGTTTTCCAATATGTATCTTCTGATGAACCTCTCCCACCTACACTTCGCTTAGTGGTGGGAGAAGTTCATAAACGTTTGAAACTCTGTTCTTGAGTTTTCAAATATAACGGCTAACGGCCTTCGATAGATCGAATCACCGGTAATCTTGAGCTCTTGCAACGTATTTGTGTTTCGCAATATCAACGCCAATGATTAACGTGTGTTCAGTGATTTGTCTAATTTTCAAATTTCGGTTATAATTCATATTAGGTCGTCTTTGGTTTATAAATTAGGGGGCAAGGCCATGACACCCTGTATCATACCAAGAGGACTTTTTTTGTTTCAAACCTCATTTTTCCTCATTACAGGAATACTCCCATTTACATGATCCTAAATCTTCTAATTAACCATTACTGCTCCTTCAGCTTTATACGAAAAAGGAAATACCATGGCATCTCACTTATCACACTCTAGCGCCCTATTCTTGAATAAGCACATATTTGGATTAGGAGTAAATGATTCTTCAATTTTCTTTAAATACTCTTACCTCTATGTGTTTTAACATTATGATAAAATTTCCTTTTTGAGGGTTTAACATTAAACACTAATAACGTAATAGTAATTAATAACATGACTAGCGAGCCGCCAATAACAACAATTCGAATTGAAAGTAGTTGGGCTGAAATTCCGATTAAGATGGTTGTCATTATGACTAAAACTGCTTCTATTAATTCATACACACTACCAACTCTCCCCATAACCTCAACAGGAATATTGTTTTGATAAAATGTAAGAAATCCTGTATTGGCAAAAGCTAGGGAAAAGGAAAGAACAAAAAAACCAACCGCTGCCATAAGAAATCCTTCTGAGAAAGCATAAATGATATAACCTACCGAAACAAAACATGATCCTAATCCAATTAACAAAGAAGTAGTTAATCTTTCTGAAAAAAACGTGTTCATTAAAGCACCTGCCGCGATCCCTGTTCCCGCAATACTTACAAGAATTCCATAATCGCTATCTGATAAAGATAAGACTTCTTTTGCGAATGCAGCTTCCAAGGAATCGACTGCTGCTGTCATAACAATCATCCCGTTAAATAAAAAGTAAATTGTCATAACATAAACACGGTTTCGACTAAAATTTAGGACCACCTTCCAATCTTCTTTCAATAAATGAAGAGATAGCTTTTGATCGCTTACGGTGTCAAGAGTATTCTTTTCAAGGTTAGGCATTAGTAAAGTAATGGCTCCCGAAATAAAAAATGAGAGGGCATTGAAATAAATGGCTAATGTTGGAGTGCCTATAACAAAAAGCATACCTGCAATTGCTGGACCCAAAATAAAGCCTCCTGAATCCACTAAACTACGTAAGGAGTTAAACCTTTTTCTATTTTCAGGTAGGATCAACTTCGTAATATAGGCCATGGATGTCGGACGAAATATCGAACTCCCTATATTGATTAAAAACACAATAAAATATGTCAATGCTAGTGAAGAACACAAAGGAATAAGTACAATTAATAATGCGCGGAATAAATCAACAAAAATCATTAAATGACGTTTATTTAATCTGTCTATAATGCTTCCTGCCCAGCCATTTGTTAGTATTGTAGCTAGAGGTTTAAGAATATAAAGAACAGCTACAGCAAGTGGTGAGCCTGTATTATTAAGCACCATTAAGTTAAGTGCAATGAGATAAATCCAATCTCCGATATTAGAAATCCCTATCCCTAATAAAAGAATGATAGGATACTTCCAAGTTTCCCTCATTAAGCTTCATCCCCCTTGGTAATAGCTATATATGACCAACAATTTTTTTCTATTGAACCTACCATGATTTTTTATCCAATAAAAAAATCCCACCCCCAAGATTTAATCTTGGGGACGAGATTGTTCTCGCGGTGCCACCCCAGTTCGTTAATATGTCACCATATTAACCTTATCAGGTACGGCATTTTATAAAAATGCTTATACCCTAGCTCTATAACGGGAGCTTCCGTCACATCATCCCCTTGATTAAGTTCCGATGTGCTGCTCAGAGGCTTGTTTCAATAAAAATTTCTTACTCCTTTCCAGCGTACGGAGCTCTCTGTAAAGAAATTTTTTATCTACTCTTCTCTTCATAGCATTTTTCTAAATATTAACTTCTAAATATTAACATTTGTTTAATTATACTGCCTCGTTAACCACCTATGACGCATTTCGCAACATCACAGATTATGCAAGTGTTCTTCCGTGGGAGACCTCTATTCCGTGCTACAGCACCAGCAAATGATGAAAATACTAATTTTTAGGATAGTTGAAGATTATGCTTTTAATTTTCGATATAGATATAGTCAAAAGAACGAAATATCCTTAAATATTTCAAGTGTTAACCAACCTCTCCACTCTTCTTTTGCCGTTTCCCATTCCTCTTCAAACTGCCCCCAAGACCAAGTGGGCTCCCAATATCCCTCTTTTGTTTGCTTCATTACTAAATCATTGAGATTAATCGAGATTATATCTGAAAATAAATCGTAGTATTCTGAACTAGGTGAATTTACAACTTGGATTGGTTGAAGGCAATAGGAATTCCATTTTTCTGGGTCACAAGTAACATAAGCTTTCACCATTTTTCGTAACTTGTTAGAAATTAAGTTGTATTCTTTTTCAGGTAATTTCTCAGCCATCCTTAAAAAGCTAAGTAACTCGTGATGTTCATATTTATTTAAATGATTTATATAATCAATAGCGTATTTAGTCACATCATCAAGAAATTCAGCTAGCACCAATTCTTTATAATGATGAAGAAGACCAATGATTTCCGCAGTGGGATTTCCCCATTCCCAGTTTTCACTATAATTCCACTGCAATATCCTCTTCTTTCCTAACTGACAAAAATTACATTTTTATCCACTCTCTTACAATCTGTTAATTCATAAAATAGCAAAACTATATTTCATTGCCGATTAATATTCAGAAATTTAAAAAAATACTTATATTAAAAATGAGCTACCAAGAAGTGCATGAAATAAAAAACCACACCACTAATGCCTACCTTAGTGGTGTGGTGCAGAAACGTTAATCCTTATTTTCTTATAAATTGTTGTGTCCAGATGTACCCATTTTCCTCAAAACCTACTCCGATATGAGTGTAGTTTTTGTTCAAAATATTGGCTCGATGGCCTGCGCTATTCATCCAAGCTGCCACTACTTCTTGCGGAGTTCGTTGGCCTTTTGCAATATTTTCTCCAGCGGCTGTATAAGAAATGCCGAATTTTCTCATCATTTCAAACGGAGAGCCATATGTCGGGCTGTTATGAGAGAAATAATGGTTCACTGCCATGTCTCTTGACTTTTCACGGGCCACTTTGCTTAACGCTAAATCTACCTTTAAAGGCGGCAAGCCATATTTCGCTCTTTCTTTATTCGTTAAGTCTACTACTTGTTGTTCATAAGCTTTTAATCCTGCTTCATTTTCATTGGCTTTTTGACTTGGTGCAGACGCCTGCGCTGCTGGCTTGCTTCCAGGAGCTTGTACATTCGCTGCCGGTTTTTGGACAGTTGTTGCAGCCGGTTTTTGCTGTACCGGTTTTGTTACTTTAGTATTTCCTGTTTGATTTAAAATAAAATGGAACCATTTTTCGATATCTTGAGTACTAGATGGATAGACATTATATTTAATTTCATAGTTTTTGATAGCTGGACATGGAGCAGGCCCAGCTGCTTCCGCTTTCGCTGTTGTAAAAGATGCTCCTACAATCGCTAAAGATGCAGCAAGTGAAAATACGACTTTTTTGTTCATCGTTTCTCCTCCTCCAATCTCATCCCTTGCTTGCACCTACATCATAACACGGATTTTTTGTAATATTTGTGGATAAATATGGATGATGGATTAATTTACCATTGTTTTCTGCAAGAAAAGATTTTTTTCAGAAAAAAATCCAAGTCTATCCCCGAAAAAACTGGAATTGTAAAAAATCATCTTTCATGGGTATTCCATCCTGTTCTGGCATAGATAGCAATCCTTCCCATATATTACTTACAAAATAAAGATTGACAAAGTTTAAGAAAAGAATAGAAATTAACATTTTTTACAATAATGTTACAATGCATCATTTTGTTTGCAGGAAATTTTTGTTGTCTCTCAGAAAATCTTCATGATTTCATGACAATTTTTCGAACATTAGATTAAACCTATTATGTTTGTTTCGGTTTTGTAGTATAGTGCGATTAGGAAATATTTCATATTCTAGGGAGCCTAAGGAGCGTGTAACGATGGTCGTTCATGAGTTAGTTGGCACAGAAAATTTGTTTGCCGAAGAGTTAAAGGAAGGGTATTACGTCATCCGTAAAAAATATAACGTGCTAGATATTAATCTACGTAGCGCAGATATGTTTCAACAATTTGACTGCGGAACAGAAGAGGTTGTTACCGTTGTCTTCGATCCTGGCCATGAATATTCCCTCATCTGCCTTGGTGTATATACATTTGAAAACAAATTGCCTTCCCTCACCAATTTGAAACAGCTACTTCAAACGAAGCATCAAGATATTTTCCAAACAGAAGCAGTCTCAGCGTGAGACGACTTCTGTTTCACTTGCCTAAAATCCTTTTAATTAGTTTACATAATTTTATTATAGTTAATACATACGGATAGTTGCACATACCTGTACTTGTTAGATGCCTATCATCCTGCTGAAATCATCGATTTCAATAAAAAATCATGAGGGAGTTCTCCCTCATGATTCCAATAATAAATAATCACGATTCCAATAATAATTGCTCTGGATCTTCGAGAAGTTCTTTTACTTTCACTAAAAAGCCGACCGCTTCTTTTCCGTCAATAATACGGTGGTCATAGGATAACGCCACGTACATCATTGGACGGTTTTCCATGCGCACTTCATCGATGGCGACAGGACGAAGTTGAATTTTGTGCATTCCTAAGATACCGACTTGCGGTCCGTTTAAAATTGGTGTGGACAATAACGAACCAAATACTCCGCCATTGGTAATGGTAAATGTGCCACCTTGCAAGTCTTTTAAACTTAGTTTGTTTTCACGCGCTTTTGTTGCTAAGTGTAAAATTTCTCGTTCAATTTCGGCAAAATTTTTCTTGTCCGCATCACGAACAACAGGAACCACTAAGCCTTCGTCCGTCGACACGGCCACCCCGATATCATAGTATTTCTTTACGATGATTTCGTCCCCTTGAATTTCCGCGTTTAACAGAGGATATTTTTTCAATGCCGCTACGACAGCTTTCGTGAAGAAAGACATAAAGCCGAGTCGTACATCATGTTCTTGATAAAACGCATCTTTTCGACGATTGCGTAAGTCCATAATCGCTGTCATGTCAATTTCGTTAAACGTTGTAAGCATCGCCGCTGTGTGTTGTGCTTCTACGAGCCGTTTTGCGATCGTTTGACGGCGTCGAGACATTTTTATTCGTTCCACTGGTTTTTCCGGTTCAAACAAATCAGGCATCGTCGATTTGACTGCTTCCACAGCTGGTGCCGGTTGAGCCGGTTGATTCGAATACGCTTCTACATCTTGTTTACGTATACGGCCAAGCGGATCAAATGGCGTCACTTTGGATAAGTCAATTCCTCTTTCGCGTGCTAGTTTTCTCGCAGCTGGTGAAGCAACCGGTCGTTGAGCTGGTCTTGCGACTGGTTCTTCCTTAACAGGCTCCTCTTTTACAGCTACCGGTTGGCTTGGTTCTTCCTTTTCTGGTTGCTGTGGCGTTTCCGCCGCCTGTGGTACGTTTGCTTCTGCTTCTTCTGACACAATGGCGATTGTATCTCCTACTTTAACTGTATCCCCTTCATTAAATAGTAATTTGGTGATGACCCCTGATTCCTCAGACATTAACTCTACATTGACTTTATCGGTTTCTAACTCGGCAATCGGCTCCCCTTTATGAATAAAATCTCCCGGTTTTTTGAGCCATTGGAAAATGGTCCCTTCCGTTATCGATTCTGCTAATTCTGGTACTTTGATTTCTGCCACTGTTATATCTCCTTTCACCATTTTCGTTTGTATATTTTTACTATCCAAAAATTACGAACGTGTGAATGCTTGGTTAATAATTCGTGCTTGTTCTTTTTTATGAACAATTGGATCGCCTTCCGCCGTACTAGAGCGTCTTCTGCGACCGATATAAGAGACTTGAACTCCCGCAGGAGCCAATGTAAGCAATCGAGGTTCTACAAAGTTCCAAGCTCCCATATTTTTCGGCTCTTCTTGCACCCATACGATTTCTTTGACATTCGGGAACTGTTTGACGTAACGAGAAATTTCCTCCATTGGGAATGGATATAATTCTTCTACTCGTAAAATATGGAACCAGTCCTTGTCTTTTACTTCGTTTAATTTTTCCGCTAAATCAATCGCGATTTTTCCTGAACATAGAATTAAGCGTTCGACTTTCTCCGCGTCATGTCCTAATCCCGGTTGTGGCAACACCGGTTGGAAACTTCCTTCACTCAAATCCGCTGCTCCTGATACGACCAATGGATGACGCAATAAGCTTTTTGGCGACATAATGACAAGCGGCCGTACTTCTTCTTTTTGTAAAATCAGCGCTTGGCGACGCAAAATATGAAAATATTGGGATGATTTCGTCATATTGGCAACCGTCCAGTTATTTTCAGCGGCTAATGTAAGAAATCGTTCCAAACGGGCGCTTGAATGCTCAGGTCCTTGTCCTTCATATCCATGTGGAAGCAGCATAACGAGACCAGATTTTTGTCCCCATTTTGCTCTTCCCGATGAGATAAACTGGTCAATGATGACTTGGGCGGAGTTCGCGAAATCACCGAATTGCGCTTCCCATAGCACTAACGTTTCGGGAGCAAATACGTTATAACCGTATTCAAACCCAAGCACACTCGCCTCAGACAACGGACTATTATGAATCGCAAAAGACGCCTTGCTGCCCGATAGTTGATGTAGCGGCGAAAACGTTTTTCCTGTTTGGTCATCATGTAAAATCAGATGACGTTGGGCGAACGTTCCTCTTTCCGAATCTTGTCCTGTCAAGCGAATTGGAATGCCATCTTGAAGGATGGTTGCAAATGCTAGCGCTTCAGCATGCGCCCAATCGATTTTGTTCTCTTGAAAAGCGGTAATGCGCCGTTTCAAAATTCGTTCCAACTTATTAAATACGTGAAAACCGTCTGGCCATTGTACAAGTTCGCGATTTATTTGGTCGAGCACGTTAACAGGTACACTTGTATCGATTTTTGGAATGCCTTTTTCCGCTACTTCTGGTGGATTCATTTCATAATCAAGCTCTTCTTTTACATCAGATACTTTCTTATAAGCTTCTTGCAGCTTCTTCTCCACTTCTTTCGCAAAGCGATCCACTTCCTCCGCTGTCGGGATGATTCCTTGCTGTTCGAGACGAGTGGCGTAGAGCTTGCGAACAGTTGGATGTTTACGAATCATTTGATACATTAATGGATTGGTCGCGGCTGGTTCATCCATTTCATTATGACCGTGACGACGATATCCAATTAAATCAATTAAAAAATCTTTCTTAAATGTTTGGCGGTAAATAACAGCCAAATGAGCCGCTGCGAGCACCGCTTCCGGATCGTCCGCATTGACATGAACAATTGGAATTTCAAATCCTTTTGCTAAATCGCTCGCATATTTCGTAGAACGAGAATCTTCACTTTCCGTTGTAAATCCAATCATATTGTTCGCAATGATATGGATGGTACCGCCTGTTTGATAGCCTTTTAACCGGCTTAAATTTAACGTTTCTGCCACTACCCCTTGTCCTGGAAACGCCGCATCACCATGGATTAAAATGGCAAATGACTTATTCTCATCTTGTTCTGGAAAGCCAGGCTTGTTGCGAGTTTCTTGAGCGGCCCGCGTATAGCCGACAACAACAGGATTGACATATTCCAAATGGCTTGGATTATTAGCTAACGTAATAATCGCCCGAACCGTGTTCTCATCCTTGATTTTTCGATCTAATCCTAAATGGTATTTGACGTCGCCCGTCCATCCATATGTAATCCCAATAGAACCTTCGGATGGAATCAAATCTTTATTCGGTGCGTGTTGGAATTCCGCAAAAATCATTTCATAAGGCTTCCCTAATACGTGCGCCAATACATTCAACCGGCCTCGATGAGCCATACCAATATTAATCAGTTTTGTTCCTTTTTGTACGGATTCTGAAATAATTTCATCCAGCAATGGAACTAACGTATCAACGCCTTCAATGGAAAAACGTTTTTGACCAACGAATGTCCGATGTAAAAATTGTTCAAATACCTCAACTTCGGTCAGCCGCTTTAGTAATTCCTTCTTCTTTTCATGAGAAATAGCAGGTTGATAGCTGCCTGACTCAACCATTTGTAAGAGCCAGTTTTTTTCTTCTACATCTTGGACATGACCAAATTCAAACGCTAGTTTGGATGTATAGACCTCTTTTAAATATTGAATCGCCTCAAACCCATTTTTAATATGTCTAGGCAAATACGGGCTTATAATGGAAGAAGGGATAGATTTTAAATCCTCTTCTGTTAATCCGAACTTTTGAATATCAATATGACGCGAATCTTTTTCAGACGTTTCTAATGGATTGATTTTGGCATCCAAATGACCGAAAGTACGAATATAGTCGGCCAATTTGACTGCCTGAACAGATTTTTCTAACAAGTTTGCCGGTACATTTGTGTGATGGACAACATCTTTCGGTCCATTATCGTTATTCGTTTCCTGGAACTCAGGCGGACCCCAGCGGTCAAACCACTCTTTCAATTCCGGATCAACCAGACTTGGATTTTGTAAGTACTGTTCGTACATCTCCATGACATATCCAAGATTTGGACCGTGAAACTTTTCCCATGGATTTCTGAAGCTGTCACTAAGCGTGTTCATTTTTGAATACCCTCCAAAGCTAATTAAATACTCCCCTTTTTTTC
Source organism: Anoxybacillus sp. (assembly GCA_035645275.1). GTDB lineage: Bacteria > Bacillota > Bacilli > Bacillales > Anoxybacillaceae > Paranoxybacillus. The sequence goes on from DASQMX010000036.1 coordinate 87,313, forward strand.
ACACCACTTTTAGTATGAAAGAGGGTGTTGCAAAACCAGAGTAAAAACTGAAAATAGTGCTTCATTGTACTTGTAGTCAATAGCGATATGGATAATTGGAAATCATAGTCATGTCCACCCTTTGGAAATGTTTTTTAGAAACTATATACTTTTTCCAAAATGGTAGATTTTTTATGTACATTTATGCATGGATGATTCGTTTTGCAACACGTTCATGAAAAATAAAACGATTACATTTCCATTTTACTATTATCTGAACGAAAGTCAAAATAATATTTTTTTTTCTACTTTTTTGTCTATATATAATTGTATAAAAACGAAAACATAAAAAAAGCCATGCTGCTTTCTCTTTGATAGAATCATAGTTTATTAAAATAAGAGAAAGCTGTCATGGCTCTATTATCCTTATAAAAACTAGAATATAACTCAATCGATTCTATAAGTCATTTTCACCATATATTTGCAGCAACAATTCCTAGCAAAATTCCGATCATAGCGCTCGATAGTGTTCCGATAAGATAATACTCTGCGAATTGTTTATGTTCAAATTGCTTAAATCGGGTTAATGTTTTTAAGGCTGCTAGAAAGGCAAGTCCCTGTGGTAAATCGATCATCATCAGGATGACGATGAGAGCCCGCTCTAGCATGCCGATGATTTGACCAATTTTGGCTGGTGAATCATGAAAATACTGTTCTGTTTTGATAGTGGTAATTTCTGTTTCTGTTCTCCCATCACTTTCATATTTCGTTTTTACTTCTGTCTTTTCATCGGATAAGCGATATATTCCCTCTTGTAATTCGTTGGTTGGAGCAAGATTTTGTAAGAGAATTCCAAGAAAATAACCAGCTCCATAGGTGGCTAAAATAAAAACACAAATGGTAGCGGTGATCTTTTCATAAATACCAAAATCACCATAAAACGCTTGGATACTGTCCATCAATGACCATTCTGACGTAGTGAAATAATGAAATACAAAAATAATAGTTAAAAAGTGAAGAGCTTGATCAAGGAGAAACAACAGTGCTTGACTACTTACTCTATTCGTTTTTTTGCTTAATTTTATTTTTCCGTAATCAATGACATAATGGGAAATAGAGATCAAAAAAATGGCTTGTCCAAATGAACGAAAGGTCGCACTAGTAATAGATGGATGGATGACAGCAATCACGAGACAAGCCATTCCCATTAAAAGAGCATGAATGGCCACATGCTTAACGAGTGTAACGATGGGTTTATCCTTTCTCTGCTCGATGAATTGATCCGATTGAAAAATAAAATCCCCTAGTAAATGAGCAGCATAAAAATAAATCCACAAATTTATCGCTCCTTACGATTCAAAAGATTTTCATACATCAATAGCAATTGAGTCAAGCTATCTTCTACTGCTTTTATTTTTTGGTAATCAGCACGTTTCAGTAAATAGCTAACGGTGGAAATGGGTGATTTGTACCCTAGATGTTTTCCAATTTTTTCATACGTCCATTCGGGAAATTGTTCAATCAATTCGATGACTTGTTTTTGCTTATCGGTCCATTTTCGTTTGGTTGTGACAATAACATTTAATAAGGCGTTAAGTGGTTCGTGCGGGACAAGTTCGGATGAAAAATAAAAGCTTGTCTCGGTTTCAATATCATTCCAAATTTTTGCTTTCTCGCCTTTTTCCTTTAGTTGTTTGTCCCTTGCGACAAATGCATGTAACACCGCACTTCCATTCATCGTATGAACGTTTACTTCATCCGTTTCCAGCTTGCCAATGCCAATGCCTAAATAAAAGGGACAACGATGGAGCTGTGACTGTTGAAAAATATGGTTGATCAGCGGATAGGCATTGGCAAAGTTTTTTATAACACCAATGAGTTCATCGCCATTCCTAATGGCAAACGGAACAAGCAAGTCTTGCTCAAATTGTTGGTTGATTGTCTGTTGGCATTCTTCCAATACGTAAATTAAATGGTCTTTCTTCATCAGTTTAGATTGTTTGACATCTGCTGCGAAACAGATTGCTGGCGTTCGTTTCATAATATCCCTCTTTTTATTGATGAATATATATCAACATTTTAGATGTTGTTGAAAATATATCAACATATATTTACTGATACAAGGATAGTAAAAATTCGCTACATTTTCAACATCCAATTTATTGTGAACAGGATTATACGATCCGTATTCATCTCACTTAGCAGGATATTCATGACTATCTTCGCACCAGAACTGTCCTTTTATCACCTAGGTAGGCACTCCTTCATACACTGGAGAGAAGAATAAGATGGAAGGAGGCCTACGTAATGAGCTATTACAAAGAAGATAATTATCGTGTTCCTAAAATGGTAAGTGTAGTTGAACCATACGTATATGAAGCATTACAGTCCGTAAGAGGTAAACACGTAGTTGTCCAAACCACTCATGGTAACGTGCGTGGGATCGTGAAAGATGTTAAGCCTGACCATATGGTGATCATGGAAAAAGATAATTCGTTTTTTGTCCGTATCCAGCAAATCGTTTGGATTATGCCGGACTAACTGGATTGTGTACTGAAACATGCCTCTCCCTTCATACATTTTTATGAATAGACTGTGAGGAGGGGAAGGCTTTGATTACGCGCATTAATAGATTAGCGATAGAATTGCCAATGCCGAAAGAACCTGATCCGAACGGCGCCGCCGCTGTACAAGAGCTGCTTGGTGGGCGTTTTGGTGAAATGTCCACTTTAAATAACTATATGTTTCAATCGTTTAGCTTTCGCGGAAAGAAAAAACTTAAGCCGTTTTATGATTTGGTTGCCAGCATCACAGCAGAAGAATTCGGGCATGTAGAATTAGTAACTAATACGATTAATTTAATGATTCAAGGAACCACGTTCCCGGGGGATCCAAACATCACTCCGATGCAAAACGCGAAAGATCTGCGGAACTCTCAACATTACATTGTTACGGCCCAAACAGCCCTCGTGGCAGACTCCATGGGAAAACCGTGGAACGGAGACAATGTTTTTAATAGCGGCAACTTAATTTTGGATTTGCTTCATAACTTTTTCCTTGAGTGCGGGGCACGTACTCATAAAATGCGCGTGTATGAAATGACCGATAATCCAGTAGCGCGTGAAATGATAGGATACTTGCTTGTTCGCGGAGGCGTACACATCACCGCTTATGCAAAGGCGCTGGAGGTAGCTACGGGAGTGGACATGACAAAAATGCTGCCGATCCCTAATCTTGATAACAATGTCTTTGATACAGCAAGAAAATACGAAGCAATGGGCATTCACCGCAAGCTTTATACATGGAATTTTGAGGGCGAATATAAAGATATCGCCCAGATTTGGAAGGGGATAAGTCCGATTGACGGCCAACCGCTTGAAGTGATAGAGGGAACGCCTGAAGGGGGACCGATTCCGGAGTTAGATGAACTTCCGGAAGAATTCGCACCTGGCATCTCCCGAGAAGATTTCAATGAAATCCTGAAACGGCTGCAAAGATCGGCCGGTTTGTAGAGGAAGCGGCTGTTTTTTGCCAACAAAGTTTGTTACTAAATAAAGTGTGCAAAAGACTTGGGCACCCCAGGCCTTTTTGTGATAGGTTCTTGAAACATCAAATACATTACACAAATTCTTGACGTTACCAATCAAAGGAAGAACAAAATTAGAAAAAAGAAAGAAGGCTGGTCATAGCCTTCTTTTAATCCTAAGTCTTCCTTTTTTACTAGCTCTACTTTCAAAGCCCCTTCTTTTCGAATCTCACAATCCCCATTTGCATACTTTAATTTTTAAACTTTAACCTTTTTTAAGCTTTTTCATGCAAAAGTTATTTTTTTTGTCACCAAGCTTTATTTATCTAGCACCAAGGGTTCCGTGTAAAATATCTTTAATTGATTATAAAACAATGCTGCATACATACTATGAAATAAACAAGCTTTTTCTCTTTGATTTCCATATAATCTGGAATCGTTGCATGTATTTTTTCGCAATATATTTACCAAACATCGGACCTGCTAGAATCATAGACGGAATACCAGCAATAAAGCCGAATAAAATAACCCAACCAAGGTCAGCACCAATTAAGTCCGCGACAGCGATGGGCCCAGGTGTTGGCGGGATAAAACTATGTGTAACTGCTAAGCCCGCTAACAGCGGAATTCCGTAGTAATGAAAGCGCTTTACAATTATTTTTTAAATTTTTTGTCTTCCTTCAAGGAAGTTTAGCTAAAAAGTAGGAAAAAAGCCGAGTTCCCTTCAAAATGAACCCGACTTTGCTGGTGGATATTTTACGAAATAAAGGAAAGAAGCGCCCCTGCGACGGCTGAAAATACAACGACAATCCAAGGAGGACACTTCCAGACCGTTAACAAGCCAAAGGCAGCTAAAGCAAGGCAAAAATCTAACGGACTTTTAATCGCTTTCGTCCACACAGGATGATATAGTGCTGCGAGCAAGATTCCTACAACAGCTGCATTGATACCGTACAGCGCTGCTTGAAAATGAGGATGATGACGAAGCCAATTCCAAAAAGGAAGAGCTCCAATGATTAACAGAAAAGAAGGTAGAAAGATAGCAAGAGTCGCTATTACAGCTCCTTCCCATCCGAAACTAGCCATCCCTAAGTACGATGCGAATGTAAACAACGGTCCAGGTACTGCTTGTGCTGCTCCGTACCCAGCTAAGAATTGATCGGCTGTTAGCCACCCTGCAGGAACCACTTCTGCTTGCAATAAAGGAAGTACAACATGTCCTCCTCCGAATACCAAGGCGCCAGATCGATAAAAGCTATCAAAGAGTGCAATCAGATTAGAGTCAGTGAACTGTCGAATGACAGGAAGTAACCCTAACAACACAAAAAATAAAATGAGTAAGATACTGGCTGCCTTTTTATTAAACGAGATAGAAATTGGAACTGTTTTTAAATCTGGTGTGCCTCGGAACAAAAACCAGCCTATAATTCCAGCACCTACGATGATTCCCACTTGGCTAAAGACACTCGGAATAATCAAAGTCAAAATTGCTGCTGCTATGGCAATGGTGGCACGTGGACGATCAAATGCAAAGTTTTTTGCCATGCCCCACACAGCTTGAGCTACTACAGCGACTGCCACAACTAGCAATCCATGGAGCCAGCCTGTCTCACTAAAGGAAATTCCTTTTAAAAAGTAGGAAAACAAGACAAGTGCAATGGCAGAAGGGAGAGTAAATCCAATCCAAGCGGCAATCGCGCCCCAAAAACCAGCGCGTATAAACCCAATCCCCATTCCAACCTGACTACTCGCTGGACCCGGCAAAAATTGACACAGTGCGACCAAATCGGCATATGTTTTTTCATCTAACCATTTTTTCCGGTTCACATATTCCTCTCGAAAATATCCTAAATGAGCAATAGGTCCCCCAAAAGACGTCAATCCTAGTCGAGTAGCTGTTTTCAATACTTCCCAAACAGAACCTCTTTGTTCCTGTTGCAACTCATTTTCTTGATTCAATCCTTATTCCCCCTAATGATATAATGTCTTCTTACTACCATGATGATGTATGCCAATCCATGATGTGTACAACGCTTGTAACAAATTCACCAAGTTTAAGCCTGTTCATCCTTTATTTCTTTAAATAGCTCATAAGCTTTTTCTTTTGCTTTCATAAGTACCTCATTTCCTTTTTCGGTGGTTCTGTAGTATTTTCTAATCTTTCCTTCAATATTTTTTTCTTCTCTTTCTAATAGACCATTTAACTCCATTTTGTGCAGTAAAGGATACAATGTTCCAGCACTTATCTGATAACCATGCTTCTTTAGTTCTTCTAACATCCATGAACCAAATATAGGTTCTTCTTTAGCGTGATGTAAAATATGTATTTGAACAAAACCAAGGAACAATTTACGTAACACTTTATTTTCCATAATGATCCCCTTCATGATCAATTTTCGATATCGAAAATTGATAACATCGTATCACGTCTATGTGGTGTTTTTCAAGAGAGACAATTTTAAGATCATGTTAACTTAATATAAAAAACCAAAAACAACCACTGTATGTAATCAGAAGAATAGTTGTTTTTGGGTTTTTAATTTCAGGAGAGTGAAAAATCCATTCATTTTATTATATTTATCTCAAGAAAGCGAGACATCCAAGGAAAATAATCAAAATTCCAGCGATTTTGTTTATGAATTTTGATACATTATTACCAGCTATCCTCCTACGCTCACCCCCGCTCGTAAGTCGAAAGTATTCCTAATATTAAAAAAAGACGGATATCTTCAAAAAAAAGAGCCGTCTTTGATTTTGTTACAATTATAGATTTTGTTTAGAACGTGCCGTAAAGGTTTACCTCAAAATGATCATCTCTACAGGGCCATGATCATCACAATGTCCATTATGTACGTGATGCAAACGCCCATTTACAAGATAGTCGTAATGGTCGCCATGAGGTACCATTTCATGGCCACAATCTTCTTCATGGTGACAGCCACAATCAATAGGTTTGCAAATATCAGGATTGGTTTCACTAACTTCGATTTTACATTCATCCCAATGACCTTGATGCTCATGGTGTAAATGACCATTATGAAGATAATCGATATGATTACCATGACGAATTTTTGTATGACCACATGCGATGCTATGTTGATGTCGATGATTCTCATGAGATTGGTGTTCCATATAAATGACTCCTTTCAGTGGCTTCATTTGGTTTGTTATATAGCACATCTTTAGTATGTCTCTTGTAGCATTTTTAAAACATACAAGTTCTGTATAAAAATTGCTTCATCATTTGTTAAAGTTACGTCCCATAATGTTAGTTGTTCTTATGTCATTTACAGGATCAGTAACATGGGCTTTCTTAAGTAAAATTTTTTATATTTTATTTTATTGATTATTTAGAACATGGTTTTATTTTAAAACTATAAAAAGTAAGTAGATAGCTACATTTATCTCCCTGTTTTATTCAACTAGTGATTTTTAACTTTTTAATCAGTGTTTAAAGTTCACTATAAGCCACACCGATGAGATGAGTGTTTTAACGAGAAACACAAGAAAAATTCAGTGTGGCAAAAGCAGCGAATGAAAAACAATTAGATTCAGCTTTAAAAATGAAACGGGTCCTTTTTAAAGCACAAAAGCGAAAAAGTATTTGAAAATAATATGGTCTAGATTCTTAGCTCGGTGGTTACACTGAGCAATTTCTGTAATAAAAATATCGATAATGTAGAAAATAAGATAAATGAGCTGTGATATTGCAAATAAATAAGGTACTAAGAGGTATGATTTATAAAAAGGAAGTGTGTTTGTATGTGGATTATAAAAACGAAGCATAAGGGAGAAGATGGGATAACAGTTGCTCTTGAATTAGAAAGTGAAGACGGACAGTTTGATGTCAATGTTAGATGGGATGGCTGTATGGAAATTCATGTTTATTCAGTTACCGAAGAAAATCATGAACTTCATGATACTTTCCACACCTGTGATTTAAACGGATTTGTTGAAAAGCTACAGTCTTTGAATGGAGTGTGTGCGGAGTTTTTTGGAAAAGGCAGCTACTGGGAGCAAAAAAACAAGGATGAAGAAGATGTTAAAAGCGATTAGTAAGGAATCTAAACAGCTAGAGCAACAACCCTACCACGTTTTTTGGCTGAGGGATATATAAAAAGACACTACCTAAAAATGCATGGATGTAAAAGTTGTTTACCGTCTTCCTTACCTTGAGTCATATTCAAATATACACACTCCCCTCTCTTCTATACGCATCGATCAGGTACTTTACGCCGCGAATACTTTCTTCGTCTTCAGCAGCTTCATTCTCCCCCCTTTTTCGAATGATACTACTGTCGTTTCAAACATTTCTTGTCCTGCCCTAATTCCTTGCTTGTAAATTTTCTTCATTTGCAGCTAATTCTCTTTGCGAAATTTTGATTCTTACAGTTTTCATACTCTCCAACCAACGCTTCTAAAAACAGATCAACAAATTGGTAGAAATTATGTAGAGGAAATCATAAAAAACATCGTACTTTCTTTAAACTGGTTTATACATTCTAAATAATTGTGAAATTTTAAAAAACATCATAATAAGGAGTATTTAGAATTAATAATCTTTATTTCTTTAATATATTATCACTTTACCAAACTAAAATAATATTATATTATTTTACTGTCACAAATAAAAATCAGCTAACGCAAAACAAATTTGTATTTCCCCATACTATTTTTTAACAAATTCACATCTAGAGTTTGACACAAGGAGGTATAACCAGTTAATTTCAAATTTACAAAAATATGTAAATTCATGTAAATATCTCTTGCTTTTTACCTGAATTGATGGATTAGCTATCTTCTGAACCTTCCCCTAGGTCATGCTGAGAAAATGATAACTCCCTTTCCTCGTGTAAAAAGGAAATAAAGAATATTTAGCGAATATATGTTCTTAAGGATCTAAACATAAGGGGATGGGCAAGGAGATGAAAACGGTTCGTGTGACGAAAATCGTTTCCGATGATGAAACACAACTTCGCTCATTAGAAGAGTTGATGCGTGTCTTTTGTTCGGCCAAGCGGTATGCGTTCAACCGTTTGCTGGAGGGAAGGAACGCCAAAGACATCATTAAGCATCTTCAGCACCAATTCCCGCTCAACAAACGGTATGCCGAAGACGCGGTGTTGCTGGCTCAATCGCTGATTTCTTCTCAACGTGAGTTACTACCGATGCGGCTTCAGGATGTACAGGCGAAAATCGAAAAAACCGAACGGAAAATCGATGACTACCAATACGGGCGAAAAACAGCAAGGAACGTCGATGTACAAACTTGTCTAAGCGGATTATACCAACGATTAGAAAAATGGAAAGCCAAAGCAGCCAAATTACAACACCATCTGGAACAAGGTACGATTCCAAGCGTGATTTTTAGCGGAAAACAAAACTTTTATAAGCGTCTAAAAGGAAAAATCACGAACGAAGAATGGAAAGACGTGCGGTCGAATCAGTTGTACGCGAGAGGCGACAAAAGCAAAAAAGGAAATTTAAATATTCGTCTCGTGTATGATGACCACACGTATGAATGTTATGTAGAAATCGCGAATCCGCTTGGACAACAAGAAGGAAAACACGCTCCCCGCTTGAGGTTGCCTGTGTCTGTTCCTGAAAAATATGAACAAGAAATCATCGATGTCATCATGGGAGACCAAGTCGGAGTAAATTCAAAAGGGAAGCCCATAATCGAATATCGACCGTACACCGTGGAAATCAAACGTAAGAACGGGGAATATTACATCCATCTCATCTATGAAGAAGAGGTATATGGAAGGAAACTTGCCTATGATGAACCGATTCAAGCGGAACGAATCGCTGGTATTGATATCCATATCGACCGTATCGCCGTGAGTATTGTTTCGAAACAAGGGAATTTTCTTCAATCAAAAGTGTTTTACTGTCATGAACTCGAATATGTGCGAGCGAATAAACGAAACAACCTCATCGGCGAAACCGTTCGCGATGTGTATGATTGGTTGCTTCGAGAAAATGTAGGCGTAGTGGTCATCGAAAACATCCAACTAAGACAACAGCACGATACGGACAAGAGATTTAACCGTTTTATCCACAATTTCAAAAAGAAAAAGCTGACCGATACCATCATTCGTCGGGGGATGCGGCTTGGGTTTCGTATCAAAAAAGTGAACCCTGCCTATACGAGTGTCATCGGTCGTTTCAAGTATATGAAAAAATACGGGTTATCCGTTCATGAAAGTGCCGCTTTGGTCATTGCTAGACGAGGATTAGGGTATCATGAACGATTGCCAAAAGAACTCATTGATACCATCAAAACAAAAGTGAAACGTCATTTGATTGCCATGTTAGGGTCGATGGAAGAATCCTACAAGCAATCGAAAAGCGGAATGAAACAACGCCAATATTTAGGCATGATGGTACAAAAAATCGATAACTTCAAACAAGAACATGAATGGTCGTTATGGAACCTATTGCACAAATTTTGTTGGCTGAACCAATATCAAATTCAACTAAAGGAGGTGTAGACCTGGTTACTAAAATCGTTGTCGTGTATTGACCGATGGAAGGAATGGTGCACGACATATGCCGTCGCTAACAGCGAACCACGGGCTGTCTTTCACAGTAGGTGAATGACAAGGGGATTTCCTTCCTGATGGAACTCAGGTGTTTCCTGAGCGGCAAGCGATGTTCCCTGGTTCCATCGCGTTTTGTAGATGTTTTATAGATTTTAGTAACCAGGAAATCATATGGCAACGAAAAAATGGGGTGTATGGATTTTAACCGCATTTGTCATTGGAAATATGATTGGCGGGGGCATATTCATGCTTCCAGCTAGTTTAGCTCAAGTAGCAAGCCCAATGGGATCCACCCTTGCTTGGATGGCAACGGGGTTAGGTGTATGGATGATTGCTCTTGTGTTCGGAAATTTAGCCACAAGAAAACCAGAGTTAAAAGCAGGACCGCAAAGCTATGCGCAAGCTATGTTTTCTTCACCGAAAGCAGGTAATGTGGCAGGATACAGCATAGCGTGGGGATATTGGGCAGCGAATTGGGCGGCAACTGCTTCTGTCATTATTTCCTTTGCAGGCTATTTAAGCACCTTTTTTCCGGTTATGCAAAGTAAACAAGTATTGCTAACAATAGGGACTTTTCAGCTAGAAGTAGGAAAAGCTCTCACATTTACTGTATGCTCTGTGGTTTTATGGGGAATTCAGTGGATTCTTTCTCGCGATTTCAATTATGCTGGGAACATTAATATTCTAGCAACAGGAACAAAAGTAGTAGGTTTTCTAGTTTATATTATCTTAACTGTTTGGATTTTTGATGCTTCTAACTTAGGAGATGGATTTGAATTTGTAAATCAAGAAGGACAGTCTTTATCTCTTTCAAGCCAAATCAACGGGGCAGCCATTACGATGCTGTGGGCATTTATTGGAATTGAATCAGCGGTTATGCTTTCCAATCGTGCAAAGTCACAAAAGGATGTAAAAAAAGCGACCTTGCTCGGATTAATAATCTCTGTATTCATTTATGCCGGTATTACGTTACTGACGATGGGAGCAATTCCTCAAGAAGAATTACAGCAATCGCAAAAGCCGCTTGTTGACGCTCTGCATGTAGTCGTTGGTAACAAGGGAGCATATATTATGGCTATTTTAGCACTCATTTCATTATTTGGATCTACAATTGGATGGATTGTCGTTAGTTCTGAGGTACCTTATCAAGCAGCAAAAGAAGGATTATTTCCAGCTTTCTTTGCTAAAACGAACAAAACGGGTAGTCCTGTTCGTTCCTTGTTTATTACGAATTTCATGACCCAGCTCTTTTTATTTTCAACAGTGTCTGGAACAGTAAACCAAGCTTACAATTTTGCTATTGTAGTCGCAACACTCGCCTATTTAGTTCCATATCTTGTTTCTGTTCTATATCAACTCAAATTGATTATCACAGGAGAGACCTATCAAAACACTAACGGAGCGCGAATCTATGACGGAGTTATTACCATTCTAGCTCTTATTTATTCCGTCTGGGTGATTAAGACAGGAACAGCAGATTTGAAGACATTCTTATTAGGGATTGGATTATTTGTTCTAGGGCTTGGATTATATCCTTTTATCATGAGGAAACCTATCAATAATGAACAAGTGGAATCAAAAACAGCATAACTTCATGTGACAAGGGACCAAGGAAAATCTAAGGTCCCTTTTTGTATACCATTCCATCATCTAACAAGATAATCCAAAAGTTAGAAACGACAGTCCTGCCCTTTACATGAACAAGAAAAGCATTACTCCTCCTGCTTATTGAACTAAAACTTCCGTTAGCTTAATAATTTAAAATTAAAGAATACAGTGTTATGAAAAATATTTGTTACCTCTTTCGTATTCTTAACAATCTCGAATTTATCAACATTTTTATATCCAAAGATCATACCTCACCGGAAACTAGGTCACTTACATGGATTTTGATTTTGCTATAGGGAGATGAAATAGGTAACCATCCATTTTTTAGCCTCCCCCATTTGTGTATTTATTGTCCCCCATCATATAATTTGAACTTTCTCCCGGTTTAGCGTTTGGATTGGTTTTTACATAAAGGTTGTTATTGTTCTTTTTACGCCTACAGTCGATGGAAAACGCCATTCCCATAGTGCCAAGTATGAAAACAAGTAACCAAGTTAAATCAATCACTCCCTTCGTTTACATTTTACATCCATCATACTTTCCTTCCTTATATATAGATTAACCATTCATAAATTGTTTGTTTAAATTCATCCGTTAGTAGAAAAACCATTATTTTTTATGAAATAAAAATAAAGCACTAAATAATAAAACAATCCCTACCATTCTTTTGATATCAAACGGAATTTGCTTTCCACCAAGCAAGCCAAAGTGATCGATGATCGAACTCATCACTAATTGTCCGACGATAATAGCCATTATGGCCGTTGCAACCCCAATCTTCGGAACAACAAGCACCATGATAAAAACGTAAAAAGCACCTAGTAAGCCGCCAAGTAATTGCCACTTTGGAACGGAAAACATTTGGAGCAAGTTACCTTTTCCGAAAAACAATTGAAATAGAAATAACGTAATTGTTCCAATGAGGAAGGATACGAATGCACCTTCCATGACACCAATTCTTTTTCCGAGACCACCATTTACTCCAGCTTGAACAGACGTTGCCATCCCTGCTATTACAGTCAAGATCATCCATAACCACTTCATCTTCGCACCTACATTCCTAAATTTTACATTTATATATAGTATTTTGCCAAATAGTAGAATTCTCCTTCCAAAAGATTCTTAAGTGAAATAGATTCCCTTTAAGTATTTCAGGTGATTTGCTTCATCTATTTATTAGCTCTTTGAATTGTTCGTTTCAATATTTTTCTAATATCTCAAAGAATTTTAAACCGAATAAATACGGACTAGAATCATCGAACAACCTCCGTATCAACTATGTCCGTTTCATTGATTCATCCCTAGTAAAGTCGATTGTTCTCTTGTTGAATTCCCTTAAATATTTTATTAATTATTTAGAACATAGTTTTATTTTATATAAACTCTAAAATATAAACCTTGATTTTTGGGAGTCTTCTCAGTGGTTTATGTAAAATGAAACCCTCCATCAAATGGAAGGTTTTAGTAGTCTGCTGCTTAATCTCAAAAGGATTCATTCACAATATCCAGCAGCACCGTGTTGTTGTCTGTTTGGATTTCCCCTTTATTCTGACCATTGGCAAGATAAAATGGCATATAAAACATGTCTTTCAACCGTTCACGAGTCAGATAACGTGTAGGAACCAACATATGCAAGTCGTCTGGTTCCACAGAGAATTTTGCGGCAAGACAAAATCCCCAGTCCTCTCCGTCTTGGAGGACAAAATTGTGGTATGGCAGTACATGAAAACCTGCTTTTTTGAGAGTCGTTTGTATGCTCCAGAAGTACTCAGGCATCCAGGAGACAGTGGAACAGGCAATGGCGATTGCTCCCTCCGGTTCCAAACGTTCTTTTAAGAGGCTATAGAACTCCCTGCTGAAGAGACGGGAGAGCTGAGGACATTGATCGGTTGGCTCGGGAATGTCGATAATAATGACGTCCCACTTTGTCGAATTGTTTTCCACAAATTTCCTTCCGTCTTCGATGACGGTCTGAACTTTAGGATGATTCAAGGAGCCTTTATTAAATTTAACTAAAGCGTCCAGATTTTTACCGAAATCAATCATGACTTCATCAATGTCGACAGTAGTAATCTTCTCCACATCAGGATAACGGAGTGCCTCGCGGGTTGTTATTCCGCCGCCACCGCCGATAATCAGAACATTCTTCCGCTTGCGTGCAGCTGCCATTGGAATGTGTACGATCATATCGGCATACACATTCTCACCATCCGTTGTACTAAACATGATGTCGCCATTGCTGTAAATCCACACTCCTCCATTATAATCGACAAGGGCAATCCGTTGAGTGGGAGTTTTAAATTTTCGTATTATCCGATATTTTCCTTTAGGCTCCTGCTCCTCGTTGATATAATCCCCGATAGACCCAGTACCTAAATACCGCCAATAAAGCCAATATAATACTTCGATAAAGAGAACTAGTCCGGCACCAACAGTCACCCAAATCAATTGACTCATACTCATCACTCCTTGTTTCAATCAGTCTTTTCGGTGCATTTTTGTAACCCATATTCCATCAAAACGATACTTATTGCCCAAAACATGTTGGCTATGATGTCGGCACTCGTTTTGAGATATTTCCCGTGAACTTGCTTTATTAAGTCGTGTTATCTCATTACAGCAGCCTTCTAAGCCGCTGCTATTTGATAAGTTCGATTGCTGGATCATCGTTTTCACGGTCTCATCGATGGTGAGAATTTTTATATCTGTTGCTCAATACTCTTCTTTCCAAAACATGCTCCCTTCCTTCACCTAGATTGGCAATTTTATTCATTCTATGTGCTAACCAGCCAAATGGATAGTCTCTTACTCCATGATACTTTCCATATTTTCAAATAATTGTTCTTTTCCCTTATAATCGATAAAACGGAAAAATGCTTCTTTAATTTATAAAAAGAAAAAAACCCCTTGAATATCAAAGGGTTTTTCTTGAATAGAATTTGTCTTTAAGCACTAACAAAATCTTAACTGACAACGCTTTGCCAACTGATTGCGTTTGTGTTGTATCAAGATTCGGCAGAAAAAATAGAATAACGGCGGAAATAAAAAACGATAAAGCATTCAAATAAATGGCAATGATAGGGCTTCCGACAATAAACAATAAGCCAGCTATACCAGGACCTAATAAAAATGCACCAGATGTCATTACATTTTGCAACGAATTAAATCGCTTGCGGTGGTTTGGCGGGATTAGCTTCGTCATATAGGTAGTGGAAGTTGGAGTAAAAACGGAACTTGCTATATGAATGATTAGAACCAAAATATAGATTGACCAGATGGAATGAACGAATAGAATCATTCCAACTAATAAAGCCCTCAATAAATCAAGCACGATCATGATAAGGCGTTTATTCAAACGATCTATAACACTCCCAGACCAAAACGATGTCAATATCTCTGCAATTGGTTTAAGAATATATAGCCCAGCAACAGCCGTGGGGGAATTTGTCATATTTAACACCATCAGATTAAGAGCAATGAAATAAATCCAGTCACCTAGATTAGAGATTCTGATACTAATCAAAAGTAAAGATGGGTGCTTCCATTTTACTGAATGACGTATGGAATATATCAAGCATTTTCACCTCATCATCGAAGTTCGCTACCTTATAACTTATTAGTTTTCTCTTAAGAAGTTATCTTTTTTCATCAACTCTTAAGCACGTGTGCTTGTTCTGTCTCATGCAAATACATATCCAGGAAATACCTATCCATGTTTCCCGATTGAAAATCCAGCAAATAACCGCCCGCCATGTGGCTTCAGCACTTTATCAACGAGTTTGATAATTTTATCTTTTTGGCCAGTTTTATAAAACACATCAAAGGCTTCTACAAATTCCTCCGCAAATGGTTCATCGTGCTGTTTTAACGCGCGGACAATCCATTTCGAAGCACCAATCCAATGACCGTTCGTTCGTAAAACAAATTCATGAACCATTTCAGCCAATGTATTGGCGATAAATAGTTCTTCCGCTCTGTCAGTAGTGCCGATGAAATCATCTAATGCATCTGTTATAAAATATCGTTTTAGTTGAATCATTTCTTCTGCCCAAGGTGTTGGCCCCATTTCTAATAGTTGGTTCGCTTCTTTTTTAATCGTTTCGATACACCCTTTATCAACTAAAACAACCCCTTCTGAAACCATTTTCGGCAATGATGGCCTTGCTCTATCGCAGTCACTTTGAAAAAATTGTTTGTAAGAAGTAAAATTGTGTGCAAACACCTCGATTGGCCAGCCAAACTCCATTAACGACTCACGAAAAGGTGAAGTAAGTTGATTATCAAACACGACAATATCAAGGTCGGAAGTCTTTGTCGCTTCACCACGAACGACACTTCCGCTTAATAATGCGCCTTGGCAGTTAGGAAAATATGTAACGACAAATCGCTTTGCAGCTTCAAGCGGTGGTAACCGTTTGATCTCCTCCATATACACTCACTCCAAAGAAAGTTAAAATAATATTTCTTGATTCAGCCAATGATCCAAATCTACATTTCCTTGAACCGACAGCAGGCGATATAAATATCGATAAGGCAGCCTATAGTTCGTCAAATCAGGAATTTTCATTACCTTTTCATATCCTGCTTGAAAAGCGACTGCTGATTTCGTATCGAGAATATATTCTAACGCGATAAAATCTAGCTCTCTTGGAGCAATCACATATGCCTCAGTATCGACTAAGCCAGTAATGACTTTCCCGTTTGATAAAAACTGGGTCGGGTCCATATCGACTAAGACAAACGTTGAAGAATCGGGAACAGGTAAGCCTTTTAGGTTTTCAATGATTTCATCAAGTTGATGAACGATTTTTTGATCGTTCCTATAAAACTTTGAAACTAATTCCTTCATAACACGTATCAACTCATCATGGAAATGTTGTAATTGGATTTGGAAACTTCCAGATGGATTTCCGATATAACGCCTTTGATGCTGGTGAATGTGTGCCAATCCTTCTCCTAAACTTTGTAACAAAGAAGCTGGCTGGCCGATAAACGATTTCACCACTTGACCTACGAGTTTTTCAACAACAACGTATTCTCTTGAAGATGTACCCTTTCTCAACACTCTAGGAATCGGAATGGTACTGCATTCACTTAATAGATTGTTGACATTTTCTAATTCATGAACATTTCTCGGGTCAATCCCAAAAAGTCTTTTACATCCCCACCAAAAATCATTATTCGGCTCACCACTCATTCGAGAACTGCGGACAACTACCTCTTGATTGTCTGTTTTCACCAGCCAAACATCACTAGCATGGTCTTCATAGCCAGGACTTAACTCATGAATTTCTATAATTGGTTCTTCAAACAAAAATTGTAAATCCATAATCAAAACTACTCCATTAATTATTTTTATAAATATTATCATTATTGTTAAAATTTGTACATTAAAATCAAAGTATAAACTGTCACTTATTCTGTTATGAACCTCTCCCACCTACACTTCGCTTAGAGGTGGGAGACTTCTCGGTGAACATGTTAAAAAACCCAGTTAAATAAAAAAGCAATACTGTTTTCCAAGTATCGCTGCCGTGAAAAATTCCTAAATTAGGATTGCTAAAAGATAAAGTCATTCTATCATTTACATTTATCTATTCTTTGATAGCCGCTGCCGACAATAAACATCATTTTAAATCGTTTTAAGGATTAATTCCTTCTGCCTTACTGACTCGACCGATACTTTGAGTGCGATAAAACAAAGAAGCCAAACACATAGAGTGTTTGGCTTCTTGATTAATTTTCGATCCAAGTTGTAATAGCTTCAATTGGAAGACGATTGGATTTGTGGGCAGGTGCTGCAGCTTTCCCGATCGTAATAAGCATCACTGGAACGTAGCGATTTGGAATGTTAAATTCATTGACGAATTGTTCGGCATTAAAGCCGCCGATTGCGCAAGTATCCCAACCTTTTGCTTTTGCCGCAAGCATCAGCTGCATCGCCGCTAATGAAGCATTGCTGAATGCAGCGTCACGCGCATATTGACGATTTTGATAAGCTCCAGCAATTTGTTTAGCAAGTGTTTCTTTAACTTCTGCTGTCATATACCCGGCTTCTACTAACGGATTATACACAGCATCTGTATTTTTATTGGCTTCAAGATCGCCTAGTACAGCAATCACTGCAGATGCTTCAACGATTTGTTGTTGGTTGTACGCAATTGGCAATAAACGATTTTGCGCTTTATCTCCTTTGATCACAACAAAGTGCCAATGCTGCAAGTTCCAAGCAGACGGAGCTTTTCCGGCTGCTTCAATAATTTCCTTCAATTCCTGATCGGAAATTTCAACAGACGGATTATACTTACGAACTGAACTTCGCTCGTTAATGACAGTAAAAACATCTTTTGCGTTTGTTACATTCGTTGTCATGTGCATTCCTCCGATGTTAATCTATTACTAATAGTAATAAAGTATCTTTTAGTAAGTTTATTTTGCTTTATCATATTAAAATTAGAATTCACAGGAGTCAAGTTTTAAGCATTCGAGAGTAAATTATCTTTAACAACAATTCCCCAATCAAAATAAACATCTTCTCCAACATTTAATACAGCAGCCACCATAAGGAAATCTAAAAAGTGAGGTAATCAAAAATTATGCTGATTTAACCAATAAAACATAATTTTGGATATTTAGTTACTTTTTGTAATTAAATATAATTATTAAATTTAATTTATCATTGTAACATATTGAATGTCAACTCCTTTGTTATATAATAAATGGAGAGGTGACGTTTATGGAAAAAATGGAAATATGCCCCAAAATTGAAGCGGCGATGCAATTATTAGGAAAGCGTTGGATGGGTCTTATTATTTATGTTCTTCTTAATGGACCTCAACGATTCGGACAGTTGGAATCATGTTTACCGATTAGCGGAAAGTTACTTTCGGAAAGATTAAAGGAACTAGAAAAATGGGGAATTGTGAAACGGCATGTATATCCTGAAGTTCCGGTTCGAGTTGTATATGAATTAACAGAAAGAGGAAAACAAATGGAACCGATTATCTCTGCTATTCATCACTGGGCAAAGCATAGTTTTAGCGAGGATGATTTTCCAGCTGAGATAAAGAAAGATTAGAAAGAAAATCGACATAAAATGTGTGGAATATTATAAAAGCTCATCAAGTTAAGGAAAAAAATGCTAATCATACTCATTTATATTAATAAAACCTAGCGTTTAAACACTAGGTTTTATTTAATCCGTCAATTCATTCAATGGAATGTCCTTACCGTATTCAAACGGATAAGGTATCGTTTCTTTCTGATTCGTTTGCTCATTGTTTGCCATTATTTCTTGATGATTAGGAATACCATCAAGCAGAATGTCTTTTCTATAATCAAACATCGCCCCTTCTCCTGATTACTAAAATCTATAAAAAGCTAAAACCGCAACGGAATCAGGAAAACGTTGCCTACCGCTCGGATTCTCACCGAGTTCCATCAGGAAGGAAATCTCCTTGTCATTCACCTACTGTGAAAGACAGCCCGTGGTTCGCTGTGAGCGACGGCACATTTCCGTGCACCATTCCTTCCATCGGTCAGTACACGACAACGATTTTAGTAACCAGGTCTACACCTCCTTTCTAGTACATAATTTTTTGTGATAAACACAAAAATTATTCTATTATACATGATATTACCTATATTGTTATAATTATCCTTCGAACTAATTAAAAATTTCTAATTTGGATCCAAATTCTTACACTTAGTATGTAAATCATATGATATAGGTGAATCACTTCCAAAAAAGCTGCTCTGTTATTAGTAACAGAACAGCTTTTTTTATTCTTGTTTTAGATTGTAGACGAAATTCAGGAGTTGTTCGCTTGAATCCAGAAATATAAAGTACTAAATGCTCACACGTCATCTTGTGGCATCGAAAATTAGTCATAGAACCAATAATGTCCTTTCATTAGGTTTAAAAAAGTTATATTACTTTACAAAAGTAAGTAAGTAGATTTATTATAGTTTTGTGTTGAATACCCCTTCCGTACCCAGTTCTTGACTACTTATAGAATGATATGAGCTTTTTTGAGAAAAATAATCCATGACTTTTAATTTCACCAAGAAAGGGAGAATAAAAATGGCAAAATTACTGTATATTACTGCAAATCCAAAACCAGAAGAGCAATCATTCAGTTTATCTGTCGGCAGAGCCTTTTTAAATGCTTACAAACAACAAAATCCACAAGATGAAATAGTGGAATTAGATCTTTATCAAACAGATATTCCGTACATCGATACGGATGTATTTAGCGGTTGGGGTAAACTTCAACAAGGACACGCATTTGACCAGTTAAGCGCAGATGAAAAAGCAAAAGTAAGTCGAATCAACCAATTAACTGACCAATTTATCGAGGCTGATAAATACGTATTTGTTACTCCAATGTGGAATTTCAGCTTCCCGCCAAAAATGAAAGCTTACATTGACACGATTTGTATTGCGGGTAAAACATTTAAATATACAGAAAATGGACCTGTCGGTTTATTAACGGATAAAAAAGCGGTACATATTCAAGCTCGCGGGGGAATTTATTCTGAGGCCCCAATGAAAGAAATGGAATTTGGAGACCGTTATTTGAAAGCCGTACTCGGTTTCATCGGAATTACAGATGTTCAATCGATTATCGTGGAAGGGATGGCGCAATTCCCTAACGAAGCTGAAGGCATTAAAGAAAAAGCGATAAAACAAGCCCAAGAAGTAGCTAAAAACTTTTAATGCTTTGTCCGTCTGACTAAAAAGCAACTGTTAATGAACCTTTTTCGGAAGGGGTATGCAAGACAAACAATTAAATTCCTATTCGCAAAAGGCGGCCTTGACAATCAATACAATCGTTTATTGTCATGTAAAAGAGGCTGACCCATAAGCGTCTAACCTCACTTGCATTTCACAATATATGATCCAATGTGGTGTCCTGTGTTGTGGGGTCTGACACTTTACGTTGAGCCAGCCTCTTTTTGTTTTTCCATCCGTTTTCCTTTATCTAATCAGCTAGATACAGATTCAAAAAAAATTATTTGTCGTTCCCATATAATGCTAACAATTTATCTCCATTCTGTTTTTAACAGTGAAAAAATGAAAGCATCATGAATTTGATTTTTTTGATAAAAATAACCGCGTAATCTCCCTTCTTCTTTAAAACCTAATTTCTTTAATAAAGAAGATGAAGCAATGTTATCCGGATATGTTACAGCTCCGATTCGATACAAGTCTAAGTTTTCAAAACAATAACGTAACACTTCTTTAACAGCTTCAGAAGTAAAACCTTTTCTCCAATAATCAGGATGTATTTCATAACCAATTTCTGTCCTTTTATTCGCAAGATTCAAATTATTTAATCCTAATGTTCCAATAAATTCTTGATTTCCTTTTAGGACCATCCCCCAACGAATGCCACGTTTACTTAAGAAAGTATTTTTAAATGAATCAATCATCTTCACTACCTCTTCTACATTTTTAAGATTTTCCATACCATAGTATCTTGTTACCTCATCTAATGACATAATTTCATAATATTTTTGACTATATTGTTGACTTATTTCTACTAGATACAACCGTTCTGTTTCAAGTGTCGGAAATAACATAATTTTCCCTCCCTAAAATCTATTAATCAATGATTCTCTCTTTATAAAAAAATTCCTTTTAATTGCTCCCTTACTTCAATAAAAAAGCATTACTTCCTGTTTATGGAAGTAATGCTTCGGTTAGTCAAAGTATATGCAGAGACATTATCTAAGTAATTCATTCAAAATGTTGTTCCTGGATTTTTATAATTTCGATGTCTTGTTAAGAACGTGTTGCCAAACGCAGAATGAGTGCATAAGTGAACTTAAAAGACTACCCTTTCGGAAATGATATACATTAACTAAAAAGTAACCAAAGGATTGATAATTTTTTATTCACCCGTTTCCGCAAAGCGCTTAATTCTTTCACCAATCTCATCGCGAACACGCTGGAATACAGCCCACTTTTCTTCTTCTGTCCCTTGAGCTTTTGCTGGATCATCAAATCCCCAGTGCACACGTTTCACGTGCGGTGGTGTTACCGGGCAATGGTCTGCCGCATGACCGCATAATGTTACTACCAAATCAGCTTTGTTTAAAATTTCAGGGTCAATGACATCAGATGTTTGGTTAGAAATGTCAATCCCTACTTCTTTCATAGCTTTTACTGCGTTCGGATTTAACCCGTGAGCTTCGATACCAGCACTATAAACTTCCCACTCGTCGCCAAGATATTTTTTGGCCCATCCTTCTGCCATTTGACTGCGGCAAGAGTTTCCGGTGCATAAGAAGTAAATGATTTTCTTTTTCATGTGTATCTGCTCCTTTTCTTAGATGATGAGTAACCATATATAAAGTCCAACAAGTGTAATAAGTAATGTTGGAATGGTTAAAATAACCCCGTTTTTAAAGTAGGTTCCCCATGTAATCTTGACTCCTTTTGTTGATAATACATGCAACCAAAGGAGCGTGGCTAAAGAGCCGATTGGGGTAATTTTTGGTCCTAAATCGGAACCAATCACATTGGCATAAATCAATCCTTCACGAATGATGCCGGTTGTGTTTGTATCAGCAATCGCTAAAGCATCAATCATCACCGTTGGCAGGTTATTCATCACCGATGAGAGAATCGCCGCAATAAAGCCCATGGAAATCGTTCCAATAAATAATCCTTGATTGGCAGCTGCTTGAATGACATCGGCTAAAACATTGGTCAATCCTACGTTTCTTAAACCATATACGACCACATACATACCGATGGAGAAAAACACAATCGCCCACGGTGCTCCTTTTAATACTTGTTTCACGTCTACAGCCGGGCTTTTTCTTCCAATGAATAAGAAAGACAGTGCTACCGCTCCTGCAATGAAAGACACGGGAACCTTTGTAAATTCACTTACAAAATAACCAATCAATAAAATGCTTAATACAACCCAAGAAAGCTTAAACATTTTATGGTCTTTAATCGCTTCGCTTGGTTTCTTTAACTGCAATAAATCATATTGTTTTGGTATATCTTTTCTAAAATAAAGATATAACACCAAAATACTCGCTCCGAGCGAGAAGAAATTCGGAATCATCATACGGGATGCATACTCAACAAACCCAATGTCAAAGTAATCGGCGGATACAATATTGACCAAGTTACTAACCACTAACGGTAACGAAGTCGTATCAGCAATAAAACCACTCGCCAAGATAAAAGGTAACACTTTCTTTTCATCAAACTTTAAGGCTCGCACCATCGCAAGAACAATTGGTGTTAAAATCAGAGCTGCCCCATCATTGGCAAAAAATGCGGATACTAAGGCTCCAAGAATGGAAACAAAGATAAACATCTTCACTCCGTTCCCATTCGCCACTTTCGCCATATGTAATGCTGCCCATTCGAAAAAGCCAATTTCATCTAAAATCAATGAGATAATAATAATCGCAATAAAGGCAAGGGTCGCATTCCAGACGATGCCTGTCACATCGAGAACATCTTGAAAATCAACTACCCCTACTAACAAAGCAAGAAGTGCGCCCCCACAGGCAGACCAACCAATGGATAAGTTTTTTGGCTGCCATATGACAAATATTAAAGTCACGAGGAAAATCAATGATGCCAGTATGATTGAAAACAAACTATCACCTCTCCATTACTCACACAAAATTCGTGTTCCTTTTTCTTCAAGTTCCTTTAATTTTTCTTGCTGGTCTGGAATATGAGCTAAAATATTTTTGATTAATGAATACATTTCATGTTCTTTGTTTATGGAGTAAAAGATCCATTGGGATTTTCTCGTTTCTTTCACTAAACCTGCATCTTTTAACTTTCGAAGATGTTGGCTTATGGCCGGTTGACTCATCTGAAAAATTTCAACCAACTCACACACACAACAATCATTATGATCTAATAGTGCCATGATGGTTAGTCTTGTTTTGTCGCCCAATAATTTCAAGACTGTCGCGACTTCTCCCACACTTGCCGCAACTTGTTTCATTACTATCTCCCCCCTTATCCTTAATTATCATATAACAATATAATTATATAAGCAATCAAAAAATTATCTAATAATGATATGTTTAGATTGTATCATGCTCCCAAATCAAAAAGACATCCCTGCTGAAAGGATGTCTTTTGCAGTCGTCGTTTCCGTTTTTCTTGTTTTAGAATTATGAGGTTATTCTATTTATCCACCTTTAAGGAGTTATTTTAAATTAAATCCTTTTCTTTCGACAAATTTCTTCATATACATTCTGACCTGTTTACTAAGCATGTTTGCCATTTGTCCAGTCCATGTATCTCGGCGTTCCCCATTGGTGCGCTTTTCATAATACGACGAAACCGTTTCATTATATTGATTTAGTTGATTTTCTAATTCAGAGCGATCTTGCTGGTATGTTTCTTCATGGTAAACATGCTGAAAAGGTAAGCGCGGCTTTTTGTCAGGATTTTGTGCCGGATACCCGACTGCAATTCCGAACAATGGAATCACACGTTTCGGAACTTTTAAAAGCTCACACACTTCGGGTAAATTGTTCCGTAAACCACCGATATAACAAACTCCTAATCCCATTGATTCAGCGGCTATGACAGCATTTTGCGCAGCCAATGCCGTGTCAATAAGCGCAACCATAAACTTTTCTGTGCTTTCTAATGTAGTAGATAAATCCACGTTTTCCATTTCACCGACAATCTCATGGCGATGTAAATCCGCACAAAATACAAAAAAATGGCCATTATTCTCTACATATGATTGATTTCCAGCTAACTCAGCGAGCTTCCGCTTCGTCTCTTTATTTTTTACTCCGATGATCGAATAGGCTTGAATAAAGCTGGATGTGGATGCGGCTTGAGCACACTCTACAATGGTACGAATTTGTTCATCGGATAGAGGCCGATCTTCAAATTTTCGAATGGAACGGTGTTGTAAAATCGTTTCAATGACTTGATTCATTTATTTCCCCTCCTACACAAATCCTTATAAATTCTAGTTAATTATTATCATAACAAAAAGAAAGAGCAAAAAACATTTGGCTCCAATATTTCGCTCCTATTTGTAAGAATCATTTATTTTTACATTAATTTAAGAGGGAAAATTAAACTCCTAGCGAATGATTAGATGCGAGGAAAGACACAAATGAAAATCTACTGCATTGTTTGAAATCCATTTGAAACAACAGACTAAGCTAATCAGAGAAAGTAGCTACCTATGTTCAGCTATTTCTCTCTTTTTAACGTGTCCATCCTATTCACCGCTTCCGTTAGGCCAAAAAGATTGTTAAAGGAATATATCATACATTATTTCACCGTTCCAAAATACCACATTATTGAAACATTTCTCCTCCAAAATCATATCGTGGTTGGAAAGGAGTGACTGCAGTTGGGAAAATTGTTAGCATTATTTGCCGTTGGAGCTATTGGAATGACTTTACGTTTTATCATTTTAGGAAAATTTGAGTGGAATCAACTCTTCAGCCTATTATTGTTTCCAATTGGAGCCTCCGGTATTTCGTTGATTAAGATATGGCAAATAAAACGTGATTCCAATTATCATCCAAAGGAAACACGTGACGTTTGGTATACTCATATGGGAGAACGATATTCTACAGGTAAGAAGCTTCTCTTCAAAGGGAATCAAAAAATCGGAGAATTCCATCGCTTTTATCCACATTGGTGGCAACACGTAGTCAATGAAGTGATTGAGGGTGACGGTAAATGGTACATGAATCTATCCTTTACCTTACATAACAAGACTCTAATTCAATTTGTCCAGCAAAAAAAGAAAAAGATTCATTTCAACGAAACGTGGCACATTATTCAAAACGGAGAAGTGATAGGAACCGTTCGAACGGATTATTCGTTAAAAAATGCGACCAAACTCCAAGAAGGGCTGATTTTAGAAATTCACAATCAAACTTTTTACTTTCAATCTTTTGGAATCGGTTCACATACGAAAGTGTTGATGAATGATGAAGTCATTGCAACCGGAGAACGCTCTCATACGCTTCATTTTCAATTTCAATACGAATTTGCGGTTAAAGAAGGCTATGCGGAAATAGAGCCGCTACTTGTAATGACATATGTCTTGTTTAATTATGTACATAATCAATAAAAAGCAATCGGTCTTATAATGGTTAAATTAAAAAATAACAACTTGTCTTTTTTGAAAAAATAAAGAGGCTGTCCCAAAAGCCAAGTGTCAGACCCCACAACACAATATATAGAACATTACATTGGATAAATGAGCTATATATTGTGAAATACGCGTGAGGTCAAACCCTTATGGGACAGCCTCTCTTTAATTTGTTGCCGCTTCTTGTACAGTAAGCGAAGGAGTTTTTATATGTTTGGTGATTTCAACCAATTGGACATGGTGCCCTTCCATTTTTAATACCTTAAATGCATAATCGCCGTAGGAGAGAATCTCGCCTTGTTGAATATCAAACTTCTCCGTTAAAATCCAACCACCAATCGTATCGACATCGGTATCATCGATATCCGTTCCAAGTAAGTCATTGATATCTTCAATCAACACTTTTCCGTCAACAATAGTGGTATGTTCGTTCATTTTGCGAATCATCGGAACTTCGTCAATATCAAATTCATCTTGAATCTCACCGACGATTTCTTCTAATAAGCTCTCTAGCTGTATGCATACAGCTAGAGAATCCACCTCCTGCTTTACTATACATTGGATTTATTGGGTTATTCTCCCTCATTATTCCCTTGGAAGAAAATCATAATAAACTTGATTAACTCTAACATAGAGATTAATGCGGCAGCTACATAGGTTAATGCAGCAGCATTTAAGACTTTATTCACTCCACGTACTTCATCATTGACAATAAATCCTT